>DATMMD010000068.1:0-51104 GCA_035569875.1 Bryobacteraceae bacterium
TCGACGCCTTCATCGAGGACTTCAATCTTCAGCGGCCCCATGAGGCTCTCGCTATGAAATGCCCGGCCGAAGTCTATTCTGCGTCCACCAGACCCTATCACGGCATCGCCGAGCCGCACTATCCGTTTCATGACCGATCCGTTATCGTCACCCACTACGGCCGCCTGTGCCTCTACAACAAGAAAATCAATCTCAGCTCTTCTTTAGCTGGTCAGGCCGTTGGCGTCAAAGCACTCGACCACGGCATCTGGCTTGTCAGTCTTATGCAGTACGATCTCGGTTACGTCGATCTGGAGGAGAAAACTTTGCAGCCTGCGGCCAATCCGTTTGGCCCAAAAGTGTTACCTATGTCTTAGGAACAATCTGTTACTATGTGTCCGGTTCGGACAAGTTCTGTTTGGTCGGGGCGAGTGGATTCGAACCACCGACCTCCTGGTCCCGAACCAGGCGCTCTAGCCAGGCTGAGCCACGCCCCGCGCAGTCGACAACTTAGCAGTGATTTCCGTTCGTCGCGGCAACACTACTGCTACGTTCGGTTTTCAGTATAGCACTGAAACACTTGGTGACCCAATTGCCTCTATGTAGTGGCATGGTTCACCCCGCAGGAAAATCCTCCAACCGGCGTTCAACGCGTCAAGGAAGAGCCGCTGGCTCTGCTCGTAGCTCGCGCGTTACGGCTGCATACAAGAAGGCCTACGCTGAATACAAGGACCTGGTTCGCTATCTGAAGTCCGCGGTTGGAATTCTACCGAAGGCCGAGTGTCAACTTCTGCTGGAGTTCGCTGAAATTGCCAGGCGCAAGTGCCACCGTATGCGTCGCACATTGCGTTCCTATTCACGTCCTGCTACTGCTTGACCTGCGGCTGGAGCGTGAAGTTGATGATGACCTCCTTGCGCGTGTCGTAAATGCTCACTTTTTTGGGTGGGCATGCAAGATCACCGCGCTTGGCAAGCAGTTCATAGTCGATCCCCATCGAAAGATCGCGGAACGCGAATCTTCCATCGCCTTTGGTGGCAAAATCGATCACTTTTGATGTTTTGGTGTCTTTGAGCTGCACGATTGCTCCAGCCAGAGGATTATCGGATTGGTCCTTTACGACGCCCTGGATGATCCGATAAGGTGAGTCCTTCTTGGGCTTCTCCTTGTTCTCTAGGACGACGGGCGGCTTGGTGGGCGGTCCCGCTTGTTGCGCTGGCGCCTGGTTTTCACAGCTTAGGAATACGAAGGCGATGGGAGCGAGCTTGACTACGTTCATAGCGGGCCTTTCTACCTAGGATAGTTCAATCCACTGCGAGGAGGGTTGCCGGACAGCGTTGTGAAGCCGGCCCGGGTTGGCTGCTAGAACTTACTTAGTTCCGCGATCAGGCCTTGGATGCCGCGCTTGCGGTAGATCTGAACCAGCCGCTGCTCTTCATCGGATGGCGATGCGACGCGCTGCAATTGCGGCGTGCCCAGATCGGCGCGGCTCGGGATCCAGACGCTGCCATCGGCGTACTCGACGCTGCTCACAAAGCCGGTCATGCCTTCGATCGCGAGCGGCTGGCCGCCGCGCTGAGGAAACTTCAAGGTCGAGTTTTCAAGAATCTGGCTCTTCTGCCCGGGTCCCAGTTGCAACTCCGCCGGTACCGATCCGGCCAGAAACTCGCGTCCGTTCCGGTCATGCAGGATCCATGCGACTTCCAGATACCGTATGGGGCGATCGGATCGGTTCTTCACTTCCAGGCGCGGGGCTCGCGCTTCGTTGCCGGAGATCCGGGCCATGCCCTCCAGAGGCTCAATGGGTGAATCAGGCAAACTCAAAAACGCGAACTGGACCTCTTTTTCGGGCTCGAAATTAGTTGCCCGCCCACCACGCACAACCTGCACATCGAACGCTGGGCGATCCGCCTGATGCGCCAGCCTCTCGAGAATCGCTTGCTGCAGCTTTGGCTGTCCGCCCTCGGTCAGCAGCGACTTGAAATACTTCCGGTCGCGGCGCGCTTCGAATTCACTTACGATCATCGTTCGCCGCGAGCTGAGTTTGTCCGGACCGTAAAAGCTGAGGTCGTCGAACAGTATTCCGTCCAGACCGATCTCGATTGGGGCCGCACTCGAGGCTTGTAGCGGCCGAAGCAGCCGTAGGTCGACGCGCAGCGGAAAGGTCTCTTGAGGACCGACATCCAGGCTGGTCACAGTGACCG
The DNA here is from genome assembly GCA_035569875.1 of Bryobacteraceae bacterium. Taxonomy (GTDB): domain Bacteria; phylum Acidobacteriota; class Terriglobia; order Bryobacterales; family Bryobacteraceae; genus Palsa-89. Next base: position 2,182 of record DATMMD010000068.1, read on the forward strand.
AGCCTTTGCCCCCTGGCGTAGCCTCCTGCGCGCGCACCAGCAGAGTGATGCCTCGGATGCGTCGGGCGCCTGAATTGCGCAGCGAAAGCACGGCGTGCAAATCGAGCAGCATCGCCCCGCCGCGCGCCATTTCGTTCGAGTCTCCGAAATCGGCGGAAACCACGGTGACGGGTGAATCCTTAGGCAGGTCGATCTTGGGGAGGACGGCAGCGGATAACGCAGGCAGCAATGCCAGTACTCCGACGCACACAGGCAGGAATGCCTGTGCCACCCTACTGCTCCGCATAGTACACCTTGTTGGTCGTCACCTGGCCCGTGTCGTCGTCCACATAGCGCACGCCGGCCGAGCCTTGCATGTTGACGGAGACCGTGACGCCATCCGAGCGCGGATGCGTCAGCATCATAGTGCGGCCGTTCTCTTTCACTTCGATCGCTGAAGTGGATGCCTCCAGCATCACATCGTCCTGGGAAACAGCCGGATGCCGGCCGTTCTGACCGGTGAAAATCTTCTGCAACGCCGAACTCAGATGTTGCGCCTGTTCGCGTGGAAGGCTGGTCCAGAATGCGGTTACGAACACCACCGTGGCGCATGCCAGCACCAGGGCAGCGTTAAATCCCAGGCGGGCAGGACGGACGCGAACGACTGGCCGATCAAAGCGCGCGATCGCTTCACCTGCTGCCAGCCCCACGCGAATGTTACCAGTCATCTCTTCGGCCAGACGATTCCAGTTGAGGTCTTTCGGTAAGTCCGGCAATGCGTCCCGAACCTGTTCGCTCCCGGATCGCAAGGCCGCCACTTCACCCTCGCACGCTGAACACCTGGAAACGTGCCGGCGCACCTGCCAGCGGTCCCAAAATGTCAGATCTCCGCCGGCCAACAGCGCCAGTTGAGCTTCGCTCGGATGTCGCATGGAGTCGGGGCGCCTCATGAAGGCTTCCTCCCTTGCGCGCGGCGGCTGCGCTCGATATACCGGCGAAACTTGACGCGGGCATTAGCGATGTGTGATCGTACGGTCGCCTTGGAGCAATTCATCTGGCTGGCGACTTCCTCGGCCGGAAGCCCCTCAACATCTCGCAGCAATAAAGCGGTCCGCTCGCGCTCGGTTAAGACCGTGAGACCTTCTTGGAGATAAGCTCGATGCTCGGAGCGAAGCACAGCCTGTTCAGGACTCTCCGATGGCTCGCTTAACGGCTCCATCAAAGTGTCAATCTCGCAAAAGTTGACTTTGCCGTTGCGCCGCAAGAAATCAATCGCCGTATTGCTGGCGATCCGGGACAGCCAATGCGCCGCCTTTTCGATGTCTTTCAATTGATCCTGCCGTTGGAGCGCCTTGATAAAGGCCTCTTGGGTCAGATCCTGGGCATCGGCGACGTTCCCAACGATCCGGTAGATGAGCAGAAAGATTCGCCGTAAGTTATCGGAAATAAAGCGATTTTGCAGCTCCTGAGCGGATTGCAGGGTGGCGTCGAGTTGAGAGGGGGTTCCCCGCTCGCTCATAAAATCCTCAAATGTCTGCACTACGGACGCCATGCCTATAACAGGCTGACGTGAAAACCTTGAAAACGTGCAAGGCTTTTGGTGACACTAGGTATTGATCGGCTCCTCTTTCTCAATAGTATATGGCTTCTAACCCCCTCCGGATCGCTCTCGTTGCGGATATCCATGCTAATGTTTGGGCCTTGGATGCCGTCCTGGCTGACGTTCGAAAGCAGCGCGTGGACACGGTGTTCAACCTGGGTGACATCCTATATGGTCCCCTGAAGCCGCACGAGACCTTCGACCGGCTTCAGACCTTGGGCGATCTGCTTACCATTCGCGGGAACCAGGATCGCCAGATTTACGATGTCACCGAGCAGGACCGCCGCGCGATCCCTACTCTGGACTATGTAATCAAAGACCTGGGCGAAGATCCGATCCAGTGGCTGCAGACCCTTCCGCCCACCGCCATCTTCGAGGAGGAGATTTTTCTGTGCCATGGGACACCCGCCAGCGATGAGACCTATCTGCTCGAGGACGTGGCGTCAGGCAAGGCACTCCTTCGGCCTGAAGCGGAGATCCTGCGGTTTGTGAAAGGCGTCCGGCATCCTGTGATTGTGTGCGGCCACTCGCATAATCCGCGCTTGGTTTCACTGGCGAATGGCCAGATGATTGTGAATCCCGGCAGCGTGGGGCTGCCTGCCTATAGCGACGATGCGCCGGTGCCGCACAGCATGGAGACCTATTCACCGCACGCCTCTTACGCAATCCTGACCAAAACAGGAGCCGGTTGGGATGTGTCTTTTGAGAAAGTAGCTTACGACTACGGGCCCGCTTCTCAGTGCGCCGCATCCATGGGACGCAATGACTGGGCACGCGCCATTGCTACGGGAAGAGTTTAGCCCGCCAGCAGTTTTTCGAATGAATCTGGTGCAAGATCGGCGAGCGATCTGACCGCAACGTTCGCCGCAAGCACAGCATTGCGGCTAACCCCGATGCTCCGCATCCCTGCGCGCCGGGCAGCCTCTACGCCAGCGACAGCGTCTTCCACAACGACACACTCGGCGGGCGCTGCGGCCAGGCGCGATGCTGCCGTCAGAAATACCTGCGGATCCGGCTTGCCAGCCGTCACGTCCTCAGCCGAGACGATGGCTTGAAAGCAGCCTGCCAGGCCAATCACCTCCAGCACAACCTCCACATTCGCCCGGGGCGCGGAAGAAGCGACGGCTTGGCGCCATTTTTCCTGATACAATCGCCGCACCCACTCGGCCGCGCCGGGAAGTGGAGCGATTCCGCTATTGCGAACCAGTTTCCGGTACAGCGCCTCCTTCACGTCACCGACTCGTTGAATGCGATCCGGTGCGGCGTGTGCGCCGAGCCAGCGCGGCAGGATCGAGTCGTTCCGCTGTCCGAAAGTCACCACAAACTGATCGCGCGTGATCGGAAGACCCTCCGCAGCCATGGTGTCCCGCCACGAGAGCCAATGGAATTCTTCCGAATCGACCAGTGTTCCGTCCATGTCCCAGAGAACCGCACCGGTCATGCCGACATTCTCGCACGCGTTGGGCCGGATTGAGTGGGAAAATTAAGCATGCGGTTCGGGCGAATGTTGATCATCATCGGGCTCTTCGTCCTGGCGCTGGGCCTGATTGTATCCATTGGCGAACGACTCCCCATCCGTCTGGGCCGCCTGCCTGGGGACATCGTCATCCGCGGTAAAAATTCGGTCTTTTATTTTCCGATCGTGACGTCGCTGCTGATCAGTCTGATTTTATCGGTGGTGCTGTGGCTTTTTGGCCGCCGGTAATCATCGCTGATCGAGGCCATGTTTTCACCGTGTTTATTCAACTTGCTTGACATAACGGGCAATCTGCTCGGCGGTTGCGAACCATACGCCGGGCTTCGACTTCATGTAAGCGATTAATTGGTCCAAGTGATGAAGCGGCGCGCGATGACCGCTTACATGCGGATGCAGTGTGAGCACAAACATAGTGTGCTGCTCGTAGGCTCCGTCAAATTCATCTTTGTAAAGCTGATACAGCAGCTCCGGCGAGGGCATCGTTCCGCCGCGGCCGAGATACGGAGTTTCAGTGAGCGTCCAATCGATGGCCAGCTCGACGATTCCGGTTGGCTCGCCGTTAGAAACCAGCTCGTATGGTTCGTCCATGGCTTGGAGGCTGCTGTCGTAAAGGAAGCCGCTTCTTCGAAGTAGTCCTACGGTGTAGGGGCTGAATGCCCAAGCTGGTGCGCGATAGCCGACCGGCCGCTTGCCCGTGGCCTCGGTGAGGTAATTGATGGCCTGGTTTAGCAGACGCTCCTCTTCGGGTTCACTATTGAGAGCAACCAGAGATTCGTGAATCCATCCATGCACGCCGATCTCATGGCGGCCGCTCTTGAGTATGGCCGGGATCATCTCCGGATGCAGCAGCGCGCTGACGGCGGGAATAAAGAACGATGCTGGAACCTGGTAGCGGTCGAGGAGCTCAAGGATGCGCGGTAATCCCGCTTCGGCCCCGAAGTCGGCGGCGGAGAGCGTGGTGGGCGAAGTTTCGCCGCGTGCTAACAAATAAGACTCGTTATCGACATCAAAGCTGAGGCACACGGCCACTCGCGCGTTGCCGGGCCAGGACTTGGGAGTAAGCTTTTGTCCGACCCGCGCCAGCGCGACCGCCCGGCGAAGCTGTTCCTCGGTCCAATGCGTGCCCGGCTGGGCAGGTGGAGCTTGCTGCGCGACGACTGAGGCGGCAAATAAAATGCCAAATATGTGCATCCATTTGAGAGACTTAGCGGTCATGCCTTATCCTCTCACGTTACCGAACCGTGACAGGCCGGGTTCCGTGATTCCTACCCGTTCGCGACTTCGTCTCATAGGCAGACGCTTATGACAAAACTTGTGATCGGGATGTTGACGATTCCTTTGGCCTTGGCAGCCGCGGATCCGACGGGAGTTCCCAACTTTCACCAAGTGAACGACCGGATCTACCGCGGAGCACAACCCACCGTCGAAGGATTTGAAGCGCTGGCGAAGATGGGAATTAAGACCGTCGTCGACCTTCGACGTGAAGACCCACAAATCCGCGGAGAGCAGCGGATCGTGGAAGCGCTCGGCATGAAATTCTTGAGCGTACCAATGGAGATGGGAGCGCCCACCGATCAGCAGATCTCTCGAATCATGCAGGAACTAAATTCGAACTCTGGCCCCGTATTTGTGCACTGTCACGGCGGGCGAGACCGAACTGGAACCGTTATCGCGTGCTATCGCAAGACCCACGACGCATGGGATAGTCAAAAAGCATTGGATGAAGCAAATCTGGCCGGTATGCGGCGCGACGCAAGAATGCGGAAATATGTGCAAAAGCTCGCAACGCGTGCCGACGCGGGGGCTTCAGCTTTGTGACGTTGCCTTTACCATCCGAAACCGCCCGATTTCAGCTAACTCGGCCTGAGTGAGGCGAAATTCCGCTGCGCCGATGACGCCTTCCACTTGGTCGGCAGACCGCATACCTACGATAGCCGCAGTGACTGCCGGATGCCGAAGTGTCCAGGCGATGGCAACTTCGCCCGGTGTACGCCCCTGCCGCTTGCCGATTGCCCGCAGCAGCTCGGCTAGTTCGAGATTCCGTGAAAGCAGCGGTTCCTGGAAGTTGGGCACGCGCCGGCGGAAATCGTCCGCCGGAAAAGCCGCTACGCGCTCGCGTGTCATCCCGCCGCTCAATAGTCCCGACTTCATCGGCGAATAGACAATAACGCCGATATTGTGTGCTTGCGCATATGGCAGAATGGACTCCTCGATTTCGGGCGAGATGAGAGAGTACGGAGGCTGCAGTGAAGTGATCGGTGCGATGGCCTGCGCACGCTTCATCTGATCGGCATTGAAATTCGAAACGCCGATGTGCCGGACCTTGCCCTCCTGCTTGAGCTTGGCCAGTGCAGTCCAACCCTCTTCGATATCTTCGTCCGGCTCCGGCCAGTGGATCTGATAGAGATCGATGACGTCCACCTTAAGCCGTCGGAGACTACCCTCCACCTCCTTCCGAATGGAAGACTCTTTCAGCGATTTAGCGATCTCGCCGCGCTCATTCCAAATGCGCTCGCATTTGGTGAAGACGTAGGGTTTCGCGGAACGGCCTTCCAGGGCTCGCGCGACCACCTCCTCGGAATGGCCTAGGCCGTAAACGGCGGCCGTATCGATCCAGTTGATTCCGTGATCAAGCGCCGCATGGATGGACGCGATCGATTCCTGATCGTCCTGGGGTCCCCAGGAAAAGGCCCACCCGCTGCCGCCCATAGCCCAAGCGCCGATGCCGAGTGGCGTGATCTCCAGATCGCTGTTGCCTAGTCGTTTTTTCTGCATGCGTGGAGCTAAGAGCTAGCTCCGCTAAGGGTGGTGTCTTCCTCGCGAATCGCCCACCTCTTTACTATTCCACAGATTACATCGCTGAAAGTCTGCAGGTCAGTGGGCTTCTGAGCGAATTCGCGCGCGCCCAAATCCAGCGCGCGATTGATCTCGGCGTCATTCCAGGAAGACGTGAATATGACGATGGGAGCACGTTTGTTCTGATATCGCTCCAGGACCACCGAGCCGGGGATCCTGGGAAGGTTGAGGTCCAAGATAATTAAGCCCGGACTGAACTCGGGATCATCCAGCATCTGGAGGGCCTGCTCGCCATCCCTGGCAACATGAATCTTGACAGGAATCGAACCTTCGGCCAGGGTTTGCTGAATAAGCAGGGTGTCCCCCGCATTATCTTCCACTAATAGGACTTCAACCGGCTTCATACACCATCACTCAACTATCTCTAAGGACTCCCGGCGGCACAAGTCGTTTCAGGTTTTCCCTAGAGATTTTACCAGGGTCGTAAACACCACATTTGTCACGTGAAACTTCCTCTGTTTATGCCCCTGGTGGCCTTGGTCGTGGGGATCGTCCTCTCGCGACTAGCGGGGTTTGGAGCAGTTGAGCTTCTAGTCGCTTTGCCGGTATTCCTGGCGACCACGGTGCTGGCTTGCCGCAACCCGGGGAGGATCAGATACGCGTACTGCTTTATAGCGGTGACGGGATGCGGTGCGGCGCTCGAGTTTATTCACCGGCCCGGCCGCGCGCCCCACATCGATGCCAGCTCACGCGAAACGGTGCTATTAAGCGGATGTGTAGTTTCGCCGCCGGCGTTCTATGAAGGGCGCGATCAATTCGTAATGGAACTGGCCCCGAAGGCGCGTGCCCGCGTCAGCTTAACGGTCAGAGACGGCGAGATGCCTCCCGATCTCCACTACGGACAGCCGGTGGAATTAGAGGCGCGAGTTCGGCCCATCCGAAATTTTCAAAATCCGGGGGCTTTCGATTATCAGGCTTATTCAGCGCGCAGCGATATTTATTGGACTGCCTCGATGGCCGCTGGAAACAGCGTGAAAGTACTGCCAGGCCGCTGCGGATCGTGGTATCTGTCGGCAATTTTCGCCTTGCGGACCGGCGCGCTCAACCGGATCGATCGGCTCTATGCCGGTAACCGCTACGCCACCGGCATGATGGAAGCCACGTTGATCGGCGAATCCAGCAAACTTGATCGAATCTGGACCGAGGAGTTCCGGCGCACCGGTACGTTTCACATGTTGGTGATCGACGGGCTGCATATCACGGTCCTGGCCGCGTTCCTTCTATTTCTGCTGCGAGTCTGTTTCGTACCCGAGCTGAAGGCACTGGCGATCACAGCCGCCGGAGCGTGGCTGTATGCACTGGTTTCGGGTTGTAACGCACCGGCCGTCCGGGCTGCCGCTGGATTCAGCTTGTATCTGGCCGCGCGGTACTTCTACCGCCGCCGGCAGGTGCTGAATCTACTGGCCGCAGTGGCGATCATCTATTTGGCCGGGGATCCTGGCCAGCTGTTCGAGGCCGGCTTCCAATTATCGTTTCTGGCCGTGGCGGCCATTGGCGCACTGGCGATTCCTCTGTTGGAAGCTACGTCCGCGCCATTCTCGCGCGGTATCTTCGGGATTCGTGAAGTAAGCCGTGACGCTCGCATGCAGCCACGGGCAGCCCAGTTTCGTGTCGAACTACGCTTGCTCGCCGAAACACTGCAGTACTATTTGCGAATTCGGCAGGATTGGATTGTGCGTGTCCTTGCGGTTAAGGCACGGCTGCTCTTCTACGCCTGGGAGATGGCGGTCATTTCCACAGTAATGCAGATTGCACTGGCCTTGCCGTTGGCGATCTACTTTCATCGCATTTCATTCACAGGTTTCTCCGCGAACATTATTGTAGTGCCGTTGCTCGCATTGGTTGTTCCTTTTGGGTTTGCCGGTGTCTTCACGGGTTGGCACCTTCCTGCTGTAATTGCCGGGTGGCTGCTGGATGCAGGCGAGAAGGTGGCGGCCTGGCACGTCCAATTCGAGCCCAACTCGCGAGTGCCCGATCCGCCGCTTTGGCTGGTTTTCGCCTTTTCAGCGGCTCTGATCGTGCTTGCGTTTGCAATCTGGCGATCGCGCCGCTGGAGTTGGGTTTCGACGTTCGTTGTAGCAGTCTTGTTTGCGCTGGTCTTCTGGCATCCATTCCCGCCCGACGTACGTCGGGGAGAATTGGAATTGACAGCCATCGACGTCGGCCAGGGAGACAGTCTGCTGCTCGCATTTCCCGACGGCAAACTGATGCTGGTGGACGGTGGTGGGACTCTCTCGTTCGGCCGGCGCACCAAGCCGCGGATCGACATCGGCGAGGATGTGGTTTCGCCCTACCTGTGGCGCCGGTCGATCCGGAAAATCGACGTGGTGGTGATGACCCACGCGCACGACGACCATGCCCAAGGGCTCCCTGCGCTAATTGAAAACTTCCACCCCCGAGAGCTTTGGATCGGCGCCACTGCACCCAGCGCGGCATGGACAGCAGTGGAGGCAAAGGCTCAGTTACAAAAGGTTTTGATCATTGAAATGCGCAGCGGCCGGACCTTTGATTTCGGAGGTACGCAGGTCGAGATAATCTCGCCGCCACCCGATTATGTTCCGGGCCAGAGCCCAACGAATAACGATTCTCTAGGCATGCGAATCAGCTACGGCCAGCGATCGATCCTGTTGACTGGCGACATGGAAAAGCCCATGGAAATGCAGGCACTGGCGACGGGGGAGTTGTTACAGGCCGACATCCTCAAGGTGGGCCACCATGGCAGCAATACTTCTAGCATCGCACCGTTCTTGGACGCGGTTTCGCCCACTTTTGCGTTGATTTCGGATGGATTTGAAAACTCGTTTCACCACCCCCACCCCAGGGTGCTGGAGCGCCTCGCGACGCATCGTACGACAATTCTGCGGACGGACCTGCAAGGGCTCACCACGATTCGAACCGACGGCAGTAAAATTTCGGTCGAAACCTTCCTTCCACGAGCGGCATCGCATCAAGCGTACCAGTACTCAGCCGCGGTTCCGTAAGGAATTGTATGCGAAAAAGGACGGGACAACCTCGTTTAGTATTGATACTATATATAGACTTGAGGTTTTAAGAAATGTCCATTTCGCGCTGGCGGCTGCGCGTCGCCATTCTTGCCTTCGCATGCGCTCCTATTCACCCCCTTCTGGCTCAATCTGAAGCTGACGTCAACGCCGGAATCAAGAAATTCACCCAGATTTACGAAGCGGTGGAGTCCAACTTTGCCGACAAGGTGGACACCGATCAGGTCGTATTCAAGGGAGCGATCCCGGGCATGCTGCGTACGTTGGATCCGCATTCGAATTTTTTCGATCCGAAAGCTTATGCACTGCTGCGCGAAGGACAATCGGGCCACTATTACGGTGTTGGCATGTACGTCGGCGCGCCGGAAGGCAAGGTAGTCGTGATGTACCCATTCGAAGGCTCTCCGGCTTTTCGAGCGGGACTTAGACCGGGCGACCAGATCATTTCGGTGAACGATTCGGATACCGCCCACGCGACAGTCACAGAAGTTTCCAGCATGTTGAAGGGCCCCAAGGGGACTCCGGTCACCATCACGGTGAAGCGCTTGGGAAATTCGGAGCCACTGCATTTCTCCGTTGTCCGCGACAACGTCCCGCGAGGCACGGTAAATTATGCGTTTTGGATTCGGCCCGGGATCGCGTACATGCGCATCGAGGCTTTCAACGAAACCACCAGCCACGAAGTGGATCAGGCGCTGGCGCGCTTTCCGGAAAGCGCCATCGACGGAATGATTCTGGATTTGCGTGACAATCCCGGTGGGCTGGTCCAAGAAGCTGTCAATGTAGCCGATCGTTTCCTGCGCAAGGGTCAGTTGATCGTGTCTCATCGCGGCCGGGCGTCGGCCGAAACCAAATTCGTTGCCAAGAAGGGCGAGCGAGGACGCGAATATCCGATTGTCGTGATGGTGAACCGCGGCACGGCGTCAGCCGCTGAAATCTTGTCCGGCGCCCTGCAGGACCACGATCGGGCGTGGATCTTCGGCGAAAATACTTTCGGCAAGGGTTTAGTTCAGGCGCCCTTCCCGCTGTATGGAAACAGCGCCCTGCTGCTGACCATCGCGAAATACTATACACCCAGCGGCCGTCTGATTCAGCGTGATTATTCCCACCAAGGTCTGTATGAGTACCTCAGCCGCAACGAGGGACAGAACAATCTCAAGGATATGAGGAAGACCGACAGCGGACGAATCGTATTCGGTGGAGACGGCATTGCACCGGATGAGAAGTACGAAACCCCTAAAGCGACTCATCTGGAAAGTCAGTTAGAAAACCGGCTGGCATTCTTCTTCTATGCGCCCGAGTTCTTCGCGACGCACGACGAGCATCTGACCAAGGATTGGAAGCCGAACGATCAGGTGATGGAAGACTTCAGTTTCTTCATAAAACGCCGCGGCATCGAGTTCACGTCGGAGGATTTCGTTCGCGATCGTTCGTGGATACAGGACCGCTTGCGGGTAGAGCTGTTTACTACCGCCTTCAGCCGCGAGGAGTCCGACCGGCTGGGTTTCCAGACTGATCCGGAGGTGCGCAAGGCACTAGAGTCTCTGCCGTCTTCGAAAGCGTTGCTGGACAAAGCGCGCGAAGTGATTGCTCACCAGGGCCGAGGCCGAAAGGGCGCGGTCGCCCAGGTTCGTTAATTAACCGGGAATTTACCCGCGCGTTTTCTTTTCGGATTCAGCTTCGAGTTCTTCGGCCGCCGCCGGGCCTGCACTTTCGAGATCTTCGATCAGTTTGCGTGCGCGTTCTGCCTGTTCGCGCGCCACTTTCACTTCAAAGGGAAAGTTGGGGAGCACCGAATCGCCCACCAGTACGGTAGCGATCCCATTCGATTCCAGAAGGTTCTTGACGGACATGGCCTGTAATTCGCCGGTGGCGCTGCTACCTTCGACGTGGAATATTGTTTCTAGATCAAGATCGGCGGAATCGTCGACCTCTTCCACTTCGTCCGGCAGCGGATTCTCGTCGATTAGCCTCTCGGCTCGCGCGGCTTCCCGTGCAGGCACCCGCACCTCATAAGTCCCCTCCGGCACGCCCCGCGCGGAATCATCTAACATGACGGCGGAGATGCCTTCCTCGCGGAGCATTTCGATGATACTCTCGCAGTCTTCTTTGGCGGTGGCATCCATGGAGCGATAAACAGTAACCAGATCCGATGAAGCGCTCATAACTTGATTCTGACGCATTCTCCATGTGAGTAGTAACATGGCCTTAGATCATGCAAATCCAAGCGATCAGAGGAAGGCGGCTACTGGGCGGAGGTTCCGGCATTACCGGGCTGCGTTTCCCAGGGCGAAACGATGGAGGAAGTTACCAGGAACATCCGCGAAGCTATCCAAGGTTGTCTTTCGATTTCGGCTGACGAGACTCCGGCGGACTTGGCCGGGCTGGTAGAAATCACCGTGTGAGAAATATAGCGGGTCGCGCTCGAACGACTCGGTTGGGTTTTGGCTGCGAGTTCACGGTAGCCATCATATCTACGGCAAGCAAGGAGAGCGTGCTCATATATCCGTGCCGGTACACGGAAACACGCCGCTGAAACGCGGGCTCCTGAATCACTTGATGAAGCTGGCCGGGGTAAAGGAGTCGGACTTTTGAGCGTGCCCGAAGTCCGTTAGTAGGCGTGGGCGACCCGATAACCGTAGGGATCAGCCCCGGCTTCGATGACGCCGTCGGGCAGCATCCGAACCATCACCGGTGCGGCGCCGCTGGCCCAGCGAGAACGGATGCCGACGCGATCGCCGCGGCCGGCCAGATCCTGCATAACGTTTTGCGGAATGCGTTCGTCGAGCAGCAAATCGCCCCGAACCCAGGCGTGATTATCGAAGCTCGACACTAGATGGCGGGTCTGCAGACGGGGCGCTTCGACAGCGGCCTGCGCGTTCATTCCAAACTCCACGACATCCAGAAAAAGTTGGATTAAGCTCTGATCCTGATTGTCGCCGCCGGGTGTGGAGAACGCCAGGTAAGGACGGCCCTGTTGGGTCACCAGCGTCGGGCTCAAGGTCACGCGCGGGCGCTTGCCTCCAGCCAACTCGTTGGGTGATCCCGGAACCAGCAGGAAACTCTGGGCTCGCTCGGTTAGCGCGATGCCGGTGTCGCCGGCGATCACAGACGGCAGCCAGGCGCCGGACGGCGTGGCCGAGAAGACGATGCCATCCTTGTCGATCGCATCCACGCAGGTGGTGTCGCTTGACATCAGCTCAGGATCGATCTTGGTGCGTGCGATCTCCATGTCGATCGGATGCCGCCCCTTCTTGTCATTTATCGTGCCCGGAATGAAGTCCAGCGAGGCCTTGGTCCCAATGAGCTTGCGCCTCTCGGCAGCGTAGTCTTTGGACAGCAGGGTATCGGTGGGAATGTGGTTGAATTTCGGATCGCCGTAATAGGTATCGCGATCGGCGTATGCGAGCTTAAGAGCCTCGTTGACCTTATGGATATATTCAGCGGAGTTGAAACCCATCGATCGCAGATCGAAGCCTTCCAGAATGTTCAGCGCCTCGAGCATTGCGGGTCCCTGGCTCCAGAAGCCCGGCTTGTAGACTTTGTACCCGCGATAATCGACTGAGACGGGTTCTTCGGGTTGGAGCTTAAACGCCGCCATGTCTTCATAGCGCAGCAGGCCGTCGTTATCTTTCATGAACGTGTCGATGCGATGCGCGATGTCGCCGCGATAGAAGAAATCCCTTACGGCATCGATTCCCGCGGTACGATTGCCTCCCGAGGCTAGCGCCTTCTTTTCGGCGGCTACCATCGAGCGCAAAGTTCGCGCCAGGTTGGGTTGACGGAATATCTCGCCGGGCATCGGAACCTGGCCGTCGGGCATAAACGTTTTCTTGGAATCGGGCCACAAATCCAAGAAGCGGCGTGAGCGAGCGATGGCTCCAGCGCGCATTTCATCGATAGCCATGCCGTCCGCCAGATCGATAGCCGGTTGCGCGACCTCGGCGAACGACTTGGTCCCGAAATCTCTGAGCGCGACCAGTCCGGACTCCATCATGCCGGGCACGAGCGCAGGCATGATTCCGGCCACTGGAATAATGCCCTTCATGCCGCCGGGCTCCAAAGTCAGAATTTCGCCGGGCTTGGGCCGGCGCTCACGGAACATTTCGGCGGTCGCCAGCTTCGGCATCGTGCCGACGCCTGCGATGGAATAGACTTTACCGGCCTTGGTGCGAATCAGAATGGGCGCTTCGCCGCCCATGCCGAAATGCGAGAACTCGGTGACCGATGCCGCAAACATGGTGGCCACACCCGCGTCCACCGCGTTTCCGCCCTGGAAGTAGATGCGCATGCCCGCTTCAGTGGCATATTCGCTGCCGCCGGCGACCGCGCCGTGGGTACCGCGCGCCGCGTGCATGGCCGGCTGTTCGTACTCCTTATGCTGGGCGGCGCAGACAGAAATCAGGCCAAGAAAAAGGACGCCAAGTTTGCGGTACATATGCTATCGACATTATAGCCCGCGCAGAAGCGGAGTTCTCATTTCCAGGAGATCACTTCGCCGCCGCTCACTATCACATTGAAGATGGCGGGGTTGGCGTGATCGAATTCGACGCCGACTGGCTTACCGTTGTAGAGTTTGTAGATCGCGAGTTTCGGCAACAGAAGATTCGCCTGCCGTTCTCCGGCCGCCCGAATCGCGCCCCCGATATTTGTTCCCCAAGTGACAAAAGTCTGGCTTCCGTTGACGGTCACGGGGACCAGCCCGTTTATGGCGACTTGTTTGGGAACAGCTACGCACAGTTCATTGTTCAGCTTGTCACAGGATGCTATTCCTGCCCCGAGTATTTTAGTCCGCCGCTCCAACTCTGCGCGGGAGCGGGCCGCAATTATGATCGCGGCGTATTCGGTCTGCTGCGCTTCGTAAAAAACCCGGTAGAATGCGGCGTCCGCCGGAAATTGAAAATAGTTGGTCGCCGGTTCGGGGCGGCGTTCGGTTTCGTCGCCGATGTGACGATCGGCGTATAGCGGAACGATGCTAAGGCCAATTCCATTGGACTTGGTTTGAACCGTGTACGATGCCGTTTCATAGCCGAGCAGGCTCGCCGAAGATTTTATATTTACGGTAATGCTGTTGCCCTTTCCCGACGTTTCAGCCGACTCTGGTATGGGGCTGTTGGGCGCCACACCTTCACGCACGATTGGGCTCACCACCTGAATCCTCATTTGTGAAGTGATGTCGATCTGGTTCGAGTGAAGAAGGTGAAACGCCTGATCTATGTCGAGCGGAAGCGCTTCGGCAATCTGCTCGGCTAATTTCGGGCTTGTGCCGGGTGCTATGCAACCTTGTGATTCGAGATCGGCCGTCCACTCATTCAACCATCCGATCGGTTCCTGAAGAAGCAACTCACGCGTAACTGTCACTCGAATGCGCTTACGACGGGTCTGGATTGCAATCGGCCCGCCGGTTGACGGACATTGACCGCGTCCTGCAGCGACATTAGCGTTAAAGGTCCGCTGAGCCACATCGGGGCTAGCAACGCCGGGGGGAATTAAAACCGGATTGACGGCCGCCGGGACCAACCGATAGGAATGGATTGGCGCTTTATGGATCGCGCATCCGGTGCCGATCACAAGCACCAACAGCGCCGGACTGCGCGAGATCGCGGTCACTGCCTTATCTCCCGAACCATGTTTACTACTTGGCGGATCGCTTCAACCACAACCTCCGGCTGATCAATTTCGACCGAATGAAAACTGCTATTTGCCATGAGCTGTCGACTGCGGCCGGAGAGCGCCAGCAGCTCGGTCTGGAGCTTCTTGTAATTGGGAAGATCGTTCCCGGTGCTGACAACAACGAGTGGCCTGTTGCCGAGCGGGTTTGCGGCTTGGCTCGTTCCTTTCAGTTGAACCAGACAATCCTGGGCCGTTTCGACGGTAGGCAGCGCAGGCTTGAGGGAATCGGCCCACCGATGGAGCTCCTGAATCGATTCAGGAAGCTTTCGAAAATTTGAAGTATCTTCGACGGTCAAGACGATGGGCGTTTGGTGGATCAGGACCGGCGGGCTATCCAGGCCGGCAAAAGCCGGGCTTGAGGTTACCGACGGAGCATCGCCTCCGACGTCGATGAAAGCGTGGTCAACGATCACCATGCCTGCAACTTCGCTGGGATACAAGCTGGCGTACAACCGACCCACCATGCCCCCCACCGAAAGGCCGACTAACACATAGGGGCCGTCTATTTTCGCGTTCGTGAGGACCTTATGAACTTCGTTGACCCGCACCTGGCATGTCAAGGATGGGCCGGGATCGCTCCACGCAGTGCCGGAGACATCGTAGGTGCAGATCTTCGTGCGCGGCGCTACTCCAGATTGAACCAGACTCCAATCGAAGGAAAATCCTGCGCCCACAATCACTACCACGGGACTTCCTTGTCCGGTGCAATAGATATGGACGCGGTATCCGCCAACGTCGACCAATTGACCGAGTGGCGGCGGAGCCGGTTGGGATTGCGCCGCAACCGAAAAGGCCAGCAACGAAACTAAGGACAGCGCACTCAAATAGCAATCTTCTCATGCTCCGACTTGGAGGGGCACGGTCCTTTATAATAGTCACTCGGATGAGCGATATCTCTGAACTACTGGAGCGGTTCCGGCGCGGCGCCGAAATGGTGGCCGTTTCCATCACCGGCGCAGCTGGCGCGGAGTTGGACTGGGCGCCGGAGCCGGGCAAATGGAGCATCCGTAAGATCGTCGCGCATCTGGCCGATTCCGAGGTCGTCGCCACCACGCGCTTCCGGCATGTGATTGCAGAAGAGAATCCAAGGCTCGAAGCGTACGACCAGAATGCCTGGGCGGAAAAGCTGGATTACGACCGGCGCAAGACCTCGCAGGCTCTCGAAAGTTTTCGCCGGACTCGGGCCGAGAACTACGAGCTGCTGAAAGATCTGCCGGTAGAAACATTCGATCGAGTGGGCATCCATGCCGAACGAGGGACGGAGACGCTGAAGCAGATGCTGCAAAGGAATGCCGATCACGCCGAGAGCCACGCCGCCCAAATGCGCGCGCGCCGCGCCGAATATAAAACCTTCAAGGCTGGTGTCAAATGAAAAACTTCGTTTCCCGATTGCTGCTTGCCGTCGCCGCTGTAGTGCTCTATGCGGCCACTGACTTCAACGCCGAAGGCAACCGCTGGTGGTCGCATATTCAATACCTCGCGAACGACGACATGAAGGGCCGTAATACGGGCAGCCCTGAGCATCTCAAGGCCGCGCGTTACGTGGCGGGCGAATTCGAACGCTCCGGTTTGAAGCCTGCCGGGACGTCGGACTATTTGCAGCCGGTGAAGTTCGACGTGAAGCAGATCGTCGAAGACCAATCCAGCCTCGCCCTGGTGCGTAACGGGAAAAAGCAGCCGCTGGTCTTAGGCGACGATGCCACGCTCGCCCTTCGCGGCGACATCCAGGAGAACACGGAAGCCGGCGCGGTCTTCGTCGGCTATGGCCTGCAGGTCCCCGAGAAGAAATACGACGATCTAGCGGGATTGGACCTGAAAGGCAAGATCGCCGTTTATCTGGCGGGCGGTCCGGCGTCGATTCCTGGGCCGCTCAAGTCGCACTACCAGTCGGCCGGCGAGCGCTGGAAGTATCTGAAAGCCGCGGGCGTAGTTGGAATCGCGACCATCCAGAATCCAAAGTCCATGGACATTCCGTGGTCGCGTGCCCGGCTGGCGCGATTCATGCCCGCCATGAGCTTGGCCGATCCGGCCCTGGATGAGACGCAGGGCTTGCGCCTGTCCGTCACAATCAATCCAGAGCGCGCCGACAAATTTTTCGCAGGGAGCGGGCATACCATTGCAGAGATCTTGGCGGATGCCGATAGCGAGAAGCCACTGCCTCACTTTCCGCTGGCGGCGAACATCGCAGCCCACGTTCAGTTGAAGAAATCCCAAGTGGAGTCGCAAAATGTGGCAGGGATGCTGCCCGGCTCCGATCCAAAGTTGAAGAACGAATATGTGGTGATGAGCGCGCATCTGGACCACGTCGGTGTCGGTGAGCCGATTAACGGCGATTCTATCTATAACGGCGCGATGGACGACGCGTCGGGCATCGCGTCCATTCTCGAAATCTCGCGGATGCTGCATGAATCGAACGCGAAGCTCAAACGGTCGGTTGTTTTTCTGGCGGTGACGGGCGAAGAGAAAGGCCTGCTAGGCTCGCGGTATTTCGCCGCCCATCCTACGGTCAATGAGAAGAACATTGTGGCGGATATTAATTTAGACATGTTCCTGCCGCTGCATGCGCTGCATTACCTGGAAGTGCAGGGGCTTGCGGAATCGAGCTTAGGCGACGACATACGCGCCGTGGCCGGCCAGGCGGGTGTGGAAGTGCAGGCCGACAAGGAGCCGCAGCGCAATCTATTCATCCGCAGCGATCAGTACAACTTCATCCGCCATGGTATTCCGGCGCTGGCGTTCAAATTCGGATATGTGCCGGGAACGCCCGAGGAGAAGCTCCACAAGGATTGGCTGAAGAATCGCTATCATGCTCCGTCCGACGATTTGAATCAGCCGGTGGACAAGGCAGCCGCGGCGCAGTTCAACGAGATAATTCTGCACTTGATTGAACGCGTGGCTGACGAGAACGCACGCCCGCAGTGGAAGCCGGACAGCTTCTTCCGGCGCTTCGCCGGCGGGGTCTAAAATGCCCGGCAAGGCTGAGATCTTGCGCAAGTTGCATCAAGGCCCGCGCATCCTGGTGCTCCCGAATGCGTGGGATGTCGCGAGCGCGCGCATCTTTGAAGTAACCGGCTTTCCCGCCATCGCCACCACCAGCGCGGGCGTGGCGAATTCATTGGGCTATCCGGATGTCGAGCGGATCCCGCGAAATGAAATGCTCTGGATGGTGAAGCGCATCGCGCAGGCGGTTTCGGTTCCTGTGACGGCCGACGTGGAGGCCGGCTATGGCGATCCGGTTGGAACAGCGCGGGCAGTGCTGGATGCGGGCGCCGTGGGAATGAATCTTGAAGACTCTTCCCTGGATGGATCTCTTACGGATTTGGCGTCGCAAGTTCGCCTCATCGAGCAGGTTCGCGCGGCCAGCAATGATCTCGTGATCAACGCCCGGACCGATGTCTATCTTTTCGCTGTCGGTGATGAAGCCACGCGCTTCGATCGCACCGTCGAGCGGCTGAATGCCTATCGGAAAGCCGGCGCTGATTCTCTGTTCGTTCCCGGAGTTCGAGATCATGAGACAATCGGACGGCTGGCGAAAGCTGTGAATGGCCCGCTCAACATCCTGGCGACGGCGGGCGTTCCAAACATGCCGGAGCTCGAGCGATTGGGTGTCCGGCGAGTCAGCGTCGGATCAGGGCCCATGCGCGCGTCGATGGGCCTGACGCAGCGCATCGCGAGAGAGTTGAAGGAGCACGGCACCTTCACGTCCATGACCGACGGCGCCATGCCGTACCTTGATGCAAACCAGCTCTTCATGAAGTAGCGGTCGAGCCTTGATGGAATCGCTGGCCCAAGATCGAAAGTGGATCTGGATCGCTTTCGGCGCCGTGGTTCTTTACTGTCTTTTGGCGACGGTTTTGATCCTGCAGCGGCCCGGACTGCACTATGATGAGGCGCTCTTGGTGCTGGGCTCGGTGCAAATGCGCCACTCTCCGACGGAGCTCACGCTGCCGCACGATCCCGACACCTGGTACTGTTTCCACCACCGCTGTCTCCCGCTGATGACCGTCCGGTATGTGGGGGCGGTGAAGGATTATCTGTGTCTGCCGCTATTCGCACTGTTCGGCACGCGGGCGGAAGTCGTGCGATTTGCCTCGGTATTCCTGAGCCTGATTGGAATCTGGGGCGTGGCCAAGATCATCGGTGAGCATGTGAGCCGGCCAGCCGCTGCGTTCGCGTCTCTCGCGATTGCCATTAATCCCGCATACGACAACATCACGGTTTTTGACAACGGTACGGTTGGCGTATGGATGGCGGCGTTTGGATTGGTCTGTTTAGCGCTTTCGGGCTACCTTCGACGATCGAGCACGCGCACTGCGTTCTGGCTCGGCGCGGCGATGGGGTTCGGAATTTGGGCGCGGGCCAATTTCCTGTGGCTGGACATTGCAATCTTTATTGCGGCGCTGATTGTTTTGCGAAAAGAGTTTCTCTTTCCGCTGCGCCACTGGATCGTGTGGGTGGTGGGCGGAATCGCCGGTGGTCTGCCTTTTCTGGTCTATCAAGTCCACTCGAAATTGGGGACTTGGGAGGCGACCAACATGTTCGTCGCCCCGGAGCCTTTAGTCGACCGGCTGCTTACCAGGCTCGTGCTTTTTTCGGAAACACTGCTGACCGATCGCGAGCATCGCGCCATGTGGGACGGACCGGCGATGCCCGGCTGGCAGCGATGGCTGTTTCCGCCTGTGGTTGTGGCAAGCTTAGTGATTTGTGCGGTGATGGGTGGCGCTTGGGGGCGCGCTCGTTCCTTGTGGGCGCGAGGTACCGTCGTCACGTTCGCGGTGCTGAGTCTATTTCTATTTTTGACGCGAACGCGCGTGTCGGAACATCATCTGGTCGCATTAGTACCGTTGGCTGCGATCATCGTGGTTCTGGCTTGCTCGATTCTTCAGACACAATTCCGCTGGGGCCGAGGTGTTTCGGGCGGCCTGGCCGCTGTCTATCTCAGCTTGGCTTTGTCCTGGCAGGTCCAGACGATTGACGGCTTGCATCGCACGCGCGGCGTGGGTGCATGGTCGGACGGCATCTACACTTTGGCTCGCCAGCTTCCACAGAAATATGGCGAGCAAGAAATAAAGATTCTGGACTGGGGACTCGAAAACAATTTATATGTCCTCACCGGCGCCCGGCTGCATACGCGCGAGATCTATAGCGACGAGGCCCATGCCCCATGGCCCGACGAAATCCGGCGCGGCGGCGTCTTTCTGTTAAACGGCCCTGAGAACCGGCAGTTCCCCGAGGCCTCCGAAGCGTTTCTCAAGACGCTGGCCGAGACGCGACCCGCTGTTCAACGCTTCACCGTTCCTCAGCGCAGTGGTGTTCCCTTCGCGGAAGCGATCGACATTCAGCCCGATACGATCGGGCAGGGCAGCGTCCAGGAATCGGCCCGAGAAGTACGTCGTCCAGAAGAGCTCGAGGGATTGTATGAGGCAGAGCCGGGCGGCTTCCGCTGGACCAAGCGCCAGTTTGCGGTGACTTTTGGCGGGACGGGCGCCGCTCGTTTAATCTTGCAGCTTTATATTCCTGACGCGAGCATCCAGAAGCTCGGGGCCGTTACGATGACAGCGCGCCTGGGCGATCACGATCTAACGCCTGAGACTTTTCGCAAGTCCGGGCAGTACACATTCGAGCGCGATATTCCCGCAGCATGGATGAAGTTGGAAAGGAATCGTTTTGACTTCACGCTCGACAAATCGCTGGCGCCGACAGCGCAGGATGCGCGGGAGTTGGGGATCGTTCTGGTGAGCGCGGCATTAGGGCCGAAATAAAACTATTTTTCGCCCGGGACGTGATCCCGATACAGCTTCCAGTTCTCGACCAGTTTCGTCACTACCGTATTTCCGACGCGCCAAGCCGCTTCCAGCGCCGGCAGGTAGGCGGTGTATTTCCCGATCTTATTTCCGGCCAGGCTTTCGGCGGCGCTCATGCCGGGACGCTGCTGGTCGAAATCGCTAGCAGTTCGCAAAACCATCACCCGGGCCAGGTCCACACGCCCGGCCTTGGCCAGGAATGTTAGCGACTGCAGAGTGCCGGTGTCTTCCATCGCAGTGGTCACGTAGTTGCCTTTGCCGTCGGTGTGATAACGGACCCAGTCGTTAGCCCACTCATTAAGCAGTCTGCCATGCCAAAACGTGGAAGAAGAAATTTCGTCGCCCTTGAGCACAAACGGTGGGCGGCGAGCGTTGGGAATGTTAAATTGAGTGCGCTCGTTCCGCATCGTGTCATTGTCGTCGAGCGGCACATTGCGAGTCAGGTTAAACGCCCAATCCATCAGAGCCGCATTCAAATGGTAAACCTCGCCTGAGTCGGCGGCGGCCAGGTGCGGCTGCTCGTAAGGTACGGACCTCCGCAGCGGTACATAGCCGGTCTTCCAATCCGGCGGGATTTCGCGGGCATCGATCTCGTGCCCGAGGTCGCCATCCACCACCCACTCCGCCCACGCTGCTGACCCAAGCGATCCGTCGGCTGGATCGATGCCCGCAATGCCGGCGACCAGCCAATACGCTTTTCGCAAGTCGAAGCGCGGATCCAGGCCTAGCGCCATAATGCTGGCGGCAGCTTTCGCGGTTCCGACTCCGGTGACGATGCCAAGCACGCCGTCACGATTCATGCGGAGGTCATGATAGCCCTGCGGAAATGGAATGACGCGATCGAGTTTGCTTCTTTCCACCCAGTATTGAAACTCGCCGGGCTCATCACCGGTATCGGCGCCGCGCTCGAACATCGTGACCACCACTACCTTGACTGGGATCGGCCTTTCTTCCGCGGCGGCGTAAGCGATTAAGAGTGATGCACTGATCCATAAGAATACGGTCCGAGCCATTCACGTATCGTAGCGGACTCTCGCATATAATCAAAGGCGATGTGGCGGAAGATGATTGTGCTAGCCCTAGTCGGCCCCTGGCTGAGTTCGGTCTCGGCCGCGGATCAAACGGCTGCTTATAAAGCGCCACGGACCGCGGACGGCCATCCCGACTTGAACGGGATCTGGCAAGCGCTCAACACCGCGAATTGGGATATTCAGGACCATTCGGCGGCTGCGGGAACGGTGGTTTCACTGGGCGCGGTCGGCGCGATTCCTCCCGGACAGGGCGTAGTGGAGGGCGGTGAGATCCCCTATCAGCCGTGGGCTTTGGCGAAGAAGAAGGAAAACTTCGCGAACCGGTTGACTGCCGATCCGGAGATTAAATGCTATCTTCCCGGCGTCCCTCGCGCTACTTATCTACCCCTGCCGTTTCAAATTATCCAGGGCGCGAAGTCGATCATGATCGCCTATGAGTATGCGGACGCCGTGCGCAACATTCCTCTAAGTAATCCTGGTGAAAGTCCCGCGCCAGCCTGGATGGGATGGTCGGTGGGACGTTGGGAAGGGGATACCCTGGTGGTGGACGTCACCAGTTTCAACGAAGACACCTGGTTTGACCGGGCAGGCGACTTCCACAGCGATGCACTGCACGTGGTGGAACGCTATACGCCGCGCAGTCCTGATACTCTAACTTACGAGGCGACCATCGAGGACCCGAAGGTGTTTACGCGACCGTGGAAGATGAGCATGCCGCTGTATCGCCATGTCGAGAAGAATGCGCAGTTGCTGGAGTTCAAGTGTGTCGAGTTCGCCGAGGAGGTGATCTATGGACATCTTCGAAAAAAGCCGAGCAAGTAAGTCGTTTCTCAACTTGCTCGCGTTGGCGCTGCTGGCAGTGATCGCGGCGCTGGGCCAAGTCACCACGAAGGGTTGGACGCAGCGCACACCCGATGGCCAGCCTGATCTCGAGGGTTACTGGTCGAACGTCACCATTACGCCACTGGAACGCCCCGCCGAACTCGCCGGGAAGGCGTTCTACACCGAGCAGGAACTGGCGGAGAAAGAAAAAAAGGCGGAGACACCAAGAAGTGCCGAGGAAATCGCCGGAACGATCGCGCATTATGATTTCCATCAGTACGGGCTGGACCGGACGCAGACTAAACATGGACTCAACCTGCGGACTTCACTGATCGTGGATCCGCCTGACGGAAAGATTCCTCCCCTCACCGCGGAAGCGAAGAAGCGGGCGGCGGAACGTGCCGAGGAGAGGAAAAAAATCGGCCCTTACGACGGCCCGGAAAGCCGGAATCTGGGTGAGCGGTGTATCGTAATGGCGCATGAGGGACCGCCGATGCTACCCCCGGCTTACAACGCCAATCTTCAGATCCAGCAAGGCCCCGGATACGTGGCAATTCTTCATGAGGAGATCCACGACACCCGCATCATCCCCTTGGACGGACATCCCCATCTGGGGCCGAACATCCGCCAGTATCTGGGAGATTCGCGCGGGCGCTGGGAAGGCAATACCTTGGTGGTGGATACGACCAATTTCAACGACAAGACAAACTTCCATGGGTCGGGTGAGAACCTGCATGTAATCGAGCGCTTCACGCGCGTCGACGCGGAAACCATCCTTTATGAGTTCACCGTGGAAGATCCGACGACGTTCACGCGATCCTGGAAAGCTGAGCTTCCCATGACCAAGATCAAAGGCCCGATCTACGAGTTTGCCTGTCACGAAGGGAACTTTGATATGGTGAACAACCTCAGTGCGGCGCGAGCGAAAGAGAAGGCTGACGAGGAAGCCGCCAAGAAGAATGTGAAGTGAACATATTAGAGTAGGAGACGAATCCGATGCGGACAACATTATCCATCGCCGCTATTAGCGCTGGCTTGCTTTTGACTGCCCTGCCGGCGCGACCCCACCATGCCTTTGGGTCCGAGTTCGACGTGAACAAGCCGCTGAAGTTGCGGGGTACGGTGACTAAGTGGGAATTAGTGAATCCGCATTCTTGGATACGTATGGATGTGAAAGGTTCCGATGGGACGGTCGTGAACTGGATGATCGAAGGCGGTAGCCCGAACTCTCTCTTCCGGCTGGGCTTCAACAAGGACTCGCTGCCACCGGGAACCGAGATCATCGTCGAAGGGTATCAATCCAAAGACGGCTCGAATCGGGGCGTGGGGGCGAAGCTCACCTTCACCGATGGGCGGCAGCTCTTTCTGGGCGGTTCGGCGCCCGGCGCGAATCCCGACGATGGCAGCAAGAAGTAAACCTGTCGCCGTTAAGCCTGGAGACTAACTGTTGATCCCTGCTCAGTCCACTTTCGGATGGTGGCGCGTAGATCGGATAGATCTACCGGCTTGGTGAGATAGTCATCCATACCTGCCGAATGCACAGCTCGCGGTCGCCCTTCATGGCGTGTGCCGTCATGGCTACGATGGGCACGTGCCTTCCCGAGCCCGCTTCCGCGGCGCCTTGTCGCTGCCAAGTCATCCATCCGTGGCATCTGTACGTCCATGAGGATCAGGTCGAACGGTAGTCGTCCAAAGTACCCAAGAGCCTCCTGACCGTCCGCTGCCAATATAACGTTGTATCCCGCTTTCCCAAGCACGGCCGCTACCAAGCCTTGGTTCACGATTTCTTGCCCCAGACGTCCCGGCGTGCTGGCCCTTCGCCGACGCCTTGCATCTGATCTTCTACCGCCAAGCGGCACTCGAGGCGGACAAAATCGATAAGAAGTTTACCAATGAGTTCTATCGATGACGAAGCACCGAAAAGCCTCGCTCCCGCCGCATTCATATCTACGATCTTGCCCAATTGATAAACCAGAATCCCGTTGGGAGACAGTTCCACCAGCCGCTGGTAACGTTCCTCGCTCTCGCGCAAGGCCTTTTCGGTTTGACGATCGCCTGCCGAACCGCTTCCTTTTCCTATCGTCGCCGAGAGCAAGAAGTATTAGCTTTTTCTGTAACTTGCCAAGCCTTCATGCTGCTATCAAGCGGCGGTTCACAGTCGGCTACAATTCAGTAGTGCAGCTCACCTTCTCCGACTGGCTAGTTGTCGCTCTTTACTTCCTGTTCAATCTCGCGATCGGCTTTTATTACAAGAGCCGCGCCGGAAAAAGCGTGAACGAGTTCTTCCTCTCCGGTCGAAACGTCCCGTGGTGGCTGGCGGGGACCTCCATGGTCGCCACCACTTTCGCGGCCGACACTCCGCTCGCCGTCACTGGAATGGTGGCCCGGGGCGGTATCGCGGGCAATTGGCTGTGGTGGAACTTCGTCGCCAGCGGCATGCTGACGGTGTTCCTTTACGCGCGACTCTGGCGGCGGTCGGGCGTCATGACTGATATCGAATTTTCGGAAATCCGATATTCCGGAAAACCCGCCGCCTTCCTGCGCGGGTTTCGCGCTTTGTATCTTGGCATTCCGATCAACTGCATTATCCTCGGCTGGGTGAATCTGGCGATGGTCAAGATCTTGGGGCTGGTTCTGGGCGTCGACAAGCTTACCGCCCTGCTCATCGTGCTGGGAATGATCGGGCTGACATCGTTTATTTCCACTCTCTCCGGACTCTGGGGGGTCCTGGTAACGGATGTTTTCCAGTTCGTCATCAAAATGGGCATGGTGACCGCGTTGGCTGTTTTTGCCGTCCGGGCAGTGGGCGGCATGGACGCGATGAAAGCTAAGCTGCTCGCCATCGATCAAGTGCGACTTGCGCAGGGCGGCCACGGTTCGGTGTTGGATTTCGTGCCCGATCTCAGCTCGGCCTGGATGCCCATGATCACTTTTCTGGTTTACATCGGCATGAACTGGTGGGCTACCTGGTATCCAGGCGCCGAGCCCGGCGGCGGTGGATACGTGGCGCAGCGCATGTTCAGCGCCAAGGATGAGAAGAATTCGCTGCTCGCGACGCTATGGTTTAACATCGCCCACTATGCTATTCGCCCCTGGCCGTGGGTTCTGGTAGCTCTGGCTTCGTTGATTCTGTTTCCAGGCTTGGCCGATCCCGAGACCGGCTACATCCGCGTTATGATCGCCTATCTCCCGCCATCGCTGCGCGGCCTGATGGTGGCGGCATTCGCGGCGGCCTACATGTCCACCATCGCCACGCAATTGAATTGGGGCGCAAGTTACCTGGTGAACGATTTCTATCGCCGTTTCTTGAAGAAGGATGGCTCGGAAAAGCATTACGTCAGCATGTCGCAATGGGCAACCATTTTCTTGACCATTGTCTCCGCCGTTGTGACCTTCTACCTGGAATCGATCGCGGGTGCATGGAAGCTGCTGCTGGTCACCGGCGCCGGCACGGGCGGTGTTCTCCTGCTGCGCTGGTATTGGTGGCGCATCAACGCCTGGAGCGAGGTGTCGGCCATGATTTCAGGCTTCGTCGTTTCGGTTCTGATGCAGACCGTTGCCGGCCTTGACACCGACAAACCCGTCGATTTCGCCTGGATCATGATCGTGACCGTGTCCGTTACTACCGTCGTGTGGCTGGCGGTGACATTCCTAACTAAACCCGAATCGAAGGACACACTGGTTGCTTTCTATCGTCGAACGCATCCGTCGGCGGCTGGATGGAGGCCGATCGCCAGGCTAGCCCCCGACGTGCGCCCGTCCACTGACGGTGCTTCCAACCTGCTCGATTGGATCTGCGGCTGCGTCCTGATCTATGGGGTTCTTTTTGGCGGCGGCAAACTGCTGCTGAAGGATTTCGTGACAGGCTCGATCCTGATGGCCGTAGGTCTCGGGGCCGGTGCGTTCATTTATTGGGATCTTTCCCGGCGCGGCTGGAGCGCGGTCGTGGATTAAGGGGGATGTGTGCCCTCGCTTCTCAGAACCGAACAACCCAATCCCGCGACGCACCGCCGCGACTTAATGCTAGTCGTACAGGTCGCCGGCCTGCTCGGAACCGCGTGGCTGATCTGGTCCATATCGGTGCTGCCACGATTGGATCGCGGATCGCTCTCCGATGTGATCATCCAAACGCTGAGCTATACGCTGCTCGCCTGCCTGGCCAGCGCATTGATTACCGTCACTCTCTACCTACTCATCGCCCATTCACTCCGCGACGACGCGATCCAGATGGCGTTGCGAACCTCCACCACGGCTGTCTGGTTCGCCGCCGCTACCATTCTGCTGGCTCAATTATCTCCCGCGACCTTGCCGGCTGCGCTGGTGATGGTGATCAGTACTACGCGCCTGCTCTACAGCCAATGGCGCCTGGTTCATCCGGTTGCGCAATCCTTGTTTCCTGCTCCGGTCGAGCATCCTTTCTTTGATCCTCCGCCGGCGCCTCGTTTCCGGGATTTGGTCCCCGGCTTAGCTGCGTCCTTGGCCATCCAAGCCGGCGCGCTGATCTTTCCGGTGGGCTATCCGCTGCTGGCCGCCGCTCTGTTTTGTCTCAGTGTGGCGATGGTCACTTTTTGTGGGCTCCGCGCGGGCGCCTATGAAGCCGAAGCTCCCAGCAATCTGCCGCGTACGATTCTCGGCTTTTTGCTTACCTTGGTGCTGGCGGCCGGTTTGACGGTGGGCGGCCTAGCTGGTGGTGTAACCTCTGGGTCACATTGGGACCCGTCTTTCCAAGGTCATGCCGGACCGCTGCAAAGTGCGCGGGCGTTGCTCCACAAGCTTTTCGATGAAGATGGCGGAAACCGGCAGAAAGACCCGGCGACGAACCTCTACTTGCCACCTATGGGGAACGTCGAGATCACCGACAACAGCTTCCCCGGTGTCATTCTGTTGCCGACGGCAAAGCCCGAACAGCCCCTTCTCGTCGCTCCTTTGTTTTCCTGGAACCGCACTTCGCCTGAAATCGCGGTCATTAAACCGCTCAGCATCCCTTTTTCTGGGGTATACTGGATGTACCGGCCTCCATTTGATCGCCCGCCGCGGACCTCGCACGTCCAGCAGGGAAATCCCCTGACGCTCTCGTTCCGGACCACAGACCACGCACCCATGTCTATGGAGGCGTACCAGAAGTTAGGCAGGGAAGTCGATACCCAATGCTGCAGCGGAATTCAAATCGCGATTTCAAATACGGACCAATCTCCCGGAACCGTGGCGCTCGAGTTGGTTTTAATCGATACGCAGCCCCCCAGCCAGCCCACATTCAGCCTGGGGAGCATCCTGGTAACCTCAAGGTCCCGAACGGTTTCCGCGGCAGGCAGCGCGTTGCCGGCAAGAGAGACTCTGGATTTTGCGATTCCAGCCGCTTCGCCGATTTATCAGTTCGACGTGATCAAAGTGATCTTTCATCGCGACTCCCTTCGTCGGGACACCAGCGCAAGGATGTCGATCGAGAGTTTCCTGCTCTTGCCCCGGATGTAAGTAGCCCCTTTCACTATCAAAACGGCCTCTCGCTATCAAAACGGTTAGCGGCCCGAATCATATGCTTCTCGGACTCCTACAAAAATTGTGAATTCTAAAACCATAGCCTCCAATAAACGACCTGTTTTCAGTAGCTTGAAAACAGGAGATTATCCTGCGGCCAGCCCGGCGATACTGGCCTCCGAGTTGCCTTCTCCCATCGCGGGTTCGGAAGGATGGATTCATATGGAAGCGGCAATTAATAAAAGAGCAATCGAACGGCGTTCCAAGGCACGTTACCCGGTCAAGTTAACGGTTCGTTACCGGACCGTGGGCCGCCATCAGCTTGTAAATGGAGTCGGGCACACGTTGAACATGAGTAGCGGCGGTTTGCTGGTGTCCTCCCAACACGAAGTCAGTGCAGGTTCAAGATTAGAAGTGAACGTGGAATGGCCGCTCCTGCTGGACGGCGCTGTTCCGCTTCAACTCGTGGCATACGGCAAAGTCGTGCGTTGTGGAGGATCGATGTTTGCGATCTCATTCGTGCAGTATCAGTTCCGCACGATGAGCAAGATCCTAAGAAGCCTCGGGGATTTCGAGTCTGATTCAACGGACCAACCCGCCAAAAGAGTGGCTGGCGCCTGAACCGGCCACGCCCTACATCCCAACCGCCCCGATTGCCACTGGCGTCAGGTCCCGACCTCCTATAATGTCCTCATGTGGCCCCTTATTCTCGCTTGTCTCCTGGCATTGGTCGCCGCCGCCCAAACTCCCAGCATCGATCAGTCCTTGAGCGCTAAGTCGGTCGGGAACGCGGAGATTTCCCCCGACGGGCACTACGTCGCTTATACCGTCCAACAAGCCGATTGGGACGAGAACGAGTTCGTACAACAGATCTGGATCGCCAATGCCGACGCGAGCGGCCGCTATCAATTGACCAGCGGCCGGAAGTCCAGCCAGAGCCCGCTTTGGTCGCCGGATTCAAAGCGCCTCGCCTTTATTTCAGACCGTGACGGCAAGAAGCAGATCTATGTAATCAATCCGCATGGCGGCGAAGCGCAGCAGCTCACCAGCGAGGACAATGGAGTCGTCGCCTTCCGCTGGGCGCCCGACGGCAACTCCATGGCTTTCACTTCCACCGGCCCCGACGCGAAGTCGAAAAAAGATCGGAAAGAGAAATATGGCGACTTCGAAATCGTCGAAGGCGACTACGCCCAGGTGCATCTGTGGCTGGTGAAGACGCCGGCCGACATCCCTTCCGATCCCAAGCAGCGGCCCAAGCCCGAGCTTCTCACCGAGAGCGACAAGTTCAGCGTCGGCGATTTCTCCTGGTCCCCGGACTCCCGGCATATCGCTTTCAGCGCCGCCCGCGATCCCGATCTCAGTTCTGGTGAAACGACGCAGATCTACACCCTTGACTTGGCCGACCGGCATGTCAAGAAGTTGCTCGAATCGAACGGACCGAACGAAAACCCGCATTGGTCGCCGGATGGGCAGCGCATCGCCTATGTTACCGGCAATGGTGATCCGTTCTTCTTTTACGCCGATACGCGCATCGCTGTGATTCCCGCCTCTGGTGGCGAACCTCGCATCCTCACCGCGAAGTTCGATGAAGACAGCCGGCTCATCGACTGGGCGCCGGACGGCATTTATTTCGGCGCGCTACAGAAGACCGCCGGACACCTGTTTCGATTGAATCCTGAAACCATGGCGATCGATCGAATCACTGGGCCGGATGCATTTTCCACGAACAACGCCTCATTCACGCCGGACCATCGGACGTTCGCCGCCGTCGGCGCGATGCCCAACCATTTTTCGGAAGTCTTGGTCTCGTCCGCGAAAGATTTTGCGCCAAAATATCTGAGCGATGTTGGCGAACAGTGGAAAAACTTCAAAGTCACCACGCGCGAAGTCGTAGAGTGGAAATCAACCGACGGCACGACCATTCAAGGCATCCTGGTAAAGCCCGCCGACTACGATCCTTCGCGCAAGTATCCGTTGCTGGTAGTGATTCACGGCGGCCCCACCGGCATCGACACGCCCGTTGCCTCCGCCGACCGTTACTATCCGGTCGAGCGCTTCGCCGCCAAAGGCGCTCTAGTGCTGAGGCCGAACTACCGCGGATCGGCGGGCTACGGTGCAAAATTCCGGGCCCTCAATGTTCGCAATCTGGGCCTGGGCGATTATCAGGATGTCATCTCAGGCGTCGATTCCCTCATCGCAAAGGGGCTGGTGGATAAAGATCGCGTGGGGGCGATGGGCTGGAGCCAGGGCGGTTACATTTCGGCGTTCATCACCACCTACAGCGACCGCTTCAAAGCCGTCTCCGTCGGGGCCGGCATCTCCGACTGGATGACGTATTACGTCAACACCGACATTCGTCCGTTCACGCGCCAGTATTTGAAAGCGACGCCGTGGGAAGATCCGGCCATCTATCAAAAAACCTCGCCCATCTTCTACGTCAACAAAGCCAAGACGCCGACTTTGATCCAGCACGGCGACCAGGACAAGCGCGTTCCGCCGCCGAATTCCTTCGAGCTATATCAGGCGCTGAAAGATCGCGGTGTCCCCGTGAAGCTGATCCTCTATAAAGGCTTCGGCCATCCCATAAATAAGCCAAAGCAGCAGCGGGCTGTGATGGAGCACAACTATGACTGGTTCGCGAAAAATATCTGGGGGGAAGAGCCGCCTACCACCACAGCAACGAACTAAGCTGCATGACGGCCTCCCCCAGACTGTATCTCGATCAGCCCGGTCCGCTCATCAAGTTCTGGGGCGTCTTTCGTCAAGCTTGCATCGCCTGCTACGAAGACAATTGCTTCGGCATAGCCAAAGGGGCGGCTTACTCGTCGCTGCTGGCGTTCTTTCCGGTGCTCGCCTCTATTGCCGCGATTCTGGCGCGAGTGAATGCCGAACCCGTAGTGCGGGTATTCTCGCGGCTGCTGTTTGAAGTGGTGCCACCCGGCACCCAGGACCTGGTTCGCTATCAACTCACGGTCAAAGGCCAGCGTCCGGTCTGGCTGATCGTCGTAGCGACGTTGCTCTCCGCCTGGGCCGCGTCCGGAGCGATCATCAGCTTGATGGAAGGCTATCAAGCGGCCTACCTCTTGCCTTCCGGCCGGCCATTCCTCAAACAGAGGGGCATCGCCCTTCTGCTGGTACTCATCGCCGCACTGCCGGCCATCGGTTCTTCCGCGCTCATTGTCTTCGGAGCGCGCATCGAACAATGGATGCTAAGCTCCCTCGGTCTGTTGCCGCAGGAGGATTTGCGAACCTGGGTGGTCTTGCTCTTCGGCGCGCTGCGGTATTTGGTGGCGTTAGTGGCCACCGTGTGTGTGACCGCGCTGCTTTATTGGATCGGGCCAAACCGCGCAATCCGGTTTCGTATCGTATGGCCGGGCGCTTTTTTGGCTACCATCCTGTGGTTGGCGGCGACCTCCGGCTTCGCCTGGTACGTCCGCAACATCGCCAACTATAACGTGCTCTACGGCAGCATCGGCGCAGTGATCGCGCTGCTGGTCTGGATGTATCTGCTGGCCCTCATCAGCTTGCTGGGCTGCGAATACAACGCAGTCCGCGAACGGTTGCTGGATTGAACTCCCTGCTACCTGCTGTATTCTTACTTGTATGGACCCCGGTGGCGAACAGTAACGGAAGCGTTATCTCCGTCCGTGGTCTGCGAAAGAGCTACGGCGACTTCGAAGCTGTCCGCGGCATTTCCTTTGAAGTTTATCCCGGTGAAGTTTTCGGACTTCTCGGCCCCAACGGCGCCGGCAAGACTACCACCGTCGAGATCCTGGAGGGCCTCCGGCAGAGAAGTTCCGGCGAAACCTTGGTGCTGGGCTACGATCCGGGCCTCGAAACGCGCCAGATCAAAGATCGCATCGGCGTTTGTCTGCAGGCCACCAATCTTCCCGACAAAATCAAGGTTTACGAGGCACTCGATTTGTTCGCTGCGTTTTACTCGCGCAGTACCGACTCGGGCCAACTGCTGGAGCGGCTGCATCTCTCCGAGAAGCGCAATGAATACTACTCCAAGCTGTCCGGCGGACAGAAGCAGCGCGTAGCATTAGCGCTCGCTCTTATCAACGATCCTCAGCTACTTTTCCTCGATGAACCCACTTCGGGACTGGATCCTCAGGTGCGACTCGAAATCCATGGATTGATCGAGGAACTGCGCGGTGCCAAGCGTTCCATTCTGCTCACGACCCATTACATCGAAGAGGCCGAGCGGCTCTGCGATCGCGTGGCCATCATCGATGAGGGCCAGATCATCGAAATCGGAACGCCCCGCGATATTCAGCAGCGCACCCTCGGCCAGAGCCTGATCGAAATCCAATGCGAGCAACCCATGCCCTCGGCCGATCTCCCATCTTTTCTCGCCTCCGAAAAACACAGCTTCTCGGACGACCGCAAATCGCTGACGGTCCATTCGACGAAGCCCGCGCGCACTATTGTCGATCTAGTGAAATGGATCGACCAGCTCTCCATCGAACTCGCCGATATCCACTTGAAGCGGCCGACGCTCGAAGATGTTTTCATCGAGCTCACCGGAAAGAAGCTCCGGGAATGATAAGAAGCTACACCGCGCAAGCCGCGATCAACGTCAAGCTGACCTTTCGCGATCGCACCGTCATCTTCTTCAACTATCTCTTCCCCCTGGTCTTCTTTTTCATCTTCGCCCAGTTGTTTCACGCCGAACAAGGCGGGGCGATTATCCAGGTATTGACCATGGTGCTCAGCATCGGAATCCTGGGCAGCGGCTTTTTCGGCGCCGGAATCCGCGCGGTGCAGGATCGCGAGGCGAATATTCTTCGGCGCTTCAAAGTGGCGCCCATTTCCGCGGCGCCAATGCTGGTGGCCTCGCTGCTGACCGGCTTGCTGAACTTTCTGCCGTCAGTGCTTCTGATGGTTCTGCTTTCTCACTTTATCTATGGAATGGCGATTCCGCGGCAGTGGCTCTCGCTGCTGATCTTCGTGGCGCTGGGAGCGATGGCGTTCCGCGCCCTGGGGCTGATCATCGCCTCCGTCGTGAATTCCATGCAGGAAAGCCAGATCCTGATTCAGCTCCTGTATTTCCCAATGCTGTTCTTGAGCGGCGCCACAATTCCGATCAGCATCCTTCCTAATTGGGTGCAGATCCTCGCGCAATTCATTCCCGCCACCTATCTGATGACCGGCATGCAGTCCATTCTCGGCCGCAACGAGACGCTGGCTCAAAACTGGACGGCCGCCGGAGCGCTGGCTCTCACCACAGTGCTTGGGACTTTCCTGGGTGTAAAGCTATTTCGCTGGGAAAAGGACGAAAAGATTCCAGGCCGGGCGAAGCTTTGGCTGGTTGCGGTATTCGCGCCGTTCCTGATTTTAGGAGCCTATCAAGCGCGTACCAAGGACAGCGTCGTCAAGGCGCGGCTGTTGAATCGCGACTTGATGCGCAGCCGCAGCCTGTTGATCCGCGATGTTCGTATTTTTACCGGCGACGGCCGCGTGATCGAGTCGGGTGGAGTCCTGGTGAAGAATGGCAAAATCGAGCACATCTATGAAGGCACTACTCCCGACCCGAAGGAAGTGAAGGCCGAGGCGATCGAGGCCTCTGGCAAGACGCTGCTGCCCGGACTGATCGACGTGCACGTGCACCTGGTTGCCCCAGGCGGATTTTCCGAATCGGCCGCCGATTATCAACCCGACAAGACCATGCCGCGAGCGCTGGCCGCTTACCTCTACAGCGGCATCACCGCGGTGAAGAGCGTCGGCGATCCTTTGGATCAGATCCTGAAAGTGCGCGCGCTGGTCAACTCCGGCGAGCGGCTCGGCGCGGAGCTTTTCACTTGCGGGCCAATGTTTACGGCCTCCGGCGGTCATGGCACCGAATACTTCAAGAATATGCCGGAGCAATACCGCAAATCGGCCGAGGAGCAAACAGTCCGTATCCCGAACACGGCGGAGGAAGCCCGCCAACAGGTGGACGAGCTGAAACGTCGCGGCGTGGACGGCATCAAGGCGATTCTCGAAGCTGGCGCCGCTGGAATGCTTTTCAACCGCTTGGATGTGTCGCTTCTGCGCGCCGTCGCCGAAGAAGCGCGTGCTCGGAAGTTGCCCATCGTGGTTCATACCGGCGACTCACACGATGTCGCCGACGCGCTCAGTGCTGGGATCGATGGCATTGAACACGGATCGATGCGAGACAAGATCCCCGCTGCGCTCTTCGCTCAAATGAAGACACAAGGGGTCACTTACGATCCCACGCTCACGGTCGTCGAAGCCTTTCTGGATCTCGGCAACGGCAGTCTCGATCCCCTGGAGCGGCCGCTGGTGCTGCAGGCCGGACCCGCCGCGCTGATCGATTCGAGCAAGAAGTTTCTCGCTTCCGCCAACGGCGCCAAGGTGCGGGACCAGATCAAGCGCTTTTCGATCAGCATGGAACTGGCGAAACAAAATCTGTTGGCGGCCTGGAACGCTGGCGTCATGCTAGTTACCGGAAGCGATGCCGGTAATCCGCTGGTCCTTCATGGTGCCACCATTCAGCGTGAGCTTGAACTGTGGGTGGAAGCCGGCATTCCGCCCACCGTTGCGCTCCAGGCGGGCACTTACAGCGCCGCGCGCCTGATTGGCGTCGGCGACCGTATTGGTCTGATTAAAGACGGCTACGACGCCAATCTCCTGCTGGTGGACGGAAATCCGCTGAAGGATATCAAACAGATCGAGAGCATCCAGAGCGTGATCTTCAAGGGCGAGCGCATCAGCCGCTCCGAACTCTTCGATCAGGAGTAGACGTGGCATAGGCTTTTAGGCTGTGATCAAGTAGACTGTCGATATGAAGACTGCCGCCCTTCTCGCTCTCACCTTCCTGGTGATTGGCCCTTTCGCCGGCGCCGAGCAATTAACCAAACAGGCCAAAATCGAACGGCTCTTGGACGCCATGAACGCGGACTCCACCATCAATCAGCTCTTTGATCAGGTCAAAGCCATGACCG
Organism: Bryobacteraceae bacterium; assembly: GCA_035569875.1. GTDB lineage: Bacteria > Acidobacteriota > Terriglobia > Bryobacterales > Bryobacteraceae > Palsa-89. The sequence goes on from DATMMD010000068.1 coordinate 36,851, forward strand.
CGGCTCAGATGCCTCCGGGCGCAACACCGGAACAGACTGCGAAAGCGCAGGAAGTTCAGAGCAAAATTTTGGATCTGGTCAAGTCTCGCATCAGTTGGGAAAAGATGCGGCCCTTCTACATCAAGCTCTATGACGACACATTCTCGGATGAAGAAATCGGCGGCATGCTGGCCTTTTACCAATCGCCGCCGGGCCGGGCAATGCTCGCAAAAATGCCTGCGCTCCTGACCAAGCTGATCCAAGCGGCGCAAACTCAGATGGCTGATCTACAACCCGAGATCCAGCGGATAATGAGAGAAGCTCAAGAGAAATGAGACCGGACAATCGAGAAACGGATCCAGCCCTGGTTCATTGAAAGTCCATCCCTCGCACCACTCCATCCGTCCCTTTATTCTTTGAAACCGCGTACTCCACCACAACATGATTCGCTTCTTGCGGACCGCACACAAATTCCGCCGGAGCGTTTCGCATGCGCACCCGTGACGGATTCTCAATAGCGAGCCGCAGCCGTCCTCCTGCGGCGTCCACCACAAAACGTGTCACTTTATCGCCGCAATCGATCTCCTTCACAGCGCCCTGAACGCGCCGTATTTCATCGCCGGCCTCTATAAAAGGGTTCCAGTCCGATTCATGCGGGACGCGCGTCGTAACCATTTGCTCGCGGCCACTAGAATCATGCGAGAGCTGGACAGCCAGATCGGTTTGAGCCATGTAGGCGAGTTGCGCCGCACGGGCGCGTTCGCCAGGATTAATCGCGTAGCGGGCCGCCTGTTCGGCCGCATCCGTGGCCTCCTTACGCCGCTCAAGTTCGTTCAGCGCGTCGGACATGATGCTCCAATAATCGTACCGGCGCGCGGGAGCGACTCGTCGCATGGCGCGTAACTGCGTCACCGCCGCGTAATAATGGCCAGTATTCTTCTCCAGCAGCGCCAGCATATATCGCGCATCGTCAAACTCGGGCCGAAGTGCGACCGCTCGCGCCAGCGCCGGACGTATTTCTTCATTAGCGAGACCCACTATTTCGGCCAGCACAGCGTAGCGATAACAGAGATCGGCGTCGGTCACTCCCGCCTCGATTGCGTGCTTCCACTCGCGGCGCGCGCCATCGTGATCGCCTCTGCGAAGAGCGATGGTCCCCAGTGCGGCCGCAATGTCGGCATTCCTCGGAGCTTCCCGCTCCATTTCGCGATAGAGCGCCTCGGAACGGTCCAGTTCTCCAGTGGCCATCAGAAGGTCGGCCAAAAGCGACCGCGACGCAAACAGGGACACATCCGACACTTCCACCTCGACCTTCTGTGGCGCGACGCCCGGAAGTTGAATACGCCCCACGCTCCCGCCATTCACCCAAACACGCAAATCCCGCGTAATCTGGTCGATCGGCTTGCCATACACTTTCGTGAACGTCCCTAAGCTCGGGTCACCGAAGCTCAATGCCGTGATTAATTCAAGGAAGTGCGAGCTGTACGCCTCCGACAGAAACAGCATCTCGGTAAGCGCCCAGCTTTCGGCGTAGAACTGCTCCCTGCCGCCTAGGTCGCCTTGTACCGGCCCTTCGGGCGCCGACAGCAGCTCTGGAAGTGGGATCCACGCGCGTCGCCGCAAATTCTGAGAATGGGCCGGGAGGTCGCCGCCCAGTTCGCTGCTTTGCTCTCCAACGCGCACGGTAGAGAAAAACTCCGCCAGCCCTTCCTTGAGCCATTCCGGGTAGCGGAGGCCGCTGGCATGCAGAATCAGGTGGGCATACTCGTGCGCAGCGGTGCGAAATTCGGCGGCGCCCAGACCTGGCATCACGATATAGTCTTGCGATTCGGTTCCTACGTAATAGGCGCTCGCGGACCGCAGACGGTAGGGCTCATACTCCTTCGCGGAGCTGAATGCGATCACTCGGGCAGCCGGTAGATGATCCAGCGTCAATCCAGTTTGCTGCAGGAAAAATCCGCGCAATTGCTCGAACCACTGCGCCGCCGATCGCGCGCTTGCGTCGCCCGATTGCGAATAGATCTCGAAGTGCTCGCTGTGCGTCAGCCTCCACCCGGAGCCCGCCCACGCCGGGACGCCGAGGCCGACCGCCAAGAGAGCTGCGATCCGGAATCTACACACAATCAGATTTTACTCGTATCTCAAGGCTGCTATTCGTATCTCAAGGCTGCTATTCGTATCTCAAGGCTACGATCGGATCAATCTTCATTGCCCGTCGCGCGGGAATATAGATGGCCAGCGCGGCGGCCGCCATCAATGCCAGCGGAATCCCGACGAACGTCGCTGCATCGGTGTTGGTGACGCCGAATATTAAGGACGCCATCAAGCGCGCGAATCCATAGGCCAGCGGCAGGCCGATGATCAAGCCTACTCCAATGGTCGTGAGCCCGCGCCGGAAAATCATTTGCAAGACACTCCCGCGTTGCGCGCCCAATGCCATTCGCAGCCCAATTTCCTGCGTCTGCTCGGATACCAGATATGCCATCACGCCATAAACGCCGATCGCTGATAGAAACAGCGCGATTCCGCCGAAAATGCCCATGAGGGCAGCCATGTAGTTCAACCCGATGGATCGGTTGTGGATCGATTTTTCCAGCGTGCGCATGTCCGTTATGGGCTGCTCCGGATCCACGGATCGTATGGCTGCCGTAACCGCCGGCGCCGCTTGCAAAGGATCGCCCGCAGTTCGCACCCCGATGTCCATCCACAACGCGGGCGCCTGCTGATACGGAAGATATAAGGTCCGGCGCGGGGCCCGGTCGTAAGGATCGTGCATCACATCACCCACCACACCCACAATCGTCATCCATGGACTCTTGGAGTCCGACTCGCCGATCTTGATTCGCCGGCCCAGGGGCGTTTCGTTTTTCCACCAGCGCTGAGCCATGCGCTGGCTGATGACCGCCACCTTGGGCGCGTCGGCGCCATCGCTGGGACTGAGGAAACGCCCGGCCACCAAAGGAATGAGCAGCGTTTGGAAATACTCGGGACTCGCCACCTGGTACATGCCGCTCGGCTGGTCGCCGGGCTCGACCGGTCTTCCTTCGATAGTGAAATCCCGCCCGCTAGAATGATCGGCGTAAGGCAGCGCCGATACAGCTACCGCTGAACGAACGCCCGGAACTGCATTAATGCGTTCCAGCACCTGGCGATAAAACTCAGCGACCTGATGTTTCTCGGGGTACTTGTTCTCGGTAATGGCCAGCCTTAACGTCAACAGTGTCGAGGGTTCCAGCGCCTCGCCGTTCTTGATGAGCGTTCGGAATCCGCGAACCATCAGACTTGCGCCTACCAGCAGCACCACCGCCAGAGCCACTTCGGAGGCCACTAGAATATTGCGCAACCGCTGGCGCGCTCTGCCCACCGATGAACTCCGGCCGCCTTCCTTCAATGCAAACGTTAAGTTCGGTTGAGAACATTGCCAGGCCGGCGAGAGACCCGCCAAAATACCGCTCGCGATTGCAGCCGCCAGCGTGAATAGCAACGCGCGGCTGTCGAGATGCATATCGTTCCAGCCCAGAATGTAGCGCCGGATCTCCGGCGGCATTCCGTTCTGCATCACTTTCATGCCCCACTGCGCGATCAGCAGGCCCAGGCCCGCGGCGGCAATCGAGAGCAGCACGCTCTCCGTCAGAAGCTGCGTGATAATTCTCCCTCGGCTGGCGCCTAACGCCCTGCGCACCGCCACTTCACGCATCCGCCCGGTAGCGCGAGCGAATTGCAGATTTGCGACATTGGCGCACGCAATCAGCAGTACGAACGCAACCGACCCGAGCAACATCACCAGATATTGCTGCGTCTCATAATCCACGAGGAACTTCAGTGCGGGCCAAACTACAAAGTGACGATTCTTGTTGCTATCGGGATAAAGCTTTTCCAGTCGCGCTCCAATACCGGTGATTTCGGACGCGGCCTGTTGGGCCGTCCGCCCCGGTTCCAGGCGCGCCATGGATTGCAGGATCTGCGCGCGTCGCGAGGTGCGCTGAACAGGCGTCATCGCCAGCGGAGTCCAAATTTCAGTGGCCAGGGGAAAATCGTAGCTCGCCGGCATGATCCCCGTAACCGTATATGGCTCGTCGTCCAGACGTATAGTTTGACCAACGATTCCAGGGTCGCCTGCGAATCGGCGCCGCCACAAGCCGTCGCTCAGAATCACTTCGTGCGCACGGCCCGGCTGATCTTCGCCCGGTTGAAAGGCACGCCCGCGCGCCGGCTGAACTCCTACCACGTCGAAAAAGTTCGCGCTGACCAGTGTCTGGATCACGCGCTCCGGCTCGCCCCTGGATGCCCCGAGGTTCGCCAGACCGCCCTCCCAACTCGCCAGACTGGCAAGGGTTGTATTCTCGCGCCGGATGTCCTCGATATCGGCCGGTGTAGCGCTCTCCCAATGGTTCAGATCGTCTCGATCCCCCTGCAGCACCGTCACCAGGCTGTCCAGGCGGGGCAACGGCACGGGTTTCCATAACAGCGCATCGCACACGCTGAAGATGGCCGTTGTGACGCCGATTCCAAGCGCCATCGTCAAGATGGCGGTGATCGCGAATCCCGGCGATTTCGCCAACATTCGCGCCCCGTAACGAATGTCTTGCAGTGGGTTCATTTTTGGGCCTTGGTCTGTATACGCAGTATAGGCCCGAATGTTCCGGAAATAACCGAACTCTAACCGCGCCCATCCGCGAGCGCCATCTGCGCGGCGTGGAAACCGCACATTCCATGTACACCCCCGCCCGGCGGTGTCGACGACGAGCATAGATAAACGCCTTCGAGCGGCGTGCGGTACAGCATCTGCGTGGGCCGGAAGATGAGCTGCCTCAAATCCTGCGCGCCGCCGGTAATGTCTCCGCCCACCAGATTGGCATTGTGCCGCTCCAGATCGGCAGGCGCAAAGACATGGCGCGCAAGAATGATGTCTCGAAATCCTGGCGCGAAACGCTCCACCTGGCGTTCGATGCGCTCGGTCATGTCGACCTTGGAGCCGTTCGGGACATGGCAATAGGCCCAGGCCGTATGCTTTCCTTCGGGCGCGCGACTGGCATCGAACCGGCTCGGCTGCGCCAGAAGAACGAAGGGCGCTTCTTCCACGCGCCGGTTCCAGGCGGCCCGCTCCGACGCCGCGATCTCCATTAGCGTTCCGCCCAGATGAACTGTACCGGCCTGCCCACATTCACTGGCCGACCACGGAACGGGCGCGCTAAGCGCCCAGTCGATCTTGAAGACGCCTGGCCCATATCGATAAGCATTCAGCTGACCCGCGAATCGATCCGGCAGGCGCTTGCCTGCCAATTCCACAAACTGCCGCGGCGTCACATCGCACAGGATCAGCGCTGATGGACCCATGTCATCGAGCAGACGAATTCTGGTTTCCGTCCGAATGCTCCCGCCAAGAGTTTTGAAGTAAGACGCCAGCGCATTCGCAATCTGCTGCGATCCGCCGCGAGGAATCGGCCAGCCGGCGGCATGCGCGGCGATTCCCAGTACCCATCCGAAGGCCGCCGAGCCGAACGCTTCGAGCGGCAATACTGAATGAGCGGCTAGACCCGCGAACAAGGCGCGCGCGGCGTCAGTTCGAAAAATGTAGCGCGCAGCCGCCGCAGCCGGCCAGACTGCCAGCGATCCAAAACGCGCGAGCAGTAGTGGATTTTCGGGCCGATGCAAAAATGGCCGCAGAATCTCGGCCATCAGATGGGGCCATTGTCGAACCAGCTCGTTCACTCGCTTTTGATAGGCCGCGCCGTCCCTGCCGAGCCGTTCCGCCGTGCGATCCAATGATCGGTCCAGAATCGTCGCCGATCCGTCATCGAACGGATGCGCCAGCGGCAGCGGAGGTTGGATCCATTCCAGACCATGTTCGGCCAACGGAAACGTAGCCCATGCCGGAGAGCTGACCGCTAACGGATGCACGGCCGAGCACACATCATGAACGAAGCCCGGCAGAGTCAGCTCAGCCGATCGAGTGCCGCCGCCAATGGTCGACTCAGCCTCAATGACCGTAGTGCGAAGCCCCGCTTTAGCAAGAACAATGGCCGCCGTCAGGCCATTCGGACCGGAGCCAATAACAAAGGCCTCCTGCCACGACTTCCGCCCTGTGCGACTAATGTGTGTACTCCCCTTCCAGCCATCCTTGCTGTTCCAGCATTTCGCGAAATGGGCCCGCTTGCAGTGAGACCGGTGGAAAGTACGGCCTTACGAATTGCCTCTTCCACCACTGTCCGGTTTGAGAGCGCTCTGCCGGATTCGTAAAGTGATACTCGTACAGTAGCGCGCGCACGTATCGAGGAGGCCGATCGGCAAACGGATTCATCTTCAACAAACCCAGTGTGGCAGAGTCACCCTCCAGCAGCTTTCCAATAAAATGGACGAACCAGGGATGTTCTTGGTAGCTCGATAAAGCCGCAAACCACATCAGCCAGTCCAGCCGCAGATGATATGGCGCAATTTGCGGCGGCATTCTGCCCAGGGCGCCCGGTTTCCCCCTGAATTCGTATTCGCGCCATTTCGTGGACGGCGTCAACACGGCTTCGTCGGTGCCCTCCACAATTACTTCGTAGCGCGGACGAGTGATGGAACCAAAAGCGCCATACGTTCCGACTAGATGGAATCGGTTGTAGACGGTATTCATCACCTGGTTGGGCGAGAGCATATTGCGTATCGGCCGTACACTCAGAATCGCCACCAGAACAGCCAGGGCCACGGCAGCGATTTTCAGAGCCAGCGGCGGTGCATGCGCCTGCGGCGAGTGAATTCGAAGAATGGTCGAAAGCGCGCGATCGTCGAAGGTGCTGATCGCCAGAATCATGGTGAGGAAATTCAGCCACGAAAGGTTGCCGCTCAGAAAGATGGTCCCCTGAAACAAAATGGTGATCGCGCCCGCAATAGCGCTCACGGGCTGCGGCAGGAAATAGCCGAAGGGCACGATCAGCTCGGCGAAATGGTTGAAGATCACTCCGCCGCGATGGGTCCATTCCGGCGCCCAATGAAAGAACCAGCTCAGCGGATTGGGCATTGGCTGGGTTTCGTAGTGATAATCCAGGCAGGTGAGAGCGCGCCAGCACGGATCGCCGCGCAACTTGATCAGCCCGGCGCCAAACATCACACGAAAGAGTAACCAGCGCATCAGCCAGATTACGATGGTCTGCGGATTGTGGGCACGGCTGCCAAGGAACACCGCATAGAAGCAGGCTTCGAGCAGGATCGACTCCCATCCGAACCCGTAGAAGGTCTGGCCGACATTGACAAATGATATGTACAGCACCCACAACATCGCCCAGACCAGCATCGATGCCCAAGTTCCGTAACTCTCCGAGATGCCAATCACGGCCGCGCAGGAAAGCGCTACGCCCAACCAGGCCGCTATCGTGAAAGCGGTGTCGGTCGGCGCGAAAAAGAACAGGCTGGGAGAGTCGCGGAACGATATCTCGTTGACGAACTGGCGCACCGGAAGCAGCCCCCGCTCGCCCACCAGAGGTTTGAATTGGTTCACTACGTTCAGGAAAGCAATCAGGAACACCAATCCCAGGCCGCGCTGGAGGCCGGCCCTGGTAAGCTGGAACGTTTCCGATCCGAACCAAGTCATATGCCCAGCGCGGTCATGAAGTCACCGCCTCAGCGAAAAATCCCGGTATGCCCGAGTGAATAGCGGCCGGGTTGAGGGTAGACGCAGAGACCGTGCGGTCCGCGGCCCACCGGAATGCGAGCCAGCAGCTTGCCGTCGCTAGTGTCGATCGCATAAACCTCGGAGTTGTAGCGGCCCGAAAGCCATAGCACCTTGCCGTCGGCTGAGACGCCACCCATGTCCGGACTCGCTTTGCCGGGGAGTTGCCACTTGCGAACCACCCGACGGCCGGCAAAATCAATCAGCGAAATGCTGCCTTCCTCGCGATTTGATACATAAAGTACGCGCGAATCGCGGCTGACGTACAACCCGTGCGCGCCTTTACCAGTCGGAATGAAAGCAATCCGGCGAAGATTAACCCCGTCGATCAGGTACACGCCGTTCGCCACCATGTCCGCCACATAAAAAACGGAGCCGTCAGGCGAGAGTTTCACGTCCTGCGGCATGCCATGCGGGGCCAGCTCCAGTTTGCCCAAGAGGGTTTGGTCGGCAACGTCGACCTTGAGCAGCAGGCCGCTGAACTCGCAGCTCGCGATAAAGTACCGGCCATCTGCGGAGAAGTCGATATGGTCCACTCCCTTGCAGGGAACCTTCATCGAGTGAGCCGGCTTCATCGTGGCGGCATCCAGAAAGTTCAGACGCTTGCGGCGTTCGGCCACCACGATGGCGTATTTTCCGTCGGGCGTGTAATACATGTTGTAGGGATCGCCGACGCGGATCGTGTTCTCTTTCTTGCCGGTGGCAGGGTCGATTCGTGTCAGACTGTTTCCCTTGTCGTTCAATACCCACAGGGTCTTCAGATCGTAGGACGGAGTGACATGTTGGGGCTGGCGGCTGACTCGAAATTCTTCCAGCACCCGGTAGGTCGCCGGGTCAATGACAGTTAAGGAATTGCTCCCGCTGTTTGGCACATAAATGCGAGGCGGGTAGTTTCTTACCACTGGACTGAGATCGCCGGGCCGGTCGGCTGCATAAATGTCGCTCGAATTCAGCACAGGTGGCATGCCTGGCAAAGGCGCCAGATCGGCTGAGTAAGAGGTGACGGCCGTCAGGAGAAAAAGGGACAGCAAGAGGAGAGGCATGATGGTCCGGCGCGGACGGCCGGCTAACTCAATTATGTGACGCCCGCCGGCATTATGTGACGCCAACCGGCGGCGAATTATTTCCCTCGTGCAACTCTGTCGGTTGTTCCGAGGGCAACGTCAGCCGCTTAAGATCTTCGAGCGAGCCCTGAAATCGATCCAGGTCCAGCAAGCCTGAGATCCCTGGCACTTTTCCACCTTGGCTATGTTGCCAAAAGGTCCAGGCCTTCCACGGCTTCGGCACATTGGGCGATTGCGCTTCGGTGTATTGCGCGATCCAGATTGGGAACCGGGCGAGGGCAGCGGTGCTGTTCAGCATCTCTGTCGCGAACCATGGACTCATGTAAACGATCGGTGTAACACGCAGGCTACTTTCCATAGCCTCAAGCATCTTCAATGCCAGCGAAGCGCGGCTGGCCGGTGGAATGCCGGTCCAACCGGCCGTACCTTCCAAATCCAACGCCGGAGGCAAATCGCCGGGTTGAAGTTCGCCGATCGTGCTGGTTAACAGGTCGGCTTGCGCCGAAACTGGAATTTGCGGCCGAAAGAAGTGATAGGCTCCGCGAATGAGTCTCGCAGTCCCGGCGGCTTCCCAATGGCGCTGGAATGCTACGTCGACGTCCCGAGCCCCTTCTGTCGCCTTGATGAAACAGAATTGAACGCCCGAAGCGGTTACCGCGCCCCAGTCGATTTTTTGCTGATAGCGTGAGATATCAATTCCTGGCAAGGACATTTGTTCTCTAATGGCAGGATATTTCACCACTGCCGTGAGAAAACACGGATTTTTGGCTTAGTCGTTTGTTTTGAGCGGGAAAAATTCGGAGAAGCGGCGTGACTGGAAAAGGCCGTTACTTCAACAAGCCCATCTTCTCGAGCGGCCAGTAAATAAATACAGCCTTCCCATAGATGTAGCGGCGCGGCACCATGCCCCAGGTGCGGCTGTCGTTCGAAGAGCTGCGATGATCGCCCAGCACGAAGTACTCATCCGGTCCAATGGTGGTGGGATGCATTTCACTCTGATCGCGATACTCCAGGGGAACGTAATCTTCCTCCAGGGGCTGGCCGTTGACGATCACGCTGCCGTCGCGCACTTCTACGCGATCTCCGGGCATCCCGATCACGCGCTTGATGTAGGACTTGCTGGGATCGCCCGGGAACCAGAACACAACCGTATCGCCGCGATCGATTTTCTCAAAATGAAAGCGGTAGACGAACTTGTTTATGAAGATCCGTTCCTGGTCGTCCAGGGTGGGCATCATGCTGGTGCCTTCCACCTTCACCGGCTGGTAGAGGAACAAGATCACAATTACCGCGAGAACCACTGAAAAAAGCAGATCGCGCAGCCAGTGCATCAACGCACCGACGACGGAACGCTTTTTGGGCAGTGAAGGACTGAGCGGACTCACCGGCTCGGCCGCATTGTTCTCTTCCATGACTTTACGAGACGATTCGATCTATTTTGACATTTGGGGGCCGGGCTAGGCAACCGTCTTAATGGACGTCACGGCTGGGGGACCCGTTTCGAGCTTGGACCTGCTTCAATATCAAAGGAATATGCGAATCAGCAAGATCGAAACGTTCATCGCTGGTAACCCTTGGAAAAACTGGCTGTTCACACGAGTTTGGACCGGGGACGGGCTCTATGGCGTGGGTGAAGGCACACTCAACTACTTCGCCAAGACCGTCGAAGCCGCCATCCACGAGCTGGCTCCCCTGGTCATCGGCATGGATCCGTTCCAGATCGAAATCATTTCGCAGCGGCTCACTCGCGATCTGTACTCGGAAGGCGCCCAGATCCACATGTGCGCGGTGGCAGCTATCGAGATTGCCTGTTGCGACATCATTGGCAAGGCTACCAATCAGCCGCTCTACAATCTATGGGGCGGGCGCTGTCATCAAAAGCTGCGGGCCTATGCCAACGGCTGGTATCGCGGTCCACGGACGCCGGAATCCTTCGCCCAAAAGGCCAAGACGGTCGCTCGCCGGGGCTATACCGCACTCAAATTCGATCCTTTTGGAAGCGCTTGGCGGACTCTCTCCCGGCAGGATTTCGATCTCAGCATGGACATAGTAAGGGCCGTGCGCGAAGCCGTCGGCGATTCCGTCGACCTCCTGATTGAAGGCCATTCGCGCTTCGATGTGTCCACTGCGGTTCAGATCGCTCGCCGGCTGGAACCCATGCGCCCGGCCTGGTTTGAAGAACCGGTGCCGCATACCAATATTGCCGCCATGGTGGAGGTAGCGCGGCGGAGTCCAGTGCCCATCGCCACTGGCGAAAGCTTCTCCACCAAACAGCAGTTCGCGGAGTTGCTCAAGCATGAAGGAGTGAGCATCCTGCAGCCCGAGCCGCTCAACTTAGGCGGGCTGTTCGCAACCCGCAAGATCGTCGACATGGTGGACGCGCACTACGGTGTGCTGGCGCCACATAGCGCGCAGGGTCCGGTGTGCTCGGCGGCCTGCGTGCAGCTCAACGCCTCCATCCCGAACTTCTTCATCCACGAAATCTTCGACGAATTTAATGAGCCGTGGGAAAAAGAGATCGTGATTAATCCGGTGGAAGTAGTGGACGGTTACATCGAAATCTCTGAACGGCCCGGCCTGGGCATCGATTTGAATATCGAAGAGATTGCCAGGCATCCCTACCAGCAGGAGAATTCCCTGCCGTTATTCCAAGCCGGTTGGGAAAGGCGAAGAAGCGCCACGGAGCGCTGACGCACCGCCTGGCTGAGGGCCAATACTACTCACTTATGAGTTGGCTCCGGATACTTCCGACAACGTCGTATCTGGACCAGGAGCGGCACAAGTCCGAGATGGCGACTATGAAGTCAGGTGGATTGATCGACTTTTGCAACAGAGTTTCGCAACACTTCTGACATCAATGACCGGCCACTGGAAGCCCCTTTTCGGGCTCCGTTTTGCATTAGACATTTGCAACATGCCAAGCCCTTTCTGGCCTTCCGGGAATGATGCAAAACTTACCCTAGGCCTTTAGTAAGACCGGGATGATCCGAACCAGCGCTCAACAATTGCGCGTACATCGACTGAGTGGTTGTAAAACATAATTTTCGCTTTAGGGACCACTTCATGAGTTGCGTCGATGATTTGCTCCATGAAGTAACTCATCGCGGGATCGCCTACTACGGCACCTCCGATCAGGACGCCATCGCAAGGTTGCGTTCTTAATCGATGTTTGAAACCATCGAGTCCGGTCTCGGGCGAGGCGTGGATGATTTCGTACTTATAGCCAGCGCGCGTCATCCGTTCTTGCAGATCACTCAACCTTTTCGTGATCTTTGGGCGCTCCTCTACCGGGATCGATGGATGATCCAGCGGTAGCCCGATGTGGAAGATGGATACAGCCAAGATCGCCTCCTAACAGATTGAAGGGTCGGAGCCTCGGCAATTCCGTGGCTCGTCGAAAACAGATTACCACTACTTCCGGCAATTCTGAGGAGAGAACGCGCGTGTCGCGCAAAGGGGTAAGTTTTGAGACGCGGCAAAAGCGCAAAGAAATGATTCGGCACGTCCGCTACGGACGGTAGATCGACGGTCCCTGTGCAATACATTATTGTGGTATTTGTTTCTTAGCGGGTTGGTTTAAGTGATGATTGAAGCTGACCTTTCAAAACGGACCTTTGGAATCAACGGTCTACTCGCTGCGGCTGGATGGATGGCCCTTGCTATGCCTTCTTCCCTAGTAGGGCAAGCAGGTACAGCGACTACGCTGGCACCGTCTTCGCCTGCAAATGCTCCGTATGTAGCGACGATGACATATGACGTGGCGTCTGTACGGGAAAACAAGAATGCTGATCCGAACATCGGCATCACGATGAGTGGTCGGTTCGTGCCGCATACGACCATGTTCCGGGCGATCAACTGGTCGATCGAAAACTTGATCGCTGTCGCGTACGGCGCGGATAGATCTCAGATAGTGGGTGTCCCGAAGTGGCGGTGGCCAACGGTGTTTGTGATCGAGGCCAAGGGGGATGGCGAAGCGGATGCCAAGATGGCGGCGCTCACCCAGGAGCAGCAGTTGGCAGAGCAGCGGCACATGCTTCAGGCGCTGCTGGAGGAGCGTTTCAAACTGAAGACGCACTGGGAGATGAAGGAAGGGGATGTCTACCACTTGGTGGTGGCCAAGGGGGGGCCGAAACTAAGCGCGGAGGGTTCTATGCCGCTGTCGGCGGACGAACTGAAGAGCTTTGGAGACAGCCCGGTACCGGCGCTCTACCAGAAGAACGATGGGGAGGGGTACGACTTCATTGCACATAGGTGCTCGATGGGCCAGTGGGTGGAAATGCTAACGGCGCAGTTTGGGCGGCCAGTAAGCGATGAGACGGGGTTAATGGGCACCTACGATTTTGTGCTGAAGTACAAGGGCCGATGGGACCGGGACCGAAACCCCGACGATCTTGACCCTACGCCGCCGATGGATCGGGCGCTGCAGCAGGAGCTGGGGTTGAAGGTTGAGGCGGCCAGAGGCCCAGTGAGGGTGCTAGTCATCGATCACATCGATAAGCCCTCAGAAAACTAGCGACCGTAAAGTCGCGCGGAGAACGACGTTTTCGGAAACTTCGGGGCGAAGGTTCCGTCCGTCTCGAAAAGGGTCGATGTTGAAAAACACCGTTCGCTGCGCGTGTGCGGCGTCGCCCCGGAAAAATGAGGCAATTAGAAATCCCATAAGCAATCGCAGGCGGCCGCGCAGACATTTACTATCCCCTGACGGAATGGGGCCATAGAAGAAGAATTTTTCAACAGCATCGACCTTTTATGAAACACTGCGGGGGCGACGCTCTGCTTTGGCGATTGCGTTCACTGCCTTCGTGAGGGCAATATCAGCGTCGCTGTCACGAAAGGCTTGAATGTAAGATCACGGCTTGCTTCAAGGCTTCCAGCATCTCTGTTATTAGTTCTTCGTCGCGGTCGGTCATGATCTTTTCACCATTTCACGGAGTTGTTCGGCAAGATAACAGCATTCAGGTCGGCAATTAAAGGGGAAGGGAAGGGCGAAGCTTTTGTCACTTCCCCAACAACCCCCAAAGTAGTTTACGCCGGTTGCGACGCGGTTGCTCTGCGGCGTTCGGTGGGGGTCATGGCGTGGAGATCCTTCCCCTACCAAGTCTCCCGTTCAGTGCAGCTCGAAACGGGAAAGCGAAGCGCCGTTTTCGGCGGGAAGCGTGAATTACTCTCTCCAAAACTCACCCCTTTTGCATCAGTGGTTTTGTCCTTGGTCGTAAAACGACCGGACCGTCGTCTAGCGCCCAAACCTTAGATGTTCGCCAGTCAACGCGGGCCACAAGCCCGGTTCTGGGAAACGTTCCCAACCGGGATGTTCGCCCCTTCAATGCGTTTAACGTGAACAGCATCGCGACTTACGGCACGGTCCACTTGCGCTTGATCGGCAGCCGGAAGCGATGGAGCACCGCCTCCACATCCTTTTCACTCAGCCGCGAGGCGTCATACTCCACAGCGAGTTTGTCCAGCGATGGCGTTGGTTGCACCTTCAGAATGCCGTACCAGCTGTGTACGTCGGCGATACCGCCCGCATCCTCATCCGTCAATGGACGGACCAGATCATATT
>DATMMD010000069.1:0-3129 GCA_035569875.1 Bryobacteraceae bacterium
TCAGTGACCGCCATGCGGGTAGTTCCGCGCTGAGTATCGGTGACTACTACGGTGGCACCGGCCACGGCCGCTCCGGATTGGTCGCTAACCGTGCCCAGGATCCGGCCGGTAGTGGTTTGGGAATTAGCGGGGACAGAGACGCCGAGCATGAGACAAACAGCGCCTAAGATCTGAATGCCATTCAACGGAGAACGCATCACGACCTCCAAATCCTCGACCAAGGATTGGAAAAAGGTTTTCGTGCCCGACGTCGAGGTCGGGCACCGATGGCCCTTCCAATCTGGAAATAGAACCGGGCGATTTGAGATATAGCCTTGACGTGGCCTACCAGTCAAGTAGTATCGTGGTCCTACCACAGGACAGCCTTCCTGGGCTTTTGGATCGCTAGACCGTGCCGAAGTCGATCGAGGCTACGGTCAGGAAGGAAGAAGGCGGCCATGGCAATCGCGACTACAAATCCTGCTACTGGCGAAGTTTTGAGGACTTTTGAGCCTCTAAGTTCGGCGCAAATTGAGCAGAAGCTGCAATTGGCGGCATCAGTGTTCCGGGCCCATCGCAGAACATCATTCGCGGATCGAGCGGCGAAGATGATGCGAGTCGCCGAGATTCTGGAAGAAGAGAAGGACGAGTGCGCTCATCTGATGACCCTGGAGATGGGCAAACCTCTGAGGGCGGCTGTGGCCGAAGCGATGAAATGCGCGACCGGATGCCGCTACTATGCAGAGAACGCAGAGAAATTTCTGGCTGACGAACTTGTGGAAACGGGCGCCAAACGCAGCTTCATCCGTTATTTGCCGATAGGTCCCATCCTAGCCGTCATGCCCTGGAACTTTCCCTTTTGGCAGGTGTTTCGTTTCGTGGCGCCGGCCCTAATGGCGGGCAATATCGGGTTGTTGAAACATGCTTCGAACGTTCCGCAGTGCGCATTGAAGATTGAAGACATCGTTCGCCGCGGCGGCTTCGCTGAAGGTGTCTTTCAAACCTTGCTGATTGGTTCGGGCCCGGTGGATAGCATTCTGAACGACTCTCGCGTTGTCGCCGCTACCTTGACCGGCAGCGAAGGGGCAGGGATTCAAGTCGGTGTTTCCGCGGCGAAACGCATCAAGAAGGTGGTGCTGGAGCTTGGCGGCAGTGATCCTTTCATTGTGATGCCAAGCGCCGATCTGAATGCCGCCGTCGCAACTGCAGTCGATGCCCGCGTTCAGAATAACGGACAGTCTTGCATCGCGGCCAAACGCTTTATCGTCGCGGAAGAAATCGCCGATGAGTTCGAGCATAAGTTTGTTCAGCAGATGCAGGAATTGCGCGTCGGAGATCCGTTCGATGAGAGCACGCAACTCGGGCCCCTTGCCAGCGCCGAAGCTGTTACTACGCTTGATTCGGACGTGAAGAAAAGCGTGGCCGTAGGAGCGCGAGTGCTCACCGGCGGCCATCCCCTCGATCGCCCCGGCAATTTCTACGCGCCGACAGTCTTGACCGATGTTCCGAAAGAATCTCCCGCGTACAAGGAAGAATTTTTCGGCCCAGTGGCCTCCATTTTCCGCGTGAAGGATATCGATCACGCCATCCGGATTGCCAACGACACTCGCTTCGGACTAGGCGCCAGCGCTTGGACGAACGATCCTGCGGAAACCGAAAGGTTCATCAATGAACTCGAAGCCGGTATGGTTTTCTTAAACAAGATGGTGGCTTCCGATCCGCGCCTGCCGTTCGGAGGCGTAAAGTATTCGGGGCACGGACGTGAGCTCGCCGAGTTTGGGATTCGGGAGTTTATGAACATAAAAACGGTGTATATCCAGTAGTTTTTGGATCGTGGTATATTGGTTCGACCACCATACCATTGTTTACGAAACCAGGTAGTGATCGAGGCTCCAGATGGCAAATCAAATCGCAGAGTCCCCCGCAACCCAGCTTATGTACCGGACAGTAAAGACGTCCCGCCTGTACGAGCAGATCGTGCAGCAAGTGGAAGACTCCATCCTGAAAGGACAGCTCAAGACGGGCGACCAGTTGCCGGCGGAGCGCGATCTGGCACAGCGATTCGGCGTAAGCCGCACTGCGGTGCGCGAGGCGGTGAAGACCCTGCGGGAAAAAGGACTTGTGGAGGCCTACTCCGGGCGCGGCACATTCGTGACGAATGGGACTTCACAGGCGATTCGGCAGTCGCTGGACCTGATGATTCGCATCAATCAGCAGGAAGGCCCGGCTCACCTGGCCGAGCTGCGATTCGTTCTGGAGCCGGATATTGCGTTCCTTGCTGCTACTCGCATGGAGGAGCAACTATTGGCCACCATGCGCGAAGCGGTTGCGGTGATGAATCGCAGCCTGCATGATCCCGACGCTTACGTAGAAGCGGATCTCGATTTTCACTTGGCGCTGGCGGAAGCGGTTGGCAATCCGCTGATTCTCTCGCTCCTTGATTCGATTGTCGGTCTGTTGCGCGAGCAGCGCATCCGCACCTTCGATGTTGACGGAGGGCCGGAACGTGGTCAATTTCACCACAAGCGAATCCTCTCAGCGGTTGAGCGGCGCGATTCCGAGGCGGCGCGAGAAGCGATGCGCGCTCATCTTAATCAGGTGCTTGCGGACACGCCTTCGATTAGTGCAACGACGACCACAACGACCAGCGGCACGGCGAGCGGTCAAGCAAGCAAGAAGTAGTTCATAAGTCGACCTGGGTTATCAACACAGGTGTTATCAACACACGCGTTATCAACGAACGGCATTGTACATGGCGAAACTCGGATTCGTCGGTCTCGGTGTGATGGGCGGCAACGTGGTCGCCCGACTGCTTGAGAAAGGGCACACAGTAACCGGCTATAACAGGACGCGGTCCAAGGCGCAGTGGCTGATCGACAAGGGCATGAAGTTTGCCGAGTCTCCGAAGGCGGTGGCGGAAGCGTCGGATGCGATCTTCACGATGGTCACGAACGCTACGGCGCTCGCCTCAGTAACGGACGGACCAAACGGCTTGGTGGCTGGCCTCGGCGCGGGAAGATTTCTCATCGACATGAGTACTGTGAGTCCCGAAGCCAGCCGGGCGCTCGCTGCAAAAGTTCGCGAGACGGGCGCCGACATGGTGGACGCGCCGGTTTCGGGCAGTGTGATCACGCTGCAGCAAGGCAAACT
>DATMMD010000070.1:0-7597 GCA_035569875.1 Bryobacteraceae bacterium
CAGACGGCGGCGTTCTTCTTCCTGTGATTGCAGCAGTTGTGCGGTAAGCTCGCGGAGCTCGTCATCGGCCCGCTTGCGCTCGGTGATGTCGCGATAGATCGCATATACCAACGCGCCTCCGCGTGGCACTGAAAAGGGCACAAGGATAACAGCGACGTCTAACAGACTGCCGTCCTTGCGCCGGCAAACGTCCTCCGTATCGACTCGTTGCCCGCGCCTCACCAAATCCCAGTACCCCTGATCTCGTGACCCGCTGCATATGATCAGATCCCTGAGTCGGCGGCCGAGCGCCTCTTCCGGCGCGTAGCCAAAAATACGAGCGAACGCGCGGTTTATACGGACCACGCGATCATGTCCGTCCACTAACGCGACAGCGTCCGGCGCCTCTTCGAACAACTCATTTAGAAGAGTCTTCTGCTCCTGAAGCCGATCTGCCATCGAGGTCAGGAGGGTCAGCACCATGACCATCATGGGGACGCCGCTAATGCTGGCAATACCCAGCGTAGAGATGCTTACGGCGTGGGACAGGTCTGGCGGCGTAGCTGAGGGAGTGAAGCTGGCAGCAGCCATGGCGCTATAGTGCATGCTGACAATAGCGGCTCCCATCAGCAGCGCGCTGGCGATCTTCCGCTTCCACCGGCCGGGTGTCTCGTCCCGAAAGAAGAACGTTAGCCATAAGGCTACCCAGGAACCTGCGGTTGCGAGCAGGACCGAAAGAGTCACGAGCACGGGAGAATAGCTGCACATAGCCGCCAGTCGCATCGCAAACATCGCGATGTAATGCAGGGCTACGATTCCCCCGCCCATAAAGATGCTGCCGGCCAAAGCCCGTGGCCATCCCATTTTCCGCCGGCTCACGACAAACAGCGCCACCAGAGCCGCGAAAACACCGGCCAGCAGCGATGACAACACCGTAGGCCAGTCGTACTGAATCGGAATGGGCAGGCTAAACGCCAGCATTCCGATGTAGTGCATCGACCAAATGCCGATACCCATCGATGTGCCTCCGCCCACGAGCCAGGCCAGGCGCGCCCAGCCGCGGGACGAGGTTACACGTCCGCCCAGATCGAGTGCGGTGTAGGAGGCCAAGATAGCGATCAGGACAGATAGAACAACCAGACGGTAATCATACGTACCGAGCAGCGTCTGGTCTGCCATGGCTCCTATCTCGAGAAACGTTCGACCCAGGATGGCACGCGCGAGTGGGGAGCCCATCCTGTCAGATCTTCGCGAAAAGCATTCGGATACGAAGGCGGCGTCCTGCCGCCAGAGTCTTACTGCTGCGGCTTGGTCGTTACGATGATCACCAAATCTACCGGAGCGCCAGTCGGGCTGACACCCGTGACGTCTGTATTTTGCATAGCCTTGATATCGGCGGCGTTGGCGGACGTAGAAGAAGTGGCCATGTTCTTGGTCATGTCGTCCCGCATAGAAAGCACGTTCTGGTTGGTATTTTTGGCAAGCTCGACCGCGCGCTTGTGCGGGTACACGAACTGCTCCCCGTAGTTATCTCCGGGAAAGTACCAAGCCTTGATCGCTTCCGGCGTGCCGGCGGGCCGTTCCTCAAAGGTAATGATCGGCTTATCGGATGGCTTCATGCGGTAATCCGGGATGGCCAGGAGCGTTGCTATGAGTTTTTTCTCATCTTTGTCGAAGATCTGGACGATGTCGCGGCTGCCGGTGGAGTCCAACAGCTTGAATACATATGTGCCCGCAGGCAGCGCTTTCCCGGGGATCTCGACTGGACCGCTAAAGGTGACGATGGTCTTATGGTCAGACTCATCCGCCACGGCCCTTGGCATCAGCCCAATGCAGAGGGCGGCAAGAGATGATATGGCGAGAGCCCGGCCAAGGAGCTGATTCCATTTTGAAGTCGTCGTGAGAATGTTTCTTGACATTGCGAACTTCCTTTCTTGTGACGTATTGAGCCGCTTCCCAGCCGCGTATTGTTATGCAGGCCCAATGCCAGGTTTCGATCGGCGGAGTTGCTTTCTTTTGCACCGTTAGGCGCGTCCGGCCAGAGTTGCGATGAGTTCGGCTGTCGGCTATTTGGAAGCTTCTGTCTACAGGTAGAATGCCCGCGCGAAGTACGGCAGCCGGATTCCCTGCGTTTACGGCACGTCACGCCTTAGCGCTTGATGGCAAGCTGGTTGCTCGCTGCGCGAGTGCGGATGGGAGCCATCAAGGTCGGTCAGCTGCCGCGCGCGGTGGGGGTGTCTCTTGGTGAATCTTCGCTAGTTGCGCCGGTCCTTCGATTCAACGGGGTGACCGCGCGATTCGATGAGAGACCCGCGCTAAAAAGCATTTCTCTCTCGATCCACCCAGGCCAAACCATGGTCCTTCTAGGCGCCGCTGGCAGCGGCAAAACCGTGCTGCTGAAGACCGCGATCGGTCTGGTTCAGCCGTACGAAGGGCAGGTTTACCTGTTCGGTGAAGACATCACGAATCTGAATGAGGAGAAGCTGAACTCTTTGCGCCGGCGCGTCGGTGTGCTATTCCAGGAAGGCGGATTGTTCGATTCTCTGACTGTGGAAGAGAATGTCGCATTCCCGCTGCTGAACCAACCTGGACAGACGCTGACCGGCTCGGAAGTGCAGACGCGAGTAAAACAGGAGATCGAGTCTGTCGATCTGGGCGCCGCGCTGGAGAAATATCCGACCGAGCTGTCTGGCGGCATGCAGCGGCGTGTAGGGATCGCCAGGGCGTCAGTCACCAAACCGCCGTTGATGCTGTTTGACTCACCTACCGCCGGCTTAGATCCGATCACGGCCTTTCGCATCGTCGCGCTCATCATGCGGCAACGAGACACACGGAACACGACTTCGCTGATCGTCACGCATCGGCGCCAGGATTGCCATATGCTGGCGAATTGGCGTTATGATGCGCAACAAGCGAAGCTGACACGCGGTTTCGACGGACATCAACACGTCCGATTCGTGGTACTACGAGACGGCGGGCTAGTCTTCGAAGGATCCGAGGATGAACTATTGTCCTCGACCGACGCCTACGTGGCGAAATTTGCGCCGCGCTTTGGCTAGAAGCGAAGCAGCGCCGCGGAGTCTGCTCGGTTGGGCATCTCGTGCCCTTTCAAAGCAAAGGCTTGACCCCGGTGCGAAATTGTCAGGAGAGCTGCCAGGTTCAACAGATCTTCGCTCGATCCATTGTCGTTTTCAGTACGGACTTGGAGGCTGCGTTCATCCCAAACACCGCACTGGACGGCGTCCTCGCGGAGTAAGAGGTCGGAAACACGGCCTTCTTGGGTGTGTATCAGTATCTCATCCAGGCTGAACAAGACGCGGTTACGGTCACGGTAATCCTGGTACTCGGCCATGACCTTGCCGAGCGGCGCAGAAAAAGTGTGTCTCATGATCTCGATCGCGCGATCGTGCAATTCCGGGAGCGTTAAGCCATCGGGAGAACCATGTACAGAGTCGTCCAGCAACCGGGGATAGCTGTTGACACGCCGATAGATGGTGACTTCGCTGTCCACGCCTGCCACGATCAGAGGTGCGGTTTCGAATCTCAAAATGTGATGTATGCCTTTATCGACCTCCTTAAAGAAGTGGGTGAGATATTCGTCGTGACGTTCGCGATCGGTATTGGTGCCGAACAGGACCCCTTTCATGGATCCGACTGAAGGGCCGCCGGCGGAGCGATTATCGAGGACGTGATCGGGTATCCGGTTATTCAGCCAGACATGCAAATTCTCCGGCGCCAACCTCCGCAACTGCAGCTCTTGTTCGCTCTGGTTTGTACAGCGGAAGAGCCGGACGTGTTTCTGACTCAAGGCCAGCAGGTAGAACCGCTGATCGTGGCTGAGCAAGGAGAGTAGCGGCCGAATCTGGAATCGTTCTCTCACCATGACGAATTCGGTGACGAAATCCCGCAATAAGAAATAGCGGAAGATCTCAGGCGAGCGAAAAAGCGCGAAACCGACGGACCAATCTCCTTCCTGCTCTGTAGCGGCCGCCATGGCACGAAGGGGCTCAACCAGATTGGCTGCCGTGGTGGCGTCGATCCGTGCATCCTTCAAGAGCTTTTCCACTTCTCGGACGGTGTCACTGATGTGCGCCCTCCGTTGTATAGGATCGGGAATCCTCAACACAGCGGTAATGCAAGGAGCTTTGGCCGACGCCAGCGCTCTCAGATCCTCATAGGAGACGGCTTCTGATGCCGTCTCCAGCGGCGTTAATGCGCGGTTCAAGGCCGGCGCTCCCTGGTCGCTCCCGGAGGAAGCGCATAATCTTCCGGACGGCTCAGCTCCAGCAGTGTCTTGGTCCCGTCCTGGGCTTCGATGAGGACCGCAGCTCCCATGCGTCCCACGGGCGGTCGCACCCGGATGGCCGTAGCGTTTTGAATACTGTGCGCGAGATGATCGTCCGGCGTTGAGCCGAAGTATATCCAAACGGTGTCCTCACCGTCCTTGACGTCGGCTCCGATTCCATCGAAGGGCCGATCTTCGGTTTCGACCTGATACCCGACGCCCGGACCGAGCACATCCAAGCGGGCGTGCGCGCCACGATTCTCGCGCGTAAACTGAGCCAGGAATGTGATCCATTGCGCTCGATCCAAAAGATTGCCGGGGGTGGGCCCTTGCGCGACCACGGTAGTGGACTTTGCCGTAACGTTTTTCTCCTTATTATTCCAATATTTCAATCGATGTTCCTCCAGTTCCGGCCATCTTTTTGGAGAAGATCAAAGGCTTCTTGAGGACCCCAGGAGCCGGCGCGGTAATTCGGAAAGGACCGCGGAGGGAGTGCTTTCCAGACATCGAGAATCCAATCCGTAATGGTCCAGCCGGCCTCGATGACGTCCGCGCGCAGAAATAAAGTTGCGTCGCCGAGCATGCAATCGTAAAGCAGCCGCTCATAGCCGGTGCTGAGCTCACTGCCGAAATAATCGGCGTAGCGGAAGTCCATGTTGACGGCGCCGATCCGCACCATAGCCCCGGGGATCTTCACGCCAAAACGCAACGAAATCCCTTCGTCAGGCTGGATGTGCATGACCAACAGATTGGGAGCGAGCTGCTCGACAGGCGTTTCCTGAAAGAGACTGAACGGGGCCTGGCGAAACTGAACGACGATCTCGCTAGCGCGCTTTGCGAGCCGCTTACCGGTGCGGAGGTAGAAGGGCACGCCCGCCCAGCGCCAGTTATCCAGCGACAACTTCAGCGCCACGAACGTCTCGGTGTTGGAATCTGGCGCGACCAGCGGTTCGGCTCGATAGGCGGGAACGCGCTGGCCGTCTATCACGCCCTCGCCATATTGTCCTCGAACGGCACAGATCAGCACCTCCTCCGGCATCAGCATCGGGACAGTGTGAAGGACTTTGGCCTGTTCGTCTCGAATGGCGTCCGCGTGAAAAGAAGCCGGAGGCTCCATAGCAGTGAGTGATAGCAGCTGCATCATGTGACTTGGCACCATGTCGCGCAACGCACCGGTCTGGTCGTAATAAGCGCCGCGATGCTCCACGCCCAGGGTCTCGGCTACCGTGATCTGCACGTGATCGACATAGCGGCGGTTCCATACCGGCTCGAAAATACCGTTGGCAAATCGAAAAACGAGGATATTCTGGACCGTTTCCTTGCCGAGATAATGATCGATGCGATAAATCTGCTCCTCGCGCAACACCTCAAGAAGCTGCCGGTTGAGATTCTTTGCGGACTCCAGATCGTGGCCAAAGGGCTTCTCGATCACGACCCGCCTCCACTTTCCCGGCTCTTGACGTGTGAGACCGCAGCCGCCGAGATGGTTGACGATTATCGAAAAGAGCGACGGTGCGGTGGCGAGGTAGAACAGATATTTGCCGGGCGTATTCCAGGCTTGATCCAAGCTGTGGAGCAACTCCCCAAGATCGTTATATCGTTCCTCCTGGCCGGCGTCGGCGGCGAAGTAGTGCAGGCGGCTAATCACCCAGTCACTCCACAAAGAATCCACGTCGCCAGGGCCTGCGTATGCTTGGATAGAAGCACGCATGCGCTCCTGAAAATCTTCCCGGCTTAAACGATCACGAGCAATACCAACGACGGCAAACCTATCGGGCAGGAGCCGAGCCTTCGCAAGACTATAAATCGCCGGTAGCAACTTTCGCGTTGCCAGATCTCCGGAAACGCCGAAGATCACCATGATGCAAGGGTCGGCAACACGCGCGGGCAACCGAGAAGGTCCACCCGTCTCCACGAGCCTCGAGGATTTGTTGCCGGCCCCGTTGTGCTTTACGTCCGTCAGCTCAACGCTGGTGTTGGACATGAGATCTTTCCGTAGCTTCAATTGGGAAGCTCGGTTATCATCGGTGTCTGAGCTCGTGGCGCTCGACCCGTGGTCCCTCGCGCCGCACCCATGTGTGAGCGTAGGGATGAACATAGGCTACGCGGTTTTCCCAATGGCGCTCCCAGGGGTGGCGATCAAAAATGATATCGTGCGTTCGCCAGGCAATAACCGGAGTTGCCCAGCCCCAGGGTGCGAAGGCCGCTCCGATCGTTATGCCGGGACCGAACCGGAACACTCCCGAGATTGCAAAGCCCCGCGCCGGCCGGGAGAAGACGATGACAGGGTCATACTCAGGCACATAGATGACGCCTGGATTGGCCGGCAAAATCTCAACGTAGCCTCCATCCGACACCACTTGCATGTAGCTATTGGACTGCAGATAGCCGTAATCCATAGCTTTTCGCCGCATCCGTTGGACGGCGTCCATCACGTCTTGCCGTTGCGTCAGAACTGCGTTACCGAGTTGCTCAGTCCAGGCCGGATCGCGGGCCAGCATGTCTAGAACCGAGGGAAAGGGAAGCAGCGCGAGTATGCTCGGGTCCCACGGTAGATTGTCTTCCTGTATGGCTGCCGCGAGCGCATCTCCTTTGAGATAACTGTGCTGATCGGCCCATGCCGCGGCCTCCGGGATCTCGTTCCAGTATGTGGAGGCGGTTAGAATCTGAGCCAGTAGTGGATCAGGGTACAAGGCGATGCGTGCCACCAGTTGGTCGAGTTGATCGGGACTGAGCCGCACTGGCATTGGTTGAGCAGGTGCCGAAAGAGAGCCGAGGGTTGCCAGGGCTATTACGACAAGGGTCTTCCGCAGGATTGAAGAGTGGGACATAAGATCAGTGAGCCGGCAAGGGGATAGTCGTTCCGGCATGAACGGTCTTGCTCCAGTTGCGAAGCTTGAACCCGAGCGCGATTAATAGCGTGCCAAAGATCACGGCATAGATGCCGATCCCCAACGCAATCGCGAGCGCTCCCACCAGGGGAAGAGCGATGGCCAGGAAGCCGAAGATGATGGACGCAATACCACTGAGGATGAGCAACCATTCCCCTGTGATGACCTGCCGCAGTCGTACGGCAGCCGCAATCTCAAACACTCCCGTGACCAGAGCCCACGCGGCGATGACATAGACCAACGCGATCGCGGTGATTCCCGGCCAGAGAATTGTGATGGCGGCGGCCACAATCCCAGCAATGCCTTCCAGCACGAGGGCTCCCCAGCGCTCGTGCGCCCGGGAAGCCCGCCACGCGCCCACCAAGCTAAGAACTCCATCCAGCAACGCGTATGCGCCAAATAACAGCACCAGAGCACCCACTGTGATGCCGGGCCAGACGAA
>DATMMD010000071.1:0-41977 GCA_035569875.1 Bryobacteraceae bacterium
CTCGACGAAAGTTTCGAAGTAGCTCGGAAAATTGCCGATGTCGTAACGTCTCTCGCTCGGCGGCAGTTTTACGGCCAGCACGCGCCGCCCTTCCTCGCACAACTGCGCCATGGCATCGGTGAGCTGAATTTCGCCGCGCGCATCCGGCTTCACGCGCCGGATCATGTCGAAAATCACCGGCGAGAAGACGTAGCGGCCGGCTATCGCCAGATTGCTCGGCGCCTGGCCAGGCTTCGGCTTCTCCACCAGATCCACCACCCGCAGCCACTCGCCTTCGCCTTCCGTGACTTTGAGGATGCCGTAGTTGACCGTCTGGTCAGGCGGCACCTCTTCGACGGCGATCACGCAACTGGCATGCCGCTCCTCAAACAGCTCCGTCATTCGCAGCACTGTCTTCGATTGAGCATGCAGGCCCAGAATAGAATCGCCTAATGCGACTACAAAGGGTTGCTCGCCCGCGAAATTCTCACCGCACAAAATCGCGTCGCCGAGGCCCTTTTGCATCCGCTGGCGAGTGTAGAAGAAATGCGCCTCGTGATCTTCGAACCGCAGTTCCTTGAGCAGATCCTGCTTGTTCGCGGCGCTCAGATTGCGGACCAGTTCCGGATCGGTGTCGAAATGATTTTCGATGGACGTCTTGTTCCGTCCCGTGACGAAAAGAATCTGGTCGATCTTGTTGGCAATCAACTCTTCCGCCACATATTGAACGATCGGCTTGCGCGCCACTGGAAGCATTTCCTTGGGCTGCGATTTCGTGGCCGGCAGCAGCCGGGTGCCAACCCCAGCCACTGGAACGATTGCGCTTCGAATCACCTCTTGAATATAACTGGTTGTGTCCTCATGATCCATCTTGAAACTTCGGCAGACGATTTCAACCAGCGGCTCGATCTCTACCTGCACCAGCGCCTGCCAGAATATAGCCGCGCGCGCTTGCAAGAATGGATCAAGGCCGGCCGTGTGCGTGTCAACAACTCCCCGCAGAAGCCTTCTTATGTTTTACGCGGGTCCGAGTCCATTGAGATCGATCCAGCCGCGCCGCCACCGCTTCACGCCCAACCCGAGGAGATGCCGCTCGAAATCCTTTATGAGGACGCCGATGTGATCGCCGTCAATAAACCCGCGGGCATGGTGGTCCATTCCGGAGCCGGCAGGCCTACCGGAACACTGGTGAACGCGCTGCTACATCGTTTCCAAGCCCTTTCGAAACTGGCAGGCGCCTTACGGCCCGGTATCGTGCACCGCCTGGATCGCCTCACCAGCGGAGTCATCCTGGTCGCGCGCACCGACGCCGCCCACCGCCATCTCGCCGAACAGTTCTCAAGCCGCAAGGTTGAAAAGGTCTATCTCGCACTTGTTCACGGCCGAATTAAGACGGATCAGGGCAGAATCACCACGCCCATCGCTCGCGATCCGGTTCGCCGCATCCGTATGACGGCGAGATTGGCTCGGGGCCGCTCGGCGATTACCGAATTTAAGGTGCTACGGCGCTTTGACAAATTCACGCTTCTCGAAGTTCGCATCGGAACCGGGCGCACCCATCAGATTCGCGTGCATCTGGCCAGCATCGGTCATCCTGTGGCCGGCGACAAGCTCTATGGAGCGGCGGACAGTACACTCGGCCGCTACTTCCTTCATGCCAAACGCATTACATTTACCAGCCGCGCTTCGGGCGATCGAATTACCGTGGAGGCCCCAGTCCCGGCAGAGCTCCAGCAATATCTCGACAACCTATAATGAGATGTGACCAGGCAGGACAGACAAGTCCGCGTCTTTCGCTCCTTCCAGGAGCCGACGATGCGGATCGAGCTTTCTACCGATCGCTCACCTCCGAGCAGCGTCTTGATATACTGCTCCAACTGATTTCCCAGCATGGACCTGTCAAAAGACTTGAGCGAGTTTATAGAATCGTTAAACTTGAAGATAGTTGATGGCGTCTTGTCCTACTTGCATTCTGCTTTCTAACATTGCCCATTGAACTCTGCCCCTTGCATCCGGATTCCCTATAATGGAGTGACTTCCCATGAGAATGCTGTACCCCGCCGTCGCTCTCCTGTCGGTCTCGCTGGCGCTCAACTCGCAACCTAAGAATGCCAAGGCCGACAAAAACGCACCACCCGATTCGCAAGACAAGAACCGCATCACGCTGGATGTCTCGCGCGTCAATATGCTCTTCACGGTTTCGGACAAAAAGGGCCGCTTCATCACCGATCTCACGAAAGACGATTTCGACGTATTCGAAAGCAAGAAATCGCAAGACATTATCGAGTTCTCGGCTGAATCCGATTTGCCGCTGCGGCTGGCGATCCTGATCGACACCAGCAACAGCATCCGCGAACGTTTCCGCTTCCAGCAGGAGGCCGCCATTGCGTTTATCGATGGTACAGTGCGCCCGCGTCAGGATAAAGCGCTGGTCGTTAGTTTCGATACCGCGGCCGAGCTGGTCACCGACTTGACCGACGACGTACCGGTCCTTGAAAAAGCGATCCAGGGATTACGGCCCGGCGGTGGAACCTCTATGTACGACGCCATCTTCTTCGCTTGCCGCGACAAGCTCATGCAGGATCAGCCGCTCTACAAATTCCGCCGCGCCATGGTCGTCCTCAGCGATGGCGAAGACAACCAGAGCCGCTACACGCGCGATCAGGCGCTCGAAATGGCCCAAAAGGCGGACGTCACCATCTACACGATATCCACCAACATCACGCGCATCGAAACAGAGGGCGACAAGGTGCTGCGTTACTTCGCGGCCGAGACAGGGGGGCAGGTATTCTTCCCGTTCAAAGCCACCGATCTGAACCAGTCCTTCGAGAACATCGCGAATGAGCTGCGACACCAGTACAATATTTTCTATCGCCCGGAGCCTCTCAGGACCGACGGGCTTTATCACCCAGTCGATATCCGCGTGAAAGGCCATAAAGATATGATTGTTCGCGCCCGTAAAGGTTATTACGCTCCGAAATTGTAGCCACGCCCGAGCGCGGCTGCTACAATTGGATTCTCCCCCGAGAAGTTTCCCCAAAGGACTATCTGCATGGACGAAAAAGAACGCAGCCGGACGTTAGGACTCACGCTGAGCCAGATTGAAAAACAGTTTGGCAAGGGTTCTATCCTGCGCCTTGGATCGAAGGAAGCGGTGGTCCCGGTAGCCACTATCTCGACCGGTTCCATTTCGCTCGATCTCGCGCTCGGGGTGGGTGGATTCCCAAGGGGCCGCATTAACGAAATCTTTGGCCCGGAGTCTTCCGGAAAGACGACCGTCGCCCTGCAGGTGATCGCCGAAGCACAACGCGCCGGTGGAATGGCCGCGTTCATTGACGTGGAACACGCGCTTGATCCCATCTACGCGCGCAAACTCGGTGTGGACGTCGACAATCTGCTGGTTTCGCAGCCCGACTATGCCGAGCAGGCGCTCGAGATCACCAGCGCGTTGATCACTTCCGGCTCTATCGATGTCCTGGTAGTGGACTCGGTGGCCGCGCTCGTCCCTAAATCCGAGCTCGACGGCGAGATGGGCGACAGCCACATGGGCGTGCAGGCGCGCTTGATGTCGCAGGCCATGCGCAAGCTCACCGGCAATGTTTCCAAATCCAACACTTGCCTGATCTTCATCAATCAGATTCGCGAAAAGATCGGCGTCATGTTCGGCAATCCCGAAACCACCACCGGTGGCCGCGCCCTGAAATTTTATTCCTCGATACGCGCCGACATTCGCCGGATCGCCGCTATTAAAGAAGGCGAGGTGGTAGTGGGCAACCGCACTAAGGTCAAGATCGTGAAGAACAAAGTCGCGGCGCCGTTCCGCGAGGCCGAATTCGACATCATCTATGGCGAAGGAATCTCGAAGGAAGGCGATCTGATCGATCTCGGCGTCGCTCAAAATCTGGTCGAAAAGAGCGGGTCCTGGTACAGCTACAAGAGCGAGCGCATCGGCCAGGGACGCGAAAATGCCCGCCAGTTCCTCAAAGATAATCCCGATATTCGCCAGCAGGTCGATGCAGAATTGCGCAAAGCACTCGGCCTGACTCGCAAAGAGCCGGAAGCTCCAGCCGCCGAGTTGCCTAAGCCCGCCACGGCCACCGCCGCCCGCTCGCGATAATACCCGCGGAAGTCTCGCCCGCGCGAGCTGCGCCGTATAATTAACTGCTTGCCTATCCGAAAAATCCTTATCGCGAACCGGGGCGAGATTGCCGTTCGGATCGCGCGCACTGCCCACGAAATGGGTATTAGCCCAGTGGCCGTTTACACGGATGCCGATTGCAAATCTCCCTATCTGCGCGCTGCGGCCGAATCGGTTGCGATCGGGGCATCTTATCTGGACATCGATCGCATCCTCGACGCCGCGCGGAAGACCAAAGCTGACGCAATTCATCCCGGCTACGGATTTCTCGCCGAGAACGCGGATTTTGCCGAAGCCTGTCGCCGAGCAGGCATCCTATTCATTGGCCCGACGCCCGACGTTATCGGCAAGATGGGTTCGAAGATCGCCGCGCGTGAAGTTGCCGCCGCTGCCGGTGTTCCTGTCGTCCCAGCCATCGATCCCAATGCCACGATCAATTTCCCTATCCTCATCAAAGCTTCCGCGGGCGGCGGCGGACGCGGTATGCGCATCGTCACGTCTGCCGCGCAGCTCGAGGAGGCGCTCCAATCGGCAAGGTGCGAGGCCGAGCGCGCCTTTGGCGATGGCTCACTGCTTATCGAGCGCTACATCGAAAACGCTCGCCACGTCGAGTTCCAGATCTTTGGCGACCATCACGGCAACCTGATCCATGTGTTCGAGCGTGACTGCTCGATCCAACGCCGTCATCAAAAGATCATCGAAGAGAGCCCGTCGCCCGGGCTCAGCAACGAACTCCGGCAGCGAATGGGAGAAGCCGCCGTCGCCATCGGCCGCGCCATCGGTTACACCAACGCGGGCACAGTCGAGTTCCTGCTGGCGCCTTCGGGCGAGTTCTTCTTCATTGAAGTGAACACGCGCATCCAGGTGGAGTACCCCGTAACTGAACTCGTCACTGGCCTCGATCTCATACGCCTCCAGATCGAAATTGCCGAGGGAAAGCCGTTGGCTCTGAGTCCGCGCAGCATGGGTCATGCCATCGAAGCGCGCCTCTACGCGGAGGATCCCGCCAACAACTTCGTTCCATCCACGGGGACTGTGCATGTCTGGCGGCCTCCGCAGCATGTTCGCGTCGACACGGCGGTCGAAGAAAGCGCTCAGATCGGGATCCATTACGATCCGCTGCTGGCCAAGATCGTGAGCTTCGGCGACGACCGCGACATCGCGCTCCGCAAACTTCTGCATGCTCTCCGCTCTACTTGCATCCTTGGACTTCAAACGAATCGTGAATACCTGATTCAGCTTCTCGAGAGCGACGAGTTCCGCGAAGGCTGCGCTACTACTGCCTTTCTGCCGGTGCCGAATCCACACGTTGTTGATCGAGGCTGCATTGCGGCTGCCGTCCTCCATCTGACGAGAAGCCCGTTGAAAGGCGTCCCGGCATACTACCGCAATAATCCGTATCGCAGCCCTGCCATCAAATTGCGGGTCTACAACCGCGACCTCACCGTCGACGTGGCACAGACATTCGCATCTGTGTCGGTCTTGAATCGGTCCGACGACCAAATCACGCTCACCACTGACGGCATCACTCGCACTTATGAAATCAAGCAAGCCGGCGACGAAATCCTCGTCTATTCGCCGACCACCTCGCTCGCCATCGGTTGTCTTCCGCGCCATCCCCGCGCACCCAGCGCCATCCAGCGCGAATCCGCGAACTCTCCCATGCCCGGGCAAGTTCTCCGCGTTCTTGTCCAGGAGGGCCAACACGTAAAAACCGGCGATTCGCTGGTGGTCCTGGAAGCGATGAAGATGGAACAAACCATCCGCACTTCCATCGATGGTGTGGTGAAGTCTATCCTGGTAGTTATGGGACAGGTGGTAGAGCCGGGCCAGATGTTGGTCCAGATCGGCGCCCAGGAGAATCCGGAATGAGTGATGTGGCAGTCGCGACCGAAGCCAAGCAAGATTATCCTTACTTCACTGAAGAGCACGAAATGATACGGCAGACCGTGAAGCGGTTTTGCCGCGAAGAAATCGCGCCGCATGCGGAGCAGTGGGATCACGACGGTATCTTCCCGCGCGAACTGTTTAAGAAAGCGGCGGATCTCGGTCTGTTCGGTATTCGAATTGATTCCGAGTGGGGCGGCCTTGGGCTGGATTGGTGGGCCAGCGCCGCTTACCTGGAAGCATTGGTCCATTCCGACAGCGGCAGCGTCGACATGGCGTTCATGGTGCAATCGGAAATCACGCTTCCGGTTCTGGCTGAACTCGGCACTCGCGAACAAAAGGAAGAGTTCCTGCGGCCAGGCGTGGCTGGAGATGCGATCGCCGCGCTTGGAATCAGCGAGCCTGGGGGTGGCTCCGACGTTGCTGCGCTCAAGACTCGCGCGCGCATAGATGGCGGAGACTTCGTAATCTCCGGCCAGAAGCTGTGGATCACCAACGGCACCCGCGCTGACTTCATCATCCTGGCCGCCCGCACTGGCGTTGAAGGCCACAAAGGCGTTTCGCTGGTTCTATTCCCTACGAAAACGAAGGGATTTTCTGTCGGCAAGAAACTCAAGAAAATCGGAAACATGGCATCCGACACGGCCGAGCTGTTCTTCGACGAATGCCGCATTCCACAGCGCTACGTGTTGGGCGAGATGAACCGGGGTTTTTACTACATCATGCATAACTTCCAGGGCGAGCGGCTAGCGGCTGCGATTCTCGCTCTGGCCGGAATGGAGAAGTCAGTACGCAATGCGCT
Source organism: Bryobacteraceae bacterium (assembly GCA_035569875.1). Taxonomy (GTDB): domain Bacteria; phylum Acidobacteriota; class Terriglobia; order Bryobacterales; family Bryobacteraceae; genus Palsa-89. Next base: position 6,807 of record DATMMD010000071.1, read on the forward strand.
TGAATACGGGGGCCAGCGGACGGCGTTCGGAAATCCGATCCGGCAATATCAGGTCTGGCGCCACAAGTTCGCTGAGCATCTGACTAACATCGAGGCCGGACGATGGCTCACGTATCGCGCGCTCGATCTGATAAATCGCGGCCAGCGATGCGTTCGTGAGGTCAGCATGGCGAAGCTGTACACGTCCGATCTATCGCAGCGCGTTACCTATGACTGCATGCAAATGTTCGGAGGCTTCGGCTACACTACCGAGTATCCGATCGGTCGCGCGTGGCGCGACGTTCGCCTGAATACGATTGGCGCCGGAACATCCGAAATCATGAAAGAGATTATCGCCAAGGAAGAGAAGATTTGATCCGCATCGCCAACGGTCAGGGCTTCTGGGGCGACTCGCTCGAAGCGCCGCTCGAGCAGATACGCCGCGGCCCCCTCGATTACCTGACGCTCGACTACCTCGCCGAAGTCACTATGTCGATCCTCCAAAAGCAGCGCTCGCGAGATCCCAGCGCCGGATACGCTCGCGACTTCGTCGAAATGGTGGGACGCGGAGCAGACGACATCGTCGATAAAAATATCCGCCTCGTGGCCAACGCCGGTGGCGTGAATCCAGAAGCCTGCCGCGACGCAGTGGCCAAAGCCTTGAACCGACCCGGGATCAAGGTCGGCATCGTGGCCGGCGATGACATTCTGACTCGTCTCGATGACATGCTCGCGCGAGGCGTAGAGCTGAAGAGTATGGACACGGGTGAGCCGCTGGCCTCCATTCGGCCGCGCGTACAAAGCGCCAATGTCTACTTCGGTGCGGCTCCCATTGCTAGCGCGCTCGCCATGGGTGCGCAGATCGTCATTACAGGCCGCATCACCGATACCGGACTGGTGCTCGGTCCAATGATGCACGAATTTCGCTGGGCGCGCGAGGATTGGGACAAGCTCGCGGCCGGCACCATCGCCGGTCACACCGTCGAATGCGGCGCGCAATGCACCGGCGGCAATTGCCAGGTGGACTGGCAACGCATTCCCGACTTTGCCGGCATAGGCTATCCGATCGTCGAGGCCGAACCGGATGGCACCTTCGTCGTCACCAAGCATAAAGGCACCGGCGGGCGCGTAACCGTCGCCTCCGTCAAAGAGCAATTGCTCTACGAAATGGGTGACCCGCACGAGTACATCACCCCCGATTGCATCGCCGACTTCACCACCATTCAGCTCGAACAATGCGGGCCGGATCGCGTGCGCTTCTCCGGTATTCACGGCAAGCCCGCCACCAATTTCTACAAGGTATCGATTAGTTACTCAGCCGGCTATAAAGCAACCGGCATGCTGGCGTATTCCTGGCCCGATGCGTACGCCAAGGCGCAGGCCGCGGATCGAATCTTGCGCGAGCGTCTCGATCGCCTGGGGCTGAAGTTCGATGCCATTCGTACTGAATTTGTGGGCGTGAATGCTTGTCATGGCCCGCTCGCCGGAGATCCACCGCCGGACATCGCCGAAGTCGGACTTCGCATCGGTGTTCGTGCCGCGTACCGGACACCAGTAGAGCGCTTCACTAAAGAGATCGCCCCGCTGGCTTTGAACGGCCCGCCGGTTGTGACCGGCCTTGGCAGCGGCCGGCCGAGAGTGGAAGAGATCGTGGCTTATTGGCCCGCGCTGATACCCAAGAGCGAGGTCTCGCCTCAAATTTCAATCCAGGAGACCTAATGGCCCGCGTACAATTGCTGCGCATTGCCCATGCTCGGTCCGGTGACAAAGGCGACACCGCCAATGTTGGCCTCATCGCGCTGCGCCCTGAGTTCTACCCAATTTTGGCGAAGGAAGTAACTGCCGAGCGAGTAAAGAAGCACTTCGCAGGCATCTGCTTGGGCGAGGTGGAGCGCTTCGAATTACCGAACCTTGGTGCGCTCAACTTCCTGCTGCACGAAAGCTTGGATGGAGGCGGTACGCTTTCGCTCAAGGCCGACGCGCAGGGAAAAACATATAGCGCCGCGCTGCTGCGAATGGAGATTGAAGTTGATTCTTTACCAGGTTGAGCAGGGCATCGCCCGAATCACTCTCAATCGGCCAGAAAAGCGCAATGCTCTTAATCCTGAGCTGATCGCAGAATTGCAAAAAGCGGTGCAGGATGCGGACCGTCTGATCCTTCTCACGGGTGCAGGCAACGACTTCTGCTCCGGCGCGGACTTGAGCGGACTGCAGAATCAGGCCGATGCCAATGTGCTCGGTCACATGGCGAGCGCCCGCGAAATGGCCGATTTATTCATCGCTATGCGCCGTTACCCCCACCCGATTATCGCGGCCGTTCGAGGAAGAGCGCTGGCGGGAGGCTGCGGCTTAGCGACCGCGGCCGACATCATTCTCGCCTCCGAGTCAGCAAAGTTCGGCTACCCAGAGGTGAATATCGGATTCGTGCCAGCCATGGTGATGGCCATCCTTCGGCGTTGTGTATCCGAAAAGCGCGCCTTCGAGCTGATCACAACCGGCGACGTCGTCAGCGCGCAAACGGCGTTCGATTACGGGCTAGTCAATCGGGTTTTCGCCGATGAAACGTTCGATGTCGACGTTCACGCATTTACGTCGAAACTGGCGTCGAAATCGCAATCCGCGCTGATGCTTTCGAAGCGTCTTCTTTATCACATGGACAATATGACCTTCGAGGCCGCCATCGAAGCCGGAGTGCAAACCAACGTGATCGCGAGGTCCACGGAAGACTGCAAGCGCGGCATCGAACGGTTCCTGAAAAAAACGACCTAGTGCCGGAAGACTCCCCACTCCATCGTCCCCTCCACCGGCCGGTTGTAGGCCGCCGATAACGAAATCCCTAACACCGTGCGAGTATCACGCGGATCGATGATACCATCGTCCCAAAGCCGCGCCGTCGCGAAATAGCAATCCGATTCGCGCTGGATCTGACTCTCGAGTGCAACACGCGCCGCCGCCAGCCTCTCTTCGTCCACCGGGTGCTTAGCCTTGATCAGCGCCTCGCGCTTAATGATATCCATGACGCCCGAAAGCTGCTGCGGTCCCATGACCGCAATGCGATGATTCGGCCAAGTAAACAGAAAGCGCGGTTCATACGCTCGCCCGCACATTGCATAATTTCCCGCGCCATACGAGCCACCTGTCATGATCGTGACAGCGGGCACGGTCGAGTTCGAGACGGCATTAATCAACTTCGCGCCGTTGCGGATGATGCCGTGCTCCTCGTAACTCTTGCCCACCATGAATCCTGTGATGTTCTGCAAAAATATCAGCGGAATGTTTTGCTGGTTGCACAGCTCAATAAACTGGGCGCCTTTGGCGGAGGACTCCGACATGAGCACGCCATTGTTCCCCAGAATGCCCACTGGAAAACCAAGGACTCGCGCGAAGCCGGTCACGAGTGTCGGCCCGTACTCGGCTTTGAATTCCGAAAATTGCGACCCGTCGACGATGCGTGCGATCACTTCCCGAACCTCAAACGGCACCCGCACGTCCGCCGGGACGATCCCGAGCAGTTCATCGGCGTCGTAGAGCGGCTCCTCGAAGTTTTCTTGCCGGGGCGTCGACGGCTTCGGCAAGTTGAAGTACGAGACAATCTCGCGCCCGATGCGAATCGCGTCCAGCTCGTCTTCGGCGAGATAATCGGAAAGGCCTGAGACGCGCGAGTGCATTTCCGCGCCGCCCAACTCCTCCTCGTTTGACACCTCGCCCGTCGCCATCTTCACCAGCGGTGGACCTGCGAGGAAGACCTGCGCCTGCTTCTTGACCATGATCACGTAATCCGACATGCCCGGCAGATAGGCGCCGCCCGCGGTCGAGCTCCCGAACACAACTGCAATGGTTGGGATCCGGCGCTTGGAACGGCGCGTAATCTCGCGAAATCCGCGGCCTCCCGGAACAAAGATCTTGCTTTGCACCGGCAGATCGGCGCCCGCCGATTCAACCAACAAAATGGTAGTCAACTGATTTTCAAGCGCAATGTCGGCAAGGCGCGCGTTCTTCCATAAGCCGGCCTCGCCTGTCGATCCGCCCTTGGCCGTGGCCTCGTTGGCAATAATCATGCATTCGCGGCCGCTGACCACACCGATGCCGCCGATCACGCGCGCACCCGGCGTCTCATCATCCATTCCAAGGCCCGCCAAGGGAGCAATCTCGAGAAAGTAGGAGCCTTCGTCCAGCAGCAATTCAACGCGCTCGCGTGGGAGCAGTTTTCCGCGATCGAGATGCCGCTGCACGTATTTCTCGCCGCCCCCCACCGTGGAGCGCTTCAACTCAACTCGCAGCTTTCCGATGGCGGCCGACATCGCGGCATAGTTGGCACGAAAGCTATCGGAGTCGCTTTGGACGCCGCTGCGGATCTGGCTCACGGTCACCCATTGTACGACGGGATGAAAATATCACCCTAACATTCCAGGGGTTGTTCGCCGGCGTGTAAGAACCATCGATTAATGACGACATCGCGGGCGAACCAGGGCACGCCCAGCAGTCCCTTTCCTAGCAACTGGATCAGCCGCGAAGGAAGATGCCGGCCGACTTTGGTGGCCCAGTGCTGACGCGCGCCAAACCGCTTGGAGAGGAGAGTCCGATAGACTTCGAGGACTTCGCGACTGTATTTTCCCTGGGCCTCGATAATAACTTTCGCTGCCAGTAATCCGGATTCAATCGCTGGCCGGATGCCTTCGCCGCTTTGCGAATAGGCCAAACCCGCGGCATCGCCAATCAGTAGTAGTTCGTCATCGGCGATCTTGCGAGCCGAAGCGTCGTAGAGAAGATAGGCGTGTCCGAGACGGGCGTTTGGAATTTCAAAACGCATTCTTCCGGCCGACTTCAAAAAACTCAAAAATGCTGCGACATGCTCAGCCAAGCGATGCGGATCCATCCGCCCTAGTCCTACATTCAAAAAATTGCCTTTTCGAAAACACCAGCCATACCCTTTCAAATCGGAGCAAAAATAGAGTTCTGGAATTTCCGGAGAGATCGCGCAACCGGCGCGTTGGTGCGCGTCCATTTCAAATTCGGCCTCCTGGGCGACTACGGCCTGCTCACCACGTGACTTGGCTCCCGTGAGGCGCGCGACCGAACAGAAGTGGCCTCCCGCGCCAACCACCAGCCGGGCCCGAAGATCTCCGTTGGCAGCCCACCCGCCATCGCCACGAGCAAGAGTCGTTAAAGTGGTGCCTTCGAGAAGTCGCGCGCAGGAGCGTCGTAGGAGATATTCATCGAATTCGCGCCGCCGAATCCCGTAGCTGACGGTGTTCTCGTAGGTGGTCTCCAACATCTCGCCGCCGATGCGGCCAATACGGAAACCAGTGATGGGCTGAAAGACACGCCTCTGGGCATACTCGCGCGAGTCGATTTGGAGTTCCGACAAAACGGCGGGCGTGATCCATCCGCCGCAAACTTTATCGCGCGGAAAGAGGTGTTTGTCGAGAACGACAACGTTCAGGCCTGAGTTCCGCAGTTTCCACGCGCAGGAAGAACCGGCTGGCCCGCCCCCGGCAATCAGGACGTCGCATGCATCCATTCAGGCTTCTCGATTGCGTCCGGCTTCTCGATTGCGAACCGTTCTTCGGAATAAAGCGGCGCACGAGTCCACCACATCGGCGGGCAGCGCGATCCTGAAAAAACAATCTGGAAAAGCTGCAGCGAACCCGAGCGGAAAGCGGCTAGTGATCCGGCCAGGTACAGCCGCCAGGCGCGAAGAAACTCAGCGTCGTACATAGACGCAACCTGCTGCTGCGATTTCTCGAAACGGTCCAGCCAGTGCTCCAAAGTCTTGGCATAGTGAAGACGCAGATTCTCGATATCCAGCACTGAATAGTTCCAGCGTTCGAAAATTTCCAGAGCCTGCCGAAGCGCCGGAATGTAAGCACCGGGAAAAATGCGCTTTCGCATCCAGCGGCTGTAAGGGCCCGGCTGGTTCTTGCCAATGAAATGAAGTAGGCCCCGCCCGGAGTCGCCAATCGACCGCTGAATCACATCTGCCAGAGCGTTGTAGTTTTCGACGCCCACGTGCTCCAGCATTCCCACCGACACGAAGGCATCGAATTTGCCGGATATATTCCGATAGTCGTCTTCGATGAATTGTACCTGCTGGCTCAAGCCTTCCTCTTCTGCCCGCTGTCTCGCAAAAGCAATCTGCTCATGCGATACGTTAAATGCCTTCACTGAGACACCATACTGCCGTGCCATATGAAGAGCCAGCGCCCCCCAACCACAACCGGCCTCGACCACCGTCTCGCCGGGTTGCAGCCTGAGTTTACGGCAAATGTGCTCCAGCTTAGCTGTCTGGGCTTGTTCGAGCGTTGCAGTGGGGGACGGAAAGTAGGCGCAGGTGTAAGCCAATTGGCGGTCTAGCCACAGTTTGTAAAAGTCGTTGCCAAGATCGTAGTGCGCGTGGATATTGCGGCGCGAACCAGGCAAGCTATTAGCTTGTAACCAGTCGGTCCGTTTGGATACCAGGCGAGAATACATGGGCACGCAGGATTGCTTGCTCGATGTCCCTCGGTAAATCGCCGCTAAGAGTTTGACCAGACTTCCTTGGACTTGAATGGTCCCGTCAGCGTATGCGTCGCCGAAAGCTACTTCCGGATCAAACATCAATCGCAGAAGCGTTTTGCGATCGGGGATGACCAAGGTGGCGACCGGAGATTCCGCCGGTAGAGTAGCTTCTCCGGTTCCAAGAACGATCCTGACGGACTCCGGCTCAACGGCCTTTGAAATTCGTCCCAGTAACCACTGGTCTGCCCAGCGCGGAAAAATCGGCATAGTCCCCGCCTTGTACCTTCAGGGCCGAATAAATCCAGATCCCCTGTAGTGATCTTACCCTGTTCTGCGGTAAGTTAGCCGGGCCTAGGCGATCTACCAGGTTCCTGAATTTCTCCTTCAAACCCTGCTATAGTATAGGTTTAGCGTTACCCTCGAAGCGAGGTTTTTGTGTTTTTAAGCGTCAAGGAGCTAGAGTTAAAGAGGATCCGCTTTGAGGTGGCTTTTCCTCCTGGCGAGATCGATTATGCTGAGGGGCTTCGGCAGGTCGCGCCACTGGAAGTGCGAGGCTCGGCCGAACTCCTTCCGCACACTTTGGGGGAAATCCGGATCCGCGGTCATCTGACGGTTCGGATGCGATCGGACTGTGATCGTTGCCTGGAGCCGGCGGAGTTTCCGATCGATTCGGACTTCGATCTGTTCTATCGTCCTGCTGCGCGGGCCGATTACACCGAAGAAGTGGAAATCGATGAGGGAGAAAGCGAGATCGCCTTTTATGAAGGCGCCGGGATCGAGCTAGAAAATGTTTTGCGCGAGTATGTTTTGCTCTCATTGCCGATGCAGCGGGTCTGCCGCGAAGATTGTCACGGCATCTGCCCGGTTTGCGGCCAAAACCGTAACCTGGTGAATTGCGGATGCGAAGTGAAACCCGTGGATGATCGCTGGGCGGCGCTGAAAAATCTTCAAACCAAAGGAATCTAGATGCCCAATCCAAAACGACGACACTCCAAGCAGCGTACCTCAACGCGCCGCGCCCATGACTCGCTGCGCGTCCCGGGAACGTCCGAGTGTCCAAACTGTCACGAGCCAAAGTTGCCGCATCGCGTCTGCCCGCACTGTGGGCGTTATAAGGGGCGAGAAGTGATCGAAGTCGCCGAGGAGTAAGATCGGCGAAACAAGAGTTGATAAGTCTCTGATTACATGGTGACCATCGCTGTTGACGCAATGGGCGGGGACCACGCTCCCAAGGCGGAGGTCGAGGGTTCCATTCAGGCGGTCCGCGATCTGGGCGTGAAGATCATCCTGGTCGGCAAGCAGGACGTCGTGCGCCAAGAACTGTCGCAACATGACAATCTCGACGGATTACCCATCGAGATCCAACACGCCAGCGAGTACATCACCATGGAGGACAGCGCTGCTAAGGCGGTTCGTACCAAGCGCGACAGCTCCATCCGGGTGGCGGCGCGTCTGGTCCGGGATGGGATCGCTCAAGGCGTAGTGTCGGCGGGCAACACCGGCGCGGTAATGGCCACTGCCAAGATGGTGCAGGGGATGCTGCCCGGCGTGGACCGGCCGGCGCTGGCTTCGGCTTTTCCCACACTAAAAGGCTCGCCCGTCGTCGTAGTAGATGTGGGCGCCAATGTCGATTGTTCCGCGCGTATGCTGGGGCAGTTCGCGGTCATGGGCGAAATCTACTCGCGTGTGATTTTTCACAAACCGCGGCCTCGCGTCGGGCTGCTTTCCATCGGGGAAGAAGAGCATAAAGGTAACGAGCTCACCCGGACCGCCACGCCATTGCTGAAATCGCTGCCAATTCATTTCATCGGAAATGTGGAAGGCGGCGACATCTTCACTGGCGAGACCGACGTCATTGTCTGCGACGGATTCGTGGGCAATGTGGCGCTCAAGGTTGGCGAGGGGCTGGTGGACATGATCTATCGGATGCTTCGTGAGTCCCTGGAAGCAACCATTTCGCGCAAAATTGGATACGTCCTCTCGCGTACCGCATTTCACGAATTCAAGAAGCGTTTGGACTATTCCGAGCACGGCGGCGCTCCGCTGCTGGGCATCAAAGGCGTCTGCATCATCACCCACGGCCGTTCGAATGCGAACGCCATCAAGAATGCCATTCGTGTAGCGGCGGAATTGGCCGACGGCAAAATTAATGAGCATATAGCGGCGGAATTGGCCGGGCGTCAACCCCCGCCCAACGCGGCTGCGGCGGATTAATATGCGACGACTTCTGATAGGATTCTTCCTCGCGTCGGTGTGCCTCTCTGGCGCCGAGGATCCGGTGCAGTGGACGCTGACATTAGAGCCGAAGTCGGCCCCGCCAGGATCGCACGTGCTGGCCAGATTCGCCGCGAAGATCGAGCCGGGCTGGCATCTATATTCGCTGACCACGCCCAAGGGCGGGCCGATTCCGACCACCAGCAGCCTGGCAGATAGTCCGGTGGTGAGCGGTTTCAAGCTTTATCAACCGAAACCAGTGCGCAAGCTCGATCCGAATTTTCAGATCGACACCGAAACATTCGCGAACGAAGTGGTGCTGCTGTATGATATCGAGCTGAAAAAAGATGCGCCGGCCAGTCCCGCCGACATCGCCGCCCAGGTGCGCTATCAATGCTGCAACGATAGATCCTGCCTACCGCCCAAGCGCAAGTCCGCCTCAGCCACGATCACCATCGACCCGGCGGCCCGGGCACAGACCATCTCGATACCAACTGGATACACCGATGTTCAACTCGCCGCGGCAACTGCCACGGGGGCTATCCCCACCCCGGTTGCGCCCGCGCCGCAATCGTCCGGTTTCGGCCTATTCCTGCTGACGGCCTTTGGCGCCGGCCTCGCTGCTATTTTTACCCCGTGCGTCTTCCCGATGATTCCGTTCACCGTGTCGTACTTTATCAATCGGCAGACGGGGAACCGTCGGGACGGCGTGCTGCAGGCCATTGTTTTTTGCCTTGGGATTGTTGTTTTATTCACGGGCCTCGGCGTCTTGATGAAGACCATCGCCGGACCGTTCGGCGTAGTGCAGCTCGGCAACAGTCCATGGGTGAACGGTTTCATCGCGCTGGTGTTTGTGATTTTCGGCCTGAGCCTGCTGGGCGCGTATGAATTGACGCTGCCATCCGGCCTGCTCACCAAACTGAATCAAACTTCCGAGCGTGGAGGTTATTTCGGCGCTTTGTTGATGGGTCTGACCTTCACGCTGACCGCTTTCGCCTGCATCGGCCCCATCGTCGGACCTCTGTTGGTTGCGTCGGTTCAAACGGGAGGAGCCGAACCCGTGCTGGGCATGGCGTCCTTCGCCACCGGTTTGGCTGCGCCCTTCTTCCTGCTGGCTCTCTTTCCGTCCTACTTGCAAAAGCTGCCGAAAAGCGGCGGATGGCTGATGCGCGTCAAAGTTGTGCTGGGCTTCGTCGTGCTGGCGATCTCGATCAAGTATCTGAGCTCGGCCGATCAGGTGTTGCAGACCAACTTGATTTCGCGCGAAATGTTCCTGGCCTGCTGGATCGTGTTATTCGCCCTGCCGGGGCTCTATCTACTCGGATTCCTGCGGCTGGAGGGCATAAAGCCGGACGATCATTTGGGCATCGGACGCATGTTGGTTGCCGCGCTATTTCTCATCTTCTCCATCAGCCTGCTGCCAGGATTGTTTGGCTCGCCGCTGGGGAATATCGAGGCGTTTATTCCAGTGCAAGGCAAGAGCGTGGCGTTCGGCGGCGGAGCTGAATCGGCCGGCCCGGTGTGGTTGAAGAACCAGTATCGCGAGGCGCTGGCCAAGGCCAAGGCCGAGAACAAAATAGTATTCGTCAACTTCACCGGGTACGCCTGCACGAATTGCCACTGGATGAAAGCCAATATGTTCCCGCGGCCGGAAATCGCTGCTCTGATGAAGGATTTCGTGCTGGTGGATCTGTATACCGATGGTACCGACTCGGTGTCGGAACAGAACCAGCAGCTGGAAGAGAAAAGATTCGGCACTGTCGCTATTCCGTTTTACGCGATTCTGGATCCCGACGAAAAAGTGATCGCGACCTTCCCCAGCCTCACCCGCAATGCACAGGAGTTCGCAGGTTTCCTCAAAGCTGGAACCGGGGCCAAGCTCGCATCGAAAATCTGATGAAAACATTCTTTGCTTTCCTTGTATCGGCGGCTCTTCTGGCCGCGCAGGAGCCCATTCGCGGCTTTCCTCGCGACCAATGGACTGCTGAACACGATTTCGAACAGAAGGCTATCGCGCTTCCAAAGGCGGACCGCCAGAAGGTCTACTTGGAGCGCATGGCGAAGGTCCCGCATCATGCTGGCTCGCCGGCGGACGCGGCAGTCGCTGAGTACGCTCTCGGATTGTTCAAGGAATTTGGTTTAGATGCGCACATTGAAAACTTCGAGGCCCTGATTCCTTACCCGGCGGCGCGCGGGTTGGAGATGGTTAGCCCGGTCAAGTTTCGAGCCGCGCTCAAAGAGCCGGGCATTTCACAGGACCCTTACACCTCCAACGCCACGCAGCTTCCGACCTTCAATGCCTATTCAGGCTCGGGCGACGTCACAGCGACGTTGGTCTACGTGAACTACGGCGTGCCGGACGATTACGACTATCTCGCCAAGCAGGGTATCGATGTGAAAGGCAAAATCGTGATCGCCCGCTACGGCAAAAGCTGGAGAGGAACCAAGCCCAAAGTCGCCTTCGAACATGGGGCGGTGGGTTGCCTAATTTATTCGGATCCTCGCGATGACGGCTATTTCCAGGGCGACGTTTATCCCAAGGGTCCGATGCGGCCGCCAGATGGCGTCCAGCGCGGAAGCGTGATGGACATGCCGGTGTCGGTGGGCGACCCGCTCTCACCGGGCTGGGCTTCCGAACCCGGTTCCAAGCGGCTTTCGATGGCGGAATCCAAGATCCTGATGAAGATTCCAGTGATGCCGATCTCCTATGCCGACGCCACGCCGCTGCTCGAAAATCTAGGTGGGCCGGTCGCGCCTGAGCCCTGGCGCGGGGCGTTGGGATTTACTTATCACATTGGACCCGGACCGGCCACCGCCCACTTCAAACTCGACTTCGATAATTCCACTCGGCCGTTACACGATGTGATCGCGATCATTCCCGGCAGCACTTATCCCGACGAATGGATCATATACGGCAATCATCACGACGGCTGGGTAAATGGCGCGCACGATCCGATCAGCGGCGCGGCATCGCTGCTCGAAACCGCGAGAACGCTCGGAGCGCTGCGGAAACAGGGCTGGCAGCCCAAGAGAACCATCGTGCTGGCGCTCTGGGATGGCGAAGAATTCGGACTGCTGGGGTCCACCGAGTGGGCCGAGAAGCATCAGGATGAGCTGGCTCGCAAAGGGGTCGTGTACATCAATTCCGATTCCAATGCAAAGGGAACGCTGGGCGCTTCCGGATCGCATACGCTCGAATTGTTCACCAGCGAAATTTTGCGCGACCTCAAGGATCCACAAAACGGCAAGAGCCTGCTCGAAATCGCACGAACGCGCCGCGGCCGGGGTGAAGTTCCCGCCGCCGAAGAAGCGCAGCCGGCCGGATTTCATTTGAGCGCGCTAGGTGCTGGCTCCGACTACGTGGCCTTCATCGATCACATCGGCGTGGCCAGCTTGAATTTTGGCTTTGGCAGTCCTAACCTGGGTGGCGTCTACCATTCTATTTACGACGACCCGGCATGGTTCGAGCGCTTCGGCGATCCAGGTTTTGTTTATGGCGCGGCGCTTTCGCAAGTGACTATTACGACCCTGCTGCGGCTGGCTGATGCTCCGTTGCTGCCCTTTGAATTCGGAGAATTCGCGAACACGGTGCGGCGCTACGTCGACGAGATCAAGAAACAGGCCGGCACGAAAGTTGATCTTCAGCCGGTATTGGATCAACTGGCCAAGACCGACGCGGATGCGAAAGCTTACGAGGCGGCCATCAGCGCCACAGCTTCGCAGGCGGATGCGGCCAAGCTCGCGAAAGTGAACGCCGCGCTCATCGAGACCGAACGGACGCTCACGCTTCCAAACGGTTTACCTGGCAGGGATTGGTACCGGCATCAGATCTATGCGCCGGGTCTCTATACCGGCTACGGGGTGAAGACGCTGCCCGGCATTCGAGAAGCCGTTGAAGGGGCGCGCTGGGACGAAGCCAACCGCGAAACCGAGGACGTCGCGCAAGTTCTCCAGCAGATGAACCAGCGGATTGAAGCGGCGACCCGGCTGCTCGTGAGTCCTTAGATCGCACGAGAATCACCGCGCGTCATTTCCGCTTTCGCTCGCGAATCGACTTAGCCAGGAACAGCTCGGCTGCCAGATCTTCCTGCTCCTTATTGCCGGCCGCGCGCCATTCGGTCAACGCCTTTTGCCGCAGCCGTTCGATCAGTTCGAACTGGCGGCGAGCTTTCAGCACCTTATTGCGCTGGTCGACGATCCTGGCTTCGCATTCGCGCTCTTGACTATCGAGTTTGCGGACCCGGCCGCGAACATGCACGCTAAAAGAATCCAGGCTTTCCAGTTCGAAAGCGGGTATAGACGGCTGTCCCAGCACTTGCTGCACCGTTTGAGACAACTGACCCTGGATCTGCCCCTTGGCGGCGGACAACCTTTCCTTTTCCGCCAGGATCTGCCGCAGCTTCAGTTGCTCGATGCCGGCCCGCTCCAGGCGCCAGCGCCGCACTGTTTCGAGTGGGAAGTGGAACCGTTTCATTGAGCCAGCCGGGCCAGCTCACCCAACCGCGACATGGTCTGCTCGAAAGAGCTGGTTGCCGCGGAATCCTGTTTCAAAAAGTCCATCAACTGTGGCTGCATCCGGATGGCTGCATCCAGCTTCGGATTGGCGCCGCTGGCATACGCACCGAGGTTGATCAGATCTTCGGAGCGCTGGTGCGTCGCCATGGCGTCCCGGATTTTGCCCGCCGCATCGCGCTGCTCGGGCGTGTATAGCCGAGCAGCGAGACGGCTCACCGATTGTAGAACATCAACCGCCGGATAGTGCCCCGCCGCGCCCAGTTGGCGCGAAAGCACGATATGCCCATCCAGGATGGCGCGCACCGCGTCGCAGATCGGTTCGTTGAAATCGTCCCCTTCCACCAGCACCGTGAAGAAACCGGTGATGGACCCTTTGCAAAAGCGCCCAGCACGTTCGAAGATCTTAGGAAGGAGGTTGAAAACCGAGGGCGTGTAGCCCTTCTGGCTGGGAGGCTCTCCGGCCGCCAAGCCAATTTCGCGCTGTGCCATCGCCAGACGCGTGACGGAGTCCATCACCAGCAGGACGTCTTTACCTTGATCTCGAAAGTACTCAGCTACGGCCAGAGCCACGAAAGCGGCGCGAATCCGCAAAGGCGCTGGCCGGTCTGAAGTCGAAACCACCAGCACGGAACGCTTCAGGCCGTCGCGCCCGAGGTCATGCTCGATAAAGTCGCGGACCTCGCGGTTGCGCTCGCCGACCAAGGCGATGACGCTGACGTCGGCGGAACTGTTGCGCGACATGGCGCCCAGCAGGGTGCTCTTGCCGACGCCGCTGCCCCCGAAGATGCCAATCCTCTGGCCTTTGCCGCAAGTCAACAGGCTATCGATGACGCGGATACCGGTTGTGAGCGCCTCACCGATAGGCTCACGGTCAAGCGGCCCTGGCGCGGCAGCGTAGAGATCGTAGGGTTCTTTGGCGCCGGTCGGACCCAGACCGTCCAGCGGCTTCCCGAATCCGTCGATCACGCGGCCTAGCAGCTCCGGCCCCACTTCCATCCGGGCGTCGTCTTTGCGGCCCGTGATGGCATCGCCCAGCTGCAATCCATCCGTTTCTTCGAGCGGCATCGACAGCACGCGCCCGTCCCGAAACCCAATCACCTGGGTCCGAATCAGGCGCCCATCATGTGTGGTGATTTCACAGAAGTCGCCCACCCCGACGGCTGGACCGTTTGATTCCACCATCAGCCCGACCAACTCCGTGATTGTTCCGGTCGAGCGGCAGGTTTCGATGCGGGCTAGTTTTTGATGGTAGGGCGCCAGGTTCATTTACGCCCTCCGCACCAGGTCTGCAAACCCACGTTCGATTTCGGCCAATTGGGTTTCTACCGAGGCATCCAGCGCGCCACGGCTGGAATCGAGAATGATCGCGCCGCGCTCGAGCGCTGCATCGGCGATCAATTCGACACGCTGGGGCAGGCCCATTTGGTCCAGATTTTGTTGCACCAGCGTGAGGTCTTCCGGCCGAATACGAACACGGTGTACCTCCCGGGCTTCAATTTTTTCGAGTGCCGCCTTCAGCAGGCCGACTAACGCTTCGGGCGCTACCGTCAGTTCGCGATGAAGGATTCGCCGCGCGATAGCGATGGCCAGCGCAATCACCTCTTCTTCGGCTTCATGCCGAAAACGCTGACGCATTCCGGATAGCTCTTCGATGGTCCGCGCCAAGCGGGCCGCCATGGCGCCGAGCTGCCCTTCCAATTCATTCCGCGCCGCGTCCTGGCCCTCTCGAAATCCTCGTTGATAGGCTTCCTGCAGACGCTGCTCCAGGGCGTTGGCGGGGTGCGCTGCCGCCCCACTGAGCGCGGGAATAAAGCCGGCCGCGGGAAAGGCGCTCCCTTCGATCGGCGATCCGTCCAGCGAGGGAACGCGCCGCCAGGCGACTGTTTCAGTGGCGACTTCGCCACTACGGTACAGCTTAGACGACATACTGCTCTCCCACCGTGCCTTTCAGGCTGATGGTTCCCTCGGCCTCGAGTTGCCGGACCACTGCGATAATTTGCTGCTGGGCGGCCTCCACTTCTTTGATCTTCACGGGCCCCAGGGCGTCCATGTCCTCCTTGAGCATCTCAGCGCCGCGCTGCGACATGCCCTGTAGAAAATGATTTCTTAGCTGATCGCTGGTACCTTTCAGCGCTACGGTGAGGATCTTGCGATCCACTTTGCCGAGCACCTCCTTGACTGCCTCCTGCGTCACCAACAGCAGATCTTCAAAGACGAACATCAGGTGCCGGATCGTTTCCACCAGACTAGGATTATTTTGCTCGATGGCCTCCAGGATCTCTTTGCTGGTGGCCGAGTCCAGGCGATTGAACATCTCCGATACCGCTCGCACGCCCCCGTAGGATTCGCGACTCAACTCGCCCAGAGACTTGAGTTTTTGGCCGATGATGGCGGCGATCTTCGAAATGATCTCGGGGGAAATCTGGTCCAGATTGGCCATTCGCAGCGCTACATCGGCGCGAAGTTCGGGAGGCAGCGAAATCAGAAGGCCGGCGGCTTGCGACGCATTCAAATGCGAAAGGATGAGAGCGATGGTCTGGGGATGCTCGTTGTGGATGAATTTGGCCAGCTGCTGCGGATCGGCCTTCTGCAAAGTGTCAAAACTGGCGGATTCCGAGCCGAGCGTTTTGATCAGCCGGTCCACCATTTTCTTAGCGTGTTCGGGGCCAAAGGCGTTAATCAGCATTTTCTTGGCGTAGTCGATTCCGCCCTTCAGGACGTATTCCCGGGCCACCGACATCTGGTAGAACTCTTCCAGAATCTCCTCGGCCTGATCATTGCTGATAGAGACTACCCGCGCGACCTCGCGCCCGAGCAGCTGAACCTCGTCCTCGTCCATTTGTTTGAGGATTTCGCCGCTGATCTGGTCGCCCAGGATGACCAGAAGGATCGCAGCTTTGCGGATGCCGGGAAGGGACGAAGTGGAGGAGCCGGTTTCCAGGTTTTGAATCATCGCGCCGGTATCACTTTACGCTCATCCATGGCCTAGTTCTTCGCTTCGCTCATCCACGCCCTAGTTCTTCGCTTCGCTCATCCACGCCCTCAAAACATGGGCCATTGGAGTCGTGTCTTTCTTGGCCTGTTCACCGATGTGCTTGGTTAAGACCTCCGCTTTTTTGGTTGCAGGTGGAAGCTTTAGAGCATTTAAGGCGTCGGTCTCCTGTTTCTGACGAAGCGCGGTCTGCTCGGCCAGCGTAGCCTCGATCTGTTTGCCAAGATCGAGGGAGCCGGGAGTGCCGGCCGGTAGTTGGCCATCAACGTCCATACCCCGGCGACCTCGCGAGCGCGCGAACTTCACCGCGATGATCACCACTCCAAGCAAAACCAGCAGCCCTACGCCCATTCCGATCAGGAGGTATTTATTTTTGAGCAATTGATCGAGTGGCGATTCCGGGAGCACCGGCGTGGCCTTCGGCGTCATAGAAACCGGCTCCGGATTCAGTGTGGACTCAAAAGGCAGGCTCTCTACCACCAGTTGGTCTCCTCGCTCGGCAGAGAACCCGATTACACCGGCTACCAGATCGCGTATGGTCTTGAGCCTCTCTGGCGTGGGCGGCTGGACCATTCGTTTGGCTTTATCGCCGGTCCCCTCCCAACGCACGTCGGAATCCACCAGTAGCGCCACCGACATATGTTTGATGGCGCCTTCCGGCAGCCGCACGTGTCGAACCGTATGACTGGACTGGTAGGTGATGTTTTCGGTGCGGCGCGTGACGCCATTGCTTCCGGTGACAGGCCGGGACGTCGGGCGAGGCAGGCTGGAAGCGGCCCCGGGCACTCCCGCGGCAACCGCGCCCCCACTAATATCTTCGGTCTTCTGCGAGGTCAGCATCACCGACTTGCTAGGGTCGAAGTTCTCCTCGCTCTGCTCCGCGCTGGAGAAGTCGCATTCTACAGCGGCCGTGGCACGAAACTTGTCAACCCCCAACAGCGGTTCGAGGGTGCTGTTGATTTTCGTCAGCAAATCGTGCTCGATCTGCTGCCGGTAATCGATTGCGGCTTCGGACGGTCCTGGATCGTCCACACTGGCGGCTTTCCGGGCGCGATTCAGCAGATTGCCACGCATATCCACCACCGACACCGCCTCGGGCGCCAACCCATCCACCGCGCTGGCGGTCAACTGGCAAATGGCTGCGACATTCTGCGCGCTCAGTTGCAAGCCTGGCCGCAGCTTCACTAGGACACTCGCTTTGGCCGGCTGTCGCGACTCCAAAAAGACTGACTCCTTGGCCAGCGTAATGTGCACCCGCGCTTGCTCCACCGCCGACAGCGACATCACCGAGCGCTCTAGTTCACCCTCCAGTGCCCGATGATAGTTGACCTGCTCGGCGAAGTCGCTGGCGCCGAAGTTGGCTTTATCAAATAACTCGTACCCGATCCGCCCGCTTTTCGGAATCCCGGCGGCAGCCAGCTGCAGCCGCAATTCGGCGACTCTGCCGGAGGGGACCAGGACCGACGTTCCATTTTCCGAGATACGGAATTCGGTGCCGCCCTCCCGTACCTTGGCCAAGACTGCCGCCGCGTCTTCAGGCGACAGCGAGCTGTAGAGCGGCCGGAAATCACGTTCCTGGTTCCAGCGCGACAGTGAGAACAAACCGGCCATAACGCCGCCCGCAACCACGACGATGGAAAGGATCTGCTTCCAGCTCAGGCTGTCGAAAAGTCGTTTCATTATGGACAACTTACATTTGCATTTGCATCACTGCCTGATAGGCTGAGATCACTTTGTTGCGTACTTGCAGAAAAAGATCGAAGGAAATCTCCGCCTGCTGGGTAGCCAGCGCAACCTTATGAACCTCTTCGTCCTCCCCCGAAAGGAATTTACTGATTGCAGTCTCCGAATTCTTTTGAAATTGCTCCACCCGCCCAATGGCATCTGACAGCGCGGACTGGAACGCGCCCGACGAACCCATGGAGGGGTTCAGAGGCGCAATCTGAGGTATTGCGGCAGGCGCGCGGATGGGTGTGATTGGTACGGACATCGCTGTCTTAGCTCAGCAGACCGATGGAGCGCATAATCATGTCCTTGACCGCCGTCATCGCTGCGATGTTTCCCTCGTAGCCCCGCTGAGCCCCCATCAGGTCCACCATTTCCTCAGCGGGATTAATTCTCGGAAATGCGACATAGCCGTCTTGATCCGCATCGGGATGACCCGGCAGATAGCGCTTATCCGGTTCTCCGGTGTCTTCCACGATTTCGGAGACTTTTACGCCGTTGATGCCCGAGCCCAGTTCAGTCTGAAAAACAGCCCCAAACACCGAGCTCTGCGCAGCACTGACGAAAATGGCATCTTTCCGGCGATATGGACCGCCCTCTGGAGTTCGGGTGGTTTCCGCATTCGCAAGGTTTTCCACCAGCAGCTCAGCGCGCGTGCGCTGCGCCGCCATACCCGACGCACTTACCGAAAGGACGGATAATAGGCTCATGGTCCGGTCTTGCCCTCCTGGATTGCATTGTTGATAGTCTTCAATTCGGACTTCATCAAATTCGTCGCCAGGTTGAATCGTAAGGTGTTTTCGGAAAGCAACCGGGCCTCGCGGTCCATGCTCACGTTGTTGCCATCGCTTTTCACCAGCAGGCCCGCGGGTTCAACGACGTTGGGTTGAGCGTCCTGAGCCAAGCTGATGAACTCGAATTGGAAATCGATATCCTTGGTCTTATACCCTGGAGTATCCGCATTCGCTATATTAGAAGCCACCATTTTCTGTCGAGCGGCCAACAGGTCCATATAGTGCTCAATTTGAGTGGAGACGCGGTCGATCACGTGCACATGTAATGCAAGCTGATCGCCAAAGGGTTAGTGCCTTGGTTTTCTATGCGACTACCGGGCGAATGGAGCCAATAATCGGTCTCGCGGCGATGTATTGCCGTTCCAAAGGGATCTGGAATGTCGATTTGGAAATGGGTCATCGCCGTGGTACCTATGAAACGGCTACGCCCAAGAGCAGAAGCGCACCAATTTTGCTGTGTGAAGCCTGCTAATGGCCCGGAACGGCGGTGCATGGCTAAACCCAACGACCAGGAGATGTTCGCGAGGTAAACGCGAGATTCTGCGACTGGCACTCCGATCCGCCCTAATGCCCGGTTGCTCGTGATAAGCCGGAGAGACGAGAAACTAGAAGTATGGACCTCGCAAAACGTTGCATCGTCAAGCCAGGCAGCAAGCTGCGCTTGAGAGATCGCGACCCTGACGACACGTTCGGAATAAAGCGCGACGACGATGCGCTCCAAAAAACTCTTGACCGCCTGCGTGGGCTTCAGCAATTGCTTTATGCCGACAGGCGCTATGCTCTGCTCATCGTTTTGCAGGCGGTCGATGCCGGCGGCAAAGACGGAACCATCCGGCATGTCATGTCAGGTGTGAATCCGCAAGGCTGCGTGGTTACCGCCTTCAAGGAGCCCACACCTGAGGAGCTTTCCCACGATTTCCTGTGGCGAGTCCACAAGGCCGTTCCAAGCCGTGGTGACATCGGGATCTTCAACCGCTCTCACTATGAAGATGTGCTGATCGTGCGCGTTCATGGCTTGGTTCCTAAAGCCGTCTGGCAAAAGCGCTATGAACAAATTAATGACTTCGAGTACATGCTCACTGAAAATAACGTCACCATTTTAAAGTTCTACCTACACATCAGCCGGGATGAACAAAAAAAGCGGCTTGAGGCCCGCATCCGGGATCCGACGCACAACTGGAAGCTCTCACTCTCGGATTTGGAGGAGCGCCAGCACTGGGACGATTACCGGAAAGCCTACGAGGCCGCTTTGCGAAAATGCAGCACCGATCGCGCGCCTTGGTACGTGATTCCCGCCAATAAGAAATGGTTCCGCAATCAAGTGGTGGCCGAGCTGATCGTGCAGGCCCTCGACGGTATGAAACTAAAGTATCCAGCGCCCACGGTCGATATCTCAAAAGTAGCGCTCGATTGACCAACTCCACAACATATCGCGGCAAAGAACAGGTCCTTTTGGAGCTGGCCAAAGCGCTTAATTTCTCCCCCGCCTCGCTAGAGGCCAACCGCAAGGGCAAACTCGCCGGCGATCAATTCATGGCGCTTTTTGGCAAATTTGCCACTCCAACGTTCATGACTGTTCTATTTGCGGCCGCTCCGTTCGTTATCTGGGGCGTACTTACAGGGGAGAAGCAACAAGCCTCCTTCAGCGCCGGCCTGCAGATTTTCCTCGGCCAAATCATGCACATTGGCGAACTTGCCGACGACCAGGGTAAGTTTGCTGTAGTAACGCGGGTCGGCTCGCTGCTGGTGAGCCTGGGCTTGGCCGCTCTGTTCGCTTCTCGTGTTTCCATGGGGCTCTATTTTGACCTCTTAGAGCGCGCCGTGGTCGTAAAAGAAGGACGCATTACCGCCCGGGAAGATCAGACTATTCGGCCCAACGGGCGCGATCCGATCGAGAAATATTATTTTGACTTGAAGACCGATCGTTTTCCGGTCAATCTGGCCGCCTACCGGGCCATCGAAAACGGCTCGGTCTACCTGCTCTACGTGCTCCCGCGCAGCCGCCAACTGGTGGCCATCGAACCGAAACCCTAGCACGGCCATAGTCCGTGGCCATATGGCATAGGCGTCATTGAAGCACGATCCCGTTTCTGAAGACGAGCCCAGGCGCCGGCTGTCCGACCGCCCAGTTGAACCAGGCATTGGTGGAGAGCGGTTGAGTGATAGGAACATTCGCCGTCACGCTGATAACGGACGACTTGGGATCTTCGGCAACCACATAAGCGCCGGGTACGAGATCGCACACGACGAACTGCCCGCTGGAATCGGTGAAAAATTGGTTGGTCACGAAGAGCGGGTCGGTCACAGAAAATTCCCAATTTGGCTGCGGCGCGAACGTAACGCCGTCGCTTTGCAGAAACAGCTTCTGGACCGTCAGGCAAAAAGTACCGGAGGCGGTGTTGACCTTGAAATTGTCGGTTTTCGACGCGGATGGTATGAAGCCATGGAAGCATCCGGAGCCGCAACCGTTATCGACGAAACTGGCGACCGGCGTGGCCCAAACCTTGTAGGCGCCGCCGTTGTTAGAGGTTGCGAGGAAGTCAGCCGGGCATGATAAATTTGCGAGACGGATGGTGACGGCTCCCGGATGATTCTGGTCCGGGCTCGTCAGATGAACCGGGTCAAGCCCATCGCTGACATAGGCCACGATAACTCCACCGCTCACCATGAAGTGCCGGTTTGCCACCGGATCGGTGCTCACTAGCTGCTGACCGCTTGGGTCGGTGACTTGAAAGTAATAATCACCGTCCGGCAAACCAGCGGCTGTGGCCGGGGCGTGAGAGCCAGGGCCGCCGTTGAGGTAAACCGAGCAGGGGGAGTCATATTGATTGCCATTGACCACAGTTCCAGTGCTGTTGGTCGTAAAAATCGCGCCAGTGAGGCCGGCCGTAAGCGAGGAAACACCGGCAAGTAGAAGCGCGCCGGCGAACGCTGGGATGGTGAATCTGCGAGTTTTCATAGAATGACTGGCTGCGATAGTAGCATCGGTTCGCAAAAATATAGTCCCAGCGGTAGCCTTATTTGGGTCATCAAATCCGCTCGTAGAGCGGAGAGTTTCCATGTAAGCGGAGAGTTCTATGCGAAAGGTGATAGCGCCGTAACAACCGTTTATCGGGAAGCGCGGGAAACAATCAATGTAAAATCGACCACACTGTCGACGCGGTGGTATTCCTAGGCTGTTGACGCCACTGGGACTTTTACTTGGAGTGCCACGTGCACCCGACACGCCTGTGGATCCCGAGGAAAACCAGTCAATTGAAAAAGAGCCGGCGTGTGTTGAAAAGGAATCCTCCGAGGTCTCGTCGCGGCACACTCTCCGATGGGCCCTGATCACGTGCGGCGTGTTGTTGATCGCGGCGACGGTCGCCCTAGGGTTAACACTCGGGCTGGTTTATCATCGAATTTCGAAACGGGTTGATGAGCGCCTGGCTGCGGGCCCGTTTCAAAACGCGGTTACCTACTACGCGGCTCCCGAAGTGCTGTCGGTAGGGGACGTCATGGCTCCGGCCGAGCTCGTGGAAGCTTTGAAGCGCGCTGGTGTAGACTCCACAGTGACTGAGAATTCGGTGGCCGTGCATTCGGCGCTACCGGCGGAAATCCAATTCGCGAAGGGCGCGATTTCCTCGATCACAGACGTTAATGGCCGGCGCGTGGCGCGCTTCGAGCTTCGCGCGCAGCTCATCACTAATCTATCCAATCAAGGGCGGGCGAAGCGTCTGATGGTCCATTATTCCGATATGCCGCCAGCTCTGGTGCATGCAATCGTATCGGCCGAGGACAAGCGTTTTTTCGGCCATTCTGGATTCGATGTCCCACGCATCGCCAAGGCGATGTATGTAGACCTGCGGCAGCGGCGCAAAGAGCAGGGCGCATCGACAATATCGATGCAACTGGCGCGGAATCTTTGGCTGGCTCACGATAAGAACTGGAAGCGGAAGATGCGCGAAGCCCTCATCACCTTCCATCTGGAACGCAAGTTAAACAAGCAGGAAATCTTTGAAGATTACTGCAATGCGGTGTACCTGGGCGGACGAGGCACTTTCAGCATCAGCGGATTTGGCGAGGCAGCGCGCGCGTACTTCAATAAAGACATACAGCAACTGAATCTAACCGAATCGGCCATGCTGGCCGGGCTGATCCAGCGGCCTAGCTACCTGAATCCTTTCCGTAACCCGCGCCGCGTGCTCGAGCGTCGCAACCTGGTGCTGGCGTTGATGCGCGAGAACAAGTACATCACGCGCGCGGAGTACAAGGTCGCCGTGGCCGCGCCGCTGGGTCTGCATCCGGGCACAAGCGAATTGTCGGAGTCGCAGTACTTCCTCGACATCGCGAGCGATGACATCTCCAAAAAATTAGAGGAACGGCAGCCGGCCGGTTCGGCCGAAGTTTATACGACCATTGATCTCCGGCTGCAGCGCGCCGCCGAAAAGGCGATCGCGGATGGCATGCAATTGGTGGACAAAGAGTTGGCCGCCCGGCGTAAGCGCGGACAACCGATTGGGCCGAGGCCGCAGGTTGCGCTGATCGCGCTCGATCCTCGTACTGGAGAAGTGAAAGCGTTGTGCGGCGGCCGCGATTATGCATCCAGCCAATTGGACCGCGTGCTTTCGAAACGGCCTCCGGGATCGGTATTCAAGCCGTTCGTCTACACAGCGGCGTTGAATACCGCGCTAGTGGGCGGCGATCCCGTACTGACACCGGCGTCATCGGTGGACGATTCGCCGACGACCTTTGAATACGGCAACCAGACCTACAGCCCCAGCAATTTCAACCACCAGTTCATGGGGCGCGTGACGCTGCGTTACGCGTTGGCCCACTCGCTCAATGTAGCGACCGTGAAAGTGGGCGAGATCGCGGGCTTCGATAAAGTAGTAGCAATTGCGCATCAGGCGGGGCTCAATGAGGACATCCAAGCCACTCCCTCGGTGGCGTTGGGGGCTTATCAGGTTTCACCGCTCGAAATCGCGGGTGCCTACACGATGTTTGCCAATAACGGCGTACGCGTGCAGCCGGCGTTTATATCGACAATTCGAGATCAGAGCGGTACCGATCTGTATGAGCATCAACCTGAGATGCGGCGCGTCTTGGACCAGCGGGTAGCATTCGTGATGGTGGATATGTTGCAAGAGGTCATGCGCAGTGGAACAGCGGCCGGTGTTCGGGCGCGCGGATTTAAGCTGCCGGCGGCAGGGAAGACCGGAACCTCGCGTGACGGCTGGTTTGCGGGGTTCACATCGCAACTTTTGTGCGTGGTGTGGGTGGGCTTTGATGACTACAGCGAGCTCGGACTCGAAGGCGCACATTCCGCGCTGCCGATCTGGACGGAATTCATGATGGGTGCGGCGCAGTATAAACAATACGGCGACGCGAAACCGTTTCCGCCTCCGCCCGGTGTCGTGCGGGTCGCGTTCGATCCGGGCACGGGAGATCTGACCGGGCCATATTGTCCCGAGGGTGTGCCGTCGTATTTCATTGATGGAACACAGCCAAAGGCGGAGTGCTCGCCGCAAGAGATTGAATTAGCTCCGACGGCGGATGGCGGGTTTGCGCAGAGAACGATGCCGGTGGCGCAGCGGCTCGGGGATACAGCACGTTAGGGATTCTCCGCGGGCTCGCCAATGACCGCGACGTTGTCGCCTTTCTTCATAGACGGAATAGCGCCAATATAGATGATCACGCCGGACACCGGCGACGGAATATCCCAGATCTTGTTGCCAACATAATCGGTGACGTAGCCGATTGTCGTGCCTTTGCCGACGTACGCTTCAGGGCCCACCATTGGATAGAAAATGCCGTCATATTCGCTCGTCAAAGTGGTAGAGTGCGCCAGCCAAATCGGGTGCTCCACCGGCGCGACAGTGCCCGGCAACATCTTCAGATGCCGCATGACATTCCGGATCCCGTCGACAAGCACGTCGACGTCTTCGGCGTTGGTTGTGCCAGCATGTCCGGCTTCCACCGCGATGGACGGTTTTCCGATGTCGCTTGCGAAGCGGGTGAGCGTTACGGCGCCAAGAGCTGCAACAGGCGACCGGAAGTTTTGCAGGATGATGTGATCCAGCCCGAAAGCCAGCACCATGCCGCGCGAAGTGGCGTCGAGCTTATCCTTGCCAGTCTGCGCCCAATAGGAATAGCGACGGAGATTTTCGTCCAGGTCGCCGCCGTGGAAATCGATCAAGTAATCGCACTTTTCGACCACTTGCTTGGCGATGACCCAGGAAGCTCGCTCGGTTTGGGTTCCATTAGCCTTGCCGGGGAAAAAGCGGTTCATGTTCTTTTTATCAGTAGGATTGAGGTGCGGAACTTTTTGCTCGAAGGAAGCCACGTTCACGAGCGGAAGGATGATGAGCGCGCCGGAGAGTCCGGAAGGGCCTGCGATTTGAGCGAGTTTCTCCAGGGCGACGATGGAGGCATATTCGGTTCCGTGCGCGCCAGCGATCAAAGCGAGCGTGGGTCCCGGCCTCGCGCCGTTGACGACGATGACCGGTATGTTCGTGGCGGCGTCGACGCCAGCCGGGATTGGTAGCACCCCGGTTGCTCTTTGTCCGGAGGACGCTGTGGCCGTTCCGACGGTGAGGTCGGCGGCAAGTGCGGCGGAGGTCAGGGCGACAATCAGGAAGATAGTGCGGCGCATGGTCATATGTTATTCCTTTTGGCAAAAAGGTTATCATCTTGATTTGGGCTGTAGGGAATCATTCCGCTGCTCGATGCCATGACGCTAAGCTGTCATCGACGATCATGAGGCCGCGCTGAGTCTCTAACAACCTTCCTTTTTGGAGGTAGTTCGTGGCAGTGACCATAGGAGTACCGCGAGAGACCTTTCCTGGTGAGCGCCGGGTGGCGCTGATTCCGCGCACGTCTGAAGCGCTGGGAAAATTGGGCGCCAGCATAATTGTCGAGCAATCGGCGGGCGTCGAGGCCGGATTCCCGGACGATCAGTTTGTCACGCGAGGCGCTAAGATCGCTAGTCGCGCCGAGGTGTTCGCGCAGGCGGACATCATTGTTCAAGTGCGATCGCTGGGCGCGAATCCGGAAGCTGGCCGTGCGGATCTCGCGCTTTTTCGGCCGGGTCAGACGGTGATCGGATTCGGCGAGCCGCTCACTTCGCCGCGAGAAGTGGCCGACCTGGCGCGTGCTGGTGTTTCTTTTCTGTCGATGGAGTTGATGCCGCGCATCACGCGCGCGCAGAGCATGGACGCGCTCTCTTCCATGGCGACGATCGCCGGATATAGGGCCGTGTTGATGGCGGCCATGGCGCTGCCGAAGATCTTTCCGATGCTGATGACCGCGGCGGGCACGGTGACTGCGGCGAGAGCCTTCATCCTGGGCGCGGGAGTGGCCGGGCTGCAAGCTATCGCGACGTCGCGGAGGTTGGGCGCAGTAGTCTCGGCCTACGATGTCCGCGGCGCGGTGAAGGAGCAGATCGAGAGCCTCGGTGGAAAGTTCGTGGTGCTGAACATAGAGGGCGCCGCGGCGGAAGGCACAGGTGGATACGCGAAAGCGATGGGTGAAGATTTTTACAAGAGGCAGCGCGAATTGCTCACCGAGGTACTGCGCGAGCAGGACGTGGTGATTACCACGGCGGCGGTGCCGGGCAAGAAGGCTCCGATCCTGGTCACCAAAGAGATGGCAAGCGCCATGGCGCCGGGGTCGGTGATTGTCGATATCGCTGCCGAGCGCGGTGGCAATTGCGAGCTGACGCGGCCGGGCGAAACGGTGGTGCATCAGGGGATTACGATTATGGGGACACTCAATGTACCGTCGACGATTCCCTATCACGCCAGTCAGATGTACGCCTCGAACATTGTGGCGTTTCTGAAGCTGATGGTGCAGAAGGGCGAATTCAAATTGAATCGCGAGGACGAAATTATTCGCGAGACGCTGGTGACGTACGGAAATGAAGTGGTACACGCGCGCGTGGGCGAAGCGCTGGGATTGACCCCTGTGGCTCCGGCCGGGGAAGGAAGGTAAAGCACATGGGAGCTTATGAACTCGACCTGTGGGTCTTCATGTTGGCTGCCTTTTTAGGATTTCAGTTGATACGAGGCGTTTCTCCGCTGCTGCATACGCCGCTAATGTCTTTGACTAATGCGATTTCGGCGATCACCGTGGTAGGCGCGATTTTGATCACGGGAACTCAGGATGCCAGCACCCTGTCGCGCATTCTGGGTTTCGCGGCGGTGCTGCTGGCATCGCTCAATGTGGTCAGCGGGTTTCTGATCACCGATCGCATGCTGAAGATGTTCAAGAAACGGGAGCCGGAAAAGAAATGAAATTGGACGACACACTTCTGCCGTTCATGTACATGCTGGCCGCCATGTCGTTCATCCTGGCCATCAAGTGGATGAACTCGCCGGCCACCGCGCGCCGCGGCGTGATCATCGGCGAGATCGGCATGCTGCTGGCAGTGGTGGGCACGCTGCTGCGGTTCGAGGTAGTGCAGTATCAGTGGATCTTGATCGCGTTTTTCCTGGGTTCGGCGATCGGCGTCCCGATCGCCTACATCATGCCCATGACCGCGGTGCCGCAGCGAACCGCCTTTTCGCACGCGTGCGGCGCTCTGGCATCGGCGCTGATTGGGACCGCTGAATACTACAAGGGACTGCAGCAGGGACCGCCGCTGACGAAAGTGGAGATGATTGCTCTCGTCGTCGAAACGCTGCTCGGCTTTCTGACATTCACGGCCAGCATGATGGCCTTCGGAAAGCTCCAGGAAGTGCTTCCGCAGAGGCCCATCACCTACAAGGGTCAGAATTTCGTCAACCTGGGCGTTTTCGCGGCGGCGGCAATAACCGGCATCCTGCTGATTACCAATCCGGAGCAGACTGCTTTGTTTCCAATCTTCGTTGCGTTGGCGCTGCTGTTTGGCGTGCTGTTGATCATTCCGATCGGCGGGGCGGACATGCCGACTGTGATCGCGCTGCTCAATTCATACGCGGGACTGTCGGCCAGCGCGATGGGATTCGTGCTCAATAACCGCCTGCTGATCGTGGCGGGCGCGTTGGACGGTTCATCGGGGTTCATACTGGCTATCATCATGTGCCGCGCGATGAACCGGTCGTTCAGCAACGTGCTGTTCGGCGCTTTCGGACAACTGCAGACCAGCGCGGCGGCCACCAGCGAGCGCCCTTATCGATCAGCGAGCCCGGAAGAAGCGGCTCAGATCCTGGATTCGGCGCGTACGGTGGTGGTGATTCCCGGATATGGAATGGCTGTGGCGCAAGCGCAGCATAAGCTCAAGGAGATGTTCGACGTTCTCACCAAGCGCGGCGTCAACGTTGAGTTCGCGATTCATCCGGTGGCGGGCCGTATGCCCGGACATATGAATGTGCTTCTGGCTGAGGCGGACGTGCCGTATGACAAGCTGCGGGAAATGGACGACATCAATCCCGAAATGCCGATGGCCGATGTAGCGTTGGTCATCGGCGCGAACGACGTGGTGAATCCAGGGGCGGAGACCGATCCCAAGAGCCCGATAGCGGGTATGCCGATCATTCAGGCATACAAGGCTCACACGGTGATGATCATCAAGCGCAGCATGAATCCGGGATTCGCCGGGATCGACAACGATCTATATTACATGCCAAATACGCTGATGCTATTTGGCGATGCCAAGAGTTTTTTGTCTAACATTGTGAAGGAACTGGCGGCGGTGGGGCGGGCGGCGTAGAGCCTTTCGGAGGCTTCTCGGCTAGCGTCCTTTGATCCACGTGACAGCTGCATCCAGCGCCGGATCCTTCCCTTCGAGCAGCGCTTTGCGCGTGACCGGCGCCTCTACATCCGGCGTTACTCCAAGGCCTTCCAGCGGCTTCCCGCCTTCCGAAATATAATTCGCGATCGCATACTGGAAACCGTCGCCGTTTGGCAGCAGTTCAAAGACCGACGGTAGCGCCGCCGCGGCCGTCCGAGTCCCAAAGACCCGCGCGCGGCCCAGATCCTTCATTCCCTCCGCCAGGATCTCCGACGTCGAGGCCGACGCACCGTCCACCAGAATCGCAACCCGCCCGGCAAACGTATCGACGCGCGGATTCACGATGAACTTCAGCGTTGTCTCCCGCATATACAGCGTGCCTAGCAATTGGTCCGGTTTGTCGATAAACCATCCCGCCATGCCCATCGCCATCAATCCGATACCCCCCGGATTTCCGCGGAGATCGATCACAAAACCGTCGCACTTAGTGCACGACTGCACCGCTTCCGCAAAAAGGTTCATCAGGCGCGGCGGATCGAGGAACATGTTGAAGCTTACATAACCTATGTTGCCTCCGCCGACTCTCGACGAATCGAACCAGACGTGGGTGGGATAGAGATAGCCGAACTGAGCCAGCGTTCCCTTTGGTTTTTCCTGCCGGAGCGTCTTCGTGACACGCTGCTCGCGTCCATCCAGAAACACCAGTTCCACTGATTTTCCGGGCTCGCCTTCCAATCGGCTCAATACTGCGCGCCGCGAAACCAGTTCCCGCAGCGTCGATTTCGCGTAGGTCTCATCCAGCTTCGCGATCACCACATCAAGATCTATGTCGCCTATCTTCAAAATCTGCCAGCCAGGCCGCACACCGTTCCCGGCAGCGGAGGAATTCGCATCCACAGAAGTCACCAGCACCTGCGTACCGACGATACGCACGTCCAGCCCCGTAGCGCTTTCGCCGCCTTTGCCGTGCGCACCGTCGAGATCGGAATAAAGCTCCGATGGAATGATGCCGAAATGAGTCTGATGCAGCCGTCCGACCATGTCATTCATGACGGCTCGAGCCGCGTCCATGCTGTCGGCCTTCTCGATAGCCGGACGCAATTCGTCATGGACGGCCTGCCAGTCGAGGCCGCCGGGTTTGGTCTGCCAATGCTTGTCGCGCACCGTTTTCCAGACATACTCGAAGGAATCTAGGTTGAGGCGACGCTGGTCGGGAGTAAGCGCGAACGCACACACCACTGCGGCGAGCATCGCGGCGCCAACCTTCGCCGCCAAGGAAACGACCCTCATTCCTTCTCGAGCACCTTTGCGCCCAGCGCTCCGCCCAACATCGGGAGCGCCGTAAGAAGAATAAACAGCATTAATAGCGTGACGACGATCAAGCCCACCAGTCCGGCTGGATCGTCCAGGAGCTTGGTCATAGCGCTCAATTGGTCGCCTCGCAAATGCAACTGGTCCTGATGCTGCTGGAAGAAATCGGCGATCTTGCCCTGGCTGGAAATGGCGACCATCGTAATCGTGAAAAACGCGGTGGCAAAGGTAAATGAAAACACGCCGGTGATCCAGCCCATGCGCGCTCCACTGCGGATGCTCAGTGCTTGCCCCGTTAGGCGCGAGTAAATAAAAACCGCCAGGAAGCCGGTGAGAAACGCAACCAGCGAAGGCAGAAACGGAACCGGAAGCAAGAGCATGAACGGCAAGACCGCCATCAACGCGGCCAGGAATCCGATTCGAACCGCCAGCCGGTTGTGAAAGCTGATTTCTAGCGGAGGTTGGACGGTTGCAGCTGGGGGAGGAGCAGCCTCGAGCGGCGCAACAGGCTCGACGGTTTCGTTCTCCAGCCCAGGGTAATCGTATTGCGGCTTTCCGCACTTGTGGCAGAAGCGGGCGTCCGGCGGCAGTTGCGCGCCGCAAGTGCAGTACTCAGGCACGACTTTAGTGTGACATACGCGGCGTTCGCCGAAAACAACTGACGGCCTCCGGGTGTCCTACACATTAGTGAGACTAGACTTATGCCACGAGTGAGACTAGACTTATGCCACGCAAAACCGCGCAACCGTCAACGCGCGATCGCTCAAACATTCGGCCAACTCCAGTCATCGGCGAAAGGGTTCGCCGCTACAATCGGCTATGTCAATGCTGAATTTTTATATGAACCGCGCCGGGGCTCATCTGCCGGCAAAACAGAAACAGATTCTTGCTCGGGCCAAGGAGGAGGTGCGCAAACAGTTCAGCGCCGAGTGAGTTATCGGCACTCCTGGTGGACCGCGCGGATGGCCCGTTCCAAACCGTCGCGACGCACCACCACACTGATGGTCAATTCGCTGGACCCTTGAGCGATGGCGATTATATTGACGTCTTGTTGTGAGATCGCTTGGAAAACCCGTCCCGCCAAACCGGGCGTTCCTCGCATCCCTTCGCCGACAACCGCCAGCAGTCCGACGTTTTCGTCAACTTCGATAGGCTTCAGATAGCCATGAGTCAGTTCAAGGGCCAAGTCTGCTTCAAGCGATTTCATGGCTGCCGGTAGCTCCTCCGTTCGCACTAGGAAACAGAAGCTTTGCCGGTAGCTGGAACTGGTAAGCGCCAGGACTTCGGCGTTGGCATCCGCTAAAGCTTCGAGCGCGCGTGCCATCAGCCGCGTGCCGCTGAGAGCCGCATTGGCCGGCTCCAGCGAGATCAGCGCTACGTTCGCCATCGACGTCACCGCGCGTGGGCCAAGCGGCGCCTCGACTGTTGAAACGATGCGTGTACCGGGATGCTTAAGATTGAAACTGTTCTTGCTCCATACAGGAATCTGACGCTCGATGAGCGGCGCCAGTGTGCGCGGATGCAGAACCTTCGCGCCGTTGTAGGCTAGCTCCGCCGCCTCGCTGTAAGTGAGCGAATCCAGCACGCGCGCGTCGGATACGGAACGCGGGTCGGCGCTCATGATGCCATCCACATCCGTCCAAATCCAAAGCTCGGATGCGTCCAACGCCGCCGACAAGATGGACGCTGAGAAATCCGACCCGCCGCGGCCCAGCGTCGTGGGGCGGCCATCCATGGTCGCGCCGTTGAATCCTGTCACCACCGCGATAGTGCCGCGCTCGAGCAGCGGCCGCACGATCTGGTCCGCCTTTTTACGCGTCTCCGGCATAATCGGGGTCGCATTTCCGAACACTGCGTCTGTAACGATCACGCTTGCTCCGTTGATCGCCTCGGCTGGCACGCCGCTGGCTTCCAGATACTGGGAAATCATGAGAGCGGAAAGCCGCTCGCCGATGGCGATGGCTTCATCCACCGAGCGCGGCGGCCGCTCTCCCAGCATTCGGACGCCATTGGCAATGCGCTCGAAATCGCCAATTAGCCCCTGAATGCCTGAAATCGTGGACTCGCATCGCGTGCCATCGAGCAATTCTTTGCACGCTTCCAGATGCTGAGCCATCAGGCGCTCGAGATTGGCCGCGATTCCCGGTTCGTCGCCGCCCTCGGCGTGCCGCAAAGTGTTCAGGAGCAGATCGGTGACGCCGGACATCGCCGACACCACCGCTAAGACGGGTCGCTGCCGCTTTTGCTCAGTGCAGATTCCCGCCGCGACTTTGATGCGCTCGGCTGAGCCCATGCTCGTGCCGCCGAATTTCATCACCAGAAGATTGTTCATCTAATGCGTTCTTTCCTTTCCGTTCGACGTGCGGTCGCGGATGAGTTTCAACAGCGCCGCTTCCACTTCGTCGATAGAAAGGCCGGTCGTGTCGATATAGACCGCATCCGGAGCCTGCACCAGAGGCGACTCGTTGCGCGTGCGATCGCGCTGGTCGCGCTCATGGATCTGCTCGGCCACCACGTCGGACGGCAGTGACGCTTCCCTGGCTCGGCGCTCGGTGCGCTCTTGGGGTTGGGCATCCAGAAAAATCTTCACAGTCGCATTGGGAAATACCACCGAGCCGATATCGCGCCCCTCCATCACCACCGACGCTTGCTCGCCCATGGCGCGCTGTTTTTTGACCAGCTCGCGCCGTACCGCCGGGATTCTCGATATCTCGGACGCTGCCCCGGCAATCTCGGGAGCGCGGATGCCCTCGGTGACATCTTCTCCATTCAGCAGCACGGCGTTTGTTCCGGACTGAAATTCGATGTGCGCCTCCTTGGCGAGCTGCTCGAGCCGATGCATGTCCGAGACGGCAACCTTCGTTCGCCGCGCCCACAGGGCTACGGCGCGATACATTGCTCCCGTGTCGACGTAGGTATAGCCAAGTTTCGACGCAATCCGGCGCGCCAGAGTGCTTTTCCCGGCGGCGGCCGGCCCGTCGATCGCTACAGTGATCCGCTTGGTCAAATATTATGAAAGCACATGCAAGAGGATTATTTCCGCGCCATCGAAGCGGGGGCCACCGTTGTTACCGGTAGCCGGCGCCTTGCGCGCGTGCTTAGGCAAGAGTTCGGCTTTCGTCAGAAAGCTCGGGTGCGCTCGGTCTGGAAAACACCGGATATTCTTCCGCTGGATGCATTCCTCGGCCGTGCCTGGCGTGAGTGGGTGCTCAGCGGCATAAATCCGAGCTCGCCGGCTTTGCTCGATACGCTACAGGAGCAATTCATTTGGGAGCAGGTGATTCGTGATTCTCCCGAGGGGGATTCGCTGCTGCGAATTCCCGAGACCGCCGCGCAGGCAATGGAAGCTTGGCAGTTAGTCCAGGCGTACCGACTTCCCGTGGACGGACGATTCGAAGCGAGCGACGATTGGTCGGCTTTTGCGGGATGGTCGCGCGCATTCGCAAAGCGCTGCCATGCGAACAACTGGATGGAACGGGCGCGCATTAGCGACTTTGTTGGGGAGTTGTCGAGATCCGGCGCAATACCGCGATGGCCAACGCTCTATCGGGCTGGGTTCGATGACTTTACTCCGCAGCAGGTCGAATTCTTCGAGATTACCGGCGAGTGGCGTGAGATTGAGATGGGCAGTTTCACGCCTAAACCTCAGCGCCGGAAATTTCGCGACGCAACAGAAGAAATTCAGTCCGCGGCATCGTGGGCTCGGCTTCAGCTCGAACGAGATCCAGAGGCCCAGATCGGCGTCATTATTCCAAACCTGAGCAGTCTCCGACCGAAAGTAGAGCGTATCTTTAGAGAGACGCTTCATCCGGGTGGGGCGACGCACCGCGAGTGGTCGTTTCACCTGTCGCTCGGTCCGGAGCTGGACGAATATCCTTTGGTGCATGCAGCGCTGTTAGCACTAGAATTCGCGCTCGGACCCGTGACACTGCCACGCGCGGGAATGTTGCTGAGGTCGCCATTCTTCGGAGGAGCGAAAACCGAGTGGACCAAGCGTGCCCTGCTGGATGCAAAGCTTCGAAAGGAAGGTGTATGGGACGTAAGTGCTTCGTTGCTACGCAATGCCGCCGGGAACTGCCCGCTGCTACAACGGTTTCTGCAACGGCTCGAGAAGAGCGTCGATAAACTTCCCGTTGCACAGGACCCCAGTGCCTGGAGCCGCGCTTTTTCGAAGCTCCTCGAAGCGCTTGGCTGGCCGGGAGACCGGGTCCTCGACAGTCAGGAGCACCAGGTGCTGGAGGCATGGCTCGGTTTGCTCTCAAGCTTCGCCGCCCTCGACATGGCCGCCGCGCCAATGACCTTCTCACAGGCGTTCTCTCGTCTGAAAGATATCGCGCGGGAAGCGTCCTTTCAAGTGGAGAACGAAGGCGCGCCCGTCCAGGTCATGGGCCTCCTAGAAGCGTCCGGTCTGCGCTTCGATCACTTGTGGATTATGGGTCTGCACGATGAAGCGCTGCCCGCCGCCGCTTCTCCCAATCCGTTCATTCCAATTTCGATGCAACATGAATACGGCCTGCCGCGCGCTTCGCCGGAACGTGAGCTTACATTCGCGGGAAAATTAACCGGCCGTTTGCTCGCGAGCGCACCCCAGATCGTGCTCAGTTACCCCGTAACAGAAGGTGACCGGGTACTTGCGCCCAGCCCGCTTCTAGCAGGCGGCTGCTGGGACACAGGGCCCGGCGTCGAGCAGTCGAACGACTGGATTGTGCGAATGCGCTCCAGTGTCACGATCGAGCGACTCGTTGACGAAAATGCGCCACAGGTGGCAATCGACATTATGCAGCCCGGTGGCGCATCGCTCTTCAAAGATATGGCCGCGTGCTCGTTTCGGGCGTTCGCCAAGCATCGTTTAGGGGCTCGGACGCTGGAGGAAACCGACCTAGGGCTCAACTACAAAGACCGCGGAAGCACGGTGCACAAAGCTCTCGAATTTATCTGGACCGAACTCGGTTCGCAGTCGAGCCTGATGGAATTGACGGCCGGCGAGCTAGCCAATCTGATAGCGCGCAACGTTGAAGCCGCCCTCAACCATCTCGGCATCGGAATCGGCCGCAGAGTGGAACAGCACCGATTGCGGAACCTGCTCTCACAATGGCTCGAGATCGAGAAAGCGCGCCCGCCCTTCACCGTTCTAAAGCCGGAAGAAGAACGATTGGTCACTATCGGAGGACTCCAGGTTCGGACGCGTGTGGATCGCATCGATGCATTAAATACTGGCGATGACTTGAGAACCGGTGGCGAAATCATTCTCGACTACAAGACGGGCGTGGTGAAGTCGGCCGGTTGGGACACGGATCGTCCCGATGAGCCGCAGCTTCCGCTCTATTGCGCCACCAGTGTGAGGCCAATCAATGGCGCCGCTTTTGCCGTGATCCGGACGGGCGAACTCGGATTCCGCGGCATCACGGAGAATGAGGCGATCCTGCCGGGAATCAAGAAAATGTCGCCGCAG
>DATMMD010000072.1:0-57239 GCA_035569875.1 Bryobacteraceae bacterium
GCGCCAGCACCCAGCGCGTTCCCTTGCTGTCTTCCCAGCTCGCCAAGCCGCCCCAGATGCCGAGGCCGGCGAAGTCTGTTTCCTCATTGCAGATCAGCGGCGTCCGATACAGCGGCGTCCGATGGGCCGCTCCCCCCAGCGTTTGGCTGTCCAGCAGGAACAGCCGGCCTTCCTTGCCGCCCGCGACGATCAGGTCTCGACCCTTGTAGGGAAAGACCGTCGGAGTAGTGTTCATGTCCATATCGCGCTTGGTGATCCACTCGCGATTGGATGGCGTGTACCAGTCTTTTAACTTCAGATCTTTGGGCGAAAGAGCTAGAACGGTATCCGAATAAATCCCTTTCGCCGGATCCCATTCGCCGTCTCCCACTTCTGCATAGACAGTTCCGTCCGTACCGATCGCAGCGCCGCCGAGTCCCCAGATGCCGCCGCCGTTCGAAGCAAAGGAACTGACCTTCTTGTCGTCACTCGTAAGATCCATGGCATACACACCGTTCGGATTGCCGCCGCATTTCTGTCCCGTCGTCGCATACACCACGTTGTCGACCATATTCATGCTGTAGGGCTTCCCGTTCGGCGGAATAAACTTCGCGGGCGGCATGACATCTTCGCCGTTGGCGAGGTTCATCTCATGCAGATTGCCATCGCTGGTGAGGACGTAAATGCCTCGGACCGGGAAAGCTCCGCCGCCGCGGCCCGGCGTTGATGGCGCAGGTCCCCTACCTGCGGATGCCAAAGGGGCAGGCCCTCGACCACCCGCCGCCGGCACAGCCGAAGCTCCCCGTCCGCCAAAAGTGGGCGGAGGTGGGATCACCGGTGTCGCTGTCAACCCACCCGGACAGAGCCACGTCGGGTTTTTCGTTTGCGGCACGTCGGCCGCATGCTCGAAATGTCGTTGCCACAAAATCCGGCCCAGGTCGGCGTCCACGGCAAAAATATTGTCCGAACTGCCGCCGACGTATGCCATCTCTTTAAATCCGCGATTCGTGATAATCCGGCCCATAATCAACGGCTCGAAGATCGAGTACATGGCCTTCTGCTCGTTCTCCAGCTTCAGCTTCCATAAAAGCTGAAAGCCCTTCACACTTTCCTTGTTGATGACAGTCTCGTATTTCTGCCAGCCGGTTCGTTGGGGATCGCCGCCGTGCGTGAGCCAGTCGGCCACCCGTCCCACCTGCGCGTTAGCCGACGGCAAGAGAAGGACGGCCAACCCGAGAGCCCTGAGTGCGCGTCGCCGCGACACACGGCGCGATTCTAAGCCGAGAGCCTGCATGCTTATCCTTTCATTGCCAGTCCGAATTTATCAGCATAGAACGAAACAGTGCGGCGAGGGTACTGCAGCATCCCTATTAGGCTAGAATCTCGACTGTCAGACCTAAGAAAAACGCTGTGGCGACACCCAGACCATCCATCGCCACCTTTCTGGATACGCTGCCGGGCGCCTATTACCGCAATGGACCCAATCCGCAGTTCGACCCCCACTGGCACGTATTATGCTTTCCTCGGCGACGGCATGATCCACGGCTTCTTCCTCGCGCCCAACAAAGATCGGGGCCGCGTTCGTTTTTTCGAACGGCCATAATCACAAGGACTGGCGACCCTTTGAGCTAATGTAGTCGAGGTGAGCTTTAAATATCTTAGTCTCGCTTCAATATCGCTGGTCGTGATCGCCGCGGCGTTTTCCGTGCTTCGGGGGCAGGGAACCGCTTCGCGTTCTGTGTGGGACGGCGTGTACACAGATCAGCAAGCCCAGCGCGGCGAAACACCGTATCACGATTATTGCGCCGATTGTCACGGCGACGATCTGGAGGGCGATGCCGAAGCTCCCGCACTCTCCGGCGCAATGTTTCAGACCAATTGGGACGGTCTGCCGCTAGGTAGTTTGTTTCAGCGAATTCGCCGCGATATGCCGTTGAATAAATATGTCGGCGCCTTGAGCCCCAGCGTGAACGCGGACATCCTGGCTTACATCTTAAAAGTGAACCGATTTCCGCAAGGCAGCGCCGAGCTTTCACACGCTGCCGAGATACTCAATCAGATTCGATTTGAGTCGGTGAAACCGGACCGGAAGCGATAATCACTTCGTGCTTCTTAACGCCTCGCTGGCCGCAGCCGTCAGATCGTCGCGCACCACGGCGCCGCCCTTCATTACAAATTTCACGCGTTGCATTTCCGTTATGTCCTGCAGCGGATCTCCCGACACCGCGATGAGGTCGGCGAACTTGCCCTTCTCAATGGTGCCGACGCTGTTTTCCATATGTACGATCTCTGCATTTACGGTCGTTGCCATGCGCAGCGTGTACAGCGGCGTCGCGCCCCAACTCACAAAGATCGGGAACATCTCGCTCTGCACTCCGTGCGAACAGTTGCAGGTCGTGTTGTAGATTCTTCCTTGCCCGTTGTAAACAGGTGCGGAGCCGCTTCCGTATCCGAGTTTTACTCCGGCCGTCAGCATTTTCTTCCAAGTCTTCTCCATCAGTCGATAGCGACTGTAGGGAGCCCACTGTTTCAAATCCCCCGGCTCGTCCTGCCGATGATCCAGGATCGTCGAGGTCACCGGCAGATTTTTCTGGACCAGCATTTTTATGTCTTCATCCGTGGCGGCCGTGGCATGTTGGATATCGTCCACCCCGGCTTCTATCGCCCACTTCAGACCGTCCCCGCCATACGTGTGGCTGGCAACGAACATACCGCGTCGATGCGCTTCATCCACTACTGCTTTAAGCTCTTCCAGACTCGGAAGCGCCTGGTTCACCATTTCCCCATTCGGCTTGAAATAGAAAACGCCGGTAGTGTGGATCTTGACATGATCCGCGCCGTAGTGGGCCAGTTGCCGCACGCCTGCCCGCAGAGCGTCCACGCCGTCTGCCACAATCTCCGGCTCGAACGGCTTCCACTCCAAAGGATAAGCTCCATTGCCGGGCGCCGTAATCGCGAGGATCGGACCGGCCGGCCGTAGGCGCGGACCTTGTACCAAGCCGCTGTCGATCGCCCGCTTCAGTTCCACGTCGGCGAATCCGCCTCCATGCGATCCTTGAACGACCTGTGTGGTGTAGCCCGCCTTCAAACTCTCGGTAGCGCTGTGCAGAGCAACCAACATTTGATGCTGCAGCCCGATCGAAGCATCCGTCAGGTGAACGTGTCCATCAATCAATCCCGGCAGAACAGTAGCGCGGCTGAGGTCGATCACCCGGGCGCCCGCTGGAATCGACATGCTGGCTGCCGGTCCCACTTGCGTTATTCGCTCGCCCTGGATCAGGACTACCTGGTTGGTCATCATCTGGCCGGATTTCGGGTCGAACAACCGGCCCGCGCGGACTGCGGTGGTCTGAGCCTGCGACCAAAGCACGGTGGCAGCCCCTAATATTCCGACGATTATCTTGGATCGCATGACATGGTTTCTCCGTCACTCAAAATCTCATCTTCAACGCCCATAAACCAGCAAGCGGAAGGTGCCCGGTTTCGCCCTCGGCTGCGGATTGCGCTGCTTCTCTGTCGGCGCGCCGGGCGGATCAAAATCTGACGTGTCCACAAACAGCCGGTGCGTCTTGGGATCCAGCCCCATCGTCTTGGCCCCGAACTCAGTCTTCACCGTTTCCACTACGCTCACCTGTTCCCGCGAATCTTCGTGGAATACGTGGATAGTCCCCTCGCGCGTGGAGCTGGCGACCACTTTGGTCTCCGGATCAAATATGGTCGTATCCACACGGTCGCCGATCGGGAACGATTGTCCGATGATTTTTCCGGTGTCCGCATCCATCACCACCAACAGCTTCGGATTCCGGCCGCTGATGAACAGCCGCCGGGTCTTGCGATCCATCGCGATCGACACCGGTTGTCCGGCGGGCGCCACGGGCCACCGCGATTTCACCTGGAGCGAGCGCGCATCGATCGCCACCACTTCGTTGGTATCTTCCAGGTTGTCGTAGATCATTCCCTTGCCGTCGGCCACGGCCTGCTCGGGAGCCCCGCCCAGCGCAATGGTTCCGAGGACAGTCCCCTTCGCCGGATCGATGACGGTCGCGTTCTTAGGTTCGCCGTCGAAGACAAAGAGGTGCTTCGAGGCCGGATCGTAAAGGATCGAATCTGCGTCCTTGTCGGCCTTCACCTCGCCGATCTTTTTAAATGTTTTCAGATCGAAGATGATCACCTGGCCGAGATCTCCGTCGCTCACGAATCCGCGGCCTAGGTCGGGAACCACTGCAACTCCGTGGTCTCGTTTGAAACCGGTGATCGTTCCCAGGACCGCGTAGGTATCGGCGTCCAACACCTTGATCTCGGTGCCGTGCGAAAGGTAAACGCGCCGCGCGGCGGGATCGACGGTGATGTAATCGAAGTACTCCCCGCCACCTTCAGCCGCTCCCAGTGGAACGGTCTTGATCAAGTGGTAGCTACCCTCCGCCCCAGTCGCTAGAACACATGCACAGAGCGCCCAAATGCAGACCCAAATAGCCTTCATGTCAAATCTCCCGCTGCAGCAATGGCCGCAGCTCTTGAATCTTCTTCACGTGCTCCAGATCCAGTACTCTCTCGATTAGTTTCGAGCATTTCTCGCTGCCCAGCAAGGGCGTCATTAGATCGCGGCATTTCGCGACCACTTCTTCCCGCGTCATCGGGTTGTCCACCGTGCCGCGCACGGCATCCACTCGCTCCGTCAGACGCGTGCCATCCTTGAGCGTCACTTCGACAATCGACTCCCGCTTGGGATATTGCCGTTCCAGTTCCTCATCGGGAACAAGCTGCACCTTGGCGCGCTCCTGAAGTACGGCCGAGTCTTTCAAGCGCGGTTTGTCGTGCGCCGCCGCGAACGAAGCCGTCTTATCGAGAAGCATCACCGCAATCATGTGTTGCATGCAGATGTCCGGAATTTCGCGATTGTTGACGGTCTTAGCTTCGCTGGTTGCTACCCGGACAATCACCTTGTCAACCTGATCGGCCTCGAACGGCCGGCGCTTCCGCATGTTTACCAATGCATCCAGGGGCGCCTGAATGGGCGATCCGACCGTCCACTTCTTGATGTTCGTTTGCGCCACCTCGTAGCGCTGCCCGAGCTTTTCTATCAACTTCTCGGGATTTCCCTTGGCCGCGAATGCCATAAGAA
Source organism: Bryobacteraceae bacterium (assembly GCA_035569875.1). Taxonomy (GTDB): domain Bacteria; phylum Acidobacteriota; class Terriglobia; order Bryobacterales; family Bryobacteraceae; genus Palsa-89. The sequence continues at coordinate 5,102 of DATMMD010000072.1, forward strand.
AATTGTCGGCGCCCGAAAAAACATCGTCCACGCCCGTGCCGCCCAACTGAACCAGGAGAGCGGCAGTGACCCCATTTCTCGCGGGCATGCCTGCAAACACTAGCGATTTCTCGATATGGTCGGTATCGCGCTGCCACGCAACGATACCGGATGCTTGCTGCGATGCGTAGTCGAGCAGCCAGCGCATCTGCTGTGCGTTCAGGCTCGCCGCGCAGCCGGCCGCGGCGCTAGCGCCAAAATTACCCGCGATGCTATGGCTCGCACGGTGAGTCTCCATCTGATAGGTGAGGCCGCCCAGCGTCATCGTTACGCGCGGACCGACGTCGTAGCCCAGCGCCACGGCGCGCACAAATCGCGCTCCATCGATCCCAAATTGTTCACCCGCCGCCAGCGCGGCCGGCACCACCGCGCAACCCGGATGCGAATGCGAGAGTGCGTGCGAATCGTCCGTTTCGTCGGAGTGGGCGAACATGCCGTTGGCCAGAGCCGCTTCGATCGCGCCGCACAGCAGGTTTGAGCAAACCACCGTCGCTGTCTTCTCCCCAGCGTGGGCGCGAGCGAACTGCATCGCCAGACGCGCGGGCGGCAGGTCCACGCCCGAGACCATCGCGGCCAGTGTGTCAAGAATATGCTCCTTGGTCTTCTCCAGCGCCTCCTCAGGAAGTGGGCGGCTACCGGCTTCGCTCATGTATCTGCTCAGCTCCGTGATGACCGGACCGGCCGGCTGCGCCGATAATCTCGTGCCCATTGGAAATGCCGCGGCCCCAATCACTCCGCCGGCGCGTTTCAACATGCCGCGACGGGTCGTACACTGATGCTCGTTCATGACATCCTCGATTCTACAGGCTATTGGGATAGAATCTGAGTACCGAAAATGACTAGACCACTGCTACTGTCGAGTTGGCTGTTTTCGTTAGCGTTGAGTGCCCAAACCGTTCCTCACTTCGAGGTCGATCCTTCCTGGCCCAAGCCTCTGCCGGAAGGTTGGATCACTGGCCAACTGGGAGGCGTCTGTACCGATTCGCACGATCACATCGTCGTCGTTAATCGCCGCGATATCACAGCCGAAGAAGCCGAAACAGCGCAACAGGCGCCGCCGATCATCATGTTCGACATAGCCGGAAATGTCACTGCGTCCTGGGGCGATCCCAACGTCGTCCCGCATTCCATCCACGGCTGTGCCTTTGATAAAGACAACAATGTTTGGGTCGGCGGCAACGAAGACGGCATCATTCAAAAATACAGTCACGATGGCAAGCTGCTGCTCCAAATCGGGACCAGGGGAGTTTTCGACACCTCGGATGGAACCAGCAAGGGTAAATCGCTAAACCGCAGTCCGGAGCATTTCTTCAATCCCGCGGGCATCGCCATCGATCCTCGGGATGGCGATATTTATGTCGCGGACGGTTACGGCAACAGGCGCGTCGCCGTATTCGATAAGAATGGTAAGTTCTTGCGCCAATGGGGCCGCCAGGCCACTGATGACGAGACGCGAGCAGGCGCAGGGGGTGTGTTCTCAAAAGTAGTCCACTGCGTTGTGATCGATAACGATGGCCTGGTCTATGTCTGCGACCGACAAGGCGACCGGATACAGGTGTTTGACAAAATGGGCAAGTTTCAGCGCAATATCTGGGTCAAAACCGGAACGCCCAACCTGCCGGATCCACGCGGCGCCGTCTGGTGGGTGGCCTTCTCCCGCGATCCTCAGCAGAAGTATATGTTCGTCGTGAACGGCCGCAACGAATCCGTTCATATTCTCGATCACGCCAGCGGCCAGATTCTGGCGAGCTTTGGCCGTCCCGGACACCAACTCGGAAATTTCATTCACGGCCACACGATGGCGATCGATTCTCAGGGCAATATCTATGTTGCCGAGACCGATTGGGGCCGGCGAGTTCAGCGATTCAGGGCGGTTTCAAAATGAACAGGGCAAATCTGACCCGACGCGCAATTTTGCAAAGCCCCGGAGCGCTCATGGCCCTAGCTGCGCTGCGAAGTGCGCGGGGGACCGAAGAGCCGGTCAGTACAGTCATGGCCAAGCTCAGCGCTTACATGAGCGAAGCTGCCAGCCGCTCCCTCCCAGAAGACATTCTGGAAAAGACCAAGCATCACATCCTGGATACCTTCGCCGCCATGATCTCAGGCGCCCAACTCGGGCCAGGGCAGCTCGCGATCCGGTTCGCGCGCGCGCATTCGGGCGAAAAGGTCGCCACTGTCCTGGGATCGGATGTGGTCTGTGGCGCGATCGAGGCTGCTCTGGCGAACGGTATGCTCGCGCATTCCGACGAGACTGATGACTACGCTCCGGTGGGGACGCACCCCGGCTCCGCGGTCGTGCCCGCCGCTCTCGCAACCGGCGAGCAGTTCGGTATCGATGGCACGCGCTTCGTCAGTTCGATAACGTTGGGCTATGACATCGCGGGCCGGGTTGGGGCGGCGCTTGGCGGTCAGTTGTTCAACTATGAAGCCCACAAAGCCGTACATGGCTTTACCGGCAACTTCGGGGCGGCGGCCGCCGCGGGCTGCGCGGCAAGTCTCAATGCGCAGCAAATGCGCTGGCTGCTGGATTACGCATCTCAGCAAGCGTCCGGACTTGCAGCCTGGCAGCGCGATACCGAACACATCGAAAAAGCTTTCGTCTTCGCCGGCATGCCCGCCCGAAATGGCGTCACTGCCGCGTTGCTGGTCCAATTAGGTGGCACCGGCGTCACGGACATTTTATCCGGCGCTGACAATTTTCTTCAGGCGTTCGCGCCCACAGCCGACCCGGCTCAACTCATCGAAAAGCTGGGCCAACGTTACGAAGTCACAACCACGAACATCAAAAAATGGACCGTGGGCGGACCCATCCAGGCAGCGCTCGACGCGCTTGAAGTGTTGGTCAAGCAGCGCCCCATTGAGCCCAATCAAGTGAGGCAGATGATCGTGCGGCTTGGGCCTGTCATGGGCTCCGTGGTCAACAATCGTGAAATGCCGGATATTTGCGTGCAGCATATGCTCGCGGTGATGCTGCTCGACAAGACCGCCTCGTTCTCGGCCGCGCACGACAAGGCGCGCATGCGTGATCCCGCAGTCCTCAAGCAGCGCGCCAAGATCCAGCTCGTCTTCGATCCCGAGATCGAGCGGAATACCGAACAGCGCGAGGCGATCGTAGAAGTGACGCTTGTTGATGGAACCTCGCTTCGCGAGCACACCACCGCCGTTCGGGGAACCGCCGCCAATCCGATGACCCGCGAGGAAGTGGTTGCGAAATCCCGCGACCTGATCACACCGGTCCTGGGAGCGCCGACCACCGCGAAGCTGATCACGAAAACTTTGGATCTCGAAAACTTGAAGAACATCGCGGAACTTCGGCCATTGCTCCAGCGCGCATAAGCCTGCGATACACTGTCAGCTATTGAGAGGATACGAATGAGCCATCAAACCTATCTGTCTACCGGCTTGGTCTGTGCCGTTCTTGTCGCCTTCGCCCCGGCATTTGGCGCCGACCCGCTCTCCGCCGGGCAGAAGGGGCTTTATGAAGGGATTACAAACAATATCCTTCGCGCCGCCGAGAAAATGCCGGAAGCGAATTATTCTTTCAAGCCAACGCCGGACGTGCGCAGCTTCGGCCAGCTTGTCGGACATCTTGCCGATTATCAATATGTGTTCTGCTCCGGCGCGGCCGGCGAGAAGCCTCCGGTAACCGGAATTGAGGACAGCAAAACTTCCAAGGCTGATCTGGTGCAGGCGCTCAAAGAAGGCTACGCATACTGTGACAAGATCTATTCGGGCATGACGGATTCGAAGCTCGCGGAGAATGCCTCAGTCGAAGGACGCCCCCGGGCCGTCCTGACTATCCTGACCTTGACCATCGCGCACAACGACGAGCACTACGGCAACATGGTGACCTATCTGCGCATCAAAGGAATCGTCCCCCCATCTAGTGAACGACGACCCCCCGCGCCGACGAAATAATATAAATTCGTCTTTGGCTGTGAGTCAGTCTAAGAGTCCGCCCTGGCCTAGTGATGCAATGTCCCAGCTCGAAAGACGATATTTGGCTAGCATCGGCGGGAGAACGAAATCCAGGACATTCGGCTTAGCGGAACGGAAACAGCCGGGCGCTGAAAGGATTGGTACGTCATCCTTATAACCCAACAACAGCAGCGTGCCGGGTTCCACAGGCGCCAGAAAGCGTTCGATCTGACAGCCCACGCGCTCCATTGCCCGGCCCACGACATCGTAAGGACCGGCCGGCGAAGTCGTAGAGGCAATCAAGATCACGGTCGGTCGGGATTTGAGCAGCCGTTCTAGCGCGTCTGCAACGGCCAGTTCTTCTTCTACTGAATTTACTGCCGGGCCAGCAATGTTTCCCAGTCCTTCCAGCCGCTGGCCCAGGATTGTGCCGAACAATCGCGAGGCGCGCTCGCCGCTTCCCGGATCGGAGTAGAGCACAGCGACGACAGGCGTACGAATGGGCCGAGCTTGAAGGACTGGACCGTTTTCGGCGAGCAACGAGAGAAGCGATTCCAGCTGCGGCTTAGTAACCGCGAAGGGCGCGCTCTTGATCGTACTGACCCGCTGCCCCGGCCGCGCATACGAGAAGTTACGAGAGGTAGCGATCACCAGAGCGCTGGTGGAGTTGGTTTTCTTCAGAAGCTCGCTGTCCACGAGAACGCAACAAGATTCGGTCGTGAACAGATTTGCCCGCCCGCCAACCGCCGGCCTGATCTCGAGCGACCCATTGCCGATATGGTTGGCAACTAGCAGCACAGCGTCGTCTTCGCCAACATCGCCCTCTTCGAGCTCGGCCACCCACACGTCCCGCAGTGCCTCGGACTCAAGCATTCGGACATCATCGCCCTCAATGCGGTGGCCCTTTGACAATAACTTTTTGCCGCCGTTAAAAATCGAGGACAAAAGCACGCGCCCGATCGAATGCCTGACGTCAATGGCGCGAGCCTTCATACGAGGGATATATTTCCTGCTTAAGTAGACTATTTAGAAACTATAAATTATACACAATTCGCGTTAAGGGCAACATATTCTAGTTGATAATATGCTTTTGTGGCCCGTTTGGTTCGCAGCTGCGAGGAGAGGGCGGGCGCCATTTAAAACCGATATTGCAGTATTCGTGACGCTACGTCGAGAAATCACGCACGAAGCTGTCGTTGTTTTTGCTACATTGTTACAATCCGATTGCGAATGGCGCAATAAAGAAGGTCGCTGAGCCAGCGCAGATCCAGCTTTCTCATCAGGCTGCTCGATGGGCTTCAACCGTGCGTACGCTTAGTCCAGAGCAGCCGCCACCTGGTTGTTGGTCTTCCTTCCGCCAGCAGCGTCAGAATCTCGAGGTCTGGTGAATGAGTCCGATGGCACACAAGTCTCAAGGGTGGCCGATGTAGTCCATCCGGCCGCCATCCACCGTGATGACTTGAGCCGTGATGAATCCGGATTCGGGCGAAACCAGGAACGCCACCGCATGGGCGATATCTTCTGGATCCCCCACCCGTCCGACCATCGAGATCCCGCTGATGCGCTTCAGCAGCTCTTCGTACTCATCCGAGGAACGTCCCTCCTTTACCATGTCGGTGAGGATGAATCCGGGAGCCACCGCGTTCACCGTGATTCCTTGTGGCGAAAGCTCCATGGCAAAGCGGCGCGTCAGCGTTGAAACCGCGGCTTTGGTGGCGGCGTAAAACGTACTGCCGGGCAACGTCGTCCCGTGCCCCGCGATCGAAGTGATGTTGACGATGCGCCCATAGCGGCGCTCCTGCATGCCTGGAATAGCCGCGCGCGTCACGTGGATCAGGCCGTCCACGTTGGTGCGCCGCATGCGTTCCAGATCGGGCGGATTAAACGTCTCGAGGGTGCCTCGAATCGCCAGCCCGGCGTTGTTCACAAGGATGGACAAAGGCCCGAGTTCGGCGGTCACGCGACTCATCATCTCCTGGACCTGCGCGGGATCGCCGATATCGGCGCGGATGGCATTGGCGCGCCCACCTGCCGAACGAATCTCCTCGACCACCTTGTCCGCGTCGCCGCTCCGCGAAACGTAGTTGACCCATACCGCCGCACCCTCGCGTGCAAGTCTACGGGCAATCGCGCGTCCCAATCCGCGCGAGGCTCCGGTAACCAAGGCGGTCTGTCCGCTTAAGCTCATTTGTTTAGGGTTACACGAAACCGTTTATCTTACACGTCAGCGGCAGTTACGAAGCTAGATGCTGCTCTGGCTCCAAAGCTTCTTCACCCACCCAGTGACCAATGGCATTCTTCAGTTGCTCGACGCTAACGGGTTTGCTGAGATAGTCGTCCATGCCGGCCGCCAAACAGCGTTCACGATCTCCAGGCAAGGCGTTAGCCGTCAGCCCGACGATAGGCGTGTGTCGGTTGGTTCCTTCGCGGAAGCGGATTTGAGCCGTCGCCTCCAACCCGTCCATCCTTGGCATTTGAACGTCCATGAGCACGAGATCGTAATCGCTTTTCATCACTGCGTCCACCGCGCGCCGCCCATCAACCGCGAGATCAGCCTGGAATCCGTTCCTTTGCAGGACACGCATGACATATTTCTGATTTACGTCATCGTCCTCAACCAGCAGAATCCTGGAGCTGCCCCCCCGCTTGTGCTCGGGCCGGACTTTTTCCACCGCATGCAAAACGCCAGGCGATTGGTTGGCCCTTTTTTCCGACGTCGCTATTGCCTCGCAGATGGTATCGCGCAAGTCAGCCGCCAACACCGGCTTCTGCACGTGCCCGTCGAACCCGACCGCCCGTAGCACCGGACCGTGACCGCGCATGGCGGCGCCTGTCAGCCCTATCAGGATGGTATTGCCGACTTGCGTATCGCTCTTGATAGCGTGGCCGATCACCAACCCATCCTGGCCCTGCATGTCCATCGCCACCAGCGCGAGATGGAAGGGCCGGCCGTTCGAAGCCGCGCTCCGCAGCGCCTCCACCGGGCTCGAATCGTGGGCCGATGGCTCTTCGCAAATTGCGCCCCACGCTTCCAGACGCGCCCGTATCTGCGCCCGCTCGCTGGGGCTGTCTTCGATTAAAAGGACCCGATATCTCTTTAGATCCAAGGGTGTCTGCGTATCCAGTGCACGCTCGGCTTCTTGCTTTTCGAAGACGGCTGTGAACCAAAACGTACTGCCCTGACCCGGGGTGCTCTCAGCCCCGATTTCACCCCGCATGATCTCCACAAGTTGTTTCGCGATGGCCAGCCCCAGGCCTGCGCCGCCGTAATTCCGCGTGCTCGAATTGTCCACCTGGACGAAACTCTCGAAAAGGCTGGGGATCTGCTCCGGCGTCACGCCGATTCCTGTGTCCTTAATGACGAAACGCAGGGTAAACGCGCCTTCCATCTCGCCCGCTAGCTCCGCCCGTAGCGAGATTCGCCCCTTGTCAGTGAATTTCACCGCGTTGCTCAGCAGGTTGCCCAAGACCTGGCGGAAGCGGCCCGAGTCTCCCCGCACGGAAACGGGAAGATCCGCGCTGATCTCCGATACCATTTCGACACCCTTGGCCTGCGCGGCAGCGGACTGCGGCTTTATGACCTGCTCCAGCGTCGCTCGCAAATCGAACGGCGCGCTTTCGATTGTAAATTTACCGGACTCCATTTTAGAAAGATCCAGAACGTCGTCCACCAAGCCGATCAATGCGTGGCACGAATCGCTGACCGATCGCGCGTAGTCGGCTTGTTCCTCGCTGAGCGGCGTCTCCAGCAGAAGCTCGGTCATCCCGAGAACCCCATTCATCGGCGTACGAATTTCATGGCTCATGTTGGCCAGGAAGCGCGTTTTGAACCTGGTCACTTCGCGCGAAGCGATCAAAGCATCCGCCAGTTGCTCATTCTTGTGCTGCAGCTCTTGAGCAAATTCCTTGAGTTGGTCATCGGCCGCTTTACGGTCGGTGACATTGCGTATGAGCGCGATCACTTCGGTCCAGTTAACCAACGCGAGCCGCGCTTCGAAGAACTCCGATTTTCCCTGCACCTTCAGGGGAAATTCAACCGCCACCGTAGCGTGCGTGCGAATCACCTGATCCACCGCTTTGCCGATGCGCTCGCCCGCCTCGCCCGCCAACGTCTCTTCCACGCGCCGGCCAGGCATTTTCAAATCCAGATCCGAGGTCTGCGAACCCTTGTAGTCCAGGACCACGTGCTTTGCATCGAGCCGCACAAAAGAATCTGGAAAGGCATCGAAGATGGCTTTCAGCTCTTGCGTTGTCTTTACCACTTCCTGTTCGGCTCGTGTGTTCTCCGTGATGTCGGCCGATGCAAAACGGATCCCGGTGACTCGCCCGTAACGATCAGTCAAGCGATGCTTGTAAACGTCAATGGTTACAACGCGGCCGTCCGGACGGGCGTATTGGTCTCGTTTTGGCCCATCGGAGTCGGCTGTCAGCTCACTGGAAAAAGACTGCTGCGCCACCTGCTGGTCGCCGCCCTCTTTTAGCTCCCAATATGGCTTGCCCACGATGTGCTCTTTGGGCAGTCCTCGCAGAGCGCACTCACACTGATTTACCCACTGGACGATGCCTTCCCGATCAACCTCCAGATAGCCGATCGGAGCATCGGCGAATAACTCCTCAACGGTCGATTCAGACTTGTTTGAGACGGCACGCGGCAACTCCGGCCCACGCGTGGATGAGCGCCGGCCGAAAAAGTACCCCGCTAAGGCAGCGAATGTCGCTATCCCGAGCATCATCAAAAGGGATGGATCCATTACCAAATCGTGCAGGTACCAAAGTCCTGTGGGAGCGACCTCCTAATAGGGTAATCGGCTTATAATGCGGCTTCTTTAGGATTGGAGCCCGTCAAAATGCCCGAGGTTGCCGCCCGTAAGCTATTGGCCCCATGGAAGATAGGCACTGTGCCCCAAATGCTCCCCGACTGTAAAACTGGTCGACAATAGTTCCCTGATGCCATCTGTTGCATTTGTGTTGGCAACTTGAACGAGTGGAAAGCATCCAACCAAGTGAGAGGTACAGCATATGTCCCGTTACTGCACAGCGATTTTGGTCGCTTTGTTACTCATACAAGTGGCGGCGGCGCAGCAGTATCCTCCCGCTCAATTTCCTCCGCAGAACGCGCCTCCTCCGCAATATCAGAACGGCCCTCCCCCTGACGTGCAGAACGCCCCTCCTCCAGGGACGCCGATGTCGCCGCCGCAGCTTGACGATCTAGTAGCCCCCATCGCGCTTTATCCCGATCCGCTGCTGGGAGAGCTGCTGGCCGCCGCCACTTACCCAATCGAGATCACCGAAGCCGAACAATGGGTGCGGGACCATCCCAAGTGGAAACCCTCCAAGCTTATGGACGAAGCCAAAAAGCAAAACTGGGATCCCAGCGTGCAAGGACTGGTCGCTTTCCCAGATGTGCTCGAACGGCTAAGCCAGAATATCGGCTGGACGACGCAGCTTGGTAATGCCTTTCTTGCCCAGCAGGCCGACGTGATGCAGGCCGTACAGCGCATGCGCTCCCAAGCCGAAGCCAAAGGGACGCTGCGTTCGACCCCTCAGGAGACCGTTACCACGCAGGACCAGGGAGGCCAGACAGCGATTAGCATTGAGCCCGCCAATCCTGATGTTTGGTACGTGCCCAATTACAACCCCGAATATGTGTGGGGACCGCCGGTCTATGGTTATTATCCGCCTCTCTTATACCCTGGCATCGATGTGGGTTTTGGCTGGGGTCCGGGCGTCGATCTCGGCCTATATTTTGGCGGATGGGGCGGCTGGGGATGGGGCGGTTGGGGATGGGCCCCCAACTGGTATGGCGGGAACATCTTCATCGACCATTCTTTTTTTCATCGCTACGGGTTTGAGCATTTCCACGACGCTGGACCGTTAGGCCATTCGGTGTGGGCGCATAATCCGGATCACCGGCTGGGCGTTCCCTATGGCAATCGCGACGTGGCCGGCAGGTTTGGAGGCGCGCGTAATGGCGGTGTTGGCGGCGGCGAGCCAGGAAGATTCGGCGACGCACGGCCCCAGAGCTTTAATCGCGGCGAAGGAGCTCCCCGGCAGCGCCTCGGAAATCCAGGCTTTGAGCAACGAGGGTTTGACGGCAATCACAGCGCTTTCGGTGGTTATCACAACGGCGGCACGACGCGCATGCAAAGCGACCATGGCTTTTCCAGCATGGGAGCAGGGCGCACTTTCGGCGGCGGCGGAGGAACGCGCAGTGGCGGATTCGGCGGTGGTGGAGGGGCGCGTGGTGGTGGCGGAGGGAGGCGATAGCGCAATGACCAGCAGACTCTGTATTTCTTATGCGACGATGGCACTTGCCATCGCCGTGCCCTCAATTGCTCAGGAGCGCTTCGATTCCTCGGAAGCTGCGGCGCAGGCCCTTATCGATGCAGTGGAGCATCACGATTCCGCTCGGCTGTCCGCCATTTGCGGCTCCCATGCCCACGGAATTCTTACCTCGGGCGATGCTGCGCAGGACCGTCGCGAACAGGATGAATTCGCCCGCCTCGCGCGTGCCAAGCACCGGCTGGAAATTTCCAGCGCGAACCCAAATCGCGCCATCCTCGCCATCGGCGAAGAAGACTGGCCGTTCCCAGTCCCGATTGTCCAGACTAAAGGCAAATGGAGCTTTGATGCGACTGAAACTCCAGTTGAGATGCGCGCTCGCCGCATCGGCACGCACGAGCTAGATGCCATTGAGATTTGCCGCGGATACATCGACGCACAGATGAAGTATGCTTCCGAGTATCGCGATAAGGAAGGGATGCTCGAATACGCCCCCCGTCTTATGAGTACGCCTGGCCGGCATGACGGGTTGTATTGGGAAGGCTCAAGCGAGCAGCTGATTCCCCAAGGCCTGGCGCAGGCGGCATGGGACGGCGCCCAAAAGGGACAAGCCAAGCCCTATCACGGATATTATTTCCGGGTTCTCGATGGGCAGGGCCCGAACGCCCTGGGAGGAGCGCACTATTACGTCGTTAAAGACAAGTTAATTGGCGGATTTGGTCTGGTTGCGTGGCCGGCCGAATATGGAGTTACCGGAATTCACACGTTCATAGTGAACCAGGGGGGCGTGGTCTATCAGAAGGACATTGCCCCGGTTCCCGGCAAAACAGCGCCACCGGTTACCCGTTTCGACCCCGACCATTCCTGGAAACCAGTGGAATAACGTCCCGTCAGACTTGTTCCAGGACGCGGCAAGAGTTAATGGTGTCCTCCATTTGCAGGGCTCCGTTAACTAAAGCCACCAAGTTTTGCCGCTCCAGGGGCTTCGGCGCGACTGCGTAACCGCCGCTCTCAAGAACATCGACAGATATCGAGGTGTCAACCACACGCGATATCACGATGGCGAACACTGGTTCACCGGAGTTCAACAATGTGACCAGGCCTGGGCGCCAGTCTGCTTCCGCAACTTCACAGTCATAAAGGATTACGTCAACTCGGTTTGTCTGCCGAATCCCTACGGCCCTTTGCACCGTAGTCGCGAACAACACTCTCCAGCCCTCCTGAATCCCAATGACGCGCAAATCGTCCTGACCGGACGATATCTGCATCACCGCCAAAATGCTGCGCTCTTCCGCCACTTGTTCCAGTTGGCGCCACAGCGCTCCGATGCGCGAAACCAGGTTTCTTAGCATGCCCTGCGGAGTCCCATGCTGCTAGTGTATTTCGAGATTGTAAAGGCGTCTATACCGGACATCAGGTAGTTGCCCGGCTGGTCGTTCAGTAGCCTGCCGCCAGCAGTTAAGAGCACGAAGCTATGCCGCTGGTCTCAATGGTGGATTGGATAATTCCGCCGCCATTGGCTCAAAAGCCTCATACGGATTAAGAACGGCGTGCAGGCGATCGGCCCGCTGCTTGACCGCGCTCAGCTCACTGAGGAAGAAGTCCCGTAAATACGGTTTCTTCGGTAACTGCGGATACAGATGCTTCAAACGTTGCTCACCCTCGCGCAACATTCGCAACTCTGAGACTAGGATCGTATCAAAATCGGCCTGGGCAATTGCGGTGATGTTCGTCATCTTGTCCAAACACCAGCAATTCGGCTTCCACGCGGGAGGCATCCGTCGGCACGAAGCATGAATAGCTTAGAGGCATCACGTGGCGTTCACGCCACGGGCTCGGTAAACATCAGTGCGCCAGGGTGAAGAATCTTCACGCCGCCGATCGGCGGAACGTACATGTGAATATGTTGCCGAAAAAGTATACTGAGGCCATGCCTCATCGACTCGCCGCCGCTATCGCATTCCTCGCTATGGCCATCGCGCCACTTGCCGGGCAAACCAAAAGCATTCCCCGCACCCCGGACGGTCATCCGGATCTGCAAGGTGTCTGGACCAACGCCACGCTCACTCCGCTCGAACGGCCCGCCGACCTCGCCGGAAAAGCCACGCTCACCGATGCAGAAGCGAAGGCGTATGAGAAGAAGGATCTCCAAAGCAACACTCTGGATAGCGACGTCGAGAGCAACTTCAACAAGGCCACCGGCGGCCCTGGAGTCGGCGCCTATAACAACTTGTTCGTCGACCGAGGATCGCAGCTCGCACGAGTCGACGGCCTCAAGCGCACTTCGCTGATTATCGATCCGCCGGACGGCAAGATTCCACCTCTTACGGATGCGGCTCAACAGCGTACGTCCGGCGCGTTGCGCGCTTTCACTCGCTATGACAGCGTGAAAGATCGGCCCTTGAGCGAGCGCTGCATCATCGGATTTGGCTCGACCTCCGGACCGCCCATGCTGCCCGTACTGTATAACAACAATTACGAAATCGTTCAAACGCCAAATGCGGTGCTGATTCTGGTCGAAATGGTCCACGACATTCGCGTGATCCGCATCAATGGAACCCACCAGCCCGCGGATATCCGCCAGTTGCTGGGCGATTCGATTGGCCGTTGGGAAGGCGATACGCTGGTTGTCGACACCACCAACTTTACCGGCAAAACCAGGTTTCGCGGATCGTCGGAAAACCTGCACGTGATCGAACGCTTGCGGCGCGTCGATGCCCACACCATCCTGTACCGGGCCACGGTCGACGATCCCGCGACGTACACCAAGCCATGGACCCTGGAGTATCCGTTTCTCGCCACCGCCGGCCCGGTTTACGAGTATGCCTGCCACGAAGGCAATTACGCCATGCCGGATATCTTGGGCGGCGCGCGCAAGCTGGAGACCGAAGGTCGACAATAATCCGATGTCCATCCATTTTGTCGTCCGGTTTGAACCTAAGCCAGGAAAAGCCGCGGCGTTTCGCGAAGAGCTGCTGAAGGTAGTCGGCCCCACGCGAGCTGAGATCGGTTGCCTGGCTATCCATGTGTTTGAGTCGCTCCGAGAGCCGTCATTGTTCGCGATTCATTCCGAATGGGCCGGTGAAGCCGCGTTTGAGTTGCATGCGCAATTGCCGCACACCGTTCGGTTCTTAGGAGCCGCGCAGGAGCTGTTGACGCATCCGGTGGAAGGGTTGCGGTCGCGGGAAATCGCGGGGGGCGCGGGAGCGGGCGCCTCTAACGCGGCGTAGGTTCGTAAACAGCGACCCGTCCAAAATAAGCCACGTAGATACGATGCGTTGCCGGATCAACCACCACCGAATGTCCGCCGAAGTGGGTCGGCGCGTTTTCGAGTACTCGATAGTGGTCTGCGGAATCCTGCTGAATAACCGTCATCGTGCCGATAGCATTGGCTGTGTAGATCCGCTTTAAACCGGAATCATAAGCGACGCCGTCCACGAGAAGGCCAATTGGCAGGTCCGCCAGTACCTCGCCCGTATCGGAGTTGAGAACCAGCAGCTTCTTGTTGCCCGCAGCCGAAAACAGCCGGCGATTCACAGCGTCCAGCGCCAGTCCGGTCGGTCCTTCTCCGGGCGCCAATTTGTACCGCCGGACGACAGCTCGCATCTGCGGATCGATCACCACTACTTCGCTGGTATCTTCGAGATTCTGGTAAATGAGGCCGCTCCCGGGATCGGCTTGGCAAAATTCGGGCTCGCCCCCAAGATCAATGGTTGCCACCACGCCTTCAGTTTGCGCATCGACTAAAGTGCCCGTCTTGCCGTCGTGGTCAGCCGCGTAGACGAGATGGAGCTTTTCGTCGTAAATGATTGCATCGGGATCCAGGCCGCCGGGAATCTTCTTTGCAAGCTGGTTGTCCGTGAGATTGAAAACACCCACTACGTTGTCCGCTCCAGCGCTTGCAAATCCTAAACCGCGCTCGTGTACAATCGCCACGCCGTGAACACGTGGTAAGCCCTCGACAGTGCCAATGGCGCGGTTGGTAGTCGTATCAATCACTCCCACGAGATTATGACTGGCGAATGCCACATACAGCCTCTGGCCGTGAACTTCCATGTAATCGATGAAGGGGCGTGTGATGCGGAAGGGAGCCGGAATAGAAATCACGCCCAGTGAGCGCACTGTCTTGGCCGCCGGGAGAGTGGCGAGATATACGTTCAAGGTAAGAATGGCCAGCACGACGATGACTACCAATCCAATCGGCACTCCGATAAGTAGCCGCCGCGCCCATCGCTTCATGTGGCCATGCTAACAGACCAGGATCTCGGCACTCGCGACGGTCTTCGGCTGGCAGAAACGTGCATTCGCCGATCTCCAGCTTGTGTTCGCCGAATGAGACTTCAGTACGCTCTGAAAACCCCCTATGATCGCCACAGAAAGGAAGTTCTCATGCCGGCCTCATCAACTGCAAAACCTTATAAAGGTTTGGGAATGGAGGGCTCCGTAGCGAAGTGGTACGCGTCCCTCACCAAGAAATCGCTGGATGACTTTAAAGCTCTGGCCAAGCGCATCTCGCAACAGATTTCAACGCGAAGTAGCGTGCTGGAAGTGGCTCCCGGACCTGGGTATTTCGCCATTGAATTGGCGAAGCTGGGTGACTATCGAATCAAAGGGTTAGACATAAGCGAAACATTTGTGGAAATAGCTCGCGCGAATGCCGCAGATGCGAATGTCGAGATAGACTTTCGCCGCGGTAACGCCTCCGCCATGCCGTTCCGGGATGGGAAATTTGACTTTCTCCTCTGTCGAGCGGCCTTCAAGAATTTCAGTGACCCCCAAGGCGCCCTCGAAGAGATGTACCGCGTTCTGAAGCCCGGTGGGCAAGCGCTGATTATCGATCTGCGCCGGGATGCGTCGGTGGAATCGATCAACCAGGCTGTGAATGAAATGAACGTCGGCGCCGTCAACGGCATCATCACCAAGCTGACGTTTCACTTCATGCTGCTGAAACGCGCTTACACAAAGACCGAATTTGAAAAGTTGATTTCGAAAACGAAGTTTCACGACGTAGCGATGCGAGAGGACCTGATAGGACTGGAGATACTGCTCTCCAAGGCTTGCTAGACCTAATCCAGTTCCACACATCGAACACTAACAGCGTCAGTAACTGCAGAAGAGCACTGCTACTATGCGAAGTTACCTACGGCGTCTGCTGTACTTTGTCCGGTCATCTTTTTTCTAATGGCTAACGCTTGGCCGGCCCAACCTGCCACGAAAGTCGCTATCGCAGTGGCGGTGCTGCAACTCGACAGCGAAGGCACAAGATATCGAACGACCACCACGGAACTGCATGCCTCTGATGGACAAGACACCAGCCTTCGGATCGGAGACGGTCCCGGCATGAACTTAATCGTCAGGCCGCTTGTTCACTCGGCCGAAGAAGTAACGCTGCACGTTGAGGTTCAGATTCACAGTATTTTGACCTCGGTGGGAATCTCGCGGCCTATTATCAACGAACGCGACATCCGCACGCAGGAGGGCGAAGTCTATATTCTTCCTGTTCGTGACGGCATCTTAATCGCGCTCACTCCCAAGACTGCTCTGCTACACTAATCAAATGGCGCCGCCCTGGCGACGCGACACCCCAAAAGGAGTATTTCTGTCCATGTCGAAACAAGAAGAAGCTGGTCTTATCCTCAAACTTTACGAACTGCGTCGCGAAGAGACGATGCGTAAGGCGCGCGACTGGTACTTTCGCGAGTTTAATCCGCAATCGATCGCAGACGTCAATAATACGATGTTTGGCGAGCACAGTGGTCATTTGCGCATGGTCATAACCTATTGGGATATGGCGGCGGCACTCGTCAACAACGGAGCCGTCAGCTTGGAATTCTTCAATGACAGCAACGGCGAGCATATCGGCGTTTTCTCGAAAATTGAGCCGCTGCTGGGTGAAATCCGAGCTGCCTACGGCCCGCAATTTGCCGCCAATGTTGAAAAGCTGGTCGATGCGACGCCCGACGGCCGGAAGCGAACTGCAGCAACTCGTGAACGGATGAGTGCTATCAGGGCGCAACTTGCCGATCGGCAGGCGAAGTCCGCGCAGCAGGGTTAGCTAGGTCTCCGCGCCACTTAATTAGTCTTAACTTCGATTTTTCGGGGCTGCTCTTTTAGAGCGCCCCCCGCGTCGGCCGAAACTTTAATGTTATTTACAACCTGAGTGGCGCCGGCCGTCTTGGCCATACGTGTTGCCGCGCCTTTGTGTTGCATCACGGTAGTGCTGCCGGTCCACGTAGCGATCCCGTTCTTCACGTGCACCTGCAGGCCGTCTTTACCGATCTTCGATTTCGCGAGCTTGGCTTTTATAGTGGCCTCGATCTCCTCATCGCTGAACTTGCCTTGACTGTGAGACTTGGTCAGCGTTCCGGCATAGCCGCCCAGGGACCAAATCAGAAGCGAAAGAACTGCGAAAACTTTCTTCATGCTTACCTAGTGCCCTGGCGGCGCTATAATTCGCAAAATGAATCCGGACCAGATCGCGCGACGGACCTTGCTCCGCGGGGCAGCCGGCTATGACGGCGGCATCCTATTCTCGAATTCCCCGGGCCAAGGACACCATTCAAAGCCACGGATCGATTTCGATCCACAGCGGAAGAGATTCTTCGGTTCTTAGCCGAAACCCCGATTCTGAGCTGTGACCAAAGGGGGCGTTGTTAGCTGCTGCCCAGATATTTCTTCACGTCGGGGTACAGCAGTTCGTGGATCTCGGGCTTTTCGAGATCGGGCTTGGTGACGACGCGGGCCGGCAAGTCGATCTGCTTGGGCGGCGTGATGCCGTTGAGTTTGTCCACCAAGGTCTTGACCGCTTCGAAGCCCATCCGAAATGGATCTTGGACAACCAATGACTGGATCGATCCATCTTTCAGGTCGTCGATCAGATTGTCGCTGGCGTCAAATCCAACGCACTTCACTTTTCCGGAGAGACCCCGGGATTTGAGCGCCAGTGCGGCTCCGGTGCTGCTAGGCTCCGACGAAGCGAAGATGCCGTTAAGATCGGCATGAGCGGTCAGGATGTTTTCGGCGGCGGCCATTCCTTTGGAGCGGTCCGACATGGAGAACTGGCGCGCTACGATCTCCATTTTGGGGAACCCGGATTTGATGACGTCCTCGAAACCTCGCTCGCGGTCTACGGTGGATAAGCTGCCCGGGAGGTTCATAACCATGGCGACTTTTCCTTTGCCTCCCACCAGGCGCGCCAGTTCGCGCGCTGCCATCTGGCCGCCCTGGTAGTTATTGGTCGCGATGAATGCCAGGTAGTTAGTGGAATCGACACCGGAGTCGAAGACCGTAACAGGAATTCCCAGGTCTGCGGCGCGATCGAGGGATCGGTTCAACACTTTGCGCTCCGTTGCCGCGACCGCGAGGCCATCGACATGCTGGGCAATCATGGAATCGACAATCTGCATCTGGCGATCGTATTCGGTTTCCTGCGCGGGGCCGTTCCACAGCACCTCAACGCCGAATTTCTGGCCGGCCGCCGCGGCGCCGGCATGCACCGATACCCAAAAAACGTGCGAGTTGGCTTTGGGAACGACGGCTATTCGTTTGGTCCGGTTGCCTCGGCAAGCCGCTAATACAAGCAACAGCGCGGCCACTGCGAGAACGCGGCCACCGAGGACACCTCTATTGAGCACACCAGCCCCCATCGACCACAATGTCGGTTCCGGTAATGAAGCCGGCGTCTTCCGAACACAAATACATCGCCAACTTGCCGATCTCCTCGGCCTTGCCCCAGCGCCGCATGGGAGTTTTCGACATGAACTGGTCGTTTATTTCGGGATTGGTCATGAGCGGAATGGTCATCTCGGTGGCGAAGGGTCCCGGACTGATGGAAACAACAGTAATGCTGTCGCCAGCCAGCTCGAGCGCCAGCGCGCGCGTGAAGCCGAGCATACCAGCCTTGCTGGAAGAATAGGCCGTGCGCATCGGCACGGAGATGTGGCCCATGATGGACGCGATGTTGATGATACGCCCGTAGCCCCGGCCTTGCATGTGCGGCACAAATGAGCGGGACATCAGGAACGCGCTCGTCAGGTTGGTATTGAGCACGCTCATCCAATCCGGCAAGGTCAGGTCGACGCACAGCTTACGCACGTTGATTCCGGCATTGTTGATCAGGATGTCGACGGGTCCGAAGTTGGCCAGGACGTTTCGTTCGAGCTCGCGCACCTGCGACTCGTCGGATATATCCGTGCGGAAAATTTCGGCTTGCGCGCCCGACCGGCGAGCTTCATTGGCGACTGCATTAAGCTGCTCAACATCGCGCGCCACCAAGGCAACGCGCGCGCCCGCCTCTGCGAGCGACAAAGCGATTGCTTTTCCTAAACCTCGGCTGGCGCCCGTAACGAGCGCGACACGTCCATTCAATCCCATAAGACGCTCATTGTGGCACAGTCAGGCTGGCAGGAGAGGTCGTCAAATCGACAGGATGCTAGTACTTCATCAGTGCCATGAACCCGAAGTCCATGTGGAATTGATGGTGACAGTGAAACAGCGACGGGCCGGGACTGTTCGCGAGGAAATCCACTTCCACCGTTTTCATCTCCGGAACCATCACCACGTCCTTGAAGACACCGGAGCTGGGCTCGCCCGCGAATTTCGTGATCTCAAAAGTGTGCCGGTGGAGGTGGACAGGATGAGCCATATCCGTGCGATTGTCGAAGATCAGACGGTTTGCGCGCCCCAACACCGCCGGGATGAGATCGGTCTGGGGAAACGGTTTTCCATTGATCGACCAGCCGTGGCCGTCGAATCTGCGCTCGAACACCAAAGAATGGATCAATGCCGGTTCCGGTCGTTCGGATTGGCCTCCGAACATCGCATAGCTCCAGGTGAAGGGCGGCGGCGCAATCCATTGCGGAGTGCCGGTAGCGCCTCCATACTCGACCACAATCCCAGCGCCTGACGCGCGCTGACTGTCGTCCACTTCTCCCAAGACCCACACCCCCGGCGAATCCATCTCCACCATGGCATCCACTCTTTCGCCAGGCGATAGATCGAGCACCGGTACCCGGCGCGCGGTTTTGACGGGATTGCCGTCCAGGGCAATCACCTCGAAAGTGTGTCCGGCAAACGCGATGCGATGCTGCCTGTTCGCGCTGGCGTTCAAAACTCGGAGCAGAACGCGCTGGCCGCTCTTTACGCGTATAGGCTCGCCCGCTCCCAACATTTTTCCATTCACGGAATAAATGTTGTATTCGACATCCATGGCGTTTTCGGCAGAAAAATACCCATCCCATTCGTGCAGCACGATCGGAACTTCCAACTCGTACCGAGCCGGGTTGGTACGCGCCTCAACCACTACCATTCCGAATTGCCCCGAATAAGTGCCACGCTGCAGATTGTGCCCCGCGATGGCGTGAGTGTGATACCAGCGAGTTCCCGTAGGGCGCGGCGTGAACACGAACCTGCGATGATCCATGCCCTGCACCATCGGAGTTCCCTCTTCGTGCGCGCCGTCGACCTCGGGAGGAATCTGGAATCCGTGCCAGTGGACCATCTCGGGCTCTTTGGTTTGATTGATGACATCCACGGTCACTTGTTTTCCTTCGGTCATCCGTAGCAGCGGACCCGGGGCCTGCCCGTTGTAGGCCCGCGTCTTGATGAACCTGCCCGGCGCCACTTCCAGAGCGATTTCACCGATTCGCAAAGTGATATCGGCCGGGGAACTCGCTGCGCGCTGGGATGCCAGAACCGAGCTGAGCGTAGCGGTCGAGGCACCGGCAACAGCCAGGGTCAATAGACTCCTCCGGCTAACCCGAGAGGGCTGCAGTTGATCTGTAGACAATCATAGATTCTAACGCGAAACCCTATTTGCCCACCACCAGAATCGAAAACGAATCCGGCACCATCGGTCCCCTGCCGCGTCCGCCGGGTGGGGGAGGCGTCGCGGGCTGGCCGAACTCAGCTGCGATCAGCAGTATGTGGTTGGTCTTGCCATCCAACGTCAGAGTTTTGGCGGATCGCATCGTTTCCAGGTTCTGTTCCACTACAAAGCTCGTCGGGCTGTTTTCTTTGATGACGGTTAGTGTTCCGTCGCCCTGCGAGCTGAACGCTTCCATGGTCTTCGGATTGAACACCGCGCCATCCGTGCCTACGCCGATCGGCAGGGCATCCAGGATCTTGCCATCGGCGGCATTGAGTATCACCATATTTTGCGGGTTGCGGCAAGTGGCGAAAAGGATGTTGTTCTTCACATCTAGCGCTAAGCCCGCGCATACGCCGCCCTTTCCTTCCAGGTCATAATGCGCGGTCACAGTGAGCGTCTTGGCATCGACGACCGCGATGTTCCCCTTGTCCTCAATATCAATGTAGATGTGCCCTTTGCCATCGCTCGCCGCTTGCTCTGGTGCGCCTCCCAGGTCGATGGTGCCTACCACCGATCCATCGGACGCATTGATCACGGTCGCATTCGGCGCCCGGTGACTGAGAACGTACACCCGATCGTTGAAGGAGTCATAAAGCATGCCGTCGGGACCGCCATCGACGTCAATATTTTTGATGGGCGCAAGCGTTTTGCTGTCGAACATGACAACCGGCTTGCTGCTGGCGAAGCCGTGATTGGTTTTTGGGGAGACAACCGCGCCGTGCGCGCCGACATTGGGGATTTCGCCGACGGGTTCCAGCGTGTCCAGGTCGAAGACAGTGATTCGCGCGCCTTGGCCGCTGCGCGCAACATACAACCGGCGGCCCGCCTCGTCTGCGTTCACATAGTCAAAACCACCGGCGCCCCCGACCTTGGCTGTTTTGAGGACCTTGTAGGGCCCGCCGGAAGGCGCCTGCTGCGCAATGACGGGAAACGCGCCGAACAGCATTAGGGCAATCAAATAACGATATAGAAACGTCATGGTTAGCTCCAGGTCGGCGGCCTGCGATCATCGGAAGCCGTGACCTGCCAAGTATATCGTGTTTGCCCGCACCAAACGGGCTAGGCGGCTTCGCGTTCGGCCACTACGCTATTTACTTTCGCGACTCGAATTGCTTTCGCGAGGCCCAAGAACTTCAACACCTGGATGGAGATCCAGGAAATATCGAATTCGTACCAAGCCAGGCCATGGCGCGCGGAAGTGGGATGCGCGTGATGGTTGTTGTGCCAGCCTTCGCCGAAGGAGAGGAGCGCCACCCACCAATTGTTGCGCGAGTCATCGCGAGTCTTGAAGCGCCGTCCGCCCCACATGTGCGTGGCCGAGTTTACTGCCCAGGTGGCATGCAACCCGAAGGCGATCTGAACGAAAATGCCCCATAACACGAGCGGCACCCCGCCGAAGGCGAACAATACGATGGCCAGCACCAGCAACGGAACCCAGTGATAGTCGTTGAGCAAGACGTAAAAGCGATCCTTCGCCAAGTCGGGCGCATACTTGGCCATGAGCTTGCTGTTGTTGTGTTTGGATTCGCCAACCAGAAGCCAGCCAATGTGGGCCCACCAGGCGCCGTCGTGAGGCGAGTGCGGGTCGCCGGGACGGTCGGAGAACTGATGGTGAATCCGATGCGTCGCCACCCAGAAAATCGGTCCTCCCTGAAGCGTTAGTGTTCCGCAAACAGCCAGGAAATACTCCAAGGCTCTGGGAAGTTTGTAGGAGCGGTGGGTGTGCAGGCGGTGATAACCCATGCTGATCCCCAATCCGACACCGACCCAATAAAGTAAGAATGCGGCCAGCAAAAGGCGCCAGCTAAACATGAAAAGGGCAGCAAGTGCCCCAAGATGCAGGATCACCAGAACGACGCAGATGGTCCAATTCGGTTTTTGATTATTTTGTATGCTAACGACGTCGCTGCTCACAATAACTCCAAGAATTGAAGGTACACTCCCAACCTAACAGGCATTTGAGTCTTGCTTTGTAAGACTTATGTAATATCGGGCGCGAATGGCATCGCAGCCGCCGTGCTTCACCTTAGGAGCTTATAAGCGAAAGAGCACGCAGAGTACCAAAGGACTACGGGGCGCTGAACGCCTTCGCAAATCGGAGACCTGCGCCACGTTATCCTAACCCTAATGGCGTCCAAGATCGTCGCGCGTATCGCCGCCGAAATCGGGATTCCGCGACTCTTCTCGGCTCTTTCCGAGGACATCGCGCTGAGTGACCTCCAGTCTTTGTTAATGCACGTGTACCAATCACGCACCGCCGAATCCACTGAGTCGGATCTTCGCCGGAGCGCTGAGCGAGGATTGGTGGCTTCGTCGAAAGTGGACGCGCGGACGCTCAACCAGTTCGATCGGACCGCCTTCCAGATTGCCGACGAGTTCGACGCGATTGAGCTCGCGCCGGTAGGTCCTTTGGGGCTGAATCATGTCTTGGGAGGGATCGACCAAAACAATGTGTTGACGACCATCCGCAATGCGGAAGTGCTCGGCGATCCCACGACCGCCCTGGCGCTGGAGTGCTGGCGCAGGCGCAAAGGCCAAACGCGTGCCGGCGGCGAGGCGGTTCGTTTGTGCTGTAGTCAACGACTGGTTCGTCTGCAACCATTCGACGAACCCGGTTACGCACCCCACTTTCGGCTATTCGCTCTGGTTACATCCGGCCGCGATACGGGGTCCCATTCCTTCGAGATCCAGCATCTGGGCGAGCACATTCGTTTCTATCTGCGGCTCTTCGCCGCTCTCAACGAACAGGGCTTCAGTTTCCGCGAGCCGCTGGTGGAGATTTCAGATACGTTGGTAGTCGAGGTTCTTCTGCGCGAGTCCAGGATCGACCTCGGAGAACTGCGGAGTGCTGTTCGCGCGCATGTCCTGGGCGGATCGGAGCGATTCCTGTCCGAGCGTGGTGTCCGGTTGCCGGAGGCGATCGAGGATCCGGCGCGAGAATTACCGGATGGGTCGTCCAGTTTTCGGCTAGCGCGTTTGAAAACCGAATTGATCGATAAGCTGCGTCACGAGTTTCCGGATGCCCGGTTTCGCTTCAACCTGGCGCGGTTGGAAGGCCTGTCCTACTACCAAGGCGTGTGTTTGCGAATATCGCCTATGGCGCCGGATGGTAATCGTTATCCGATCACAGACGGCGGACTCACGGATTGGACCGCTCGACTTCTGGAAGATCGAAAGGAGCGCTTGCTAGCGACCGGCATCGGCAGCGAATTTGCGTGCGTAAAGTTTCGTAGCTGAATCATCCGGGGCCTGTTCGGCAAGCAGCCGCGAGGAAATGCGGCAGCTCTGTTCTATGTATTGGGCTAGCATTGGGTCGGCGGCGGACAAGGCGTGCAACTGCCTGGAAAGATCGCGCGGCGCCGGGCTGAAATTTCGCCCGGATTTCAAGTAGGAACGGAGCGCTTTTCCAAATTGTCTTTCGAGGATTGCGGCCGATACCGGCGAAGACAAGCCGGCATGCCGCAAAGAACCCGAGGCCGCGACCATCAATGCAAACAGCAAATCCCCAGTGCATGTCAAAGCTGCAAGATAGAAAGGCTTCAGCGAGCGTTCGATCGCGATCACGCGTTGTTTCTGTTGCGCCAGCAGACGTTTTGCCTCCAAGATCGCAAGCTTGTCGCCCTCAATGAGGTAACGGAAATCCTCCAGACCCTCGAATCCCGGAATCGGACTAAGTGAGCCGATCGAACCGCCGCGAGCGGAGAGCTCGCTGAGATGGCTGCTGTCAAGCCACATGCTGCACAGGACGATCGCTTTGCCGCGCCAGGAGATTCCCGATGCCGCCATCTCGGAGACAACTTTCGACAGCGTTTGATCGGGCACGCATACCAGGATGAGCCGGCAGGCGTCCAGCTCCGCGTAGTCTTTTACGGGATGTCCGGAGCGGAAGATATTGGAGATCCTGCTGGCCAGCCGGTACGACGGCGATTTTACCGGTCCGAGCTGATCGGAAAACCGCAGAAATCTCGTCAGGGGAGAGTCGGTAAAGTTACCCGCGCCGACCAACGCTACTGGCTTTACTCTCTTCATACACCCCAAAAGACTTCAGCATTTTAATCCGATCCCGAAGCTCAGCCGCCTTTTCAAATTCGAACTTCTTGGCGGCGGCGCGCATGCTTGCTTCCAGTTCACCGATGAACTTTTCGCGCTGCTCGGGAGTCATTTCTTCGATTGGGTCCTCCGGTTCCACCGGAACCGTGACGTAATCGCCTTCAGCGATGGCCACGAGACTCATATCGATCGGCTTAATAATGGATTGGGGGGTTATGTTGTTCTCCTCGTTGTACTGTTGCTGGATGGCGCGGCGGCGATTGGTTTCATCGATGGCGCGGCGCATACTGTCGGTAAATATATCGGCGTAGAGGACTGCCCGGCCGTTGAGATGGCGCGCGGCCCGGCCCATCGTTTGAATAAGCGAACCGGTGGAGCGCAAGAAGCCTTCTTTATCGGCATCCAAGATCGCCACCAGCGATACTTCCGGCAGGTCTAAACCTTCGCGCAGGAGATTGACTCCCACCAGCACGTCAAATTCTCCGCGGCGGAGGTCGCGCAGGATCTTCATGCGGTCCAGCGCGGCGATTTCAGAATGCAGATACGCGCAGCGTACGCCGACTTCGGTGTAGTATTCCGACAAGTCCTCGGCCATGCGCTTGGTCAAGGTCGTTACCAGCACGCGTTCGTTGTTTTCCGTACGTTTCCGTATTTCATTCAGCAGGTCATCCACCTGGCCCTTGATGGGCCGCACTTCTACCTGCGGATCCACCAGGCCGGTGGGTCGAATGATCTGCTCCACTACTACGCCAGCGGACTTGGTCAGTTCATAAGGGCCGGGCGTAGCCGAAATATAGAGGACCTGGTTCACCCGGTTCTCGAACTCCTCGAAGGTGAGCGGTCGGTTATCGAGCGCGCTTGGGAGGCGGAATCCGTAGTTGACCAGAATTTCCTTGCGCGACCGGTCGCCATGGTACATGCCGCGCAGTTGCGGAATGGTTTGATGGCTCTCGTCGATAAAGATCAAATGATCGTGCGGCAAATAATCGAGCAATGTAGGCGGCGCTTCACCAGGAAGCCGTCCGGAAAAATGCCTCGAATAGTTCTCGATTCCGTGGCAATATCCGATCTGCCGGATCATTTCAAGATCGAACATGGTGCGCTGGTAAAGGCGCTGAGCTTCCACCAGCTTGCCCTGCTTCTCGAGTTCCTGATGCCATTCCCCCAGCTCGCGCTCGATGCTGTGGAGTGCCTGTTCGCGCGACTCCGGCGTCATCACATAATGCGTTTTTGGATAGATCGGCAGGCGCAGGTACGTTTGGCGCACTTGCCCCAGCAGCGGATCAATCTGGCTGAGGCTGTCGATCTGATCGCCAAATAGCTCGATGCGATAGGCGTAATCGTCGTAGGTGGGAAAGACTTCGATCACGTCGCCGCGCACGCGAAACGTTCCACGGCTGAAATTATGGTCGTTGCGATCGTAGAGGATCTCGACCAGCCGCGACAAGATCTGCTGGCGTGAGATTTTCTGCCCTTTTTCGAGCATCAGCAGCATTCCGTAATAGGCTTCCGGCGAGCCCAGGCCATAAATGCAGCTAACACTGGCTACGATTATGCAGTCGCGGCGCTCGAACAGTGACCGCGTTGCCGACAAACGGAGCTTGTCCAGCTCGTCATTGATGGTCGCTTCTTTTTCGATGTATATGTCTCCGGAAGGCATGTAGGCTTCCGGCTGATAGTAGTCGTAATAGCTGACGAAATACTCCACCGCGTTGGATGGGAAATAAGACCTGAACTCGTGATAAAGCTGCGCTGCCAGAGTCTTGTTGTGGGCCAGGACCAGCGCGGGACGTCCGGTCTTTTCAATGACCTGCGCCATGGTGAAAGTTTTACCGGAGCCTGTAACGCCCAACAAAACCTGGTGCTGTTCACCGTCAATCACGCCACGGAAGAGCTGATCGATGGCGGCGACCTGATCGCCGCGCGGCCGGTAATCGACTTCTAAACGAAATGCCATCTATCTCTAGAATAGCTAGGGACGAGCGGATAGCGCTACGACTTGTCTATACCGATCCAGTCACGCCCTGACCTTAGGGAGGACTGGAGTCTCGACCCCGCACGCTCCCCCTTTCGGGCTGACCTTGCCCGTATGGCCTACAGGAATGCCTTAAAACTTTAGTCCCGACAGGATGAAAGGGCCCTACTTGGCCGAAGAGGACTGCAGAGGTTATGCGTCCAACGTTTGAACCACCCATCAGGCGCGGGTTATCCCGCAAGCCCAAGTCATACGCGGACTCGTCGCCGAGCGCCCGTAGATGCGGCATGAGACTGCGAATTGCGATCGTATTTTGCACTATCGTCGCGTTGAGCCCGGCTCAAACCCCTGCGGTCAACGATCTTGCACAGACCAGCCTGGAAGACCTGATGAACATTCAGGTTACGTCGGTATCCAAGAAGGAGCAGAAACTGTCCCAGGCCGCAGCCGCAATTTTCGTAATCTCTCAAGAAGACATTCGGCGCTCCGGCGCCACGAACATTCCCGATCTGTTGCGCATGGTCCCTGGAATGCACGTCGCCCAACTCGATGCCAACATTTGGGCGATCAGTATTCGCGGCTTTACGGACCGGTACGGAGATAAAGTGCTGGTATTGATCGACGGCCGGAGCGTCTATTCCCCGCTCACCTCTGGCGTCAATTGGGACCAGCAGGATGTGCCACTGGAAGACATCGACCGCATCGAGGTGATTCGCGGCCCTGGAGGCACGGTGTGGGGAGCCAATGCCGTCAATGGAGTTATCAATATCATCACCAAGAGCGCCAAGGCGACCCAGGGAGGCCTGGCGAGCGTCAGCGCGGGTTCCCGGGAATCTGCGCGAGGATTGCTTCAAGACGGAGGGACGATTGGACTGAAGGGCGCATACCGGGTATTCGGAAGCTACGAGAATGTTGGAAATTCACCTCGGCCAAGCGGCGAGTCGGTAGCGGACGGATGGCATAAGTTACACAGTGGGTTCCGATCGGACTGGGATCTCTCACCGCGCGACACGCTGACGATCCAGGGCGATCTATTTGAGTCGCGCGAAGGACAGACGATCGATACTCTGTTCTTCAATGATCTGCCTCGCGAAGCGATCATTCAAGACACGATTACCGTCGGCGCCGGGGATATCTTGGGGCGCTGGGACCACACCCTCGCGAATGGCTCGGTTACAACCCTCCAGGTTTACTACGATGGGTACCACCGCGTCGACAGAGGGTTGAGCGAAACGCGCAACACCTTGGATTTCGACTTCCAGCATCATCTGACCATCGCATCCCGGCAGGAGATCGTCTGGGGATTGGGCTATCGCACCACCAGCGACTACACTACGCCCGGATACGCTATCGCCTACGACCCCTCCCAGCGCCGCGACAATCTCGTCAGCGCGTTCGTGCAGGACGATATCAGACTGACCAGCTCTCTTTCGTTCATTCTGGGCTCCAAGTTCGAGCACAACCCCTATACCGGATTTGAATATCAACCCAGCGCGCAACTGGTGTGGAACCTCAATGATCGGCAAGCCTTTTGGGCGTCCGCCTCAAGAGCGATCCGGCAACCATCGCGGGCGGACTTCGATCTGGATGTTGATGTCGCCGTGATCCCGGCGGGCACTGCATTGGGGGTCGTGGAACTTTTGGGAAATCCTCACCGCAAGGCGGAGCGGCTGCACGATTTTGAATTGGGATATCGCGCGCAGGTCAGCAAACAACTGTCTTTGGATGTAGCCGCATTTTCGAGCTACTATTACGGGCTACAGACTCAAGAACCGCTTCAGCCATTTTATGAACCGGCCGGGTCTGCAGGGGCTGGAGCGCAAGTGCTAGTCGTTCCATTTCTCTTTGAAGACAAGGCGCACGCGCACAACTACGGCGCCGAGATCTCTGCCAGTTGGAGCGTGACCGGTCGCTGGCAGGTCAGCCCAGGTTATTCCTACCTGCAAATGCACGTAGCGGGCGACCCAACCAGCCAGGACCCCAATGCCGGGGCAATCGCTTACGAATCGCCGAAGCATCAATTTCAACTGCATTCTCTCCTAAATCTGACGCACCGCGTGGAGTGGGACACAGCGCTTTATCACGTCGGGCAACTGGTGGATGGCGGCAGCGGAGCAACGCCAAGCTATCTGCGGGTCGACACCCGCTTGGGATGGCGGATCGGAGAATCTCTTGAGCTGAGCATCGTGGGGCAGAACTTGCAGTCACCCGCTCATGCCGAATATCACGACGCCTTCGCGGTGTTGCACAGTCTCGTCCAGCGCAGCGTTATAGGAAAAATCACATTCCGGTTTTGAGAGCACGATAATGCGCAAATCTCCTGGATGCAAATCGTCTTTGGTGATAGCCGCCTTGCTCGTCGCCACCAATGCGCCGGCGCAGACCGTCGACGAATACCACGTCAAAGCCGCTTTTGTCTTTAATTTCGCAAAGTTCATCCAGTGGCCGACAGAGGCTTTCAGGACACCGGATGAGCCGCTCGTGATTTGTGTCGTGGGACAGGATCAGATGGCCGATGCCTTACGGGAGACCGTGAACGGAAATACTATCGACGGCAGGCCGGTCATCATTCGTCAGATTGCAATTGGCCAGGGGCCTTGTGACTGCCAGATTCTATTTGTCGGCGCTTCTGCCATGAAAGGCTTCCGTTCTCACCCCAAGGAATCGACCGGGGTCTTGACCGTCGGCGACACACCCGGGTTCGCCGGTGACGGCGGGGCCATCAATTTGAAACTGGAAGGTGGCAGAGTGCGCTTCGAAATCAATGTGGCAGCCGCACAGGGGCAAGGTCTTCACATCAGCTCCAAGCTGTTGAGTTTGGCTGCGGTCGTCAAGAAGTGACATGCGATGCCTAGAAATTTTTCTTATCGCAACCTTCCGATCAAGTACAAGCTCCATCTGCTCACATTGATTACTGGAATCGCCGCCCTGACATTCGCCTTCGGCACAGTTATGGCGTATTATTACGTGGTCCGCGACTCGACTCGGAACGACCTGACCGTGCTGGCGGAGATATTTGGTTCCAATAGCACGGCAGCCTTGAGCTTCAACGATCCAAAGGCTGCCGAAGAACTGCTGTCCGGGCTGGTGGCCAAACGATCCATCCTGTGCGCCTACCTCTACGCCGCGGACGGTCAAGTATTCAGCGAATACCGCCGCGGTGCGGAGGCTGCCGAGCCGCCTGCTGCACGCGCGGGTCGCGACATAAGTTGGTTCGAAAATGGCCGTCTCAAGATATTTCAGAGGATTCGGCTCGGAAACCAGCCTGTCGGCGCCATCTATATGGAATCGGACCTGGGAGAGTTCTATGCGCAGGTAAAGCAATTCTGCGGCATCGTCGTAATCATCCTGCTCTTGGCGGGTCTAATCGCATTCGTGCTGTCTTCCAAACTCCAGCACAGCATCGCTCAGCCCATAGCGCATCTGGGCGAAACAGCGAAGCGAGTATCGACTCGGAGGGACTATACCGCACGTGCTACCAAGCTCGCCGATGATGACCTGGGGCAACTCACGGACGCTTTTAATGGGATGTTGGAGGAGATCGGGCACCGCGACGCGGAGCTTCTGGGACACCAGCAGCGCCTGGAACACGATGTCGCGGCTCGCACTGCGGACCTGGTCCAGGCCAATTCGGAACTTTTGGAAGCCAAAGATAAAGCCGAGGCGGCCAGCCGCGCCAAGAGCGAGTTCCTAGCCAACATGAGCCACGAGATCCGCACTCCGATGAACGGAGTCCTGGGCATGACCGAACTGGTCCTGGATACCAACCTGTCCGGCGACCAGAAAGAGGCTTTGAACATTGTCAAGACCTCGGCGGACTCGCTATTAACGATCATCAACGATATTCTGGACTTCTCGAAGATTGAGGCCGGGCATCTTGAGCTCGATCCAATCTGCTTCAATCTCCGTGATCTGGTGGAGGAAACAGAACGGGCCCTGGCGCTGCGGGCCCAACAAAAAGGCCTCGAGCTGCTGTGTGAGATCGGCCCGGATGTGCCCGCATGCTTGATAGGCGATCCGTTGCGAATCCGGCAGGTTCTTGTGAATCTCGCAGGCAACGCCATCAAATTTACAGATGCGGGCGAAGTAGCAATTGAGATCGCAATCGACGGCCGATCTGAGGATCAGGCGGAGCTGCATGTTCGGGTCCGCGATACCGGAATAGGCGTTCCAGAGGAAAAACAAAAGCTCATCTTTGACGCGTTTTCTCAAGTGGATGGTTCGACCACTCGAAAATACGGTGGCACGGGACTGGGGCTCACTATCTCAGCGCGTCTGGTCGCGGCCATGCATGGCCGGATCTGGGTGGAAAGCAGTTTGGGACAGGGGAGTTGTTTCCATTTCACGGCACGGCTTGGCATAACCAGCGAATCGGCGCCAGAGCCGGTGAGCGAGACCGCGCTGGCCGGCGTCCGCGTGTTGATTGTCGATGACAATGCCACGAATCGCCGAATCCTGGCTGATCTGACGCGAATGTGGGGGATGATTCCAAGTACGGCCGAAAGCGGTCCGGAGGCGCTGCGCCAGATGCGCGATGCTTCGGAAGCCGGTCATCCCCTTAGCTTGGTCCTGTCGGACGTCCACATGCCCGAAATGGATGGATTTCAACTGGCGGAACACCTGGCGGGCCCGCCACATCTTGCGGATGCCGTAATCCTGATGTTGACCTCTGGCGAACGGGAGGGTGATTTGGGCCGTTGTCGCGAACTGGGTATTGCCACCTACCTCAACAAGCCCGTTCGGCGATCAGACCTTCTTAGAGCGTTGACCAGGGCGCTGACGAATCGGTCGACGATCGAGAAGATCAGCGCGCCTGCTTCCCCGGCACGGCGTCTGCCTCAAGAACTCCGCCACGGCGCGCCGGCGCGTATTCTTCTAGCAGAGGATAACGTCATCAACCAGCACGTCGCCCGCAGCATACTCCAAAAGGCGGGACATAGCGTTATTGTCGCCGGCAATGGTCAAGAAGCTCTCTCAATTCTCCGGCGGCAGTCGTTCGATCTGGTCCTGATGGACGTCCAAATGCCCGAGGTCGATGGATTCGAAGCGACCGCGGCCATTCGTGAAAATGAGCTGGGTACGGACCGGCGCCTGCCGATCATCGCTATGACCGCTCATGCCATGAAGGGTGACCGGGAACGATGCCTCGCGGCTGGCATGGACGGTTATATCTCGAAGCCAATCTGTGCCAGTGATCTTTTGGATCTGGTGGACAAGTACGCCGGCAACCTTGCTTCTGCCGTAATATAGCCAGATTGTTACAATCACTATCTCATGCTCTGTGACGGAGGACCTTGAGAAGCGCTTTGGGATTCCTGCTGCGCGTCTTCGCCTGCTTGTTTGGGCTGGCGTTATCGCTTTTCCTGATTGGCTTGGGAATTGTGGCATGGATGAGCGGTTCCAACAGTTTCGCAGTCGGGACGCGCTTCTGGGAAGGCGTGATGCTGAAGTGGATCATTCTGGGGGTCGGCATCGTGGGGCTGGCGTCGGTACTGCTGGCTGCAAGCAGACTGCGGTGGATATTTCCACTGTGGTGCCTGTTCGTGCTGGTGATACTGGTCCGAGGGTTCTTCCTGTCCAGCTATAAGTTCGACGGGGCCAACGAGTTCCAACTAGCTCTATGGCTCACCCTAGGCGCGATGATCGCCTTTTTGGGCAGCCTGGGAATGTTAGGGCGTAGAACAGTGCGTCGTTGATCTTTACTTCCCGGGTTCTTTTTTCGTGAATTCTGACGACATCCGCTGGGCCGTGGTGAGCTGGGACGCTTTGAGCTTCTTAGCGACGAGGTCGCGCTGCTCCGCACATCGGGCCTCCCCTTTGGCCGCGCAAAGGTTGAGCCATTTGTAAGCTTGAACGTAGTCGCGCCTGACGCCTTTGCCGATCCCGTACATGGCCCCCAGGTCATATTGAGCCTTGCCGTAATCCTGCTCGGCGGCCTTGGTGAACCACTCTGCAGCCTGTGCAAAATCCAGGGGCACCCCGTGACCGTCGTAATACATCAAGCCGAGGTTGAACTGGGCGGCTGCCACACCCTGATCCGCCAGCGGGCGCCACTCCTTTACGGCGGTAGCATAATCGCCCTTGTTGTAAGCGGCCAAGCCGGTGTTGAAATCCGCCGCCGTGGAAACGGCCACAAACGACGTAAGAGCAAGAAAACAGGATAGGCTTCGCATGGGCACCTCCTCCTATCCGTATTGAAGCATATCTAGAAGGGCTCGTTTTCGGTCAATTTTCGAGCAGAAAGCGCTCAGTTTCGTTCAAAAACAGATCGAGGCGATCATGATGGACCCAGTGTCCGGCCCCCGGAACCTTGACCAGGCGATGATTCTTGATAAGGGACGCCCGGCCGTCGGTTTCGGGATCTTGCGCCCAGCTCTCCATTCCCCAAAACAGAAGCACGGGACAGGCAATCTCGCCTAAGACGGTGCGGAAGTCCTCGAGGTGATGACCATAGGGCGGAAAGATGCGCGCATAGTTGTCGAACTTCCAAATCAGCGAGCCATCCGAGTTCCAATTCGTGCCATGCAGGGTGAGATGGCGGGCCACTTCGTCGGAAAGGCGTGGATTGGCCTCTTTCATGCGCGCGACGGCCGATTCCAGGTTCGGATAACTGCGCGGCTCGCGACGCTCGGCCTGGCGGACATTGGCGATCCAGGAACGAAATCGTTCCGGAGCTGGTTTGTGGACGCGATGTGTAATCGGCAATCCCAGGCCCTCGATGGAGACGGTCTTACGCACGCGATCCGGATAAATGCCCGAATATAGCAGTGTAAGAATGCCGCCGAGGGAATGGCCGATCAGATAGATTGGAAAATCGGCGATGACATCCGCCAGCGCCGAGAGGTCGAGCACATGCTCGGCGATGCTATACAGTGCGCCGGGAGCCCAGGCACTGTTGCCGTGCCCGCGTAGATCCATGGCATAGACGTGGAAATGTTCCCGCAGCGCGCGAGCTACCCAATCCCAATTGCGGGCGTGATCAAGCCCGCCATGGACCAGCAGCAGAGACGGCTTTCCATTTTGTCCCCAATCCCAAAACTGCAGCTTCAGCCGATGGGAATAGTAGTAGTGGGAGACCGGTTCCAATCACTTATTGTAGAGGTTCCTCGGCGTGCGGCTCTACGAACTTCGCTTGCGTAGCCTGGCGGCGCTCCTCGGCGTGATGGCGGACATCGATGCCCTTCATTAGAAACAGAACGTCCTCGGCAATATTGGTGGCGTGATCGGCAATGCGCTCCAGGTTGTGGGCGATGAACATTAGATCCACGGCGCGGGGAATGGTGGTTCGCTCCTCTTGCATGAAGGCGACCAGTTCCTTATACACGGCGTCGCGAAGACGGTCAACTTCGTCGTCGGAAAGCAAGACGTTGCGCGCTAGAACTTCATCGCGCTTTACTAGCGCATCCAGGCTGTTGCGGACCATGCCTTCGGCCAGGCTGGCCATGCGCGGTATATCGACCAAAGGCTTCACCGGCGCGTCGTGCATGAGCGACAGCGCGCGCTGGGTGATATTGACGGCCAAGTCGCCCATACGTTCCAGGTCACCGTTCATCTTGATCACCGCGGTCAGGAAGCGCATGTCTCGGGCCATGGGCTGGTAAAGCGCCAGCAGGCGCGTGGCGAATTCATCGATTTCGATGTCTTTTTGATTGATCAGGGCCTCTTTCCACAACACTTCCTTGGCCGCCTGCTCATCGCGCTGCGCCAGCGAGTCGATGCTTTGATGGATGGCGGATTCCACCAAGCCAGCCATTTCGAGCAGCTGCCTCTGCAACTCGTCAAGTTCTTCCCTGAAGTGGATCAAAGCTCTCCTTTAACCGCTCCCAGTCTAACCGAATCGTCCGGTGATGTAATCCTCGGTCTCCTTGCGGGCCGGCGCCTTAAAAATGGTTTCGGTCTTATCGAATTCAATCAATCTCCCCAGCAAAAAGAAACCCGTGGATTCCGCCACGCGCGCGGCCTGTTGCATGTTGTGCGTCACGATCACCTGTGTGCACTGATCCCTGAGACTGAAAAGTAAGTCTTCAACCTTGGCGGTGGCGATGGGATCGAGCGCCGAGCATGGCTCATCCAGCAGCAGGACCTCGGGATCAACCGCCAGGGCTCGCGCGATGCACAGCCGCTGCTGCTGCCCCCCAGACAGGCTGTAAGCCGATTGATGCAGCTTATCTTTTACTTCATCCCACAGGGCCGCGCGGCGCAAGCTGTGTTCCACCACCTCGCTGATGGATTGCCGCCCGGCCAGTCCATTCACTCGAACGCCGAAGGCGACATTCTCGAAAATCGACTTGGGAAACGGGTTCGACTTCTGGAAAACCATGCCAACGCGACGGCGCAGCCCAGTGACATCCATCTCGTGTACATCCTGGCCATCGAGCAAAACCTGCCCTTCATGGCGAGCGTTCTTGACGGTCTCGTTGATACGATTCAAGGTTCGAAGAAACGTGGATTTGCCACAGCCCGACGGACCAATCAAAGCGGTGATGCGTTTCTCGGGAATCGCCAGGTTGATATCGTGAAGCGCCTGGAAATTGCCATAGAAGAAATTCAACTGGACGGTCTGCAGTTTGGGCTTCGATGTGCCCTCGCTCTTGCCGGATGACACTTTGACGGGCAGGATCGGTTGGCTCATCTTGGCTCGTTCTGGCGCGGCACCCATATCCAGCTTAGCCTCTCTGGATTGAAACGCCCCGTGAAAGAATCCATCTGGCGGCGATATTGGCGATCAACACCAGAGCTAGCAGCACCAATCCGGCGGCCCAAGCCTGGCGGTGCCAGTCCTCGTAGGGTGAAACGGCAAAGTAGTAGATCATGAACGGCAGGGAAGCTGTCGGCTCGCCTAGTTTGTCTGACCAATACTGATTGTTGAAGCTAGTAAACAACAGCGGGGCGGTTTCACCGGCGATACGGGCGACGCCGAGAATCATTCCAGTGAGGATGCCCTGTTTTGCGGCCGGCACCACCACCGAGAAAATAGTGCGGGTCTTGCTGGCGCCCAACGCAAGGGAGCCTTCCCGAAGCGGATTCGGCACCGCGTGTAAGAATTGCTCGGTGCTGCGCAGGCCGATCGGAATCATCATCAGGCTCAGGGCGAAGCCTCCCGCCCAGGCGGAGAAGTGGTGCATCGGCACCACCACGACGGTCCAGGCGAAAATTCCAATGACGATGGAGGGCACGCCATTCAACAAATCGGCTGTGTAGCGCACCAGAAAAGGCAAAGTTCCTCCACCGAACTCGGCCAGATAAATTCCGCCCAGGAACCCTACGGGAACGCCAATCAATACGGCGATGAGAATCATGATGCCGCTACCAACAATCGCATTGGCCATTCCTCCGCCTGGTTCTCCGGCCGGCAGCGGCAGCTTGGTGAAAAAATTCCAGTCCAGCGACCGCCAGCCATTCCATAACAGAAATCCCAAGATCAGGAACAGCACCGATACGGTCAACACAGTACAGAGACCCGTGAGCGCCAGCATAACGTTATTGACGGCATTTCTACGGCCTGTGCTCGTCATTCGGTCCTGGACCCTTTCGCAGTCGTTGCCAAAATCAGCAAGCGCGCCGATGCATTGAGAATCATCGTAAGGAAAAATAGAACCAATCCCAGTTCGATCAGCGCAGCCGGGTAAACGTCGCCAGTCGCCTCGGTGAACTGGTTGGCGATGAGGGCCGCGATCGTGTAGCCTGGCGCCAGCAGCGAGGCGTGCATGGCGGTGTCATTGCCTATCACCATTGTAACGGCCATGGTTTCGCCCAGCGCCCGGGCCAGCGCCAGAAAGACAGACCCGATGATGCCGAGACGCGCGAACGGAACCACCACCTTCCAGGTTGACTCCCATTTGGTTGCGCCCACGGCCAGGGCGGCCTCGCGCTGTTCGCGCGGAACGGCCAGCAGTGCTTCCCGCGAGATGGAAATGATGAAGGGAAATGTCATGATCGCCAGAATCACGCCCGCAGCCAGGTAACCGACGCCGTAAGCCGGGCCTTGGAATAGAGGCAGGAAGCCGAGCGTTCTTTTCAAGAAAGGTTCGACGTACTGCCGCAGCAGCGGCACCAGCGTGAAAATCGCAAGCAACCCAAAAATTACGCTAGGCACGGCGGCCAGGAGTTCCACGAGAAATGTCAGAACGCTGGAGATCCGCGGCGGGGCCAGTTCGGATAGGAAGATGGCCGCGCCAACGCCCAAAGGCACCGAGATCAACAGCGCGAGAACGGAGGTGAGCACGGTTCCATAGATGAAAGGCAACGCTCCGAACTTTTCGGCGACCGGATCCCAGGTCTGTGAAAACAGAAATCCAAGTCCAAACTTTGCACGGGAAGGCGCGGAGTGTACCCACAATTCATAGACCAGGAATACGGTCATTAGCAGAATACTGGCCGCGAAAATCAGAGTAATCAAATGCGCGATCTGATCGCCCTCCCGCAGGCGTTTTGTGAAACTCTGCGCTCGCGACGGCGGGACGGCGACGACTGCAACCTGGCCCATGGAGATCTTCTACTGGATCGAGCCGATTTGTTTCTCTTCCTTCGCTACGACGGGCTTGGGCAGAGGCGAGTAAAACATTGCCTGTGTATCCTGTTGTCCGGTGCTCAACATCCACTTCAGGAAGCCGGTGACAGCGGCCTTTTTAGCCCCGTCCAATTTGTTGGGAATCAGCAACCAAGTGAAGGTCGAGATCGGATAGGCGTTCTTACCAGGCGCATTCGTAATCGATACCCGGAAATCATCCGGCATATTCTTGGCCGCGCCCGCCGCCGCTTCGGAAACCGTATTGAAGTCTGCCTTTACAAACGTCCCGGCGGCATTACGGACTAGACCGTAGCTCATTTTGTTCTGCGCGGCATAGATTAGCTCGACGTATCCGATCGAGCTGGGAGTCTGCTTTACCAGTCCTGCGACTCCTTCATTGCCCTTGCCTCCCAAGCCGACCGGCCAGTTTACAGACGTGCTGGCGCCGACCTTGCTCTTCCACTCCGGACTGACCTTGGAAAAGTAATCGGACCACACGAAGCTGGTTCCACTGCCGTCGGAGCGATGGACAACGGTGATGTCCTCGTTGGGCAGGTTTACGCCAGGATTGTCTTTCTTGAGCGCCGCATCGTTCCACTTATTAATTTTTCCCAGAAAGATGGCGGCCAAAGTGTCGCCGGTGAACTTTAGCTCCGCCGTTACGCCAGCGATGTTGTAGACCGGAACCACCCCACCTAGGACCGTCGGAAAATGGAGGACTTTGAACTTCGTAATCTTCGAGATCTGATCGTCGGTCATGGGCATATCCGAAGCGCCGAAGTCGACGGTGCCCTGGGTGAGCTGCTGGATTCCAGCGCCGGAGCCAACCGACTGGTAATTGATCTGCACGTCGGGGTGCGCTTTGCGATAGGCCTCAAACCATTTCTGGTAAATGGGCGCAGGGAATGTAGCGCCCGCGGCATTGATCGTCTCAGCGGAGACCGCCACAGTGCCTGCGGCCGCCAGCAAACTTATCCAGAACCATTGCTTCTTCATAAACTATATCCTCTCAAACAGTTCGTATTCCTTAGAACGGCGGCATGCTGCCCGGCAGCGTATACCGTAAGTTAAAGTAAATTGTGTTGTCGTGGGTTGCCTTCGGGGCACCCAACGCCACAAACCATGGATCCCGGTTCAGCCACTCGTATTGCCCCATCGCGTTGATGGCGCCGTAACGCGGATTCGCCCAGATGGTCTGGTTAAAGCCGAAGGTAATTTCCTGAATATTACGGTTCTGGCCGTTTGGTGAACCAGTGTAGCCGTAACCGACTTTGCTGCCATTGGTGTCGATCGCTACGTCGCGCCCGATGTAAATGCCGCCGTAATAGGCATACAGCAGTAAGTTGTTCTTCCAAGTTCTGGCTTCGAAACCATCGATGGTGCCGCCGGAGTGGACGAGGCTCAGCGTTCCGTTGGCGCGGACGATGAGGTCCGGAGCTTGGCCAAACAGGTACCGGCCGCCGCCATCGCTCCAGTAGTTGGTCGATATCAGACGTAAGTTCTTAACGACCTCGGCATTAAGGCCGACCAGCAGTCCGCCGCCCGTCGCCGTGAAGTGCTGGCTGAGCAAAGATGGATTCACGGTCTTGAAGTTGCGTTCGATGCCGCCAACCTCGAAGTGAAAGCGCGAGCTGGGGTCTAACGCGAGTTTCGCGATAATATCCGGCGCCACGGTGGGCTGGGTCAGGATGTTCTGACCGGCACTGACGTTCTGCGCAATGTCGAGCTGGGTATTCGCGAGGCCTACGAGAGCGGCAGGCAGCGTGATCCCGGAACCGCCGGCCGAACCGCCGGCATATTGATCCGGATTTTCAGCGGAAACTCCAAAGGTTACTTTTTCGCTTGGATGGAACAGAACCCGCATGCCAGGCTGTCGGGTCCATGTCAGGCCCGCCATGTAATTGATGTCTACCACCTGGGTGTAAAACAGATTGCCGGGTAATGCGGAAAGGCCGCTGCGGTTAGGGGTCAGCAGGCTCCAGCTCTGTCCGGCGAGAAATTCGATCTTGCCTTTGCGAACGTCGACCCAGTACAAGCGGAGCCGCGGAACGAATGCGCCGTTGGAAACCGCGATGCCGTTCGACCCGCTGGTTCCGTTGAAGTCGAACTCGTTGTAGCCGATGAAGTGCGCGCCCTTCCAGTCGCCATCAAAGCGGAAGCCAATACGGGAGTTCTGCGGTGTAAAACGGAATTCCGAGAGATTGCCGTTAACCGTGTTGTTGAACGGAACGCTTCCGAAGTTTGAACCCATGCTGGAGCCCGCATTTTTGTCGCGCCAGACTGCGGTCAAGTCCATAAATCCGATGGGAACCATGCACGTGCTGCCGAGCCGAATAAATGCAGGAGCGGGACCGTCTGGAACCGCCTCGCACGGGTTAGTGGGAGGTGTAGTGGGCGCTTGAGCCGCACTCGCACTAACCACCGGCATTGCCAGGGGCGCGGGAGCGGGCGCTGGAGGAATGTACGGGGTCGTGCTGGCGACCTCGCCCAATGCCTTGTCACGCGGCAATGCGAACTCCCGTTTGTCATCGTTCGCGGCAGTCTTCATGCTTCGCTCGATGAGCTTCTTCTGGTCTTCCAGGGCCAATTTCAATTGATCAATCTGTTTCTGCTGCTCGGTGAGCTGCGCCTTTAGCGCCTGAACCTCGGAGTTCTCTGGAGACTGCGCGGCCATCGGTATCAGAGCCAGAAGTGTGGCCACGCACACAACTAGAGAATGTCGCATCGTAAGTTCATTTCCTCTCATTGAAGTCTTTGGAGTTGCTTTTGCAGATTTCTAGCCGCCGAGTGTTGAGGATAACCTTCTGGCGTTAGCGAAACATGACAATTGGGTTAAAATCTGGTTACAATCACCAGGTCAATTGGGCACGCGGGGAATGGTCACGATGAACCTAGTTCCCTCACCCAGCCGGCTTGCGACCGTGACAGTCCCACCCATCTGCTCCACCGCGTGTTTTACGATGGATAAGCCCAGACCTGTGCCACCCATATCTCGTGATCTTGCTTTATCCACACGATAAAAACGCTCGAAGATCCTGGGCAGATCCTCTGATGGAATGCCGATTCCGGTGTCCGCGATGGTGATGCAGGCGTATTGGTCCGATGGCTGGACTTCGACCCGAACTTCGCCTTGCGGCCGATTGAATTTCACCGCATTGTCGAGCAGGTTTACAAAAACCTGCTCCAGCCTTAGCTCGTGCGTCATTATTTTACTGTCTTCGAAGGCCCCGCGAGTCAATCGCACGCCTCGCGCCGCCGCGGTGGCTTCCACCGTGCGAAAGGCGGATTCCAATGCTGCACGAACCGACACCTGCTGGGGCGGCACAGTCCTACCCCTCTCCAATTCTGAAAGCGTCAACAGGTCCGAGGCGATATTCGTTAGCCGCCTGGCTTGCGCTAGAATGACTTCCACAAACTTGCGATTGTTCTCGTGATCTTCGAGTGCGCCACCGAGCAATGTTTCGGCGTATCCATGGATAGCCGCCAGCGGCGTGCGAAGCTCGTGCGACACATTGGCCACAAAATCCTTGCGAACACGCTCCAAGCGTTCGAGCTCCGTAACATCGTGAAAAATAGCAAGCGCGCCGGGTTTCGTCGCTGGCCCTGCCAGGGGCGCGGCCAGCACATCGAAGGAATGGCCTGCCGCGGCGGCCAGGGTAAGGCGGCGCTCGACGCGCCCGCCCGTGGCGAGAACGGTAGTCATGATTTCGAGCACGCGAGGATCCCGGACCAGCTCGGATAATCGCGTCTCCGAACCCACTGGAATCCGCGCGCCGACCGTTCGGGCGAAGGAATCGTTGCAAAAAGTCACCCGCAAGTCTTTATCTACCGCTAGTACGCCCTCCACCATGCTGGCCAGGATGGCTTCGCGGCGCGCCCCCTCCAGCTTGAGATTCTCTACCAGGGCGCGAATTCGCGGGGCTGTGCGCCGTAACGATCGCGCCAAGTCGCCAAGTTCATCGTCGCCCGTTGGAAGCTCGTACTCGAAAACATCAGGATCCAACAGGCGCTCGGTGTAAGCCCGCAATTGCCCGGCCCGGCGCACGAAGGCACGCCTGAAAAGCCATGCCAGCACAGCTTCCACAACTATGACTAGCAAAGAAGCGCCTAGCAGCGGATATAGCAAGGCGGAATCCTGCTGCCCGACATAAATGTCCAGGGCTAGCAACCAGGCGATGATCAACAGGGACGCGCTCCACAGAAATGTTCGAACGATCTGCGTTCTCATGCGCTTATCCCAAGCCTGTACGCAAACGCACTATAGCACGAGACCGCCGCTAATGACGTGAGCATTTTCCAGCATGCGGACCGGCAGCGCATCGCTAGCTAATCCGCCGCCAAGATCAAAATGCTCACTTGAAATACAAGACGTCCGGTCTTATGGAGAAATCGGTCTCCGCGCATGGACCGCATTGCATCAGGTAATCGGATCGCTCAGATCGGATTATTTGGGGAATCACTTTGGGGTGGTCGCGCTGGTGATAAGCAGCGATCGAAATCCGGGGCTTGTACTTCGCCAAAGTCTCCTTGGCGCCGATGAGCGCTTTGGGCTCCGCGCCTTCAATATCCAACTTGATGTAGTCTACACGCGGCAGATTCAGTTCAGTGACCAGCTTGTCGATGGTGGTGAGCGGAACTTTCTCCAAACCCACGGCGCCCTCCCGCTGAAGTACGAAGCTGTCGGCGGCCGAGTTCTTCGGGTCAACGCGCAAGGTGAGAAAGTCTTCGCGGTCCCAAACGCCTTTGGGCACCACGATCACCCGGCCCGCGGCGATTTCGCTAGGGTAGTTGCGGCGCAGGCATTCCAGATTCTCCGGCGCCGGCTCGATGGCCACCACGGTCTTGGCTCCAGCGGCCAATTCCTCATGGACCGTAACGCCCACGTTCGCTCCGCAGTCCAGTGTTATATCGCCGGAATGCGGGCCAAACTCGCCGGTTCCATAGATTTTCCGCTGCTGTTCAGCCAGGTTGAACGGAAGCACGTAACGGCTCCCGGCAGGAATCCAGTAACGGCCCTTGGGCGTGTCCCAAAGTTCGTAGCCTTTCGGATCCTCCTCGGCGAGTTTGCTTGCGTTCAGGATCTGGTCTTTGTATTC
The DNA here is from genome assembly GCA_035569875.1 of Bryobacteraceae bacterium. GTDB lineage: Bacteria > Acidobacteriota > Terriglobia > Bryobacterales > Bryobacteraceae > Palsa-89. Next base: position 46,840 of record DATMMD010000072.1, read on the forward strand.
GACCTGTTGGCGCAGGTTCTGATTGGCCTTCAACGCCTCTGACAGCGGGCACAGAGGGCTCCGGCCCGCGACGACAAAAGTGAACAGTCGAAACGGAGCCAGGTACGCGTAGGCCACGCTCGCCAGGATCAGGAAGAGCAACAGCAGCCAGACCACTCGGGCCTTCACGACTGCATCATATCCAAAATTTGGGACAGGCCTGGCTGGCGCGAAGTCGCGGCTCCGGCGGGAAAACGTCCGGTACGGATTAGTAGACAGGTCTCAATTGGCGGCGGAGCGCACCTTGGGCGGCAGGGCGACCACGTGGAACCATAGTTCCTTCACGGCGCGAATCGCATTGAAGTACTCATCAAAGTTGGAAGGCTTGACCAGATAAGCCGAGACCTGCGCATCGTATGCGCGGACCAGATCCTTCTCCGCGTTGCTGCTGCTCATGACGATCACCGGAATGCTCCGCAGATCCGGCTCCGATTTCATCTCGGCCAATACCTGGAAGCCATCCACTTTCGGCATTTTCAAATCAAGGAGCACCAGATCGGGCCGCGGCGCATCGACGAACTCACCCTCACACCGCAAGAAAGCCAGCGCCTCGGCTCCATCCCTGACGACATGTATTGCGTTCACGATCTTGGCATCGCGCAGAGCTACCTTGGTCAACTCGACGTCGCCGGGGTTGTCGTCGACCAGTAGTATCTCGACTGCTGTAGCAGGATTTTCCACTTCGTCCATTAGACGCTGTCGCGCCAGTTTGATCTCATTCTAAACCGAACTAGGCCTAGAGGTTATTTGTACTACCCCTAGGGGTTTCACTAGTCCCTCATTATCGTAGCATCCTTTGGTCCCGATCCGACGTCTAATCAGTTAGATGGGGCGAAAAGTAAAAGTGAAGGACTCGGGCTCCAAGAAGCAGCAACTGCAAAGCGAGTACCGCAAAGCCGTTGCTGAACGGCGTAGGCTAGCTAATTATCTCAAAGCGGCCAGGGGCATTCTGTCTAAGGCCGAACGGGATCTTCTCTTGGAGTTCGCCGAAATTGCCGAGCAGAAGTGCCAGCGGTTGCGCCGGGCTATCCGTCAGCACTCCGCCAGGCATGCTGCGTAAGGGCGCAGTTTCATCTGACCGATAGGCGTGTATTAGTCGCCTCGGCCAGCGCATTCTGCACGCTCTCCAGCAGCAGTTCACGCCGGAACGGCTTTGGCAAAACAATCGATCCCGGCACTCCCGAAACGCGCAGCGCCGATAAGGCAATAATCTTCAGTTTCGGGTACTGGCTTCGAAACGCTGCCACCGTTTCCAAGCCCTGCTGCTCGGGCATATCCAGATCGGTAATGAGCAAATCGACTTTCCGGGACTGCAGCTCCGACGAGAGGTCGGTGGCATCACCAAGCGGGTGAGTGTGATATCCCGGACGCGTGAGCAGCTTGCAAAGCAGTTTTCGTACAGCTGGATCCTGGCTCACTATCAAGATTGAAAACGCGATGGGGATTAGCGCTAAGGGATGCTCGGCGGCAGGATGTAAGACGGCCGGCTCCACTGAGGCTGGCTCGACCGAGGCGGGGTCGACGGTGATAAAACGGGCTGCGGCGGGACGGCGAAAGTCGTTGGAATCCGCCTGCTCCCCCCTCCCATTACCAATCGGAAAACGAAAAAAGCGGTTCCGGCAGGCCCGGCAGCGATAAGGTGCCAGTCCGAAGAGGGCCATGATCTTGTCCCCAACGCTATGCCGGCCCGACTGTCTAACGTCGTTCCGGCCGCACCGGGGGCAGAGTCGAGAACTCATCGTGTTGTAGACCCGAGCGCCATGTTTTTCGTTACGAACCCTATTTGCCTCAGAGTTGCCAAGCACGGCATAATGAGGCGAATCCGGGTATTCATGCTATTCAAGATACACAAGTTAGATGGACTGTGTCTCGTGCTATCTCTGTCCGGGCGTTTACTGTGCGCCCAGCCGGCCGATTTGGTGTTGCGCAATGCCAAGCTGATCACTTTGGATCCGGGCAATCCTCAGGGGCAGGCGCTAGCTGCGCGGGGCGGCAAAATCGTCGCTATCGGGACCAGCCAACAGATGCAGCCTTACATAGGTTCCTCGACTAAGGTCATCGATCTGGGCGGGCGTCTGGCGATTCCGGGGTTCATCGAAGGTCATGGGCATTTCATGGGCCTTGGCTCATCCAAAATGGTTTTGAATCTGCGCGATGCCAAAAACTGGGATCAAATCGTCGCCATGGTTGCCGCGGCGGCGCGCGAAGCCAAGCCAGGAACCTGGATTCTCGGGCGCGGGTGGCATCAGGCTAAGTGGAATCCGGCGCCATCGCCCAACGTCGAGGGCTTCCCGATTCACGACCAGTTGAGCAAGGTGTCGCCCCACAATCCCGTTTGGCTGGAGCATGCCAGCGGACATGCGGGCTTTGCCAACGCCGAGGCCATGCGGCTGGCAGGCATTGATAAGAATTCGCCTGATCCCCCGGGCGGGCAGATTTTCAAGGATACTCAGGGCAATCCGATCGGATTGATGAACGAGGGCGCGCAGGCGCTCGTGGAGCGCGCGCTGGATGCTTATCGATCGCACCGTCCGGCTGGAGAAGCAGACGCGGAAGCTCACCGGCAGGTTGAACTTGCTGTGCGCGAATCGCTGTCCAAAGGAATTACGACTTTCGAAGACGCCGGCTCCCCCCTGGCGGTAGTGGACCTGTTGAAGACCCTCGCCAAGGAAGACAAGCTCGGCCTGCGCGTGTGGATGATGCTGCGCCAGCCTAATGACGTGCTTGCTCCGAATTTGAAAAAGTACTACATGATCGGAGTGGGCAACGATCATTTGACGGTACGGGCCATCAAACGCCAGATCGACGGCGCACTGGGTTCCCGCGGGGCCTGGATGCTGGCGCCCTACTCCGATCTACCAGCCGGCGCACCCAACCGATCCGGGTTGGCCACCGAGGATTTGAACGATATTCGGAAGGCCGCCGAATTGGCCATCAACAACGGATTCCAATTGTGCGTCCATGCCATCGGCGATCGTGGGAACCGCGAAGTGCTAAATCTTTATGAGGCAGTCTTCAAGGAGCATCCCGAGAAAAAGGATCTGCGCTGGCGCATCGAGCACGCGCAGCATCTAGACCCGGCCGACATTCCGCGCTTCGGACAGATGGGAATAATCGCCGCGATGCAGGGCATCCACTGTACGTCGGATGCACCTTATGTGATCGCGCGTCTAGGCGCCAAGCGCGCCGAAGCGGGCGCATATGTCTGGCAGAAGCTCATGAAATCGGGCGCTGTGGTAGGCAACGGAACCGATACGCCGGTGGAAGATGTCGACCCGATCGCCTGTTTCTACGCCTCGGTCAGCCGCAAGCTGAAGGATGGTTCGGTTTTCTTCCCCGATCAACGGATGAGCCGCATGGAAGCGCTGAAGTCGTACACGCTGAACAACGCTTACGCTGCGTTTGAGGAAGATGTGAAGGGGTCGCTGAAAGCCGGAAAGCTGGCCGACGTCACCGTACTTTCCAAAGACATCTTGACAATTCCGGAGGACGACATCCCGGCCGCGAAAGTGGACTATACGATCGTGGGCGGCAAAGTGATGTACGAACGGAACTAGTTAGTCCACCTTATTTAGTAGACTCTGTCGCGGCGAAGCTCGCGCTGGACGTCACGCAAAATCTCGCGGCGAGCGCGCATCTGCTCGCGCACGATGTCGCGGCGTTCCCGGGCGAAATCTATGCGGGCTCGGGTGGCTTCGCGGGTAGCTTCCCAACGGGCGCGGCTTGCTTCTCGTTTCGCCATGATGATTTGTTCACGCGCCATCTCGCGGGCTTCCCGCGCGGCTTCTCGTGCTTCCATGGCTCTTGCGCGCGCCTCCGATCGCATCTGCCAGCACCAGTCCGAATCGTCAACCACGTATGCAAAAGCGGTGCCAGCGGCCAACATAGCGAGCATCAAAACACTACCGACAATAGCCTTCATCCAGCCTCCTTACCTGGTTAAAGACGAAAGAAAGTTCATTTTGTTCCGAAAAAATTAGCTGCCCGTCAGGATTTCGGCGAGCTTCGCCAGGTCGATGTTACCCCCGGAAACGACGCAGACCACCTTTCCCGTCCCGGCCAGGCCCGCCAGAGCGCAGGCCACCGGCGTTGCTCCAGCGCCTTCGGCAATTACACGGTTCCGCTCGGCTATTAGCCGCACAGCCGTAGCGACCTCGTTCACTCGAGCCACCAGCGCTCCGTCGATGAGCCGCCTCGCCCTTTCCAACATCTGTGGAAAGACTGACTTGCCACCTATCCCATCCACGAAAGATCGCTGCGGCTCGATCACTTGCGGCGAGCCAGTTTTCCAAGCAACGATCAGAGGCGCGGCCGTGGCCACTTCGGCGGCGAAGATTTTGCACTTCGGCTTCAGCTCGCGCAGCACCGACGCGATCCCGCAGGTCAGCCCGCCACCGCCCCAGGGGATGACGACCGCGTCGAAGTCTGGCAGGTCCTCCAGAATCTCGAGGCCGATGGTTCCGTTTCCGGCCATCACGTTAAGATCGTCAAAAGCGTGGATAAACATACCTTCGACGCCCGGATAACGGCGCTCTTCGAAAGCTCGCCACCACTCATCAAACGATACTTTCAGCACCCGGCCGCCGAGCCGTTCGATGGCGCCGATCTTGGTCTGCGGCGCGGTATCGGGCGCGATGACTGTACAGGCAATGCCTAATTCGCGAGCCCGCCAAGCGACGCCTTGGGCCATGTTTCCGGCCGAAGCTGTCACCACGCCGCGCTCAAGTTGGCCGGCGTTCATGTGCGCCATGGCATTTGCGGCGCCGCGGATTTTGAACGATCCGATGGGTTGCAGATTTTCGAGCTTTAGATAGATCGCGGCCGGAGTATCGGACGTATTCAACCGGACCAGCGGCGTGCGGATCGCGGCTCCGGCAATAGCCTCGCGCGCTTCCCGGACTTGCGCGACCGTAGGACAGCCTGCGGTCACAGGACCGCCGTTTCCTCAATCGCGCGGCCTTCGGCGAAGCGCCGGACACTGAGAGTGTTGGCGTCGACGATATCGGTCTGGCCATGCAGGATCAGGTCGGAAAGAATACGCCCGGTGGCCGGCGAATGCATCACGCCGTGCCCACTAAATCCGTTGGCGAAGAAAAGCCCGCGCACTTCTGGCGCAGGGCCGAGAATTGAATGATGGTCGGGCGACATTTCATACATGCCTGCCCAGCAGCGGCGTGGATTGACGGCCAGCTCGGCGAAGCACGGCACTCGATTGGCGGCGTAGGTCAGGATCTTCTCAATGAAAGCGGGATCGAAGTCGGTGCGGAAACCTGGCTGCTGCTCGGGATCGGCCCAGGCCATCAGCAGTCCCACGCCTTCGGGCCGGAAGTGCCAGCCGGTGGACATGTCGATGATCATGGGAAGATGTTCGGGCAATCCTGGAAAAGGCTCAGTAGGAACCAGCATGCGGCGGAGCGGTTCAATGGGCAATTCGGCGCCTGCCATCCGCGCGACTCCGGCGGCCCACGGCCCGGCCGCATTGACGACCGTGCGTGTCGAGACCGATCCGTTGCTGGTCTTCACTCCGGCAATTTCGCCGTGTTCGACATCGATGCCCGTGACTTCGACGCCGCGCCACAGTGTTGCGCCCTGCTCGGCCGCTCGCGCCATGAAACCGGTCATGACGCTGTTCGGGTCGACAAAGCCGTCGGTGGGGCAGAAGGTGCCGCCGATAATGTCGTCGGAACGCAGCTGCGGCAGCACCTTGCGGATGTCGCCGGGCTGCAACCACTGAATATTTTTCAAGCCAAGCGCCTGCTGCCTGGCGAAATTGGTCCGGAGATAATCGATGTGCCCATCGGTTGTGGCCATGAACAAATAGCCGTGCGGCTTGTATCCGGAAGGTTGGCCGGTGACCTCTTCGAATCGATTCAGGAAAGGAATAGAGTACAGCGACATCCGGATGTTTACGTCGGTGGCGAACTGCGCGCGCACGCCGCCCATGCTCTTGCCGGTGGACCCCAGACCTTGCCGTGTTTCGCGCTCGATCACGAGCACGTTCTTCACCCCAGCTTCGGTGAGATGAAAAGCAATGCTGGAACCAACGATGCCCGCGCCTATGATGACGACGTCGGCTGACTCTGGCATGAAGTTCTGATTCTACCGGACCACGAGCGCGCTGTTTTCCAGCCGGACGAGCACGGACCAATCTCTCGGATTGCTAAACCGGATAAGTACCCAAGGATTGGAGTATCCGGCGCTCGATCAATCTCTCGGGTGCGTTCAGCCGCAGCAGTCGCACCGTTACGCCCCCGATTTCCGAAATCGGCTGGATGCGTTCTGCGTCCAGGCGGAAATGGTCGGCCCATCGAACACGCCGAGGATTAAATAATGGAACGATTTCCCAAGTTTGTGGTGCGATCGAGGCGATATCGCTTCCCTTGTACCGGTTACACAAAATGCAGGCGAAGGCCAGATTGTCTGGACTGGAAAGTCCGCCATGTTTCCGGCCGGCAATATGGTCGACTTGGTGCGGAAAACCAGCGTCGGCTTCATGAATCAAACAGTATTCGCAACGCTGATCGGCTCGCCGGGCTACTTAAACACGAACTTCATTGCTTATGTCACCGGCCACGAGAGATGATTTGCCGGGCCCGTGCCTTGGCCATTCTCAAAATGTGCTCCAATTCCAGGAAATGATCGAGCTCTGCCTTCTCTTCGGCCGATAGGCAATCGGCCTTCTCGCGCTCAACCAAGTCGGCGACTCTCTGCTGGGCCTCAAGCGACGGATGAAATTGAGCTACGGCATTCGGCGTTGTGCCGGCGGCGATGAAGTTCGATCATCTCGAAATAGACGGGGCTGACGGCGCTCATTCTCGTGTTTATCATACACCAGTCTCGCAATGATCATCCCGCTCACCAAGCGCAGTGCGCCAACGGTGCCGTATCATCGGAGGCGATGAATTATGGTGTCATTCCCACGGATCTATCGGAGCGGCTGGCACTCGCCTTCGGCAAGGTTCCGATTCCATTACTCGATTCGTTGTACGCCATCTTGAAAGCCCGAACCTTGATGGCAGGGGTCCGGCTGGGCGTATTCGAGGCGCTGGGTGCAGGTCCTCAGAAGTCGAGCGAGCTGGCACGGCGGCTGAAGCTGGATGAACGCTTTCTGGATCTTCTGCTGCGAAATCTGGTGCTGGCCGGTTACCTGGACCAAAAAGACACGGCGTACGAGCTTTCGAAACTAGGGCGCCGTACCATGATTCCCGGCGGCGACATGGAGATGTTCGGCTACGTTCGTTGGAACTACGAGCAGTGGGACATGGTGGCGGGGCTCGATGATGCGGTGCGTTGCGGCCGCGGCCTGGACTTTCATACCACACTGAAAGATCCGCAGGCCTGGGTCAATTATCAGCGGGGAATGTTGGAACTGGCCCGTCTGGAAGCCTCGACAGTGGCCCGTAAAGTTCCTGTGCCGCGGGGCGCTCGCGAGCTATTGGACGTAGCCGGTTCGCACGGGTTGTTTGGTGCGGCCATCTGCAGAAAGCATCCGCCCATGCGGTCGACCGTGCTGGAATTGCCTGAGGCTTTGGCCGGCGCCCAAGCCCTGGCTGTGGCCGAGGGAATCGACGACATCGTCGAGCATCGCGCGAGATGCTTACTCGATAGCGATTGGGGCGCCGGGTACGATGTAGTTCTGCTGTTCAATATCCTCCATCACTTCTTGCCGGAACAGATCGAGTGTATTTTGCGGAAGGCCACGGCGGCCTTAGGTCCGAAGGGCGTGGTCGCGGTCTGGGAGCTTGAATCCCCCCGGCCGGGCAGCAAGGTCACGGCCGGTGACGGCGCGGCGCTCTATTTCGCCCTTACTTCGACCGGCGGGGCTTACCATTCTGACGAATACGCGACTTGGCTGCAGCAGGCGGGCTTTGAATCTATCCGCATCGCCAGAGGAAGGCTGACTCCGGGAAAAATACTAGTCACCGGCGTAGCGCGGTAGTCTTAACTTATGATCAGGACGTTATGCTCCCTCTTAGGAATCGGCCTGTTGGAAGTCGCGTCAGCCGCTAAATTTCCTGCCTTCTGGGCGCCCTCCGAACCTTCGAAGGATGCCACAGGCAAAAGGTCAAAATGAAAGAAGACGAAGCTCTCAGGCGCCATGTGCTGGAATTGCTCGCCGGCGGCCACGCTCATGCCGATTTGAAGACAGCTTTGTCCGGCCTTCCCGCAGGGTTCCGAGGCAAGAAACCCAAAGGAGCGGAACATACGGCTTGGCAGTTGCTAGAGCATATCCGAATCGCGCAGTGGGACATTTTGGAATTCAGTCGCAATCCAAAACATGTTTCACCGAAGTGGCCGGATGGTTATTGGCCCAAGACTGAGGCTCCGCCCAGAGCGGCAGCTTGGAACACAAGCATCCGGAAAGCGCAGGTGGACCTGAAGGCCATGGAAAAGCTTGTGGCATCGAAGAAAACCGACCTCTTTACGCCGATCCCGCATGGCTCCGGCCAGACCGTGCTACGCGAAGCACTCTTGATGGCCGATCACAACGCGTATCACATTGGACAACTGGTTCTGCTCCGGCGCTTGCTCGGCGCGTGGAAGGATTAGATGACAAGATGAGCGGAAATGTTGTCAAGGTAAACCATTATTCGACGACGATTGCAAACAAGGCCGGTGAAGGAGCGCGAGTTTTGGGCGCTTTGAAGGATGGCGGCGTCAACTTCATAGCATTGTGGGCATATCCGTCCAAGCCCGGCCAGGCCCAACTGGAAATGATTCCTGAGAATGGCGGCGCATTGGTGAAGGCTGCCAAGAAAGCCGGACTCGCGATAGGCAAGAAGCAGACCGCATTTTTTGTCAACGGCGAGGACGGGCCCGGCGTGGTGGCGGAATCACTGGCGAAACTCGCGGCCGCAAGAATCAACGTTGGCGCGGCGCAGGCTGTGTGCGCGGGTGCGGGCCGCTATGGGGCGATTATCTTTCTCCCACAGAAAGATGTCCGAAAAGCGGCGAAGGCGCTAGGCGTTTCCTAAGAAAAGATCATCCCATTTCAGCGGCTAGTTCTTTCATCGTGATAGAATACCCGCACTTTCCATGATGCGCACCATCAGTTTACTGGGATTTCTTTGCTTTTTGGCTTTTGACATTTGGGGCCAGCCTTACGCGATCAGTACGATTGCAGGAACCAACCGGCTACTAGACGGCGGCAATGCCACTTCGGCGCCGCTTCGCGAGCCGCGTTCGGTTGCCGTTGACTCGGCCGGCAACGTATATATTGCCGACACTGTCGACAACCGCATTCGAAAAGTCAATTTTGCCGGAATCATAACCACATATGCCGGAACTGGAGTGCCCGGCTATTCCGGCGATCGGGGAAATGCAATGCTGGCGGAACTGAGCGCGCCTACGGGCGTCGCCGTGGACACCAGCGGAAACGTTTATGTTGCCGATCGGGACAATTTCCGGGTCCGGCGAATCTCGGTTGACGGCACCATCAATACCGTTGCCGGCAATGGTACTGCCGGGTTTTCTGGCGACAATGGACCGGCAATATCGGCTCAAATCACACCACTAGCTGTGGCCATCGATCGCAAAGGGAATCTTTTGATCGCCGATGGACCAAATTATCGGATTCGTAAAGTTGATTCAAACGGAATGATCACCACATTCGCAGGTACGGGGGGCTATGGATACACTGGCGACAATGGACCGGCGACGAGCGCCCTTATCGGCCTGATAACCGGTCTGGCCGTAGATTCGGCCGGGAATGTTTATCTCGCCGATCTTTCGGGCGAACGGGTGCGGAAGATTGACATCACCGGTATTGCCACGACCGTAGCTGGAAGCGGAGACTTCGGCTACATCGAGGACGGTTTGGCGGCCACCAGCGAAATAATGCTGCCCGATGGCGTTGCCATCGATGGAGCCGGAAATTTGTTGATATCGGATATCAATATGAACGTGATTCGCCGGGTAGATTTGTCGACTGGCTTGATCTTCACCGTCGCCGGAAACGGAAATCCCGGTTTTCTGGGTGATAGCGGGGTAGCGACGAGTGGTGAGATGAACGGCCCCGCCGGTTTGGCTGTGGACGGCAATAATCAAATCTACGTTGCGGACCTTTTGAACCAGAGAATTCGAAAGATCGCCGGAAGTGTCATTACGACTTTCGCTGGGACCAGCCATCGCGATGGCGAGCCGGCCCTTTCTGCGTTCCTCGACCTGCCAGAAGGACTGGCAGTCTCGAGCGCGGGCAACTTGGTGGTAGCGGATACGGGCGATCTGGTAGTTCGCAAATTTAGTCTCGGAGGCACGATTGGCAGCGTTGGCCAGATCCTGGCGCCTCCGCACGGCGTAGCGGCGGATCAGGGCGGCAATTATTACGTCACCGATGATGAACCCCTGGTTCTCAAGATCAC
>DATMMD010000073.1:0-19031 GCA_035569875.1 Bryobacteraceae bacterium
GCGGATTCCTGATAATCGGCAGGCGTCCAGTCACCCTGATCATCTTCAAAATCGCTGGCGTCGGCATTGGGGAAATCGGAGGCGCTAGCGAAGACGTCGTCGTCGACTCGCGGCAGGTCTTCGTCGGAGCTGAAATAGTCATCCAGGTTCTGGTCGTCGTCTCGATTGCCACCGTCGCCACCATCCTCGTCAGGCTGCTCGTCATCCTCATCCGGGTCCTGATCATCGGGATTCTCATCGTCCTGGTCGTCGCCAAACCCGTCGTCGCCATCGTCGCCGTTACCGCCATCATCGCCAAAATCACCGCCATCTCCGCCGTCACCGAAGTCATCGCCCATCCAGTAGAACCGGTCTTCCGCCATTTGAGGCCTCCTAGGCTGACAAACCTCTCAGTGTAATGTGAAACCGGGTATAGTGAACGACCAACGCCGAAAAATACTTGCTGTCATCGGATCCTTGATTTTTCTGATGATCGCCCCCTTGACTGTTGTCGGTCTGATCCCTTATCGGATAACTCGCTGGCACATGGAATCATCGTATGGGACCCTCACACTCATGCGAGCCGTAGGCGTACTGTTGATCGTTGTGGGAGTTTCTGTGCTTTTAGACTCCTTCGCCCGCTTCGCAATGCAAGGAATTGGGACCCCGGCGCCGATTTTCCCCACGCGCCACCTGGTTGTCCAAGGGCTCTATCGATTCGTGCGTAACCCTATGTACGCCGCGCTGCTATTGGTAGTCACGGGTCAGGCATTATTATTTGGCAGCGTTCGCCTTCTTGAGTACGCCGTCTTCATATGGCTGTGTACTCACTTGTTTGTCATCGGATACGAAGAGCCGAAATTGCGGGCCACCTTTGGCGATGAGTACCAGACCTTCTGTTCTCACGTGCCGCGTTGGATTCCGCGCGTCCGGCCATGGGACCATGGTGCTTGAATGTCGCTGAAGGAATACGAACGCAAAAGGTCCTTCGACAAAACTCCTGAACCCAAGCCCGCAACCCCGGCCGAGTCGAGGGGTAACTACTTTTGTGTCCAAAGACACGATGCTACGCGGCTGCATTACGACTTCCGTTTGGAAGTTGACGGCACGCTCAAATCATGGGCCGTTCCCAAAGGTCCTAGCCTGGAGCCGTTGTCGAAATCCCTCGCAGTCCATGTGGAGGACCATCCCATCGATTACGGCGGTTTCGAGGGAAATATTCCGAAAGGCGAGTACGGAGGCGGCAGCGTCATGCTGTGGGACCGCGGTATCTATGAGCTGCTGGGTGATGGTGTCCCTGCTAACGCACAGATCGAGCGCGGGGATCTGAAGTTCCGGCTGCACGGCGAAAAGCTGCGCGGCGAGTTTGCTCTGGTTCTGATGCGCGGGCGGGGCAAGGGCAATGAATGGCTGCTGATCAAGAAAAAAGACGCCGAAGCGAGGCCGGGCTGGAACATTGAAGACCATGCGCGCAGCGTGCTCACCGGCCGCAGCCAGCAGGAGATTGCCGACAATCTCCCCGCGGTCACGAGCCAAGCTGGCGGCCTGCAAAGCATCGCGGAGGTGAAAGGTGCGGTGAAATCACCGATGCCGCGATCTGTGATGCCGATGCTCGCTACTATCGCGAGCAAACCACCCGCCGGCGATCATTGGCTGTATGAAGTGAAGTGGGACGGTGTTCGCGCGCTGTGCTTTGTCGAAAACAACCAGCTTTGCATGTTCACGCGCAGCCAGAAGCGCTGCGATCAGCAATATCCGGAGCTCACTGTTCTACCGCGCTTCCTCCGGGCTTTGACCGCCGTGCTGGACGGTGAAATCGCGGTAGTGGACGATAAGGGCAAGTCGAGCTTCAACCTGATCCAGCCGCGCATCTCCATCGGCGATCCAAACTCCATCGCACACCTGGCGCGCTCTACTCCCGTAACGCTGTTTTTGTTCGACCTGCTCTATCTGGATGGCTACGATCTGCGCGGCGTCGCGCTGGAAGAACGCAAGCGACTCTTGTCTGAAGTCGTGACGCCCACTGAACGCATACGGCTCTCGGACCACTTCACTATCTCGGGCGACGCAATGCTCGAGGCCGCTCGCCAACTCGGACTCGAAGGTATACTGGCCAAGCGACGCGGAAGCAAGTACGAAGGCCGGCGCAGCGGGGACTGGCTCAAAGTCAAAGTTCTCAACACCGAGGATTTCGTAATCGGCGGCTTCACCCATGGCGAACGCGACTACTTCAGCTCGCTGGTGCTCGGCTGTTACCAGGATGGAAAGCTGGTGCACGCCGGCCAGGTCGGAACAGGCTTCAACGACAAGTCTCTCCCTGAGATTTACTCGCGGATCGAACCGCTCATCACCAAGAAGAGCCCGTTCTCCGGGCCGGTAAAAGCGCTTCGCGACGTCACTTGGGTGAAGCCTGAACTCGTGGCTGAGATCAAATTCCTGGAAGTCACGCCCGATGGACTACTTCGAGCACCTGTCTTTCTTGGGCTTCGGCCGGACAAAGACCCGCAGGAGTGTGTGCGCGAGAGTCCGGGCGATGGCGGCGCGGATGTGGAAGTCATTGGACCGTCCGGCTCGGAAAGTCCTCCGCAACTCATCAAACGCGAGCCGCTGATTCCACTGAAATCGCCTGCAGAGATGATCGTGGACATCGACGGACGCCGCCTTAAATTCACCAACCTCAACAAGATCTTCTATCCCGGCGAAGGCATTGCCAAGCGCGATCTTATCAACTACTACGACGCCGTTGCGAACCTGATCATTCCGCATCTGCGTGATCGTCCACTGTCACTCAAACGCTATCCCAACGGGATCGACCACGATTTCTTTTTCCAGAAGGACGCCGAGGACAAAGTTCCCGACTGGGTCCGGCTGGAGCCGATTTTCTCCGAGCATAATCAGGACAAGATCCACTACATCATCTGCAACGATCGCGCGACGCTGCTTTACCTCGCCAACCTGGCCTGCATCGATCAGAACCCCTGGATGAGCCGCCTGGGCTCGCTCGATAATCCAGACTTCGCTTTGATCGATCTCGATCCCACCGAGGGCTGCCCTTACGAGAAGATCGTGGAAGCCGCGCAATTGGTGAAGAAGACACTCGATTCCATTGGGCTGGCGGGCTATCCCAAGACCACCGGCGGCGATGGGATGCACATCTATATCCCGCTCGATCCGGTCTATACCTACGAGCAAGTGCGGTCCTTCGCCGAGATTCTGTCCATTCTAGTCATCCGCCAGAATCCTGATCTCTTCACTACGCCGCGAGCTGTGTCGCGCCGTAAGAAGGCCAAGGTTTATTTCGACTATCTACAGATCTCCAGCGCCAAGACGATCGCCGCTCCATACGTCCCGCGCGCGTATCCTGGAGCCGCGGTTTCCACGCCGCTCGATTGGTCGGAAGTGAAGAAGGGCCTCGAGCCGCACAACTTCAACATCCATAATGTGCTGGACCGTTTCGAGCGAGTCGGCGACTTATTCGCGCCGGTGCTCTCCAACAAGCAGAGATTTGAGGCGAGTCTGGAACGGATGGGTCAACTGGTCAACCTGTGACGGCCTTCTCGACGGCGGGATTCGGGGCAACTCCGGCCGAGCGCTTCACCAGCGTCACGCCGGCGAAGATTATCAGCATGGCTGCTATCTCCGGGGTACCCACGGTCTCCTTGTAAATCAGCCAGCCTAAGAACAAAGCGACGATCGGGTTGATGTAGTTATAGATGGTCACGATCGAGACCGGAAGCTGATCGAGCGCGTACACGTAGGCGCTGTAGCCGATTACGGAGCCAAAGGTGATCAGGTAGATCACAGCTCCGAAGCTGCGGCTGGTCCAGGGTATGGGCTGCGTTCGGGTAAGCAGCGCGGGGCCAAGAAATGCCAGTCCGGTAGCCAATTGCTGTATCGCACCGCTGACTACAGGGTGCGCCTTGGTCGTATGGCGACGCTGCAGGATCGAACCAAAAGCCCAGCCGCAGCACCCGAACTGAAGCAGCAGGAACGCTTGCAATATGGGACCGTGGAAGCCTTCATGAATCGCACCGGGAGTGACCAGCAGCAGGGTCCCGGCGAATCCCACCAACATTCCGAACAGAGTGGGCAGGTGTAAGCGTGCGCCGCCGGGGATCAGCGCCTCGATGCCGATCATCCAGAAAGGTGTGGTGGTGATGAACAAAGCCGCAAGACCGCTCGGAACCCAAAGCTCAGCGAAGGCCAGGCAGCCATTGCCGAATCCGATGATAATTACGCCGAACAGCGCGGTGTAGAAGAGTTCTCTGCCCGACGGCAAGTGCGCTTTAGCTAGAAACGCGGCGACGAGCAGGACCGTCCCCGAGACGGTGTATCGCAGGCCGACCAGCATCAGCGGTGGAACCGATTCCAGCGCCATCCGGATCGCCAGATAAGTGGTTCCCCAGAAAAAACACACGGCGGCCAGCGCCACATACGCCAGGAGCTGGGAATGCCGCCGCAATAGTTCAGGTTAACATTGGGAGTTGATTATCACCCTCACTATTAATCCTTCCATCGACAGGAACGTATTCGTAGACCGGCTGGTGTTTGAGGATCGCGCGTACATTCTCTCGCGCAGCGATTCGGCAGGTGGCCGTGGCATCAATGCTTCTCGTGTCCTGCAGTGCTACGGCGCCAAAACGCTGGCAATAGCTACCTCCGGAGGCGCCAATGGGGAAAAATTCGAAAAGCTGCTCGCCAAGTTGGGCTTCCCGACAAAACTGGTGCGCATCAATCGCGAGATTCGCACCAACTTCACCGTGACTGACCGGCAGGGATTGGCGGTGAAGATGAATGAGCCCGGACCACTGATCACGCCGGAAGAGTTAAAGAGCATCGAAAAGACCGTCGACAGCCGGCTCGACGGCGCCTCCTGGCTGATGCTCTGCGGCAGCATTCCGCCCGGCGTTGCGTCCGATTTCTATACCAAGCTGATCCGGCGGGCGCGCGATCGCAAGGTAAAAACGCTGCTCGATACCGATGGTGATGCTCTCCTGCACGGTGTGGAAGCGGGGCCAACGGTGGTTACGCCCAACCAGCCAGAAGCGGAACGGCTATTAAACCGCGCTCTGATTACGCGGGCGCACTTCGTCGAAGCGGTGACGCGCATCAAAGCTATGGGTGCGGAGTCCGTGTTGCTATCGCTGGGCGGCCGCGGTGTGGTGGCGATCAACGAGAATCAGTTAATGGAAGTCCTGCCGCCGCGAATCGACGCCGTTTCCCCACTCGGCGCCGGAGACGCGCTAGCAGCGGCCTATGTCTGGGCAAGCACGAAGAAGAAAGACTTCGCCGATTCCGTCCGCTGGGGTGTCGCGGCAGGCACGGCATCAGCCCGGCTCCCCGGTCTCGAATTCGCGAATCTGGAGCAGACCAAGGAAATTTACAAGTCCGTGGAAGTGCGGATTACGCGGTAGAACAACGCCGCACGAAAAATTCGCGCGCTACGGCTTACGCCTTTGCGGCAGCTTGATCAAGACCACGAACAACGCCAGCAGGCATAGCAACGTCGCCACCGCTCCGATCACCAGATAGTCCATGGACTTGTGCGGCCCCGGCATAACGTTCACCAGCACCGCGACCGTGCCCGCGAACAACAGGATCATCAACGCCACTAGTGCCAGGGTCCGGTTCATCAGTCGTACTTTTCGAAAATGATCTGCTTGCGGTCGAAGCCCATCCCTTTGAGGATCGCTCGGACGTCATCCACCATGGCCTTCAGGCCGCAGATATATACGTCCAAGTCGCGGCGATCGCCGATAGCTTCGAACAGATGGAGTTGCACGTGCCCTGTCCGGCCGCGCCAGGATGGCTCCGCACGGCTGAGAGTTGGCAAGAAATTGAAGTTGGAATGGTCTTTGGCCAGCGCCTCGAAATCGTCGCGATAATAGATGTTTTGTTCGTGCCGCACTCCAAAAATGAGCGTTAGTTGCTTGGCCTCAGGGTGACTCAAGTATTCTGGCGCCATAGACCGGAACGGTGCAATCCCGGTGCCCGTGGCTACAAAGATGGCATCTTTGGCAGGATTACGGACCACGAAAAAACCGAGCGGGTCGGTCATTTCCACGGAGTCGCCCGGCTTCATCGCAAACAGGTGCGGCGAAAAAATGCCCTCGTGTACAAGGTTCAGGCACAGCTCGAAGTGGTTGCCCGCCGGTAGCGACGCGATGGAATAGGCACGGGTAATCTTCTTGCCGCCCAGCGTTTCATTGAAGGAAACGAACTGGCCGGGCTTGAAGTGAAGCTGCTTCACGGCAGGCGCTTCGAACACAAAGTGCCGGACTTCCGGGGCAATCTCGCGCGACTCCACCAGCGTGGCCTTCATGCGCGATCCTCGCCGGAAGCCTGGGCTTCACTGGCGCGATCGAGCAAAGCCTCGAGCAGCGCGGGATGTCCATCCAGCGGGGACGTAACTTCAATCTCAACACCACCATTTTGGCGGGAAGCCTCCTCAGCCAGACGCGGGAGATCGCGCTGCATATGTGTGCCAAGGGTCAGGAAATAGGGAATGACGATGATTCGCGAAGCCCCACGAGCCAGCAGGCGCGTAGTTGCGCCGGACAGATCGGGTCCGCTCAATTCGAGGAAGGCCGCCTCCACGATGTCGCCACGCGAGACTGCCATTTTGGCCGCGATGTCTCGGACGGCCTGATTGGCGCTTTCAACGCGCGAGCCGTGAGCAAACACGATAAAACCGGTCATACCTGGATCAGAGAAGGCGCATCCGCGGAGCCGTCTTGCTTCTGCGGAAAATAGCCACGCAAATAGTCGATAAACGCACGGCCGCGTGGCCGCCCATTTCTCTCATGCAGACCGACGCGCTCCAGAAACACGAGAATCCCCAGGATTTCGGCGTCGCGGATGGGCGTGGATCCTTTCTCGGTCAATTCCTTGCGCAGCTCCTGGATCGAATCTTGAATTTTCTGCTGGACACCCGCGGCCAATAGATTGTTCGGGCGTGTCTCGTAATAGAGACCACTCTCGAGGGTGCGATACGTTCGGATCAGCGACTCAAGCGCTTCCTGGACGTCCGAATCGACTGCGCCCGCGATCTCCAGCGAAGCTTCGAGCAGCTTGGCCCCCATGAAAATCAGCAGCGGCTCATGGTCGCGCAAGAATTCCTCGGTGATACGTACATCCTGGTTAGGCAACGGCCCGGTATTGGCGGCTGGAGGCTTTTCATGCTGCCGCGCTTCCACCAGATAAACGCAATCCAAGGGGCAATTCACGGTCACTTCACGCTCCGAACCGCAGCAAATCGAGCATATATCGCCACCCACGCCAGGACAGAAACGACGCGGCTTGCGCGTATTGCAGATTTTGCATTTCATGATGGAAGGACCGGTCACTTCCATCGTAGCATCGGCGTGGAACGGTCTATTTAGAGTCCAGCTTGGTGTTTTGAGCGGTCTTCGAAGCTTGTCCGGCGCCGGCGCCGCGCTTGCGGTCGAGGCCGAACTTGGGCTGCTTCGAAGTCCCATCCACTTTGATCTTGAGATAAGTTCCCGCACCGTGCTTGGAGAAGAAGGGATCGGCCGGCCGGAGCGCCCATCGTTTCCAGCCTGTCATAGTTTGCGACACTTTCGCGTCCAGTTTGAGCGCACCGTGGAAATCGATAATATCCTTGGCCAAGTTGTAATCTCCGGCCACTTCGACATTGGCGCCCGGTACGTCGAACGACATGGAGCGGAAGGTCATGAGCTGGTCTTCCAAACGGAATGAACCTTTCATGTTCGAAACTACTTCATCGATTTCAAGATTCTTGGGCTGGCCCTGCCCGCGCCGGCTCAATTGATCGATCTGCTCCTGAATGGTGGAGCGCAGAAACTTGGCGCTGCTAATATCGAAATCGCCGTCCAACCGGAGCTTTTCTTTAACCGGGCCAGTCAGGGGTGGAATGTCGATTCGCGAGCGCAAGTTGATCTCGCCTTCCATAAAGGGCGCCCCTTTGACTGCCAGCCGCAGCAGATCGCGCATGTCTCCACGCGGCATCAATACCTTGAGGCTGATAGTACGGAGCGCCTGATTCTCATGCTTGATCACGGTGCCGGTAGTAGTGAAATTCGTTTTTCCCAACCTCGCCCGCACCGGCTGCAGGACGGTATTACCGTTGGTACCGTCCACCAGAACTTCAAAGCGCGTTGAAAGCGAAATGGAATTGCCGACCGCTTTCAGATGAAAATTCGGCACATTAGCTTCGCCTCGGGCTCGAACGGTATCGAGCGTCCCATCGAACTGGCCAGTCGAATTAAGCGTGCCAGCGATGGCATTGAAGACGCCCAAGTTGACTTTGTCGAAGATGTAATTGCCGACCAGCGGTGTATCTCCTGGCTCAAGCGCCACCCAGGGACCAAAACTTCCATCACTATGCAGCGTCCCTGGCGGTTTTGGAATGGTCATGGCAGCCGTGTATTTCATGGCCGAATCGACCCCTACCGACCTCATACGAAGGTGCTCGATTTCGAATCGCAGCGGCTGCTTGTTTTTGTCCCTGGGATGAATGACGAGCAGCGCATTATTGAACTGGGCGTCCTTGATGAGCACGTTCAGCTTGCCGGAAGCGTCTTTGCCCCAGCCATTGGATACTGCCAGGTCAGGGCGATAGCCTTTCGGCGGAATATTGATTTCGACCCCGTCGAGGGAGACGAATTCGACAGTCTTGCGAGGCGCGGTCAGCACGCCGAGATCCACGATGAAAAAGAGCTTCTTGATCTGGAACAGCGGCGGCAGGTCGCGCACACCCTCGAAGCGCATAGAAACTCCCTGGCCCTCCACCCCAACCATCGCGCCCCGTCCGTGCCGCAACAGAATTTGAATGATCGACATCTTGGGAGGGTTGACCCGCAGCGATGCAATTTCAACTTGGCTATGAAACCGCTCACTTAAATAGCCTATGGCCTGCTCGCGGATCATGGGCTCGAAGCGCTTGGCCATCCTCGACGCCGCGAGGAAGGCGCCGGCAACCGCCAATCCGACCAGGGCCCCGATCCCTGCCAGCCAATACTTTTTGCGGGCTGTCACCTAGACTCCCAATCTATGGATGGTGACTGGAGGCGGATTGTTTCTGGAAGTTAAGAAAGCTTCTTTAACGGGTGCAGGTCAGGCGAACAGGTTTTTGATTACTTCGCCCGCGACGACCGTGGGGCGCTCGGCTCGCCCGTTGTGCATGTAGGTCACCTGCAGATGATCAAGACCGAGGGCCCACAACATGGATGCGTGAATATCGTTGACGTGAGCAGGCGATTCCTGGGCGTGCATGCCGATCTCGTCAGTGGAACCGACGTAGTGGCCTTTCTTGACGCCTCCTCCCGCCATCCAGATGGTGAAACCCCAAGGATTGTGATCGCGGCCGAGACCTTTCTCATTGAACGGCGTGCGGCCGAACTCGCCGCCCCAAACCACTAAAGTGTCGTCAAGCAGTCCGCGAGCCTTGAGATCAGTCAACAGGCCGGCGATCGGTTTATCGGACGCCTTGCACCACTTGCTATGATTCTCTTCGACGTTGTCGTGCGCATCCCAGCCGCTGCCTGAGCCAGAGTATAGTTCGATGAAACGAACGCCGCGCTCCACCAGGCGGCGAGCCATCAGGCAATTGCTGCCGAAGGCCCGGGTGGGTTCTTCGTCGATACCATAAAGCTTCTTGGTCTCTTCGGATTCCTTGGTGAGATCCACTGCTTCGGGCGCCGCGCTCTGCATCTTATATGCGAGCTCGTAGGAACGGATTCTGGCGTCGAGCTCATCGTCTTCCTGCTTGTCCTCGGACCAGATTTCGTTCAATCGCTTCAGAAGCCCGAGCTGGTTGCGCTGTTGCGCGTCGGTCATGCCTTGGGGAGGTTTCAGGTTGATGAGCGGCGTGTCGCCGGTGCGGAACTGCATACCCTGATAAGAAGCCGGAAGAAATCCAGCGCTCCACTGCTTGGCGCCGCCGATGGGATCTTTGTCGTCCAACATGACTACGAACGACGGCAGATTGCGATTCGCGCTGCCCAACCCGTAGTTCACCCAGGCTCCTAGCGACGGACGGCCGCTCAAAATCGAGCCGCTATTCATCTCGGTCACGCTGCCCAAATGGTTGATGCCATCGGTCCAGCAGGATCGGATTACGGTCATATCGTCGACATGCTGAGCGATATTGGGATACCAATCCGATACCCAGATGCCACTCTGGCCGTACTGCTTGAACGTACGCTTGGACGGCATCAGGCCATTCTTGGAAGTACCGGGCATGGCGGTAAACTTGGGCCGCATCGATTCCGGGATCGGCTGTCCCGCGAGCTCCGCGAGCTTCGGTTTGGGATCGAAGAGATCGACGTGGCTGGGACCACCCTCGATGAACAGCCAGATGATGGACTTGGCAGTAGGACGATGATGGGGCTGCTTCGCCGCCAACGGGTCTGCCCCCGCCGTTGCGGCCTGAAGGTGGTCCTCATTCAGCATCTGTGCCAAGGCGACGGCGGCTAATCCGCTGCCGGTGCGCGTGAAAAAATCCCGCCGCGTGGATATTCGCGGATAATGATTCGGATTACGCTCCATGGTCCGGTCCTTCCTTAATTCACGTACAAAAACTCGTTGGAGTTGAGCAGCGTCTGACAGAAATCCACGAAGGCTGCTGCGCGAGCGGTCTGGCCGCCGATCTCACCGGCTTGCTTATTCAAGAATTCCAAAACGGCCTGACGTTCGTCATCCTTCGGCGCGCGATTAAAGACAATTCGAAAGGCACGCTCCACTTGTTGGTCCGGCGACAGTCCGGCATCGTTGAGCACCCTGTTGGCCAGCTCTCGCGACCATTGGCGTATCAGATCGTCATTCATACCAACCAACGGCTGCGTGGGGCTGACGGTCGCATAGCGGCGCGGACAGCTCTCGGAGGTATCAGGAAAATCGTAGGCCTCGAACATCGGGTAGCGCAGATTGCGCTTCACGAAAACATACACACTGCGCCGATCGGCTTCAGCGGGATCTTTCTCCGGCGTCCAAGCAAGATACTTCGATCCGTTGCTGATTCCCTGTGGAATCGGCGGGAAGACTCCCGGGCCGCCCATTTTCAGATTCAACTGGCCGGCGGCCATCAGCATGGAATCGCGAATAACCTCGCCTTCCAAGCGCCGCCTGTCGAAACGCCACAGCAACTTATTATCCGGATCTACTTTGGACGCTTGCTCTTGATATGCCGACGACTGCTGATAGGTGTTCGACAGCATGATCAGCCGATGCATTTTCTTGATACTCCAGCCGTTTTCGACAAAGCTGGTGGCGAGGTAGTCGAGCAATTGCGGATCGGCCGGCCGCTCGCCCATGACGCCGAAATCGCTGGAAGTCCCGACGATCCCCTTTCCGAAGTGATCTTGCCAGATGCGATTGACCATCACGCGGGCTGTGAGGGGATTCTTAGGATCGGTGAGCCAATTCGCAAGAGCGGAACGGCGGCCCGTCGAGTTCAGGCCTTCAGGCGCCACGATTTTGGCCGGCGCCGGATCGAGAATACTCAGAACGCCGGGCTGTACTTCATCGAGGGGCGCGTCCCAAAGGCCCTTGAAGAGGACGAACTCGGGCGGCGCGTTGCGGCTGCCGTCGAAGATCGCTTCGGCCACCGGGGGATCGGCGGGCTTCAGGCCGTCGAATTGCGCCAGCTCTTTTTGCAGATCGGCGTACTGTTGTTTCGCGTCGCCTTTCAAAGCCCGCTCCAGTTCCCGATTGGAGGGAAGCCGGCTGGCGCTGCGATAATACATCTGCCATTGCATCGGCGTACGTTGCTCGGGCGGAGTAAAGACGGCATCCTGGGCCTCTTTGGGGAACATACCAATATCTTCTTTCAGTCTCTCGGTGCGTACCGAAGCCAGGAGCGCATCCATCTTGGCGCGGATATCACGGGTCTGGATCTCCCAATCAGCGCGCTGGCGCTGGTAGGCGGTGGCTTGGTCGCCGGTGAGCAGACTGGCGTGATCGTCGTTCCGGATATTGGCGAAGAAGGCCTGGAGGCGGTAATAGTCCTTCTGAAGAATCGGATCGAATTTGTGATCATGGCAGCGAGCGCAGCCATAGGTCATGCCCATGAACACGGCGCCCACGGTATCGGTGATGTCGTTCAGAATTTCCTGCCGGCGGAGAATCGGATTCGCCAGGTTGCTCTCGTCAGGCCAGAGACGGTCGAAGCCGGTGGCGATTCTCGCGGCCGGGTCGTCGGGATAGAGTTCATCGCCGGCGATTTGTTCCTTGACGAAGCGGTCGTACGGCTTGTCTTCGTTGAAGGACTGGATCACGTAGTCGCGGTAGCGCCAGACATTGGGGCGCGTTTCATCTGCCTTGAAGCCAGCGCTGTCAGCATAACGGGCCAAGTCGAGCCAATGGCGGCCCCAGCGCTCGCCATATTGCGGAGAAGCGAGGAGCCGGTCGACCACTTTCTCGAAGGCTGCGGGCGAGTTGTCGGCCAGGAACGCCTGGGTGTCTTCGGGCGATGGCGGCAGACCGGTCAAATCCAAGTAAGCGCGGCGGAGTAGCGTGATCCTGTCAGCGGGCGGATTGGGTTTGAGGTTTTGCGTCGCTAGTTTGGCGAGGACGAAGGCGTCGATCGGATTGCGTGCGCCGACGGCAGGCACGGCAGGCTTCGTGACCTTTTGGAACGCCCAATAATTGCGCTGCTGGGGGGTAAACTTGTGTTCGGCCGTGGTTTTGTCGGACGCCGGCGTTGCCGCGTTGAGCGGCGCTGCCGAATCCCACTCGGCGCCATTGTCGATCCAGGCCTTGATGACCGCGATTTCTGCGTCGGTCAGGCGCCCACCCATCGGCATCTGAGGCTGCGCTTTACCGGTGAGATGCTGGTACAAACGGCTGGCGGCCCCGTCGCCAGGAACGATCGCGGGTCCGTGCTGGCCTCCTTTGAGTGCGGCATCACGGCTGCGGAGGTCGAGGTTCGCCATGGCCGGGGCCGGACCGTGGCACTGTGCGCAGTTCTTAGCCAGAATAGGCGCGACGTCGGTGGCAAAGGAAACCTTTTTGGCGGTTTGCGCTGATGCGACAGCGCAGACAAGCAAGCTAATCACCGGCCAAATAGGCCGCCTTCCGACACGAAGCGTCATATCTGCGCCTCCCGCAGTTCTTTGTTAAGTTTATCTTAATTTGCTACGCGAGGGTGTTAGGTTTAATTGATGAAACTGTTGCCCGTGCTTGTAATTGGTTGTTTGGGGCTGGCAGGATGCCACCGGGCACCGTCAGGAGCATGGAACAAAACCGAGGTCATGATCCCGATGAGGGATGGCGTGAAGCTGCACACGTTGATTTTCGTTCCAGCCAGGACAACGACGAAGCTTCCCTTTCTGATCGAGCGCTCGCCCTATGGATTCGACAATGGCCGGGGTGAGCGTACACTGGCAACGCGTTACAAGGAACTAGCCGATGAGGGCTTCATTTTCGTATTGCAGGACATTCGGGGACGGTACGGATCCGAAGGCCAATTCGTGATGCAGCGTCCGGTACGCGACCGCGCGAAGCCGGATTCAATCGATGAAGGCAGCGACACGTACGACACCATCGAGTGGCTACTAAAAAATGTCCCGGGGAACAATTCCCGCGCCGGACTATTGGGGATCTCCTACGGGGGATGGCTCACGGCCATGGCGTTGATCGAGCCCCACCCGGCGCTCAAAGCCGCGAGTGAGCAAGCCTCTCCCGCGGATATGTTCCTGGGCGATGATTTTCACCACAACGGGGCTTTTCGTCTCAGTTATGGATTCGAGTACGTCGCACGCATGGAAACCGGGAAGATCCAATCCCACTTTGATTTTGACAAGTACGACACGTTCGATTGGTATCTCTCGCTGGGGCCGCTTTCCCAAATCGAGCAGCGCTACTTCCATGGCGAAAAGCCGACCTGGACTAATTTCGTCAACCATCCCAACTACGACTCGTTTTGGCAATCGCAGGCCGTGCAGCGCATTCTCACCCAGAACAGCGTGCCGAACCTGAACGTCGCCGGGTGGTGGGATCAAGAGGATTACTACGGGCCCATGGTGATTTATCAAACGCTCGAAAAGAACGATACCGATCACAAGAACTATCTGGTGGTGGGCCCCTGGCGGCACGGCGGGTGGGGCGGAGACGGGAAGACCCTCGGTCCGATTGACTTCGGCGGCGATCAATCGCAATACTTCCGCGAGAAAATCGAGATGCCTTGGTTTGCTTACTGGCTTAAAGACAAGGGGTCGCTCAATGAGCCCGAGGCTACGGTGTTCGAGACCGGCAGTAACTCCTGGCAGAACTACGCCGCTTGGCCGCCCAAGGACAAGATCGAAAACCGAAAGCTGTACACGTCGGTTGGGGGCGCGCTCTCGTTTGAAGCGCCGCATGAAAAATCCGATGATGCCTCCGACAGCTACGTATCCGATCCGGCGCATCCAGTGCCTTACCGGCATCGTCCGATTCCGCCGACCTATTCATCCAATTCGGGGTGGACGCAGTGGCTGGTGGAGGATCAGCGCTTTGTGCACTTGCGGCCGGACGTCTTGAGCTGGTCCACCGAACCGCTAAAAGATCCTCTAACCGTCGCCGGCGATGTGGTGGCGCACTTATTCGCTTCCACTTCGGGATCGGACAGCGACTGGATCGTAAAGCTTATCGATGTTTACCCGGAAAACGACGAAAAACTTCCGGGCTATCAATTAATGATCGACAGTGAAGTGTTTCGAGCGCGTTTCCGGAACAGCTTCGAGAAGCCGGAGGCGGTTCGGCCGAACCAACCTTATGAGTACGCCATTGATGTTCATGCGGCGGATCACGAGTTCCGCCCCGGCCATCGCATCATGGTGCAGGTTCAGAGCACGTGGTTCCCGTTGATCGATCGCAACCCGCAGACGTTCGTGGAGAACATTTTCGCGGCTAAGGCGGCCGACTACCGAGCAGCCACACAGAGGATTTACCGGTCGTCGAGATATGCGAGTTACGTGGAGCTTCCGGTGCGTATGAAGTAGCGCGTTGTTAGTTCATTCGCTCGTAGGTTGCAAATGTGACGCCCGCGGTTTTGCCGGTCTCATCCATTCGCATATAGATGATCCCGATGGTGTTCCCATCGGGAGATAGGACGTTGGTGAGCACCTGCGCTACCTTGCCATCCTTCTTATAGACAATCTCGTTAATCGCGGCATTGATAACTTTGACCGACCCGGTGTCCGCGCTAGAATTGCCGGTGATGGGGGCGTCTTTTCCATCGAACTTCGTGGTGTAGAACCATTGTGATTTCACACCGTCCTTGTTCACTGCGTCGATGGTGATCTTCATGCCCTGGGCGCCCGACGGCTCGTACGTCATGATATTGCTGGCCGGCGCCGGGGCGTTCGATTGCAATTTCCATTTTCCATAGCGAGGATTCGGGCTTTGCGCCCAAGCGACGTGGAGCAGCAGCGTGATCGCCGCCGCGGCGTTCAAAACTTGATGCTTCCGCATGTTCTGTTTTTCATAATATCTCGTCGGCCGAAAAATCGAGATCGAAACCCCAAAAAAATGATTTGCGCCGGTGACGGGTTTCGACTATGCTACTGAAATAAGCCTCGTAGCTGTGCAGGGTGTTTCGCCGGTTTAATTTATGAAAAACATAGCGCTTGTTGTGGTGTTTCTGCTATCAATTGCGGCGTATACGGCATGGGCTCAGACCAGTGGATCGGGTACGATCGCCGGGACTCTGACCGATCCCAATGGCGCCGTTATTCCGAATGCGACGGTGACGATCTTGAACGTGGATACCGGCATCGAGCGCTCGCTCACGACCAACGGAGCAGGGCTTTATACGGCGCCGTTCCTTCAGCCCGGCCATTACGAAATCACCGCCAGCAAAGCCGGCTTCTCGAAGATCGTCCGCAAGGACCTTACCCTGCAGGTGGGCCAAACGCTCACGGTGGATCTTCCATTGTCGATCCAGACAACATCGGAGACGGTGACGGTCACGGGGCAAGCTTCGCTGGTGGATACGGATAAGACCGAGATGTCACAAACAGTCACGCAGGTACAGCAGGAAAATCTGCCAATCGCCGGCCGGCGCTGGGAGGGCTTCGCTTTTCTCACGCCCAATACTACGAACGACGGCGGCAGCGGGCTGGTTTCTTATCGCGGCATTTCGGGTCTCTACAATCAGAGCTCGGTGGATGGCACCAACAACAGCCAAGCTTTCTTTTCGGAGACCAAGGGACGGACAACGGTACCTTACGTGTACAGCATGGACTCGATCCAGGAGTTCCAGGTCACATCCAGCGACTATAGCGCGCAGCTTGGTCAGGCTGCGGGAGGAATTGTGAACGCGGTGACCAAGTCGGGCACAAACGCGATTCACGGGGACCTGTTCTATTATTTGCGTTACCCCTCGCTGAACGCTCTGGATCCGCTCCAGAAATCGTTCGGTAACTACACCCAGCCAGTGCACCAACAGCAACAGTTCGGAGGTAGCGTGGGAGGGCCGATCATCAAGGACAAACTATTCTACTTCTTCACCTATGATGGCTCCCGGAAGGTGAATCCGATCAGCTACACCAGTTTTGCGACCTTCCCGCTGGGTTGCCCGACTGGTGTAACGGCAGCCCAATGCGCTGCGGCGAATCATTTCTTCAGCTCGCAATTGGGCGCCTTTCCGCGTTTTGCCAATCAGGATGTCGGGTTCGGGAAACTGGACTACCAATTGAACAGCGCCAATCATCTCAGCGCTTCCTTCAATCTGGATGACTTCCATTCGCCGAACTCCTACAACACGGCTACCACTTCTTCTAACAATTCGCTCACGGCGAACGGCACGGCCGTAACCCACGAGCGGATTTTCGTTGCGACCTGGGATTCGACGATTTCACCGACGATGGTAAACAACTTCCGTTTTCAGTGGTCGCAGGATCTGGAAATTATCGGCGCCAACGGGACGGCGCCCAGCGTCACCGTTGCAAATGTGATGGCCTACGGGCTGCCTAATGCACTACCGCGCCCGGCCTTCCCGAATGAACATCGGCTGGAATTTACCGACACGCTCTCGAAAACAGTGGGACGTCACACCTTCAAAGCCGGCGTGGACGTCAACGCTATCCACGAACTCCTCATCAATCTGTTTCAGGGCGGCGGAGTCTACACCTACTCCGGCAGTTCGGCATTCAGTAACTGGGTCGCGGATGTGCAGGGTATCAACCTGGGCGACGGGTTGACCGGCCGGCACTTTAGTACGTTTGTTCAGGTAACTGATCCGGTCACCGGCGTGGGGAAGGACGACTTCTACGATAACGATTTCGCGGGTTTCATCGAGGACACCTGGAAGGCTCGCCCGAATCTAACGTTTAACCTGGGTGTGCGGTACGATCTGCAACTTATCCCGCAACCGCCCAAGCCTAATACGACGACGCCGCTGACGACGCTTTACACGTCCACGATCAATATCGACAAGAATAACTTCGCTCCCCGCCTGGGCATGGCTTGGCAGCTTGCGAAGAATACAGTGCTACGCGTTGGCTACGGCATTTTCTACGCGAAGACCAGCAACAGCACTTATTACGCCACGCGCGTGGAGAATGGCGTGTTCCAGCAGACGTTCAACTGTAATCCCACAACCTGTCCAGCTCTTAAGTTTCCCAACCTGATTTTCACGCCACCGGGCGGCACACCAGTAGCCCCGTTCCCTGGCGCGCTTACGCCAGTGGTGACGAACTTCACGCCTCCTTCTCTGACGCAGACGACTCGCGGCCAAGTACCCGACTGGGTGAATCCGTTGGCGCATGAGGGCGAGGTGACGATCGAGCACCAACTGCCGTTGAACATGGCCATTTCCGGCTCCTACGTGGTCGGCCGGACCTTGCATCTGCCAATTTTTGTCGACACGAACCTAGCGGCACCTACCACCACCAGGACCTACGACATAACCAGTTCGAGCGGTGCGACTCAGAGCACGATCACAGAGCCGTTCTACACCGGCCGAATCGATCCCACCGGTCCGGTGCTGACGGGCTTTAGCGACGTAAACTCCTGGTACAACAGTCTGGTGGTGACGCTCCGCAAGCGTATGAGCAGTAGCGTGGAGTTCGCGTTGAATTACACGCTCTCCAAAGCTGTGGACGGCGGGCAGGTTCCGGGCCAGTTTGGAACTTTTAATGGAACTGATTCGCCCATCGATCCTCGGAATCGTAAGCTCGAGTATGCTCTTTCGGATCTCGACCAGCGGAGTCGCTTCGTGGGCAATGTGGTTTGGATCCCGACCCATTTCAGCAAGCTCTCGAATCGGGCGGCCAAGGCAGTTCTTGACGGGTGGGTTTTTTCGAGCATAGTGACGGCTGCCAGCGGCCAGCCGGTTACGCCCGGAATCAATGGTTTCCCATCCGGCGGTCCAGCAGGCGGCCTCACGGGCGGAACGGTGAACAATTCCGGAACAGCGCTATCGTCATCGCGCTTTCCAGGACAGGTTCGGAACGCTTTTACGGGACCGGGTTTCTGGGATGTCGATTTCCGCATCGGCAGGAATTTCACGATTCGCGAGAAGATGAAGCTTTCGTTCATTGGCGAAGCTTTCAATCTCTTCAACCACACCAATATCTTTGGAGTGAACGCCACGGAATTCAACTACACCGCCGCGGGTTCCGGTGCGTGTGCGGGGCACAGCAATGGCTGCCTGGTGCCGAACCCGACGTTCTTCGCGCCGACGGTAACAAACACGGGGCTATACGGAGCGCGGCAGCTGCAGATTTCGGGACGGTTTACGTTCTAAAGGCAGGTCGGGGGCTGTCGGCGAACTTCCCCACGTTAGCGCAAGCGGCACTTGATCCAGCAGCGCAGCACTTCGGCGACGCTCCAGGCTTGTGCGATGCAGCCGCGCGGCGTGAAGGGCGGCTCGGCGTCGAAGATCTCGCTGATGGATCCGATGCAAGCGTCCGTCAAATGCTGCTCGAAGCCGTCCAGAAATTTGCCGGCGGTTTCGAAGTCGCCGGGATGGACTTTGAGCCAGGCGTCGATGAATGCGCCGATCAACCACGCCCAGACCGTTCCCTGGTGATACGCTCCGTCGCGGAGCCTGAGGTCACCGTCGTACTTGGGTTTGTAATCTTTGTTAT
>DATMMD010000074.1:0-4170 GCA_035569875.1 Bryobacteraceae bacterium
TGTTCGTTTCGAATATCTCCACCGAGCATTTCATTGGGCTGGCGGGCTCCGGCGCCAGTTCGGGCCTGGCTGTCGGCTCATTTGAATGGCTGGCTTGCTTGATCCTGCTGGTCTTGGGTTGGGTGTTCGTCCCGTTTTATCTGCGCTCCAACGTCTTCACTATGCCGGAATTTCTGGAGCGGCGCTTCAGCCGGTCCTGCGCCGTGTACCTGGCGGGAATTTCCATCCTGGCCTATGTATTCACCAAGATTTCCGTGCACCTCTACGCAGCCGCGATTGTGCTGGAGCGTGTGGTGGGCTGGAGCCCGCTGACAGCGGCGGTGATTCTGGTCATCGCCACCGGTATTTACACTATCGCCGGAGGTCTGGCCGCGGTCATTTATACCGACCTGGTACAGACTCTCATCCTGATTTTCGGCGCCGTCATCCTGACCGTGATTGGAATGCACCAGGTGGGCGGGTTCGAAGGCCTGCGCGCTGCCCTGCCCGCCAGCTACTTCCACATGGTCAAGCCCATGAGCGATCCTGACTTTCCCTGGACGGGGATTTTCTTCGGCGCGCCTATTCTCGGCATCTGGTATTGGTGCACCGATCAGGTGATCGTGCAGCGCGTGCTTTCCGCCAAGGATGAAGGACACGCCAAAGCCGCCACTATCTTCGCCGGCTTTCTCAAGATACTGCCCGTGTTCATGCTGGTGTTGCCGGGCCTGATCGCCGTCGCTCTCTACCGCGACCTGTTCAAATTCGGTCCGCACGGCGAAGTGCTGAATGGTGACATCGCGTATCCCACGCTCATCATCAATCTTCTTCCCACAGGTTTAGTGGGCGTGATGATCGCGGCGCTGCTGGCGGCATTAATGGGTGCGATGAGTTCCGTATTCAATTCGGCTTCAACTCTGGTCACGCTCGACTTCTATAAGAAGATCAAGCCGGACGCGACCGAGCGGCAACTGGTGGGCTTCGGTCGGGTGATGACCGGAGTGATGGTGGTGCTCGGCTTGGCCTGGGTGCCTTTCATACATTTGATCAGCAGCCAGCTTTACATCTATCTGCAAAGCGTGCAGGGATACATCAGCCCGCCCATTGCGGCCTGCTTCGTCCTGGGAATTCTGTGGCCGCGGCTAAACGCTCAAGGCGCGATCAGTTCGTTGCTGACCGGCTTCGTCATGGGCGCAGCTCGCTTCGTCTTTGAATTGATGGACCGGGCGGCCGGCGGCCATGCCTTCGACAATGCGTTCCTGCGCGGCTTGGTGGACATGAACTTTCTGCATTATTCCATCCTCATGTTCGTGGTCTGCTGCGTGGTGCTGATCGGAGTTAGTTTGGTGACACCGGCGCCGGAACGGAGGCAGCTGGCCGGTCTGACTTTCGCGACCGTGGACGACAAGATGGACGTTACCCCGGTACGCGCCCTGGATCACAAACCGGCGGCGGAAACAGCGGCCGAGCACCGGCTTAACCTCATATTCAGCCTGGCGCTGATTGCTACCGTGGTTGGGCTCTGGTTCCATTTCCGATAGCGCATTCGGTTTACCGCAGTTTTTCCGAGACCCCAGAAATGGCGCGCATCCGCAGCCTGAGAGCCAACGTGAGCCGCGAAGAAGCGATGCAGCAATTTTCTTCCGGCATGCTGGACTTCCTGCGCGAAACCGCGCTCGGTCCGCTGCGCTCCGTGGCCGACTTCTACATTCCCTTCCGCCTCTTCCAGGTTGAGATCCTGAACGGCGGAAAACGCGACCTGCGCGTATTTGGCCTCGATGCCGTGAACGGGTCGCTCGACCTTTATCACTTCGAACAACTACCGGGCGAGCGCGAGGTGACTTATCTTGAGACGCGGAATTGCTCCGAGGCACTCCTGGGCGAAGCCGAGGCCAATAAGGTCGTTATCGCCAAAGTGCAGCGGCTGCTCTTCAGCACCGGGTTCTTCCGGGTGCGCCATTTGCAAATCACCGCCGAACCGGTGGCCGGCGAAATTTATGTCCCCTACTGGGTGGGATTTCGCGGCCGTGGAAATCGGGCGCGCCTGGCCGTGATCGATGCCCTGCGGCGCAAGCCTGAGGGGGCCAAGGTGCGACAGTTGTTACGGGCTTGGCTGACCTCGATCCGGGCGGCGTAGGGTTTCCCTGCCGTCGTCGCCCCAGCGTCGCAAGCTGTCCTCCTGAGCGCAGTGGCTGCGCTCAGGAGGACACTTGCCAGCACGAATCGCGCGTTATGGAATTTTTCCCACGCCTCTCTGTAATATCTCAGCCCTGTTTGGAA
Organism: Bryobacteraceae bacterium; assembly: GCA_035569875.1. Classification (GTDB taxonomy): domain Bacteria; phylum Acidobacteriota; class Terriglobia; order Bryobacterales; family Bryobacteraceae; genus Palsa-89. Next base: position 2,260 of record DATMMD010000074.1, read on the forward strand.
AGGACCCTCAACATAATGCTAGGCATGTCGCTCTCGACGTTTACCACGGTGCACGTACTCATTAGTTTGGTGGGAATCGGCTCTGGATTCGCCGTCCTTCTCGGGCTGTTCTCCGCCAAACGGGTCAATGGCTTGACGGCGCTCTTTCTGTTGACCACGGTGCTAACCAGCCTGACCGGCTTCGGCTTTCCCTTCATCCACCTTTTGCCTTCCCACAAGATCGCTATCATTTCGCTGGTGGTGCTGGCGATTGCGGTTCTGGCGCGCTACCGCTTCGACATGGTGGGTAAATGGCGCTCGATCTACGTAGTTATGGCCATGATTGCGCTCTATCTCAACGTGTTCGTCCTGGTGTTCCAGTCCTTCGAGAAGGTGCCGGCCCTGAAAGCGATGGCTCCCACGCAATCAAAGCCGCCATTCCTGGTCGCCCAGTTGGCGGTGATGGCGATATTCATCGTGCTTACTATTTTTGCGGTGAAAAAGTTCCACCCGGACATGGGACGCGCGTAGGAACCGTTAACCGGAGGACAGGCCTCGTTCTCGAAATTCCTACGAACTGGCGCTCTAAAGGCGCTACTCGCAGCGCAGGGCCTCGACCGGTTGCATGCGCGCGGCCTTCAGCGCCGGCCACATGCCTGCCGTGACGCCGACAAAAGTGAGAATCACAAAAGCCATCAGCATTACGCTGCTCGAAGTCTTCAGGATGATGTCGCCCTCGTGATTGACTGTCTTGTACATCTCGGAGTAGAGCGGCATGGGCGGAATGGCGTGCGCCAGCACGACGGAGACCAGCATCCCCACCGCTCCAGCGGCGAAGGTCAGCACCAGCGCCTCCACCAGAAATTGAAACGCGATGTCACGATTGCGCGCGCCCAGCGCTTTGCGCAACCCCACTTCCTTGGTGCGCTCGGTGACGCTGACCAGCATGATGTTCATCACGCCCACGCCCCCGACTCCCAGTGTCAGCACGCCGATGAACCCGAGGATCAGGCGCAGCGCGATGCCGAACTGTTGAATGTCTTTCGCATCTTCCACCGTGTCCCACTCCGGACTGGATTTGTCGTCCTTGGGATTAAAATTGTGGCGTCGGGCAAGGACTTCTCTTACCTGTCCCAGCGCCGCCGTGTGCAGGAGCGCCGTGACCGGCTGGAACACGATCATCTCCGGATCGCGCAGGTCATTGATATCGCTCAGGCTCTCGAAAGGGAGGAAGACGTTCTCATTGTCGGGACCGTTGTTGGCGGAATCCTGGATTTTCAACTGCAGCAGCCCGATTACATCCCAGGTCTGGCCGTTGATGGTCACGTGGTCGCCGACCGGATCCCGGCCGCCAAACACTTTCCTCGCCGCATTCGGGCCAAAGATGAGAACGTGGCGGTGTTCGGCGAAATCGCTCTCCTCGAAATAGCGGCCTTCGGCAATGTTCAGCCTGCGAATCTCGCGGTAGGGATACTGCACGGCTTTGGAAGAGACGGAGATCACCTTGTCGCCATATTTGTAGGCGATGGGGTTGTCCCATTCGGCGCTGAGCAGGCGCACCAGCGGAGCTTCATCGCGGATGGCCTGGAGGTCTTCGTACTTGAAGTGAATACGCTTGCCGGCGCGCTGGCCGCCCGCCTGCAGGCTGGTCTGGCCCTGCCAAATCATGATGACATTGTTTCCAATTCCCAGAAATGCGGTGAGCACGCCCTGGCTCACACTTTCGCCATAGCCGAGCAGGAGCACGACGGTGGTGAGTCCCCAAACGATCCCCATCATAGTCAGGATGGAACGCAGGCGGTTGCGCGAGAGCGCTTCCCAGCTTTGCAGGATGACTTCTTTGATCCGCATATCGCTACCGTTTCCTACTCCTGACGCAGACACTCGATGGGGCTGAGGGCGGCGGCACGCTGTGCCGGATACATTCCGGCG
>DATMMD010000075.1:0-2136 GCA_035569875.1 Bryobacteraceae bacterium
GGAATCACGTGCGCTCAACATTCTCTCCTTGGGATTCGCGCTCGGCTTGTTGATCGGCCGCGCCGGCATCGTGCCGATTCTGGTTCACGTGCCGGCTATCACCGTCACGCTGATCGGATCTGTCGCGATGGCAGTGACGACCTTCCTGGCCCTCCGGACCAGCACGCCTGCGGCAGCCGGCGTCCTGGTCTTTCTGAGCGGGCTCTCCATGGCGCCGGTCTTCCCTACCACGATCGCCATCGTTGGAGATGCCTTTCCTCGAATGACGGGAACGGCGATCGGTTTCGTCATTACTTGTGGATGGACCGGCCTCGCCGTCAGCTCACGCATCATCGGCGCCATCGCTGGTGGCGACCCGTTGCGGCTGAAGAAGGCGCTGCTGGTGATCCCCGCCTCGGCTGTGTTGATGGTGGGCTTGGATCTGGTGATCCGGATCGCTCTGCGTTAGAGTGGCCCATCCTTTGTGTGCTTCGTGTTTGACTTTGCGAAGGGCTTGAACCACAGAGGACACGAAGGTACACAAAGGAACCAGAAATCCGCGGAAATACGTTTACGCGGTGAAGTTGCGCATGTAGTCCCCGTCGATCTTCAGCGCTTCCATTGGTGGCATGTCAAATTCTTCCTGCTCAACGAAGGCATGCTCGATATGCGCCTTCTTGGCCGCCGCAAAAATAGGATGATAGTCGATCGTGCCTCGTCCTAACTCAGTCGAGGGTGGCGCGTTCGACGGACTGGTTAAGGCAGTGATCTTGAAATCCTTCACGTGCAGCATGGAAATGCGCGTAGGATAGCGCGTCAGTAGGTCCACGGGATTCTGTCCCGCAACGATCGCCCAGCCGCAATCCAACTCCATCGCGACTTTCGACGGATCAGTTAAACGAAGTAACTCGTCATAAAACATAACGCCATTCTCGGAGCGGAACTCCGGAGTGTGATTGTGATAGGCAAACTTGATGCCCGCCGCATGTACTCGCTCCCCGATGCGATTGAACTGTTCGGCGTTCCAGCGCCAGTCGTCGAGCGTCATCGCTTCCCTGGCCGCGCGAGAGCCCGGGTCTTTCACGCGCGACGGATCTTTCAATATGGGTGCGGCGCAAACGATGTAATTCAGACCCAAATCTTTGCAAAACTGAATTATTTCGTCCAATTTCGGGTTAAGTTGCGTCATCGGATAGTGGGCGCTCACACATTGCAGACCGGCGTGATCCATCGCTTGCTTGACCTGGCTGGGGGTGTGGTCGAAAAAGCCGGCGGCTTCGACCTCGCGATAACCCGTTGCGCCCAACTGCTTGAGCGTTCCTTCATAGTCTTTGGGCAACAGATCACGCACCGAGTACAACTGCACTCCGAGCGGCAGGCCCAGGGCATTCGCCATCAGCCAGGGCGCGCTGTTCCATAACCCCGCGCAGGCAGCCGAGGCGGAAGCGGTTTTCAAAAAGGTCCTTCTGGAAATCCGGGGCATAGGCTAATTTCTTACGAAATTACTAGTCGGGAAAAACTCTCTGTCTAACGCAAAATCTAGAAAACAAAGGTCCTGAAATTTTCTTCTCTTGTAGATCTACGGTTCTTCAGGTAGTTACAGGCAAAATCCAGAGAACATTAGAGTTATCGTTGCGTCCGACGCGCCTTGTTCCATTTCGGGGCGGCGGATCGAACTCGCATCCTGCATTTCAGCGACTCAAAACCTCTTTCGCCCCGCTGGGAGCTTATCGGTATTCCGCTTTTACCCACGGCTTTACCGCCGTGGGCTGCATTCTTGCGCCGCTTCGCGGCTACACAAGTTGCCGGAGATCACGAATTATCTTCTAGATAACCTATGTATTCATATGTTATCGGAGTTGGAGGTCGAGGTCAAGGCCAAAAACTCGCTGTTGCCGCGCGGCTGGGACCATTTGCGGAAAGTCCCACGCCGGTCCTCGGTCCTGCGAAATAGTCCGCGCCAGATCCTTCGGCCCGCTGGGCCTTCAGGATGACGTCGGGCTAGATATTGTGTTCAAACTCGTGGGCCTATCCCCGGATGGTCTTGGCCGCGGCATCCCATGTCGCGATTGTGTTCTTGAAATAGGCGTAGTTGGCTAGATGACAGCCGATGGCGGCGTGGTTGCCGAAGTCTTCGTTCTCGACCGTTGGCTTGCG
>DATMMD010000076.1:0-2074 GCA_035569875.1 Bryobacteraceae bacterium
ATGACTTCGTTCATTGTGGTCTGCACGGTGCGGCCGATGAATGCGGCTTCGATGGGCAATTCACGATGGCCACGGTCGATCAGCACGCAGAGTTGCACGCGGCGGGGGCGGCCTTGCGAAAAAAGAGCGTCGAGGGCGGCGCGGATGGTGCGGCCGGTAAAGAGCACGTCGTCAACCAGGACGATATTCTTGTCCTGAATGGAGAAGCCGATTTCAGATTCATTCACGACCGGTTTGGGTCCGACGGTAGAAAGGTCGTCGCGATAGAACGTGATATCCAATGTGCCCACCGGAACCTGAATGTCTTCGATGTGCCCGATCGACTTGCTGAGCCGTTCCGCGAGCGGGACGCCGCGGCGGCGGACGCCAATCAAACCCAGACCGTCGGTTCCGTTCTCTTCCACAATCTGGTAGGCCAAGCGAACCAGGGAGCGGTCCATTTCAGACGCCGACATCAGTTGTGCCTTCTGGCGAAGGCCAGTTGGTTGAACCACATTTTCAATTGCCATAACGGTTGCATGATACGCAGAGCGATGAGCGGCTGGCAAGCCGAAACCGATCTTAGGAAAGCTTTCGCTTATGCCAGGCGACCAGCAAGGCCGATCCGATGATCATCAGGCCACCGCAGAGCCCGATCCAAAGGCCGAGCGCGCCCCATCCCAGCTTGAAGCATAAGACGTAGCCGAATGGAAGCCCCATCAGCCAGTAGGCGACAAAGTTGGCGAGCATGGGCGTTCGCGTATCGCTCGCACCGCGCAATGCTCCGGTGGCTACGGTCTGCAGGCCATCGAACAACTGGAATGCGGCAGCGACCAATAACAGCTGTGCGCCCACTTGAATCACAGCTGGGTTTGGAGTGAACAGGCGTGCAATCAATTTTGGCAGCGAGACGAACACCGATCCGGAACAGGCCATAAACCCGACGCCGATGATGATCGCGGACCATCCCGCGCGCCGAGCTCCGTCCGGATCGCGTCTTCCCAGTTGCTGTCCGACTCGCACGGCTGCAGCGGAACTGATTCCCAACGGCACCATGAAGGTGAGCGACGCGCAGTTCAAGGCAATTTCATGACCGGCCAGTGGAACCGGGCCGAGCCTGGCGCACAAGGCCGTTGCGGCGGAGAAGGCTCCGATCTCGCACAGGATCTGGGTTGCGGCCGGGGCTCCAAGTTTTAGCAACGCTGACATTCTTTGGACGTCAATCCGGATTGTACTCAGCCAACCCGGCCGGAGGCGTTTCGACTCCACCCAGACAAGCGTCACTGCGAGGCACAGAGACATGTAGATGCGGGCGATGCAGGTTGACCAGCCCGAGCCGCTAATACCCATGGCGCGAAAGCCGAGATGCCCGTAAATGAGAACCCAGTTTCCAATAGCATTGACAATATTCGCAGAGATCAAGGCAAACATGATGGGGTGGGCCACGTTTACCGCTTGCAGATATCGCCGTAGCGCGAAGTAAGCGAGTAGCGAGAGCGAACCCCAGTTGAGCGCGCGCAGGTATGGACGCATCGGCTCGACGAGCTCCACGCTGATCCCGAAGCGAAGCATCAGCGCCGGCCAGAATGACACCGCAAGCATCAGAACTGGCGTGAGCGCGAAGGCGAGGAACAGGCCATTCACCAGGGAGTGTCGGGCGTCGTCTAAATCCTCGCGTCCGAATGCGTGAGCGACGAAGGTATCCATTCCAAGCAGCAAGCCGCCAGAAAAAATGGCCACGCTGGCGTAGAGACTTTGGCCGAGGCCGGTGGCACCAATGGCGACGGCGCTGTTCGGCAATCGGCCTACCATGATGGTGTCGACAATGCCCATGCTCATCCAGCCGACCTCCGCAAAGATTAACGGCAGGGCAAGGCGGAGGGTCAGGCGAAAGTCCTGGCGCCAGAGTGGGAGAGAATTGCGGTTGAATTTCGCCGGCATTTGTCTGATCGTGACTATACCAAGTCGGCGCGGTCGGTGATGGTCGGGATTTGTAGAGTCCACAGCGTCGACAAGAGTATAGTTTCGGTGCTGCTGCGGTTTCACCGGGACAAGGCACCGGCGAGAGGTGCTGCATGCAACGCAGATCATTTCT
>DATMMD010000077.1:0-7915 GCA_035569875.1 Bryobacteraceae bacterium
CAAGGATGCGTTAGTGTACAACCCCCAAGGGTGTTGGAAGCGTTCATTCCAATTAGAAGTGTTTCGTTTGATCGACACTGATTGAAATGCGGGACCTGCGCCGGATTGTCCGAACAACCCGTATGTCGCGGCCATCAGCAGAATAGCAACCGCTAGGACGCCCGGGCCCAGGCCGATGCGGACGGCTGGCCGCGACTGGCCCAGCAACCGTGCGATCCGGTCGGGCAGCGATCCACCATTGGCGGTAACCGCGGCAGTGAGATGCGCCGGGCGGAACGATTCCAACTGCGCCAGCGCACGAGCATACGTGAGCATATCGCCGCTGACCGCTACGGCTACATCGTCGCAGCACAGTTCCCGCTCGGCGCGAATATGCCCCGATACCCACCAGACCGCGGGATGGTAGAATAGCAGAGCTTCGGCGACGCTCTGCAGGATGTTGACCAGATAATCGTGCCGCCGGATGTGCGCCAGCTCATGCAGCAGCAGCGCCTCCAGATGTTCGGCGGGCAGACCGCTGAGCGCCCCCACTGGTATCAGCACCACGGGACGCAGCCAGCTGACTACCATCGGCACCTGCACCAGCGCGGAGACCAGCAATCGCACCGGACGAGAGACACCAATCCGCGCGCCGAGCTTCTGCAAAATCTGCTGCCATTCCTGGGGCGCCTGCCGCACCGATACCGACCGCATGCGTGCCGCAACCACCCAGCCTCCCGCCAGCCGTACCCAAAACACCACAGCGCCGGCGAGCCAGACCATCACGACCCAAACCAGTAACTGTGGCTGCTCCACGGCGGACATCGTAGCGCGGACATAAGCGGGCAGCGTGGTAGCGGTCGCGTCACCGGTGGTATAAGGGGCCGGGGGAGTGCTTCGGATGCGATAGGCAGCTTGCGTATTTGCGCTCGATGGGCCCATCACCGCCCAAGTCACAATTGGAGCGGCCAGCATGGATGCCAAGGCCGCGCAGGCGAGCAGATATCGCGCGTTCGAACTCCACGTGCGCGCCACGCCTCGGCGTGCGGCCGCATAAAGAACCACAATCGATAGACCCTGCCAGAGGAAGTGGACCAGCGTCCATCCCAGGCGTTCCACCCACGGCTGCGATGAGAGCACATGGATTACGTTCACGAGGCGCGTCCTTTCTTCTTGGCAAAGGTGTCCAGCATGCCGCGGATTTCGTCCAATTCTTGGCGCGATGCCGGCTGTGCCGATAGCGCTCCCATCACCAGACTCTTGGCCGAACCGCCGAAAGCCCGTTTTAGCAGGTCTGCCGCGATCTGCTGCTGCGTTTGCTCTTGAGGCAGGCTGGCCTCGTAGACATGGGATCCGAAACGCTCGCCGCGGGTCACGAGCCCCTTTTCCGTCATTAATTGCATCTGCTTCAGCGTGGTGGTGTAGCTGTTCTCCTTACCGAGTTCATCGTGCACCTCTCGCACGGTCGCCGCTCCCAGCCTCCAGAGGACCGCGAGAATGTCGAGTTCGGCGGCGGTTGGGAGTCCCATTGACGGTCGGTTGCGGCGCGGAGTCGTCATCTGAAACAACCATACTACGACAGCACACGTATGTCAACGATAAACATCGTAGCTAATCCCTTCCTGTCCACACGACCACAGTCAGGTTCGCCATATCCCGCAGCTCCAATTCACGCTAACGCGACTCACGGTGTAACGTTGATGATGAATCCATGTTGACGGTTTGTCGCCATGTTGGAATTTAGAGGGCGGCTCCGACCGGCGTTCCAGCAAATAGGATCCGACCTGGTCGCCGAGTGTTTCTAGAATCAATCCTGCGCGGGAAATTTACGTCGTTCTAGAAGTTTGAACTTCTGGAACAGCACCGCCGGCCTATTGGTAAACCCTTCGGCGTTACTCCGGATGTATGCACCGGGAGCCGAGCGGATCTCCACACGTTCCTGGTCCGCCTTGGGTGTCGGACACTGCGTACTGGAATTCAATCGTGTCGAAGCAATTGCAGTGGGTCTGACCGGGCGGCGCGCATAGCCGGAATCCAGCAAGCGAATAGAGCTACGCCGACCAGACCTGTAGGGACGATAGCGAAGGTAAGCGGGTCATGCACCGAAACCTCGTACAGCATACTGGACAGCAATCTGCTCAGCCCGATCGCGCCAAGAACACCCGCAACCAATCCAGGCAGAATGATTGCGAAACCTTGGCGAAGGATGTGCCAGATGACATCCCTGCGCTGTGCGCCCAGCGCCTGGCGCACTGCAAGTTCCCGCAGTTGCCAACCAATGCGGCAACCCATTACGCCATACACGCCAATCAACCCGAGCACGACCGCCAGAGCGGCGAAGGCGAACAACAGAACCGTGGTAAAGCGCGGGCCGGATACGGATTCGCTGAGGCGATCGGCCATCGCTTGAACGCTGGCGACCGGTTGATTAGGATCCAAGCTCGCGACCATCTTACGAAGCTCGGCCGCAATGATGCCGGCATCCAGAGGTGATCGCACGACCAAGCCGATCTCCGCCTGCGTGGAAGCCTGGCGATACGAAAGATACATTGTTGGTTCCGCCGCGGACGCGAGACCGGAAATCTTTACGTCTCCCACCACGCCCGCGATAGTCCTCCACGGCTGATCGTCACCTCCCGTACGTACGCGCTTCCCGATCGGATTCTCGCGGTCGAAATAGCGGCGAACGAGGGCTCGATTCACGATCGCAACGGGTGGGGTATCTTTCCCATCGGAATCCCCTAGGAGCCGGCCTTGCAGCAGAGGAATTCCCATGATGGCGAAGTAAGAGGGACTAACCACTGGGTACCGGGCAATGGGCCGCGGCCCCCCCAGTGGCTGCTCACGTCCTTCGATTGCGAATGTGTTGGTGGCGTGAAACTCTCCGGGCGGGATTTGGCTAGCGTTCGTGACCGCCGCGAGTTCGACGCCTGGAAGACTTTGCGTGCGCTCCAGAAGCTCCTCGATGATTCCGGATTGCCGAGTGTTGTCGCGATAAGAGGGACCGGCGAGATTCAGCGTTGCGATCACCAGACGGTCCGGTTGAAAGCCGAGATTCATGTAGCGCAGTTTCCAGAAGCTTTGGAGCATCAGCCCGGCACCGGTCGAGAGCACCAAGGTGATCGCAATTTCCGCCGCTGCGATTGTGGACAGAATGCTCTGCGAGCCTCGACCACCAACAACGGCGCCCGCTTTGATGGCTTCCGCAAGGTGGACCTTCGTCGCGCGAAATGCCGGTAGGAGTCCGAAGAGCGAAGTGGTGAACATGCCCAAAGCAACCGCGAAGCCCAGCACGCGCACATCGAACGGCAGACTTCGGAGACCGGAGAGTTGGTACGGGCTCAACGCGAAAAGCGGACCGCGCGCCCAGAATGCCAGCGTAATTCCGGCGGCGCACGCCAGGACTCCGAGCAATGCGCTCTCAGTCAGCAATTGACCAATTAGACGGATGCGCGACCCACCTAATGCCGAACGGATCGCCAGTTCCCTGTCGCGCTGCATCCACCTCGCAAGGAGCAAATTGCCGACATTCGCGCACGCGATCAGCAGCAGAAAACCGGCCGCAGCGACCAGCACAAGGCCGGCTGTCTTCACGTTTCCAAAGAGGTGCTCACGCAACGTCATCATTTTCATCGTTATCGTTGGGCGGAATGCAGGCATCGGCAAGTGGGACTGTACGACCACCACGTCGGCTTTGGCTTGTTCCAGAGTCGCTCCCGGTTTCAATCGGCCAATCACGTTGAAAATGATGGACCCTATTTTGTACTGCAACTCGGCCGCCTCATCCTTTCCCAAAGGGGTGATCAATTGCACTTGATCCGGTCCCGGAAACACGAAGTCCGGCGGGAGTACGCCGACGATCGTGAACGGGCTACCGTCCAGCGTGATGGGCTGCCCGATGATCTTCGGATTTCCTCCGAACTGCTGTTGCCACAAGGCGCTTCCGAGCAGGGCCACTTGGTCGTATCCTTTGTAATCTTCCTGTTTTAGGAAATTGCGACCCAGAACGGTCTTTACACCGAGCAGTGGTAGTAGCGAAGCGGACGCCTTTGCGGTTCGCAATTGCATCGGCTCATCGAGACCGGTCAGGTTGCGGGTTTGGTAGTTGTAGCCGGCCAAGTCCGTGAACGTCTGGTTCTGGCGTCTCCACTCCAGAAGGTGCGCGGTCAGCGTCACCTCGTCAGTGCTATTCTTTTTCAGGATCTGTGTCATCCATATCAACTGGTCGGGAGCTGAGTACGGCAGCGGCCGGAGAGCGATGGCGTCAAGCACCGTGAAGATAGCTGTGGTGACGCCGATACCCAACGCAAGCGAAAGGCCCGCGGCAATCGTGAATCCGGGTCTTCGGCCAATGGAGCGCGTTCCGTGCGCCATGTCCTGGACCAGTGTCTCCACCAAGGCAAAAGTACGCCGCTGCCGAAATATTTCCTTCATTGGTTCAACCCCGCCAAAACTCCGCATCGCTGCGTACCGAGCTTCCGCCGGACTCATCCCTGCCCGCCGGTTGTCTTCGGCTTGCATCTCCAGGTGAAAGCGAACCTCATCGTTCAACTCACGCTCCTGCCGTTCCTTGACAAAAAAACCTCGGAGGCGTGCGGCAACGACACTCGACCAACTCATGAGACGTCCTCGGCAAAAACATCACGGATTGCGCCCAAAAATCGATCGATGGTCGAGGACATACGCTGCCAGTCCTTGGTTTCCTTGGCGAGTTGTCTTCGTCCCGACGCGGTGACGGAGTAAAACTTTGCTTTACGATTCCTCTCCGAAGTTCCCCACCTTGATGCAACCCATCCCTCTTGCTCCATCCGCAAAAGTGCAGGGTAGAGCGTGCCTTGGTTAAGCTGCAGGAGCTCTCCGCTGATCTGTTCTATCCGCCGTGCGATCCCGTAGCCGTGGAGCGGACCGAGCGCATCCAAAGTTCGCAGCACAAGGAGGATAAGAGTACCCTGGAGTACATCTGTTTTTTCCGCCGGCTCGTGTTTCATTTGGTAACCTACAGGAGTGTAGCTGATTCTTGAATTGATAATCAACAGAAAAATTACGGTTGGCCGATCGGCCCGTCGACAATCCTGCCTGATGCCCACTCCCGTGTCGTCGGCTTGCCGACGCGCCGGTGAGCGGCAGCGCACGATTGCCCGCGAGTGGTCGGCAAGGGTAGAACAATCTACACTTCGGCGTCAGGGAGGAGGGTTCGCAATCCGGCCAAAAGTTTGCGATGCCGGCAGTCCCGGCGACTGAACTAAACGGCGTTAGCTGAGGATGCCACGCAAAACCTTTGAATCATCGCAGAGAAGGCCCAGCTAAGTTCTGAGCGCACTCTATTCTTGCCGTAGTGCTGCCATGGGGTCTATGCGAGAAGCACGCGCCGCAGGAACGAAGCCGGCAAAGAGACCGACGGCGAGCATTACCAGGGTGACCGCGGCAAGCGTTATAGGATCGCTCGGGCTCACGCCCGCCAGGGTTGAGGCAATCAGCCGTGAAGCCGCCATGGCCGCGGGGAGGCCGATGGCAAGGCCCGCGCAAATCAGCATCATCGTCTCGCTAAGCACCATTCGCATGACGTCGCCCCTGTCCGCCCCAATCGCCATCCGTAGGCCGATCTCGTTTGTGCGGACGCCCGTAGTATATGAAATTACTCCATACAGGCCGATAGCGCCCAAAAGGAGAACCAGGATGCTGAAGAATCCAGAGAGCTTGGCGATCAACCGATCCCCGCCGATGTCTTGGTCTATAAGGACGTTGACCGGGTCGATGCGGGAAACCTTTAAGCCCGGATCGAAGGAATGTACCTCGCGGCGAATTGCGGCGATCATCGGGGCGGCATCGCCGAGCGTTCTGACCTCGAAGTTCAGCGTTCTAAAGATGTCGTCGCTTTGAAATAGGGGACCGTAGAATCGCCGTTCAGTCTTGCTTTTCAGGCTCCGTTCCTTCATGTCCTTCACAACACCAATTACGGTATGTCGGTCGCCACCATTGAGAAGATACTTTCCGAGAGGGTCGCCCTTTCCGAAATAAAAGCTGGCCATCGTCTCGTTGAGGACTACCGGAGTGCTCGCACCTACCTTTTCCTGCTCGTCAAACTCCCGTCCGGCTTTGATGGGAACCCCCAGAACCTGAAAATAGTGTGGTCCCACTTGATCGAAGCTACTCCACGAGTCATCCTTCCGAGTCGGAACGAAACCCTCAACTTGCAAACTGTCGGTGCTCGAATCCAAACGACTAAAAATTCCATTCTCAGAGACTGTGACGCCGACCACGCCCGGTAGGGAGCGCAAATGTTCTATCAGCCTCCGCGATACCGACACCCGTTGCGATGCCGGATAGCCGCTGCCGGCCAAATCGGCGGCCATGACCAATACCTTGCGGCGCGAATAACCGACATCCACGGAATTCAGATGGGCCATGCTGCGTAGAAAAAGCCCACCTCCCGTTACGATCACAGCGGACAATGCTAGTTGAGCCACCACCAGCGCCCTACCCAAATGCCAGCGGCCCTGGCTCACGCTTCGAGCGCTCTCCTTCAACGCTGGCGTGGTGTCCACGCGCGTTGAGCGTAACGCTGGGACCAAACCGAACAGAATCGTCGTCAAAACGGAGATCATCGCAGTGAAACCAAGCACAGCCATGTTCGGATGCACGTCCACTTCGAATGGAATCGGGTTCGGGCCCGAGGCCCCCGAGGCGAGCTGCGATAACACTCGGCTTCCCCAACCGGCCAACAGAACACCCGTAATTCCGGCGGCGGCGGCTAACAATGCGCTCTCGGTGAGCAACTGGCGGATGACGCGCGCACGGTCCGCGCCCAGGGCCATGCGAAGTGAAATCTCCCTTTGCCGACTGGTGCCGCGCGCTAATAGAAGATTTGCGGCATTTGCGCATGCAATGAGCAGTACAAGACCGACCATTGCCATAAGCGTGAAGAGAAGCGCGGAATCGTACTTCCTAATCCACGAGAATCCCCGGCTTCCTGACTCGACATCTACCTTTTCGCTGCGAATCTCGCGAAGCTTATCAGGTGAACCGGCAGCGCTTTCGTAGTCAATCAGTGCGTTCTGGACGAGTGTTACCATCTCGGCGCGAGCCCGTTGGATTGACACCCCGGGCTTTAGCCTTCCGATGCACAGCAGCCAGTTCGTATCGCGCCTGTCTAGCCTCGAGTCTCCTGGATTCACCAGAGCCTGCATCGACAGTGGAATCCAGATGTCGGCAGGGCTCCCCACGACTTCGCCCGAAAATTGAGGCGGCGCAACGCCAATCACGGTAAAGGCCGACCCGTTTATCCTGAGTGTACTTCCCGGGATTTTAAGGTCTCGCCCAAAATGATTCATCCAATAGTCGTAGCTGATCACGACGACCGGGCTAATTCCGGGTACCCGATCCTCGTCCGGTGAAAACGTGCGGCCGACAATAGGAGACACACCCAGTACCTGGAAGTAGTTGCCCGAAACCAGCCGGCCGTGGGCGTCCTCCGTCGAGCCGCTCCCCGCGCCTACGTCAAGACGTCCCGTTTGACCAGACGCCATGAATCCGGTGAAAACGTGGTTCTCTTCCCTCAGGCGTTGATAGAGCGGATAAGAGAACACATTTGCCATCGGGCCACCACGCCAAAGCGCGGTTGGCCGCGACGCATCGCCCACCGATACGAGCTCGTCGGGCGATCGTACCGGTAACGAACGCAACATCACAGCGTCAATGAGACTGAAAATCGCAGTGTTTGCGCCGATTCCCAGAGCCAAGGAGATCACGACGATGGCGGTTGAACCGGGACTCTTGCGGACGGTACGAAAAGCATATTGCAGATCTTTAAACGCAGCTTCGATCATTGGTAAGCCTCTTCGTTCGCGGTAAATCTCTTTGATTTGTTGCGTCCCACCAAACGTACGCTGGGCGGCGGACCAGGCGTCTTCGGAGCTCATGCCACGCTTCCTATTTG
>DATMMD010000078.1:0-49298 GCA_035569875.1 Bryobacteraceae bacterium
GTCGCCGACCACGAGAGCCGACCGGCTTGGAAACGCGGCGAGAATCTCCGCGATCTTCATTCATCCACCTTCCAATAGCGCTCGACGCAGCGCTGGCAATGTGGCTCGATGCTCGCCCTGGATGTAGAAACTCTCGCCCCCATCGGCGACTGCGCGAACAAGCAAGGTTTTGTGGGGACGAAAGAAGTAGCCTGGATCGGTGCGCGGGAGTTCGTTCCGATAGTCACCGCCGATTGGCGCAATATCGAACACGGCGGTAGTGAAGTGATTGATGGTCCGATTGTGCTGATGGGCGACGTTCCGTACCATGGCTAATGCTTTCAAAAAAACTTCGGGCGCCATCGTGGCCGAACCGAAGCTCAAGACTACGCCACCTTCGAGTCGCTCGAGAGTGTGCGCGAGAACCAGGAAATCGCGATAGCTGGTGGCCCCGTAAGCTGCGCCATCGCAGTTCGGATGCTCGTGCAGAATGTCGTAGCCGATGCCGGCGTGAACGGTGGCGGGCACCGAGAGCCGGTGAGCGGCGGCGAGAACACTCAAATCGCGGTGAGGGAAGTTGCTTTCGAGAATCCTGCGCCCGATGTTCTCGCCCAGACCGAGTGAGAGGCCGTCCGCTTCCGTCACCCAATCGTTCAATTCGCCAGTCTCGCGCCACAGCCCGAACTCGCCGCTGCGGATGTAGCGTGCGACGCTCTCGGTGGTGGCTCCGATCCGCGCCAGTTCAAAATCGTGAATGGGACCCGCGCCGTTCATGGCAATGTGGTCGATGAAGCCGCGCTCCATCAGATCGATAATATGCCGATTCACGCCGGCGCGAATCACATGGGCGCCCATCAAGAGAACTCGAGCAGCGTTGTTAGACCGAGCGGACTTCAGGCGACACGCAATCTGCGGAAGATCGGCGTGCTGGTATTCGGGCGTTGGATCGGTAAGCGCCATCCAATGGTCTAGGTGAAGATCGTGGACGCGCTCGGCGAGCGGTTTCACGCGCAGGCGGGAACGGTCGAACAGTGGATACTTGGATGGCATCAGGCGGAAAACAGTGAAGAGAACAGCTCTTCGCGGCACAGGAAATTGGGAACGATATAATCGGCTCCGACACCGATCAAGCGCTTGCGCTTCCATTCATCCACCCGCATGCAATCCGGTTCCTCGCTTGCAACGCCGACCGCCACCCCGCCCACGTTCTTAACTTCTTCGATCTCTACATAGCCATCGCCGAAAACCAGTATTTGTTGCCCGCTGAACTCAGCTGAAGAAAGAATGCGTTGAATCAGAATGGCTTTAGAAAAACTCTTGTAGTCCTCCAGAGCGCCGTAGACGCCGCCTCCAAAATATCCGGTGATGCCCAGCAGCCGGGCCTCTTCCTTCAGATACATCTCGTCAGTGCCGCTGGCCAGATACATCGTCAGCCCGCGAGTTTTCAGTTCTTCCAGCAGTGCCCGAGCGCCGGGCACCATGTACTGCTCCGGATCGGCATGCCCTTGGCGCAGCGCCTCCACCCGGCTCTCGATCTTCTGCCAGAGGCGATTCAGATACATTTTTTTATAGACCAGTGGATCGACGGGCTTGCCGCCACGTGCTTCGATGGCGTCGGCCAGCGCGATCATTTGATAAATCGTCTCTTTGCCTGTGAGCTTCCACACGAAATCTTCGACCATTGAGCGTAACTGCTCTTCTGTCTCACCAGTCTTCAAATCGGCCAGGATCTCCACCATCATGGGGACCATGATGTCCATCCAACCGGAGCGGATCAAGGAGAGAGTGCCGTCGAAGTCGAAGAGCACGACCCGGGCGTTTCGGGCAGACGTGCCCGGACTGATATTTTCGACCATTCAAGACCATTCTAGGAGGTACGCGGTGGCTGATGGGCAGCCGTGCGAGCCGCCCTTGACGGAGCCGCAACGTTGATCGTAGAAGGCGGCTGGTGGATTCTCGCCGTCATTATCTACGTTCGGCCCACATGCACTAGGAAACCCGCCGGCAGATACGCTTTCTGGATCGGGGTCGTGCTCTTGATGCTGGTCTGGTATGGCGGCCCGTTATCGCTTGAAACGCTACGCTTCACACAGTAGTAATCTAGACGGAAGGGCCGATGGCTAGCCCTGCGCACAAGGAGGCTGTATGAAGAACCTGTTCGGAGTTGTGATCCCGACCGCGGTTTGCATTTTTGGCGTGAGCTTATTATCCGCTGCCGATGGTCCGCCGGGATGGGCATATGGATTTCCGCCCGGGACGCCGGGCACGCCAGCAGCTGCGCCCGCTCCAACGCCGCCTGCAGCGCCTGATACCAGCGTCAAGCACCTCCCCGGCAGCAGCGGAGCGTTCACCGTTCCCCAGATCCGCGATGCTTTCGGCCCAGCCGACTGGTATCCGAACGATCATCCGCCGATGCCGGACGTCGTGTCCCATGGCCGTAGACCGGACGTGCGAGCCTGTGGTTTGTGCCATTACCCTAACGGCAAAGGGCGCCCCGAAAATGCCGGTGTCGCTGGTTTGCCGAACTCCTATTTCATCCAGCAAATGATGGATTTTCGAAACGGAGACCGGAAGAGCGCGGAACCTCGGAAGGCCAACACCAACGTCATGATCGTCATCGCCAAGGGAATGACCGAGGACGAAATCAAGGCGGCGGCCGAATATTATGGCTCGATGAAATGGACGCCCTGGATCAAGGTGGTGGAAACTAAGATGGTGCCGAAGACACGTATCGCGGGCGGCATGTTTCTCACGGAGGAGGGCGGCGAGAAAGAGCCATTGGGCGCCCGCATCATCGAGACGCCGGAAAATACCGAGGGCACCGAGCTGCTTCGCGATGCGCGGTCCGGATTCATTGCCTACGTGCCCGTCGGCAGCATCAAGAAGGGTGAGGCGCTAGTGACCACAGGCGCCGGAAAGACGACGGCCTGCGCGGTCTGCCATGGCGCGGATCTGAAAGGGCTGGGCCCGGTGCCTGGAATCGCTGGCCGATCGCCCAGCTACATGATGCGCCAGATGTTCGATATGCAGCAGAGCGCGCGCAAAGGCGTATGGACCGATCTTATGAAACCAGTCGTCAGCAAGCTGAGCGAAGACGACATGCTGGCGATTTCGGCGTACACGGCGTCGCGGATGCCGTAAAGGCGACGCTCCTCGGATACTTGAAGTTGTACCTTCAGCTCAAGGCCAACGGATCATCTGTCCGTGGATGGGCCGGATTGGAGATTCGGACCAGGCCCCTAGGAAACGATCCCGATACAGCGGCCACTGCTGCTGCGGCAGGTCGATCAACACCACAGCGAACTGTGGATACGCCTTCATGGCGCGAGAGGCGGACTCCCCGAATAGCTGGTCTCGAGTTAACAGGCAATCGAAACCCGCTCCAACAGCCGCTGCGAGTAGACTTCCGTTCGACAAAGCCTTCCACCCGCGGCTCGCGGCAGTCGCGGAAGGAAAACCTAGGTCCACCAAGATTGCCACAAGATGTACATCCATGTTGGCATCAAGCAGCCACATGGAATGAGTCGGTGAGCTCGGACGCAACCTTCAGGACTTCAGCCAACGCTTCCCGCGGGAACGCGTGATCGAACGCCTCGTCGATATCGGCGGGCGACATGCCACTCGCGAGGCACTCAAGAATTTGGGAAACCGATAGACGCGTCCCACGAACGGCCAGCTTGCCGCCTAAGAGTTGCGGGTCCGCCACAATCCACTGATAGTCCTTATACGCGTTTGGCTGCCAGTCTGACATCGCTGTTCACCATTCTAGGACATCAGGAAGCGCTCCTAAATGATGATATGACCATAGCGCGAGGTTACTTGACGTTCTTGCCAACCCAGCTGTCGATAAACTTGATCACTTCATCGCTGTTGCGGTCCAGAAACATTTCGTGCATGTTGCCGTGAATCCCGACGTCTTCCAGACGAACGAAGTCGTCTTTCGCACCCGCTTGATTGAGCCATTTCGGGATGCAGACGTCGAACACGCGATGATAAGTCCCCTCGGCTGAAATGGAGAGTATGTGCATGTTCTGATAGCTGGCGAGCTTGTGGACCGGCTGATCCTGCATGTAGCAGCCGACCTCATCGCCGGGCCGCTCCGACGGCTCCAGATGCACCTTGATATCGGACGGGCTGGCGAATGGAGGATCGTATTTCATGGGCATCGGAGTGAGTCCCCAAGAGTCGGGGTTCTTGCGCGTGTAGGCAACCTTCGCAGTATCCACGGTGCCGATCTGCGGGCCACCGGGTTCGATCGCAACCATTCCAGCGATCAGGTTGGGCCGTTCATCGGCGACGTTGAAGCCGATCCCACCGCCTTGCGAATGCGTGAGCAGGATCACCGGCTTGCCGATCTTGTCCAGCAACGCGATGCCCGCAGGCACGGCCAATTCGGCTTGATTGCTCACAAACTGCATCTGCCCTTTGGCGAAGTTATCGAAGACGGGGTCGCCGATCGTGCCTTTCTGGGGCGAGTCGCTGGGCCACTGCGTGTACAGCTTCATGCGCGGAAAATCGCCTCCGGAGGGCACCGGCCCGGTCCAAATTTGCTCCAGTTGAAGCGCGGTGCGGATTCCGAGCTTGCCGTCGACGCCGGGAATATAAGATGAACGGCCGCGCGCCGGATAATCGACCATGTAAACCGTGTAGCCGTGATCGACTAAATAATACGCCCAGCCGGGGCGTCCGTCCGGCGTCTGCCGCCACACCGCGCCGGTTTGTCCGTTGCCGTGGAAGAACACCACCGGGTAGGGATGCCGCTGCTGCTTCGGTACCCAGACCTCGGTATACATCGTCTCGCCCATCACCTCTTTGCCAGGCTCACCTACGTACTTGCCACCGGCGTATAAGAATCCCTGACGGGCAATGTTCTCGGTGGAAAACGTCGGAATGGTCGAAGGAGGCATCGCCAGATTCGCTTTGTCCTTCTGCGGAATGTTCTTCTCCATCCACCCACCGATGAACTTAGCGATCTCGTCGCTGTTTTTCTCGAGCATCATTTCGTGGCCGTTGCCGTGAAGGCCGGCGTCCTCCATGCGCACGAATTGGGTCTTCAGGCCCGCCTGATTCAGCCACTTCGCCAAGCAATGATCGAACTCGCGGTGATAGCCGCCCTCAGTGGACAAATACACCACCGGAATGTTTTCAAGATTCACCAGCTTTCGCGCTGGTTCCTTCTGCACGTAGCACGGGACCACGTCGCCGGGAATGTCCGGTTTCTCTTCGACAGCGACATGCAATTCAGATGGCGACTTGATCGGCGGATCATATGTGATCGGACTGGAGGTAACTCCCCAACTCAGCCCGCCGCCTCCGCCACCGGCATTGTAGGCCACCTTTGCGGTGTCGACACTTTTGATCGGTGGAGCGGCCGGTTCCACGGTCACGATGCCCTTCACCTGATTGGGACGCGCGTCGGTCATCAGCCACCCCACTGTACCGCCTTGCGAATGGGACAGAATGATCACCGGGCTCTTGATCATGTCCAAGAGCGCGACGAATGCATCGCGGCTCAATTCATCTTGAGAAGCGGGACCGCCGCCGCCCAGGAACTGCACCTGTGTCCGGGCAAAGTCGTCAAAGATCGGATCCCCCATCAGACCTGTACCGGGAAATTGGTTGTGAAGATGAGCGCGCGGGAAATCGCCCTTCTTGGCGGACGCCGTGAAGGTTGCCTCCAGATTCGCCGCGGTTCGGATGTTGAGGTTGCCGTCATGGTCAGGAACGTAAGGCGAGCGGCCGCGCGCCGGCGAGTCGACCATGTATTGTACGTATCCAAGCTTGGCGAAATAATAGGCCCAGCCTGGACGGCCGTCCGGAGTCTGCAGCCAATCGGTTGCGGTTTGTCCGGCGCCGTGAATATAGATGATCGGATAGGGATGCTTGATCTGCTTGGGCACCCAGACCTCGACATAAGCCGATCCGCCCATCACTTCCTTGCCCGGCTCGCCGACATACTTGCCGCCAGCGTAGAAGATGCCGGTGCGCGAAAGGTCCGTGGTAGAAAACGTCGGAATCGTCGCCGGAGGCGCGCCAGCAGGGCTTTTCGTAGCCTTGAACGGCTGCGCGGTCAGCATTCCGGCAGTGGCGATGGCGGCGAGTCCGGCCATCAGCAGGGATGTCAGTGGTCGCGTGGTTTGGGCGGGCATAGTTTATTGTCGTACAACGCCATGCAGGTCACCGTCAAGAATGAAAGTTTGCCACGTTTGAAATGGCGGCTAGCGGGCAGGCGGATGAACAAGCGGGATCACTTCGCGACGGCCCCGCCGATAGATGCGGAAGTCACCCAGATCAGTGGTAATCACCGGGTGTCTGGGATGTAGCTCACTGAGCCGGACCAGACACAAATCTGCGAGGTCTGGGTTGCGGTCGGCGTAGCGCGCAGCTAACTCGGTTAGACGAGTGATATGTTCGCCGATCACAAATGCCGGTCGAACAAGTCCTTCGCTAATATATGCCAGGACCACCGAACTGCTGCCGAGATGAAATGCGGCTTCAGCCAGGACTGCATCACAAGTCAATAGCGGCTCGGTCACTCGATTGGCGATTTCAAGTGCCCAGGCGTGATGTTGATCGTTTCTATTGCCAAACGCCACCAAAAAACCGGTGTCAGCAATAGCTTTCATTTCCTAGAGAAGCCCTTGCGTTTCGAGAGATCCTTGGGACCCGCGATCGTTCCCGCGAGCCGAAGGAATGGACGGGTTTCGGACTTCCTTGCCTTTTCCAGTTCCTCCCGGATGATGCGGCCGCGAGGCAGACCCGTCTTCCGAGCAGTTTGCTCCAACCACTCCGCAAGATCGCCAGGAAGTCTTACAGTGATTGTATTACTCATCTGCATTAAATGTAACACAACGCCAGAGCTGGTTGCTCAGTAGTGCAAATTAACTTTGCGGCCACGCATGGCAGGTCTGACAAGCCGTACTCACCTTATGCGACTCGTGGCAACTGATACAGCTCGCCATGCTGGTGACGCTGGTGTTCTCCGCCATCGCGTCCACTTGCGCCACTTGTCCGTGGCACATCACGCATTGCATGCCGGCCGTTAGGTGCTTGCGGTGGGTCCAGGTCACACCGGGAGTGACTTGGTAGACGCGCTGCCACGGAATCGGCTGGCCCGCCCGCGCGAGCTCGGCGAGCTTCATGATCGCGGGTTTGTCTTTGGCTATGGTGCTGTGGCACGTCATGCAGACTGTGGTTGCCGGGAACGTCATCTGATTTCCAGGATCGGGATTAGTGTGGCATCGGCGGCATTCCAGGCCGAGCGCGATATGAGTCTTGTGGCTGTAGGGCAGCGGCTGGGCGGGTGCGGTGTGCGGCGCAATATTATCGGGCACCTCCTGTTTTGCGGCCGGACCTTGTTGCGCAGCGGCGCTGAATGCGACCGAAAGCAGCACCGCTAAGATTCGCATCAACCCTTCTCGCTCACGTTCTTGTTTACCACTTCTTCGATGCTCGTTCCTAAATCCTTGAGCAGCGCCGCTGCGGCATTGCGCCCCGGCATTCCAGTGATCGAGCCGCCCGGGGATGTGCAGGCGCCGGTCTGATACAACCCTGGGATCGGCATCTTGTAAGATGCGAATTGCGGCAGGCGCCGGTCGCCATGATGCGCGCTTCCGCGCCACATCGCCGGATTCATCCGCTCGATATCGAGCGGGCTTTCGAGAAATTTCGCCAGGACTTTGTCGGGCGTTAGATTCGGCGACACGCGGCGGAGCCGGCCCAGGATGTTCTCGGCCACCTGGTCTTTGATGTGATCCCAATGCTGCGGCCCTTCCTTGAGCGCGTAGGGCATGGTGCCCTCGATCTTCACCGTGTGGTGTCCAGCCGGCGCCCGCGACGGATCACCAACCGACGGGCTCACGATCTGCAGCGGAATATCTTCCACGTTCACCTCGCCGCGCGCGTTGTAGGCATTAAGAAGCAGAACGCTCTCAGGATGCTCCATCAGAGACGCTTCAACGGTAGAGATTGTTCCTCCTCCAGCGAGCGGATACTTGGGCGGATCGGAAGTGGCGAAGTGGAACGAAAACATGGCGTGCTCCGGCTGAAACACTTCCAGATTCCTGGTGAACTCCTCGCCCCATAGCTCACGCGGCGCCATGTTCACGAGGTGCTTGATGTGGATGGTAGAAACGACGGCCTTCTCCGCGCGATATCGACTTCCATCGACGCACTCGACGCCAGTGCATTTGCCATTCTCAATCACCAGACGCGCGACCGGCTTGTTCGTCAGGATGACGCCGTTGTGGGCCTCGAGAAAACGCCCTAACGCCACGCTCAGCGTGCCGGACCCGCCTTTGGCGATCGGACGGCCGCCGAGCACTTGGCCCATAAGAGAAAAGGCCTGGTTGCCGGTCCCAAAATCGCCGCCGGGCACGCCGCCAAAATGGCCGCACGATAGGCACGCGGCGCGCATATGGTCGCTGTCAAAAAGCAAATGCACGGCGTCGTATCCGGACATGGCGGAAAGGCGTTGAAAGACTCCGGGTGGCCGCCGGTTGGGTCCGCGGTCCGCCGCCGCGTTCTGCGTATTGCTCTTGAACTCCGGTACCAGTCGACGGAACGTCTCAGCATCTTTCTTGGAGAATCTCGCGATCGTCTCGCAGGTGCGATCCAGATCACGCCAGACGGTAATGGATGCGCCATCCAAGAAAGGAATGTGCATTACCGGATCCGGATCGATGTATTCCAGTCCGTAATCCCGTAAATTTAGCTCATTGTTGCGGAGCAATGGATTCGCTTGCAGTCCGCTGTGCACCGAGGAACAGAGGTCCTCTTTGAAACCAGGCAGGCAAACTTCGGCAGTCTTGCAGCCCCCGCCGATGGTCGGTCGGCCTTCGAGCACCAGAACTTTATAACCGGCTTTGGCGAGATAAGACGAGCAGACCAGGCTATTGTGACCGGCTCCGGCGACGACAAAGTCAAAGTGTTCCGACCCGGCCGCCGGCTGTGCCGCCGACCTCAACGGCAGAGCTAAAGGCGCTAATGCCGCTGCTTTGACTAATCCTCGTCGAGTGATGTCGGTCATGTCCTGTCTCCCGCCTCGCTCAGTTTAGTACAGGAGTGGAGTATATTGTTGGAGTCTGGAGTTCTCGATTAGCTGTCGGCTCCAGCAGGGAGGGTCGAATGAAACTGAACCGTCGCGACTTACTGACTCGGGCTGGACTTCTCGCGGCTACAGCGAAAATGGCACCCGGCGCCGCTCGCGGAAAGAATGTCTCGGGTACGCTGACTCGCGCAGATTTTCCGATCGCCGAAACCCAAACCTATCTCAACTGCGCGGGCTGGCATCCGATGCCCGCCGCGTCGGCGCACGCCGTCAAAGCGTATGTGGACTTCAAGAACACGGGCAAGATCGACGGTAAGGATGCCGATGGCAGCGTGCCGGTGCCGGAGTTGTTTGCACGTCTCACCCGCGCTCAGGAAGCGAAGGAGCAGTTTGCCAAACTGATCAATGCCAAGCCCTCAGAGATTGCGTTCGTGCAAAGCACTATGGCCGGCGAGAGCATTGTTGCCGGTGGCCTGAGCCTTCCGAAAGCGGGTGGTAACGTCGTCACTGACGCGCTCCACTTTGAAGGGTCGCTGTACCTATATCGAGAACTCGAAAAGCAGGGCGTGGAGCTGCGCGTGGCAATGCCGCGCGAGGGGCGCATCGAAATGCGCGAGCTCGAGAAACTGGTCGATCGAAAAACGCGGCTCATCGCCATCTCGCTAGTTTCTTACGTCAACGGTTTCAAGCACGACCTCAAAGCGGTGAGCGACCTGGCGCACGCCCACGGGGCGTATGTTTACGCCGACATCATCCAAGCCGCCGGCTGCATTCCAGTGGATGTGCATGGCACAGGTGTCGACTGCGCCGCGTGTGGGTCTTACAAGTGGCTGATGGGCGACATGGGGCTGGGGTTCTTATATGTCCGCGAAGAGCTGCAAGGAAAAGTGGTGAAATCGACCCAGTACGGCTGGAGACAGTTCCAAAATTTCGAATATCACATTTTTCCCGGCGATCCGCCCAACGCTTCGCCCTTTACCTATGAGCGGCTGCCTGACGCCGCCGGCCACTACGAGCTCGGCACCATCGCCAATTGCGTGACGGCCGGACTTTCGGTGTCGCTCCAGAATATTCACAAGCTCGGCGTCGAAAATATTCGAGCCCACGTCAAGCCGCTCACGGACCGGCTACAGAAGGAAATGCCGTCGCTGGGCTACGTGTCGATGACGCCGGTCGAGAGTCCAACCCCGATCGTGACGTTCGTCGTCAAAAATCCGGAAGTGACTATCGCCAAGCTCAAGAAGGCGAACGTGACAGCCAAAGTGGTTGAGCATCAGCTCCGCATTTCGCCTTCGGTGTTCAACGATCAGCAAGACATCGACAAGCTTCTCAACGCACTGGCTTAATCAGGGATTCCTGGATCATCGCCAATTCGCGCGCTTTCGCACTGCCTCGAATGAAGCCGCGGCATCCGACACGACCTGGTCTGTATTGATCGCCGTAAGTTTTCCGCCGCGCTTCAGAATACGTCCATCGACGATGACTGTGTCAACATTTTGAGGCTGAGTGGACTCGATCACCATATGTGCTGGATCGGTAAAGACGCCCATATTTAACTGGTTGGTCGAGATCATGATCACATCGGCGCGTTTTCCGGGCTTGAGCGATCCGACGCGGTCGTCGATCCCTAGAGATCGCGCTCCGTCGATGGTGCCAAGCTCGAGGGCACGCCGCGCGGACATTTTGAATTCGTTATGGGCCTTGGCGTTTTCTATGTTGCGGGCCATCTTCAGAATGCCCAACAGATTCGCATCACCCGAGAGCACAGTTGAGTCCACAGACACGCCGACTGGAACGCCGGCATCCAGGAATTCGCTTATCTTCGTGAAGCCGTAACCGATGCGTAGTTCCGTGCCCGGCGAGACGCTGACCGGCGATCCGGCTTTGGCGACCATCTGAATCTCCGCTGGCGATGCCGAGAGTGCGTGAATGATCTGCACGTCTTTGCCCAGCAGATTCTCTTTCGCGAGCGCTTCAATCTGCCCCTTGGAGTCCTCTCTGCTGCCTACATGCAGCGAAATTGGAAGGTCCAAGCGACGCGCCGTTGCAAACTCGGAGCGATAGACTGCGGGCGGCAAAGCGGTGTTACGAAACATGCCGCGCCAGGCGAATCCAAGAGAAATGAGTCCGTCATTCGACAGGCTGGCCCAATCGCGATGTAGCGCCTGAAGATCGTCCACGTTGCAGGCTTGCGTATCCGCCAGACCTTGCGGCCAACCATAGGACCAGCGAGCGCGGAGCCCCGCTTCTCTTAGCGCGCGAACATCCGCCTCCGCGTGCGCTCGGCTGCGGAGATTATGGCAGTAGTCATGCACCGTGGTCATCCCGCAGTTCAAGGCTTCGGCCGCCGCCAGACGCGTGCCGCGATACATATCGTCGGCCGTCATGACCTGGCCGTAAGCCGCCGCTGTTGGGAAATATCCTTGGTCGGGCTTTTCGCCGCCGAAGCTGCGCAGCAGGGTATTCCACATGTGCCAGTGCGTCTCGACCAGGCCGGGGAGCACGATCATCCGGCGGCCATCGAGAACGGTCGCGCCGGGAGCCGGGATTGCATTGCCGACGGCGACAATCTCGCCATTCTTGATGTGAACATCGCCTCCCGAAATATCGCCCAGTTTAGAATCCATGGTAATGACGTAGGCATTTCGCAGAATCAAGTCGACGCGGGAGGGCAACGGCGCCGAATAGGCGGGTTCGTTGAACCTGGTAGCTGTGATGGCCGCCAGGCTTCTCATGAATCGACGCCGGTCGATCGTATGCCGCATCGTCGGGATTATACTACGAGCATGAACGTTAAGAGCGCGGCGTTCTTGGCACTGGTCGGGATGATTCTGCTTTCGATTCTCGTTATCGCTGACTTCATCAATACTGTGCAGGGTGTCTTGCGCGACCTCATTCCCGCCATCATGCTTTTCAGATCAATCATCTATGTGTTGGCAAGCGTTGGGCTCACAGTGTTTCTTTGGGTTTTCCACCGGGTGCAACGGTAGTCGGCGACCCGCGAAGCCGAATTACCAAACGAACCCGAGCGGTCTGCCGCCGCACGAATTTCCCTTAATGCGAGTTACGCTAGAAGTGCCGTGACCGAATTCTTTCGCGACCTCCATTTCGGCATTCGCCTGCTTGCGAAGAGTCCCGTTTTCACCGCCACGGCGGCGCTGCTGCTCGCCATCGGCATTAGTGCGAACACGCTAATCTACAGCGTCGTCGACGCTCTCTTGCTCCGGCCGCCGGCGGTGTCGCATCCGGAGAATCTCGTGCGACTGATCGAGGTTCATCCCAACGACTTCATCACCTGGGACCTCCCCTACAAGCTGTGCGATGCGCTGGCCGCGAAGGATGCCAGCGTATCCGAAGCCATCTGCCAGGGCCAAACCGATGTTGCTTTCAGCGACGGAACCACGACGGAGCGTGTGCGGGTCCATCTGGTCTCGCCGAATTTCTTTTCTTCGTTGAGTGTGCATGCCTATCTCGGCCGTGTGCTCAACATGGACGACGAACGAACAGCCGCCCCGAACGCTGTACTCAGCTATGCCTTTTGGCAGAGGCGATTCCGAGGCGACATCTCGATTCTAGGCCGCGGCATCGTTTTGGGCGGGCATCCGTTCACGATAGTCGGGGTCTCGCCCGAGGCGTTCAACGGCCTGGCTATCGAAACCAGCCCGGATATTCGTGTTCCTGCCGCCGTTGATCGCTCTATCGTCCAACCAATCGACGGGATGAAACCGGAGGCGGATCCCCTTTCTGGCTATATCTTCGCGCGCGTGCGCCCTGGCGTGCCGATCGAGCGTGCCAGCGCTGAGGTCGATCCTTTATTGCATGAGACCTTTCAGGACCTGCTCGATCAGGTCTTTCCGCCAGAAAAGGGGGAGTCTCCGGATAGCAACATCAGGCGCTCGCATCTTCGGCTGGAATCGGTCGCCACTGGTGTGTCCACGCTACGCGGCCAATTCTCGCGTGGCCTGGAAGTATTGATGGCCGGTGTCGCGCTACTTCTGCTAATGGCGTGCGCCAACGTTGCCGGCCTCTTGCTGGCACGCTCTACTGTGCGAGCTCAGGAGATGGGCGTCCGCCTGGCTCTTGGAGCAAGCCCCGCCCGCATTGTCAGGCAGCTCCTCACCGAGGGCCTGTTACTGGCACTGTTGGGAGGCGCTGCCGGTACCCTGTTCACTTGGGCGTGCCTGCCTTTGCTCATTCGAGGCCTGCCGCCACTTCGCGACCGCGGCGCGGTGCTACAGCCCATGGTGCTGCACATCGATATTAATCTCCACGTGCTCGGCTTCACGTTGATCGTTACTCTGCTGACCGCGGTGTTGTTCGCCATATCCCCGGCGTTGCGTTGCGCGCGGTTCGATGTCGCGAGTACTTTACGGGCCGGACGAACCACCACGCGCCGCTTGCTGCCACGCAACCTGATTGTCATTTCTCAGGTGGCCATTTGTACGCTGATCCTGATTGGAGCGGCGCTACTGATTGAAACGCTTCAGCGCATGCGTGACATGAATCCCGGATTCGACCGCGATCACGTGGTGACGTTCAGCATCGACCCGAGCCTGAAAGGGTACAAAGCGGAGCAGAGCCGTGCCCTGAGTAAAGCGCTTCTGGAGAAGGCCAGCGCCCTGCCGGGAGTTGCCGCAGCCAGTATCGCAGAGCTGGGGCTGATGCGCGGAACCGGCATGAAGGCGACTCTTGCCCCGGCCGGGACTCGCATCACAACCAACGATTTCTTGGGCAGCAGCCTCAACCGCGTCACGCCGGGTTATTTCGAAAGTATGGGCATGTACCTCCTCGCGGGCCGCGAGTTCACCTGGCTCGACCGTGATCAAACCAAGCCGCGCAAAGTGATCGTCAACCAGATGTTCGCCAGGCGCTACTTCCCTGGCAAAAATCCGATTGGCGGCAGCTTCGGATTCGCCGGCGCGGGCGGCATCGCCAGAGCGGACAATGAGATTATCGGCGTGGTGAGCGACGCAAAATACCGATCGCTTCGCGAGCCGATTCCACCCACGGTCTACAATCCGGTGGTGGACGGATTTGAAAACGGATTTATCTTGCACGTTCGCACTCCGCAGCGTCCGGAGGCGATGGTCGCGCCGGTTCGTGAAATCTTGCGCTCGCTCGACCCCGAGCTGCCGTTTATTGAAATCCGAACTCTGCGCGAGGAGGTCGAGGCGTCGCTGTGGCAGGAGCGGCTCCTGGCAACTCTGGCAATCATCTTCGGAGGGATAGCTGCGCTGCTGGCGAGCATCGGCCTATATGGCGCGCTCGATTACGCGGTGAAGTCGCGCACGCGTGAAATCGGAGTGCGGATGGCGCTCGGGGCGCAGCCGTCACGGATCGTCGGGCTGTTGTCGCGTGAAGTGCTCCTGTTGGTGACGTGCGGCATCGGTTTGGGTTTATGCGGCTACGCCGGAGCGGCTGTGTGGATTCGCCGCGTGCTATACGACATTCATCCTTGGGAGCCAATCGCCGTCATCTCCGCTTTGTTCCTAATCGGGCTGGTAGCTGCCATCGCCGCGCTTCCGGCGACCTACCGGGCGGTGCGCATCGATCCGGCGACGGCGCTCCGCTTGGAATAGTCTGCCACGCACAGCGGCAGCTAGATCCAGACCTTCTCCGCAGGCACGCCGCGCTTGCACATTTCGCACGACCCAGCATCCTTGTAATAAGTCGCGTCGAGTTTGGCGAGGTAATAAAAGGGCAGGGGACTGAAGTCGACCGTCTTCGGGGTCGGCTGATAAATAATGACCGCCAGCCCGACCACCTGTGCACCAGTCGATTCCACCAACCGCTTCAATTCCGCGAGGTTCTTGCCCGATCGCAGGATGTCATCCACAAGCAGCACCTTTTCGCCGGGCGTCTGCTCCAGATATTGCCGGAAGCGCATGGCCCCGTTCTCTTCTTTTCTGTCGGCCCAATAAACCTGATGAGCGCGTAACGCCTCGCATATGCCATACGCGACGGGCAGGCCGCCTGTATCGGGCGAGACGATAGATAGCTCGGGAATCATCGCCCGGATTTCGGAATTGGCTCGCAGCAGCCGGCTCAACCCGACGCTCAGCACTTTAGCGTGCTGGTAATAGCGCATGGCGAGTTGAACCTGCATATATTCGGTGGCATGCAGGCCGTTGGGATATTCAAAGTGTCCGTCGCGGATGGCGCCTGTGCGGCGCAGCAGTTGAACCACTTCCTCTTGAGTCGGTACTAGATGCATATCGTTACTTTCATTGTAGACATGCGGTTCAGCTGGCTCCCTTGCCCGTCAAAACTCGCGGAATGGTTCTAAGGATAATTTGCCAGTCCAGAGCCAACGACCAATTGTCGATATACTGCATGTCCATTTTCATCCAGGTCTCGAAGTCGATCGAATCTCGCCCGGCCACGGCCCACAAGCAGGTCAGGCCGGGGCGCATACGAAGCCGCCGGCGCTGCCAGCGCTGGTACATTTCCACCTCTTCCGGCACGGCCGGACGCGGGCCCACCAGAGACATGTCGCCCTTGAGGACGTTCCACAACTGCGGCCACTCGTCGATGGAGAACTTGCGCAAAAACCAACCCAGGCGGGTGAGTCGCGGATCATTGGGAATCTTGAACGCGGTCGACTTGCGATTGAGGTGCATCACGGAAGCTTTCAGGATTTCCGCATTGTCACACATGGAGCGAAACTTGTAGAAAGTGAACTTCCGGCCGTTCAACCCGCAGCGCACCTGCCGGAAGATCGCCGGTCCGGGCGACGTTATCCGGATCAGCAGCGCGACCGCCAGCATGAACGGTAGCAGCAGGACCAGGGCGGCTGCGGCCAGCACCACATCGGTCGAGCGCTTGAGCAGCAGGCGGATTTCATCATGAGGCGCGGCGGAAAACGTCAGCAGCGGCGTAGTTCCGAGCCGGTCGAGATAAACCTGGCTGTTGACGTGAGGAAAAAAGTCCACCACTACGCGGGTGCGCACGCCCTCCTCGTCGCACAGCAGGAAAACCTCCTCCATCGCTCCCAATCGACTGCTGTCGACCGCAAAAATGATTTCGTCGATGACATGCTGTCGCAACAGCTCAGGTAATCCCGACAGAGGATAGCGCTGATACGTCTTGGCCAACTGGATTTGACCGGGCTCATCATCCAGGAAACCCATCAGCCGAATGCCATAGTCGGCCGACTGCTCGAGTGCATCTCCCAGGTGAAGCGCGTTCTCGCTCGACCCCACCACCATCACGAAATGGGCCGTTCCAAAGCCTCTCCGGACGGCGCCGATCGCGCGCGCAGCGTTAATGCGGAAAAGGCACAAGAGCACCCAGGCATAAACCGCGAACAGAGCGACGAACGAGCGGCTGAGGTCCAGGCGCAGGATGTACTCGGCGACCACCAGGCAGATTGCACCCAGCGCGCATTGCCGGAAGGTATCGCGCAAGACTACACGCGGGTGCGCGGAATCCAGCTTTTCATAGATGTTGAACCAGTACCCAATCGCGATCCAACACAAAATGGACACCACCAAAAGCAACGCGGCTATCGGAAAATCAAGGAAGAACTGCTTTTCGAAACGCAGGCGGATGCGGGTCTCGTAAGCGATCAGGAAGGCTAAAGAAGTGATAATTACGTCGGTAAAGCCGAAGATGGCTTTGACTTTTCGATAGTGACGGTTAAACACCCCGGAAACAGCATAGCATGGGCACATAATTGCTGAATCCTGGCGGCGCGGGTTTGAATCTTTAGCTCCATGGATGCTCCAGATCTTCGTTTTCCAGTTGGAAAGTTCAAGTTTCCCGAGGCCGTCAGCGCTGATGACCGGCGTAAGTTCATCGCTCAAATTGCTGAGACTCCGGCGCACCTGAGAGCGTCGATCGGCGGCCTCTCCGATGTACAACTCGACACGCCGTACCGGCCCGAAGGCTGGACGGTTCGGCAGGTTATCCACCATGTTCCCGACAGCCATCTCAACAGCTACACGCGTTTCAAGCTGGCGCTAACCGAGGATGAGCCGACCATCAAGCCTTACGCCGAGGACCGCTGGGCTGAGCTCACCGACGGCAAGTCTGGGCCGGTGGAGGTGTCGCTGAGGCTGCTCGAATGCCTACATTCGCGCTGGGTGGCGTTGCTGCAGTCGATGACCGAATCCGATTGGAAGCGGTCGTTTCGTCATCCTGAGTCCGGCCTGCGGCGGCTCGACCAGAACGCGGCGCTCTACGCCTGGCATGGCCGGCACCACGTGGCTCACATTACTAGTTTGAGGGACAGAATGGGCTGGAAATAGGCGGTAATAGCCGATCAACGTGGCGAGATGCCTCACCGCGCGCCATTTCGATGACTGGTATTGGCCAGTTCCCGATAGCGATGAGCCAGCATCCCGGCGATATCTGACAGCTCAACCTCGCTAAGATAGCGAACAGGAGCGTTCGCACCTATCCGCTGGATGACCTGCGCCAACCCGTTGATCATAGAGCGTTCGGCCGATGTCATTGCCGCGCTGAAAATCACTCCACGTTCTTGGACGATCAAGAAAGGCCGGCTGCGAAAGAGGTTCTCTTCCCGGCCTCCTGGTTCGGCCGAAGGAATTGATCGGAATAGCTCCGCCGAACTCGCGTTCGAAAAGATTGCTTGGCACGGGTAAAGCAGGCCGCCGGAAAGAATTGATCGAGAAACCGGATCGGTTCCGAGCGCATGCACATTATCGTCATCCGGCAGATCCCAGGACCAGCGATCGGCAATGTCAGCCAGCACCGCGTAGTCAGCCGGATGCGCCGGGCGAGCAGGGATGGCCAAGCGACGCCCCACCTCCCACAAGAGATCTTCCACGGCTCGGCAATCCTCGCCGCCGATCACTAAGCCATGATTGCCTAAAACCAGCAAGTCCGTGTGTGGGGAAACCGAAAGAGCCCGTTCGACTGCACTGGCAAGCGCTAGCCCGGAGGCCACGTAGGGGATCCATTGCCAGCGCAAACCCTCAAGTTTGTGACGCAGTTGATTCCGCGCATCCTGCCTCACTGCCCAGGCGATCGTGTTTACGCAGTGTACGTGAAGAACCACACGCTGGGGCAACACGGCATGCATGGCCGTCTCGAGCGAGGCACTGGTGTGAAGCTCGGTGGGATCGATGTGTTGCCTCACACACGCCTTAACCTCTGCGAGATCCAGCGGCACCAGAAATTCGTCACGGAAGGCATCGGCCATCCATTTGCCCGATGCCTTGATCCACAACATATCATTCACCTTGATCGAGCTGTTGCCAGTACTGGCCTGGGTAAGAAGCGGGTCGCTTCCGATCATCGCCGAGAGTTCCAGCAGCCGCCTCAGCTCGTGATTTTGGGACGCCGTCATATTCGTGCTCATACGTTTCTCCGTTTTAAGGCAGCACCTGCAGCGGTTACTCAACCGGCTGCATCTTTCTTTTGTTCCGAGTCTTGCCAATCTTGATGGAGGCTTTGAAGATCGTTCCTACCGGGAGAATTCCCCCTAATTTATGCGCCGCTACCGCTGCCAATCCCATGGACGCGACGCATCCGCACGACCCACAGTCCGGATTGCCTCCGAATTGACAGGGGATGATCTTGGTCTTCAGGTCCGCGGATATCGTTTGCGTGGTGAGTGCGAAAACACAGTCCTGTGGATTCTTTGGAGGCGAGGCGAACTGATGAATCATTCCTTCCGGCATGTCCAGCTTGGGGAATTCCCTTCGCAGCACGAGCATGTCGGCAATCGCTTGCGAGCGCTCTCGCGAGTTCAACATTTCGGGCAATCGAGCTCCCACCTGAGGGGTGAACAGGCTGAACCATATCTTTCGGACCTCGCCCCTGGGCGTCCAAACTTCCAAAAACTCCTTCAAATAGCCAGAGCGTTTCATCATCTGCGCGGTGATCGTGCAGTGGATGGTAATGTTCTGACTGGCGATATTCTTGAGGATCCGGTCGTACGTCGCGGGTGCACGACGTGCGTCATGCTCAGGGCGCAATCCGTCGATGGAAACGACCACGTTCAGGTGCGCTAGCGTCCCCCACGCAGGCGCCAGTGGCCGGAAGGCACTGGTGACGAGCTGCACATGAATACGCCGCTCGATTAATAACGGGATCAGGACCTCCAGTTCGCGGTATCGGACCAGAGGATCACCTCCAACGATCGACAAATGCAAAGGCCGGAGGCGTTCGACGACCTCCAGGACGCCATCGATCAGTTCCTGTCCTTTTCGGTCGCTGAGACCACGTAATGTTTCGCCCCCACCGAGGTGCGCATCGTCGTAGGCGTAGCATCCAGGGCACTTCAGCGGACACTCGCGTGTGATCTCTATAGATAGGGAGGGCCGCTCCCCTTTGAGGATCTTTTGCCACGCGCTCAGGATCTCTGAGGTCTTCATTGCTCATCCTTTCGCTGCGCTGAGAGAGCGCTGGCGCTCCGGTAACGCCTTCCACAAGCGGGAAAGCGCCAAGTCCGGTTCGAAAGATTAGGAAACCGGACTCAATTGGAAGTAGAGTTTATGGTTAGAGCGCTGGAGGAGAAGGATCTGTAGCTTGTCCGCTTAAGACGATGCGATCGCTCGGCCGATTCGGCTCGGAGTCGCGTGCGAGCGAGATAAAGCGTGGCGACGCGTCAGAGGAAGCACTCGGGGACGCGCTGCTCAAAATCTGCAGACACAAGCTTTCCGGACACTCAGTCAGACAGGGTGCTTTGACCTCGGTCGTGTGCGGATTCACCGCGGGAGGATCGGGCACAGCGTCAACCGACGCGATCAACAGCAGCGCGGTCAGTGCCCAAATTGTACACCAAACTAGCTTCGTTCCCACGTGCGTATTCTATGCTAACAGATTTCGCCTGGGGCCAATCAAGAGCGGTATTCTATTGGGCAAGAAGTGCATGTGTTTTCCCGCTTGACCTGGAGCGCCAGCTTTGGACCGTCGTCAAGCAAGCGCTGAATAGTCCCGAGGGCGATGAGTATTTTCAATCCAACATGTTGGACGCCCAGTTACCTCGATTGAAGGGGACGCTTGGTTCGACCGTACCAGGCGATAGCGGAAATACTCTTATGCTGGGTCTCGCTGATTCGACAATTCCGGACGTCGCGTTGCTGATTCATGGCGCAGTGGCGCCTTCCTGGTACGTTGGCTCTCCGATGGGCATCGTGCACGATGGCCGTTATCAGAGCCACGGTACATGTGCAGCTGTATGGATTGGATCACTACCGGAAATACGCGGGTGTTGTTCTTAGCGCGGACCCCGACATCCGACCTGTCGGAATTCCAAACTGCGTTTCCTCCGCGGTAGTTCCCTAGAATAGTAGTAGATGATTCAGCTCTCCGGCGCGGGTAAGCGCTTTGGTCCTAAATTCCTGTTTGAAAACCTGAACTGGCTGATCACGCCCAAGGATCGCGCCGGACTAGTCGGCGCCAACGGCAGCGGCAAGACGACGCTGCTGAAAGTCCTGGCGGGCCTTGAAACGCTGGATTATGGCGGGATCGGCATCACGCGCGGTATCAGCGCCGGCTATCTGCCGCAGGATGGTCTTTCGCTCTCCGGTCGCTCTGTCTTCGCCGAGTGCATGTCGGTCTTTTCATCGCTGCAAGGGATGGAGCAGGAGATGGAGGACCTGACGCGCAAGATGTCGGAGCTGGATCCCGCGGGTTTGGAATACGCGCAGGTGGCCGATCGATTCCATCAGATCGACAGCGAGTTCCGCAACCGCGATGGCTATGCCATTGAGGCACAGGTCGGGACCGTGCTGTCCGGCCTCGGCTTTCCGCACTCGGAATGGCAGCGCCGGACGGAACACTTTTCGGGTGGCTGGCAGATGCGAATCGCGCTCGCCAAGTTGTTGCTTGAAAAACCGAACGTGCTGCTGCTCGACGAGCCCACCAACCACCTCGATCTGGAGGCTCGGAATTGGCTGGAGCAGTATCTCACTAATTATCCGTTCGCCTACGTGCTCATCTCGCATGACCGTTATTTTCTGGACGTCACGGTCGATAAGATCGTCGAGATTTGGAATCGCGGCGTGCATTTCTACAGCGGTAACTACGAAAAGTACCTGCAGCAGAAGCACGAGCGCAGCGATCAACTGGAAGCGGCCTACCGCAACCAGCGCGAGCGTATCGAGCAGCTCGAAGCGTTTATTAATCGCTTTCGCTATCAGGCCACCAAGGCCAAACAGGTCCAGAGCCGCATCAAGGAGCTGGAGAAGATCGAACGCATCGAGTTGCCGGCCGAGGAGAAGACCATTCACTTTTCCTTTCCACAGCCCAAACCCAGCGGCCGCATCGTTGCCGAGTTCCAGAATGTTTCGAAAAGCTACGGCGACAAGTTTGTTTTCGGCGGAGTGAGTTTCATCATCGAGCGCGGCGACCGCATCGCTCTAGTGGGCGTCAATGGGGCGGGGAAGTCGACGCTGATTAAGTTGCTCGCCGGTATCGAGCCTCTCTCGGCGGGAGAATATCGGTTGGGTCACAACGCGCAGGTCGATTACTTTGCGCAGGACCAATACAAAGAGCTTGACCCTGATGCGCGAATGCTGGATGACTTGCAGGGCATGGCTCCTCGGTCCACCAATACTGAACTGCGCAGTCTGCTCGGTTGTTTCCTGTTCTCGGAAGACGACGTCTTCAAGCGCATCGGCGTGCTTTCGGGCGGCGAGCGCAATCGCTACGCTCTGGCTCGCATGCTGCTGCAGCCGTCGAATTTTCTGCTGCTCGATGAGCCGACCAATCACCTGGATCTGCGCGCCAAAGACGTCCTGCTCGAATCGCTGGAGAAGTTTACTGGCACGGTGGTGTTCGTCTCGCACGATCGCTACTTCATCGACAAGCTAGCGACGCGGGTTTTTGAAATTGGCAGCGGCGAGGTGCAGATCTTCCCTGGCAATTACGAAGACTACATGTGGCGCAAGGAAGGCAAGCAGGTTGATCTCACTCTTCCCGGCGTGTCATCGCCGATGCCCAATCACCTACCCCCTACCTCCCACATCCCGAATGCAAAGCGCCTGAATCCCCTCAAGCTGAAGCAGATGCAGGAGCGCCGTCAGGAGTTGGAGCAACAGGTGGCGGATCTGGAAACCGAGATCGCAGGTTACGAAACAGAACTTGCCAACTTTGTCAGCCCCGAAGAAACCGTGCGCGTTTCGAATCTTCTCGACCAGCGCCGCAGCGAGTTGAGCAAACTGCTGGCAGAATGGGAAAAGGTATCTCAAACAGTGGAATCGCAGCAAGCATGAGCGACTTCCAGGAGCAACTGGCGATATTGCGGCGCCGGATCGCGAAGATCGACCAGAAGTACGCAAAGCCCGCGCCGCAACGCCCGCTAGCCGCTCCCAACCCACTGCCCACCACCCACCTCCCTTTCGACGAAGTCGAAACCCAACACGGCCGCCACTATGAAACCGAAAAACTCTATGAACGCCATCGCCGGCACGGCAGCATCGGCATCGCCGATCTGGAGGACCTATCTGGGGATCTGCTGGACACTATCTCCAATGGCCTGATCCGAGGCATCCCGCCCGCGAAGTGGTGCTTCCTCGATACCGAGACCACGGGATTGGCGGGAGGCTCCGGAACATATGCATTTCTGATCGGAGTTGGCCGTATCACGCCGCAAGGATTTCGAGTCCGGCAATTTTTCATGCGCGAGTTCGGCGAAGAGGCCAGCCAACTCAGCGCTCTGCACGAGCACCTGAAACAGTTCGAAGTGCTAATCACCTACAATGGCCGCACCTTCGATCAGCCGCTGCTGGAAACGCGCTTCCGGATGGTCCGCCAGCGGCCGCCGTTCGCTGCGCTCGAGCATCTGGATCTATTATTCGGCGCCCGGCGGTTGTGGAATTTGCGCTTCGATAGCTGCCGGTTGGTGGATCTGGAAAACCAGATCCTCGGCGTGGAACGGCACGGCGATCTTCCGGGCGAGATGATCCCGTATTTTTATTTCGAGTATCTGCGTACTCACGAGATTTTCCGGCTGATGCCGATCTTCCATCACAACGCGGTCGATATTCTCACCCTGGCCTGCCTGACCGCGATTGTGCCGCGAGCATTTCATTCACCCGATCAGGCGCAATTTTCGCACGCCGCCGAAATGGTGGGACTCGCGCGGTGGTGGCGGCAGGCCGACCAGCATGAAAACGCCCTCGCACTATTTCGGCAGGCGCTGGATCGCGAGCTTCCCGACGAACTGCTGTTCCGCACTATGTGGGACATAGCGGCGCTCGAGAAGAAGCTGGGCCGTGAGCATGCCGCGCTGCCGATGCTGACGGACCTCGCGTCGGCGCACAACCCGTGGCGCGCGTCGGCTTTCACCGAACTTGCGAAATATTACGAGCATCGCGAACGCAACTATGCTATGGCGCTCGAAATGGCGCGCAACGCACTCGACCTAGATCCCTCCGAAGCCCTTCGCCGCCGCATCACGCGCCTCGAAAGAAAGCGGTGAAAGTGGGCACAGTTTCAAATACCAATTTCTCTATCTCGCGCGAATCGGCGATTCGGTTTATCGTCACACTGGGGACCATCAGCCTGCTGGCCGATGTGACGTACGAAGGAGCGCGCAGCATCAACGGCCCATTTCTCGGAACGCTGGGCGCCTCGG
This sequence comes from Bryobacteraceae bacterium, assembly GCA_035569875.1. GTDB lineage: Bacteria > Acidobacteriota > Terriglobia > Bryobacterales > Bryobacteraceae > Palsa-89. The sequence goes on from DATMMD010000078.1 coordinate 23,580, forward strand.
CGGCCGTAGTCGGGATCGTTTCGGGCGCTGGTGAATTAATAGGCTACGTCTTGCGGCTGGCCGGCGGCGTCGCGGCCGATAAGACTCGCCGGTATTGGACGCTGACCGTGATCGGCTACGTCATCAATTTACTCGTCGTGCCGTTCATGGCGCTCGCGCATCACTGGGGAGTGGCGGCAGCTCTCATCATTGTCGAGCGTGCCGGGAAAGGTCTTCGGACTCCGCCCCGCGACGTAATGCTCTCGCAGGCTTCCAAAATAGTCGGCCGCGGCTGGGGCTTCGGCCTGCACGAATTCATGGATCAAACCGGCGCCTTCGTCGGACCGCTGCTGGTGGCGCTGGTCGTCGCAGAGTCCCAGCACTACAATCGTGCTTACGCGCTGCTTGGGATTCCAGCCGGCCTGGCAATCCTGGCGCTGCTTCGGGCCATCAAACTTTATCCCGATCCGTCCCGCTTCGATGAGCCGACGACTCCTGAAATCCGTTCCGGCGGCTTGTCCGGCCCGTTCTGGATCTATGTGGTTGCGGGCGGATTGATCGCGCTTGGGTTCGTCGACTTACCGCTGATCGCGTTTCATTTTCAAAGGACGAAGCTGGTCGCGCCTGGATTGATCCCGGTGCTCTACTCCGTCGCAATGGGTGTCGAGGGACTCAGCGCGCTCGCCTCAGGCAAATTATTTGACCGGGTGGGCACGCCGGTGCTCATGGCAGGGGTCCTACTCGCCGCAGCATCGAACCCGCTGGTATTCTTCGGATCGTTCTGGGCGGCCGTGGCGGGGATGGCGTTGTGGGGAGCGGGAATGGGCGCTCTTCAATCCACGATGCGCGCCAGAATTGCCGATCTGGTTCCTGCTGAACGGCGGGGCGCTGCGTACGGGATTTTCAATACCGCGTATGGGGTTCTGTGGTTCGCCGGAAGCAGTGCGATTGGTATCCTTTACGGTTGGTCGCTGGTGGCTGCAGTTGCGTTCGCGATGGCCGCCCAACTGGCCGCGATTCCATTGCTGCTGATTGCCCGAAGGAGGTCCGCTTGAAATTGTTGGTGCTGATGACGGTGCTATTGGCTCTGTGGGGATGCGCTAACCCGCCGCAGCTCGCCACCAGTCTGGATAGCCAAAAGAGCCCGGATAATAGCTTGGTCGTGCTGCAGCTCAAAGTGACTAACCTGGAAGACCGGGTCACCGTTCCGATCGCCATCGAACTAACGGGCCAGGCTCGCATGAACGGTCAGTGGAGCAAGCCCGAAACTCTGTTGCACCCGGCGGCGTTCGTCCTCAACCGCAGAGAGCAGCGCGGAATTACCAAGCCGTGGAAAGTCCAGGCCGATGCTGTCCGCACTACGCTGATTGTGAAGGAGCAGGAGAGCGGACATCTTCTGAAGAACGAGAAAGCCGAAAAGGTTTTCAACGGGTCGGTTGGGTCGCCCGCCCCTACATCACAGCGGTGAGTTCTTTCCAGCCCAGTCCCTGCGATTCGGCTACCCCGGGATAAGTGATGTATCCGGCGTACGTGTTTACGCCTTCGCGAATGGCGGGATTTTCCTCGCAGGCGCGCTCCAGACCCTTGGCGCACAACTCCGCGAGATACGGATAGGTGGCGTTTGTAAGTGCGAAGGTGGAGGTGTGCGGCACTGCAGCCGGCATGTTCGAAACGCAATAATGCAGGACGTCGTCGACGAAATAAATCGGCTCGGTGTGTGTGGTCGGGTGCGAGGTCTCAAAACAGCCGCCCTGGTCGATGGCGACATCCACCATTACGGCGCCTTTTTTCATGCCTCGCAGCATTTCCCGACGAACCAGCTTCGGCGCGGAGGCGCCCGGGATTAGCACGGCCCCCACCACCAGATCAGCGCTGTGCAGCGTCTCTCGGATGGTAAAGCTATTCGACGCCAGGGTCACGATCTGGCTGCTGTAGATATCGTCGAGCTCACGCAAGCGATCCAAATTGCGATCGATGATGGTGACATGCGCGCCTAGCCCGATCGCCATTTTGGCTGAGTTGTGGCCGACCACGCCGCCGCCCAAAATCAACACATTCGCGGGCGCGACGCCCGGCACGCCGCCCAGCAAAATGCCGCGACCGCCATTGGGCGCTTCCAAATATTGTGCCCCGACTTGCACGGCCATTCTACCGGCCACTTCGCTCATCGGGGTCAGCAGCGGCAGCGATCCATCGGCTTCGCGAATGGTCTCGTACGCCACCGAGTTCACCTTGGTCTCGACCAGCTTTTTAGTCAAATCGGGCAGCGGGGCCAGATGCAGGTATGTGAACAGGATCAGTCCGGGGCGAAAATATTGATACTCGGATGGCTGCGGCTCCTTTACCTTGACCACCAGATCGGCTTTAGCCCAGATTTCGGCGGCGGAAAGGATCTCCGCGCCCGCGCTCTGATAGTCCTTATCCGGAAGCGAGCTTCCGGCGCCCGCATTTGTTTCCACGAGCACGCGATGTCCGGCTTCGCGCAAAGCCGTCACTCCGCTGGGAACCAAGCCCACGCGTCTTTCCTGGTCTTTAATTTCCTTAGGGACGCCGACGATCATTGTTGCTGGTCATTATGAGCCGGCTGCGGCGGGGATTGCGCGCTCAGCCGCTTCGGCCCCAGACCCAACGCGATCAGGGACAGCGAGGTCAGTTTGCCGTCGGGCGGGAGCGATTGGTCGGCCTGGAAGCGCTTGAGCGCGTCCATCGAGTCGGGGCCCCAGACGCCGTTTGGCTCCCCCGCATAGTAGCCCTTGCCGGCCAGCGCTTGCTGGATCTGTTGATAGCGGTCTTTGGTAGGGGCGAGTTGGCGGGGTGGTGAAGCTCTCTTCGCCGTCTTCTTGCCTGCGACTCCTCGGGATTTGGATGTGGATTTTGCCCCGGTCTTGGCGACGGCCGTGCGCTTTTTGGCGGTCTTCTTCTTGTTGGTAATGGTGGCCGGATCAGGGGTCGCGGAGTTCGCCAGCCACGCCCCGGCGCAGAGCGCCAGGCCCACGAGAATCCCTTTTGTCACCAAGCCCCATTCTAACCGATTAGCGTGGGGGCGAGGGATTCGGCGATCGCCTCGGCGATCTTTTTGCCATGAAAACGGCCATTTTCGATGAAAATCTCGTTGGTGTGCATCCCGGCCACAATCACGCCGGCCAGGAAGATGCCGGGCCGATCGCTTTCGAGGGTATCGGGATTCGTGCGCGGGCGCTGGCTCACCGGATCGAGCCGGATGCCGAGCGACCCCAGGAATTCAAGATCGGGCCGATATCCGGTCATGGCAAAGACGAAATCATTCTTCAACGTGATTTGCCCGTCGGGCGTATCGAGTACAACTGCTTTGGGCTGAATCTCGAGCAAGGTCGATTTGAAATACGCCTGGATTTCTCCGCTTTTGATGCGATTCTCGATATTGGGTTTGATCCAGTACTTGACCCGATCGGAAATCGAAGCGCCCCGGTGGAGCATGGTGACCCGCGCCCCGGTCCAATGCAGCTCCAGTGCCGCAATGGCCGCCGAGTTCTTTGCGCCCACTACCATCACGTCGTGGTTGTAAAAGGGATGGGGCTCCTTGTAGTAATGAATCACCTTGCCGAGTTGCTCGCCGGGTACGTTGAGCATATTCGGTAAATCGTAATAGCCGGTGGCCAGGATGATCTTGCGCGCGGCGTACTCAGCCTTGCTCGTCCGCACCCGAAAGTCGCCGTCATCGCCTTCGATCTTGAGGACGCGTTCGTACTGGCGGATGTCGAGCTGGTAATGCTCAGCGGCGCGCCGGTAATATTTCAATGCCTCCGTACGCCCGGGCTTCTCGTTGAGCGATGTCATTGGCAGGCCGCCGATTTCAAGCAGTTCGGGCGTAGTGAAGAAAACCATGTGGGTGGGGTAGTTGTAGATAGAATTCACCACACAGCCCTTGTCGATCAGGACCGTGCTGACGCCACGCTGTTTTAGCTCGATTCCGCAAGCCAAGCCTGTGGGTCCAGCTCCCACTACCACCGCGTCGTACCGCTGCACCGTCAGAGCATCCCTTCCACGGTGGTATAGACTTGCTCCAGCGCGCCTGGCAGCGCGGATGGATCTTTGCCGCCTGCCTCCGCCATGTCAGGACGCCCGCCGCCTTTGCCTCCGACCGCCTGAGCGACTGCGCCCGCGAGCTTTCCAGCGTGGACCTTGGACGTGAGATCTTTGGTCACTCCAGAGACGATCGAGACATTTGAATCTTCTGACGAAGCGAGCACCACGACGATGCTCTTCCACTTGACCCGCAAGGAATCGACCATGCTTCGCAACTGCTCGCGGTCCATGCCGGGGACTTGGGCGGCCAGTACCTTTACGCCCTTGATGTCTTTCACATTCGTTTCGAGACCGGCGATTTCGGCGCGAGCGAGCTTTTCTTTCAGCTGCTCTACTCGCTTCTCAAGCACGCGCTTCTCCTCGGCCAATTTCTCCTGCGCCTCGCGCGCCAGACGGGCGTCCTCTTGGAACTTGTGCAGGATGGCATCGCCAGTAATTGCTTCGAGGCGGCGGACACCCGCCGAGATGCTGCCTTCGTAGACGATCTTGCACAGGCCGATGTCGCCAGTGCGATGCACATGCGTACCGCCGCACAGTTCTTTGCTGAAGCCTTCAATGGAGACTACGCGGACCTTATCGCCGTATTTCTCACCGAAGAGCGCCATCGCACCAGTATTCAGCGCCTGATCGAGATCCATAATGTTCGTATTAACGGCAATATTCTTCAGAATCTCTTCGTTGGCAAGCTTTTCTATTTCCGCCAGCTCTTCCGGATCGGTGGCGGCGTAATGCGTAAAGTCGAAGCGGAGCCGTCCGGGATCGACCACGCTACCGGCCTGCTTGACGTGCGGGCCCAGCACCTTACGGAGGGCCGCGTGCAGGAGGTGTGTAGCGGTATGGTTGCGCATGGTGGCGTGACGCAATTCGTCGCTCACTTTGGCGATGACCTTATCGCCCTTCTTCAATGCGCCAGGGTCTGTCACGCGATGGACGGTAATTCCGGGAGAGGGTGAAATTGCGGTATCCACGAGCACCACGCCGCCCGTTTCGGATGAGACCAGAGCTCCCTTATCACCCACCTGACCACCTGATTCCGCATAAAATGGCGTACGGTCAAGGATGACTTCGTGATCAAGCACCGCAACCACTGTGGCGGGCGATTCGAGCGTGTCGCGCCCAACGAATTCGGTTTTGGGCAAGGTTTGATAAACGGGATTAACCTGGGTCTTGTCCGCTCCCCGCCAGCTCGCACGCGCGCGCGTGCGCTGCTTTTCCATCTCGGCCTGGAAACCTTCATGATCGATGGTCAGGTTCCGCTCGCGGGCCATCTCGTCTTGTTCATCGAGAGCGAGACCATAGGTGTCGTAGAGCTTGAACGCGACGGCGCCCGGAATGAGGCCGCCAACCGCCGATTTTGCTTCGTCAACGAAGACCTTCTCTGCAAACTGGAAAGTGGTCGCGTAACGATGCTCTTCCTCCTTCACCACGCGAGCGACGCGCTGGATGCTGTCCATCAACTCGGGATAGCCGGGTTTCATTTGCTCGGCGACGAATCCGGCGAGCTCATATAAATACGGCTCTTGACGGCCGATCATACGGGCATTTCGAATCGCCCGGCGCATGATTTTCCGCAGCACGTAGCCGCGGCCTTCGTTGGAAGGCACGACGCCATCGTGTATCAAGAATGTAGTGGCGCGGACATGATCGGCATTGATCCGCAGGGCCACGTCGGTGCGCTCATTCTCGCCATATGCCACGCCAAATAGGTCGGCCGCGCGATCGATAATTGGCCGCAGCAGGTCCGTATCGTAATTGGAGAGCTTCCCCTGCAGCACGCAAGCGGTTCGCTCCAATCCCATCCCAGTATCGATGGACGGCCTCGGCAGCGGTGTCATTTTGCCATCCGCGGACCGGTCGAACTGCATGAACACCAAGTTCCAAATCTCCACGAAGCGCTCGCCGGGGTTGTTGGGGAACTCGCCCGGTCCGGCCTCGGGCCCAAAGTCGTAATAAATTTCCGAACACGGACCACAGGGACCGGTGTCGCCCATCTGCCAGAAGTTGTCGGCCTCATCCATACGGAAGATGCGTTCCTTAGGCACGAACTTTTGCCAGAGCTGCTCGGCATCGTCATCCTCGCGAAAGACAGTAATGTACAACCGTTCCTTCGGCATCCCAAATTCCCTGGTGACCAAATCCCAGGCGAATGCAATGGCTTCTTTCTTGAAATAGTCGCCGAACGAAAAATTGCCCAGCATCTCGAAGAACGTATGATGGCGCCGCGTGTAGCCGACATTATCGAGATCGTTGTGTTTACCACCAGCTCGCACGCATTTTTGAGCTGTCGTGGCACGCAGGTAGTCCCGCTTTTCGGCGCCCGTGAATATGTCCTTGAACTGGTTCATGCCCGCGTTGGTGAACAGCAACGTAGGGTCGTTTGCCGGCACCAGCGAGGAACTACGAACGATTTTGTGACCTTGCGCCGCGAAGTAGTCGAGAAACTTCTGGCGTATCTCATTTCCCGTCATTTACTTCCATTGTGACAGGTCGGCGGCTGGCACAATTGGAGAACTCGCTGAAACCAAGTACTCTAGAAATAGAGTGTCCACAGACGTTGTCCCTGCCGCTGGCCTAGTCGAGCAACTGTACGCCCAGCTCGAGGAGAAGGTGCGCCTGCTCCGTCCTAAGGACGACTTCACGCAGCTTGAAAAGGCTTACAAGCTGGCCTCGGAAGCCCACAAAGACCAGGTTCGCGATTCGGGCGAGCCCTACATGGTCCATCCGCTGCATGTCACATTGATTCTGGCCGACATGCAAATGGATATGGTTTGTCTCCAAACTGGTTTGCTGCACGACACGCTGGAAGACACCAAGGTGACGCTCGATCAGATCCGAAAGACCTTCGGCGAAGAGGTAGCGCGCTGCGTGGACGGCGTCACCAAGCTGAGTAAACTGCATCTGTACTCGCGCGAGGAGCGCCAGGCCGAGAGCGTCCGCAAGATGTTGCTCGCCATGGTGAACGACATCCGCGTGATCATTGTGAAACTGGCCGACCGGCTGCACAACATGCGCACGCTCAAGTTTTTGCCCCGCGAGCGGCAGGAACGCATTGCCCAGGAGACTATCGAAATCTACGCTCCGATCGCGCATCGTCTAGGTATGGGGAAAGTCCGCGGGGAGCTTGAAGACCTGTCCTTTCAGTACCTCGAGCCCGAAGCATCCGCCGATCTGATCCGCGAAATCGAATCGCAGCACGAGCAGAACGAAGAGTTCCTGAACAAGATGAAGCACGAGGTTGAGGTCAACCTTAGACGCGAGAATATTCCCGCTCGCGTGGAAGGCCGTATCAAACGCGCCTACTCGGTGTATCAGAAAATGAAGCGGCAGAAGATCGGGATCGATCAGGTCTACGATCTTCTCGCGCTTCGCATCATCACCGATTCGGTGAAGAACTGCTATGCCGCGCTGGGCGTGATCCACAACGAGTGGCACCCGATTCCCGGCCGTATCAAAGATTTCATTGCCATTCCACGGCCCAACCTATATCAATCGCTGCACACTTCGGTGATCGGACCGGGCGGGCGTTCCTGCGAAGTACAGATCCGCACCGATGAGATGCATCGCTTGGCCGAAGAGGGCATCGCCGCGCATTGGAAGTACAAAGAGGGCAGGAAGGGGCCTGGCCAGGAAGACCAGCGCATCCTCTGGCTCCGCCAGTTGGTGGAGTGGCAGAAAGAAATGCACGATCCCGGGGAATTTATGTCCACTCTCAAAGTGGATCTCTATCCGGAGGAAGTGTACGCTTTCACGCCCATGGGCAAGGTCATCGTTCTGCCGCGCGACGCCACGCCCATCGATTTTGCGTACAGCGTTCATAGCGACGTGGGCAACACTTGCGTTGGGGCCAAGGTGAACGGCCGGATCGTTCCTCTGAAGTACAACCTCAAGAACGGCGACGTGGTTGAGATCCTTACGCAGGCCGGCCATCTGCCGAGCAAAGACTGGCTGGCGCTGGCAAAAACGTCGCGGGCGCGCAACAAGATCAAGCACGTCATCAATACCACCGAGCGCGTCAAAGCTATCGAAATCGGCCAGAAATATCTGGAGCGCGAAGCCCGCCGGCTCAGCGTGCAGCTCGGGAAGATCACGAAGGCGGATCTGGAACGGGTCGCCAGCGAATACGGACACGGCAAGATCGAAGACCTGTATGCGGCGTTAGGCTACGGTAAGTTTTCCGCGCGGCAGGTACTGCAAAAGCTCGCGCCCGAGCAAGTAGAGCTGCCGCTCACCGACGCACCTAAACCAGCTCCCGCGGTGAGTGCGCCCTCAACCACCGATACCGGCGATCTGGTGATCAAGGTCAAGGGCGTCGACGATCTGCTGGTCTATCGCGCCAAATGCTGCAACCCGATTCGCGGGGAAGGCATCGTGGGCTACGTAACACGCGGCAAAGGAATCGCGGTGCATTCCACGAATTGTCCAAATGTCCAAAATTTGATGTACGAAGTGGAGCGGAAGATTGACGTGGAGTGGGCGCGCGCGGCCACCGAGACGTTCCCCGTCAGGTTGATGATCTATACCGACGACCGGCCTGGAATGCTGAACCAACTCACGTCCGTGCTGTTCAACGAGCAGAGCAATATTCGTAGCCTGGAAGCGAGCTCGGATGCCAAGCAAGGAGCGGATGGCGCTGTGATTGACGTGACGGCCGAAATACGGGATAAGAAGCAACTCGAACGGGTGGTCAGCGCCGTCCGGCGTATTTCCGGAGTGCGCGACATAGAGCGCGCCCAGTAGTTGGATAGTATGACTGAAATTCAAACCGAGCCTGAACACATCGCGATCTCAAAGTCCAAGGGCATTCAAATCGATTGGAAGGACGGCCATCATAGTAAGTACGCCCTCGGTTATTTACGGGACGAATGCCCGTGCGCGACCTGCACCGGCGCGCACGGCACTGCTCCACAGAAGAGCGATTACTCAACTCCCCAAACCACGCCCTTCCAGATGTTCACGCCCACGCTAAAGATGCTGAATGTCGAACAGGTCGGGCACTATGCGATCAAGATTGATTGGAGCGACGGCCACAATACCGGTATCTATTCGTACGAGCATCTACGCAAGATCTGTCCCTGCGAGGAATGCATGGCTCACTCGTAGCGCAGAGCCGTGATGGGATCGACTTGCGTCGCTCGGCGCGCTGGAATGTAAGCAGCGGCAATTGCCACGGCGCTAAGTACGCCGATCACGGCCAAAATCGTCACGGGATCGCCGGGACCGATGCCAAACAGCAGGCTGCTCAAGACGCGGCTAAGCGCCAGCGAGGCGACCACTCCGACGCCCAGGCCCAGCATTACTGGAGGCAGACTTTGCCGTAGCACCAGTCTCCGGATGCCGGCCCGCGAAGCGCCCAGGGCCATACGAATTCCCAATTCGTTAGTGCGCTGCGCAACTGTATACGAAACCACGCCGTAGATTCCCAGGCTCGCAAGTAGCAGCGCTGTCGCCCCGAATAGTAGAACCAGCGCCATCTGAAACCTCCGCTGAGCTACCGATTCCGCTACGATCTCATCCATGGTTCGGAATGCCGGCACGGGAAGCTCGGGATCGACTTCGCGAATTGCCTTGCGAATGGCCGACGAAGCGGCCAGAGGATCCATAGCTGTTCTTACCGCCAGAGAAGCCTGATTGAAGTTGCGCTGCCAATATGGCAGATACACCGTCGCCGACGGGTTCTTGTTCAAGCTGACACCGCGAACATCGCCGGCAATGCCGACCACCTCATTCAGCGGCGATTGGTCGCCACCAACTTGGAAACGCTTTCCCAGCGGATTCTGTCCAGGCCAAAGGCGCGCAGCCGTAAGCGGAGAGACCAGTGCAACATTGTGGCCACGGTCTCCTTCGCCGAAAAAGCGCCCGGCTCGCAACGTAATTCCAAGCGTACGAAAATAATCCGGACTCACCTGCCGAATGTCCGCGAGCGCCCGCTCCATCAGAGGTACCTTCGATCCCTCCGGAGCTACCAGGTTATTTCCACCTTCGCCGCCCAGGGGAAGCATGTTCGAGACTCCGGCCGAAAGCACGCCGGGCAACACCCTTACGTGGTCGAGCATCGATTGTAAAAAGGCCGCTCGTTTCTGAAGGTCCGGGTAGCGAGTGCCCGGCAGGTTCAGGCTGACCGTGACTATTCGCTGTGTTTCAAAGCCGCGGTCGACGTCGAGGAGTTTGAAAAAACTGTGCAACAGCAAGCCGCCTGCGACCAGGCACATCGCGCTCAAGCCTACTTCGACTGTCACCAGCAGGGAACGAAGCCGCCCGCTGCCCTTTCCAACCGTCGCGCCTCGTGCCCCGGATCGCATCGCATCCTGGGGATCGGAATGGGCAAACCTCCAAGCTGGAAGAAAACCGAACAGCAGCCCCGCCAGGACCGAGACGCTCAACGTGAACAGAAGCACGCGCGCGTCTAAGTGGATTTCGTCCAAGCGGGGAAGATCAACCGGCGCGGATGCAAGAATCACTCGAATCGCAGCATAAGCGATCATTACGCCGGCCAGCCCTCCGAGACCCGCGAGTAGCAGGCTTTCCACTAGCATCAGCCGAGCCAGCCGGCCGCTGCTGGCACCGATGGCGCTGCGAATCGCCATTTCCCTGCGCCGTGTGGTCGCGCGCGCCAGCAGCAGATTCGCGATGTTCACGCAACAGATCAGCAACACCGCGCCAACCGCAGCCAGCATCAACTGCAGCCCGCTGCGCGCCCGACCGGTGATCTGTTCCTGCAGCGGTACCATCGCCGCGCGGAGCTCCACTTTCTCGGACATGCGCCCCGTGATGTTGCTCTGGACCACATTCAGTTCCGAAAGCGCCTGCGACGACGACACCCCAGGGCCCAGGCGGGCGATGCACACGTAGTTAAAATCGCCCATCTCATCCTTTTCGTCATCGCGCAGGCCAAAGGGCTTCCACAGTTGCGGCTGCTCTTCCGCTACCGTCATAGCGAAAAGTTGATTCAGCTTCGGAAAATGGAAGCTCTCTGGAAGAACACCGACGATCTCATAAGGATTCCCATTCAGCATCACCTTGCGCCCGATCACGTTGGGATCGGCGGCGAAGCGCCGCTTCCAAAGACTTTCGTTCAGAACTACTACGCGGTCACGGGCCGCCTGATCCTCCTCGTTGAGAAATGTTCGGCCCAGCCGCGCCTGGACTCCCAGCATCGAGAAAAGACCTGGTGAAACGCGGGCCGCCGGAATGCGCTCCGGCTCGCCGGAACCCGTCAGATTGAGAGTCATTCCGCCGATCAGTGCCATTTCCGAGAAAGAATGCGCCGTCTTCCGCCACTCCAGAAAATGCATGGCGTTCACCGGGATCATCGGAGCGATATTGCTGAACTTTGGGACTACCTCGTGAATCACGACCAGACGTTGTGATTCCCGGTACGCCAGGGGCCGCAGAATCACGCCATCCACAACGCTGAAGATCGCCGTGTTGGCGCCGATTCCAAGCGCTAGCGTCGCGATGGCAATCCCGTAGAAAACCCAATTTTTTCGCAACATCCGCCCGGCAAATCGAAGGTCAGTCATAAGAAACTGTACGAATTGCCGAAGGCGTTAGTTCAATCCAACCCGGTGCAACAAATCTATGAACCTTGGATCGGACCGCACGCTATCAAACGCCGGGTCGACTTTCAGATACAACAATCCAGCCGATCGGTCCTCAAAGGCCTTCTGGAGCCAGTCGAAGGCCTGGTTCTTGTCACCTAGTCCGACATGGATCACGGCGATCAAACTAGGCTGTACATAGGTCTGCTGTGACCGTTCCTTCAACTGATCCAGGATTTTCTTAGCCTCGCCTTCTTGGTGCGCGACCGCATACGCATGTCCTAAGGCCGCCAGCTCATTGGTGTCGCCTTCGGAAAGTTCCAGCGCTTTTCGCATTTCGGCAATCGCTTCGGGATACGTTCCTTTTTGCGCATACGCGCGGCCCAGGTATACATGGGCCGGTACGAAATTCGCGTCCATCGCCAGCGTCTTTTGAATCTGAGCTATCGCCTCCGGATATTGGTGCGCGTAATAGAAACGATATCCGAGGGCCAAATTCAAGGACGGCGACAGCGGGTTTAGCTCGGACGCGCGGTTCATTTCCGCCAACGCCTCATCGAAACGTCCCTGAACCATCAGGTATTCTCCGTACCAGGAGTGCGCCGTCGGATAACTCGGGTTCAGCTCGATGGCCCGCTTGAATTCTTTCTCCGCCCCCGCCCAATCCCACTCGTGAAATCGGGCCCAAGCCAGCGACGTATGGGCTTCGGCGCCTGCCTCATCCAATTCAAGCGATTTCGCGGCAGCACTTTTTACTTTGGGCAGCACCTCGCGCGTCGGAAGGACGTTGAAATCGGCGAGTTGGGCATAGGAATCCGCCTGTCCGGCGTACGCCAGGGCATAGCGTGGATCTTTCTGAACTGCTTGCTGAAGATAATCGATGCTGGCCTCGAGACCCTCCAGCGTTTGCTTATTCCATTGATAGCGGCCCTGTAAATAAAGTTGATAGGCAGCCCGGTCCTCGGTGGCGCCACGAGTCATTTTGCGTTTGTCGTCGCCACTGAGCTGGAGGCGCAACTTGTCCGAAATCTCTCGCGAGATCTGTTCCTGGATTGCCAAAGTGTCGGACACTTTCGGATTGTATTGCCCACCCCAGATCTGACGGTTGTCCCGAACCTCCACCAGTTCGGTATTGATCGCCACTTGGTCGCCATGATGAACCAGCCTGCCGGTAAGGACGGCCTGCACCTTCAATGCGCGCCCGGCCTCCTGCGGATCCACATCCTTATTCTTGAAGCGCGCCACCGAACTAAAAGATCGCACTGACATTTTGGGTAATTGCGAGAGATTGTTGATGATGCTCTCCGTGATGCCATCGCTCAGATATTCAGTCCCGGGATTGCCGCCCACGTTCACGAATGGCAGCACCGCGAGCGAGTCCAGCGGTTTCTCATGCAAAATCCAATAGATGATCGCCGCTGTAGCGATTGCGACGAAAGCTAGAGCAAGAGCGATGAGGCGGCGGTGGCGCATCAGCCCCGAAACTATGTATTCGGCGCTGGATGCACTAGGCTGGCTGGGCGTCGAGTCGATCTTGGGCTGCTGGCTTGACGGCCGATCGCTCACGGGCGCTACGCTCATGGGTGCTGTGCCAGGCGGCAAGCTTTCGAGCATCGAGCTGGAGATGCGGATTGAGTCCGAATCGCGACGTAATCGCTTCAGGTCGGCCCGGATATCGGATGCCGTTTGATACCGCATATCGCGGTTCTTCTCGAGCGCTTTGAGGATAATCCGCCCTAGTTCGTCCGGCAGTTCAGGCCGCAAACGCGTGGGCGATACAGGCGCGTTATGCAGGATCGCGACGAATGTAAGCGCCGTCGTGTTCCCGACAAAGGGCGATACGCCGGTAGCCATCTCATACAGCACTACACCGAATGAGAACAAATCTGTACGCGCATCCAAATCTTCGCCGCGTGCTTGCTCGGGCGACATGTACGCCACTGTCCCTAACGTCGACCCGGGACTGGTGATCAGCTCGTCGCGTTCCGTCGTGGTCTCCGAAGAGTCAGTGCCCGATTCCGGGGCGCGTCCGGCTGTCACTTTGGCCAGTCCGAAGTCCATTATTTTCGCCTGGCCGCGCGTGTTGACAAAGATGTTGGCTGGTTTGATGTCGCGATGCACGATTCCCTGCGTGTGCGCCACATCCAGGGCATCCGCAATCTGAGTCGCCAGTTCCACCAAGTCGTCCAGCGGCAGCGGCTTGGCCGCAATCCGATCCTTGAGAGTGCGGCCTTCCAGGCACTCCATCACCAGAAAGGGTTTGCCATTCCAATCGCCCAAATCGTAAAGCGTGCAAATGTTCGGATGATTCAACGCCGAAACAGCTCGCGCCTCCCGTTGAAATCGCTCCAACGCCAGCCGATCGGTGGCCAATTCTTCGGGTACGAATTTCAAAGCAACCGCGCGGCCCAGACGCGTGTCTTCGGCTTTATAAACGACACCCATCCCGCCTTTACCAAGGACGGAAACGATACGGTAATGCGAAACCGTTTGCCCCACCAACCCGGCTTTGGACGATGACTGTGGTGTCATACTCATTAGCGCAAATTCAAATTACCGGAGAGGATACCCTTTGTCCCCCGGAAGCAGGCCGTTTACCTTCAGAACTTTGAGCCCTTTTGGAACCTGCGGCGCTTCCACAAAAGCGACCGCGCCCGGCATGGCCGCCGTTAGCTCCTCCGCCATCTCGTTCGAGTAGACTATCTTCGGACCGCTGGCCGCCTCGGCGCGGAACACCTTGGCGATCCAATATTGCCGGAACTGAGCCTCCGACATTTGATAAACCGTCTTCAGTACCACCTCGCGTTCGCGCGCGCCCGGAGCACGCACCAGCAGCGTCACCCGCAAATTCGACGTCCAGAACTGCCGGTCGCCCAACATCAGCCTGCGAAGCTCGGCGAAGGTGAGGTTCTCTACCGGCACATCCGGGCGGACCACAATCGCGATGTCACTATCAGCGCCCGCCGCAGTGGTCGAAAATCCATTCCAGCACAGCGCCATCAGCAAGACCGCGCCGCCCAGGTAATGTGTTCTCAGCCTTTTCATAGTTCGCTAGAACGTGAAACTCGTTTGGACGAATACCCCATTGATGGCCGGCCGGCTGCGGAGATCATAGTGCCTGTACTCCCACTTGAATGCCGCAAAGCTGGATATGTCATAGCGCAATCCGATCGTCGATCCGGAAAAAGTCGGCACTAGTGGAGTGAAGATCGGATCCGACTTGGGCACATGAATAGACTCGAACCGGAAATACGGCTTCCACAACTTCTGTCCAAACGGCAGCCGGTAGGCGGTCTGAACATAAAATGCCTGGCTGTTGGACGTCACCCCGCCCTTGATCGGCTCGTGCGTCACATTCGCAAACTCGGCGATGAACTCGGGCGTCTCCTTCTGCCACACAATGTGAGCCGACTGTATCCATTCGCGCGCGGCCGGCGCAATCAGCGGATTCAACTCATCGTGATACACTGAGCCGCCCACTTGCAGTCCATATAACTTGTCCGGCTTGACGAAGAAGTTGCCGAGCCAGGCGCGATTGTTGTTTACGTCTCCGAAATCGCCCGGACGGCTAATCACTTGCCCGCGACCGTTGCCCAGTCCAAAATTGTAGTTGAGATTCAAACCACTGGCCGGAACGGCGCCCTCTACGAGGGTACCAACGAAGTGCACCGGAATGAAACTGCCGCCGAACTGGGTCATCTCTGGCCGGCTGATAGTGGTCTGCAGCCACTGGCCGTGATGGAACGCGGTATTCCAGTAGTTGATGGGCGTGTGATAGCGGCCGAATGAGAGCTTGAAGTAGTCGTTGAGGTCGTAACGGATGATGACCCGTTCGACCTCGGCGTTGAATCCGGGGGCTGCCGGCGTTCCCGTGCCGGCGTCGCTGCGGGCCGTCAACGTAAGCTCGCCGAAGAAAGTTACCTTGGGAGATAACGCAGAGCTCAAATGCAGTGTGAACTGGCCTTCCTCGAATCCGCTGTGCGGTTGAACCAGGGTTTGCGCGCCAAACCCGCTGGAAGTTCCATGAAAATCCGTCGCGGAGTAATCGATGTCGCCGAAGCCGGCAATCTTGAGTGAGGGATAAACCGGTTGCGTTCCTTCGGACTGCGCCAGCGGCACGGGCGGCTGGTCATGCGACATGTGCATCGCTTCGGCGGGAGACTGCGAGGGCGCCTGCGTTGGAGAGGGAGCTGGCGGCGACACGGCAGCTACCGGCGGAGACACAGGAGTTGGAGCCGCCCGATTAGTCGCCAGCGCGGTCGTGCCTCCCTTTTCCAGCTCCGCAACGCGTTTCTCCAAGCCGTCGATGCGGTTCAGCAACCGCTCGATCAGCTCGCGTGTGGCCGGATCGGCTGTCTGTCCGCGCGCCCCCGGAAGCAGTGCTGCAAAAAGTCCAATAACAAATAGTCGATGGCTCATCATAAGATTTCTGGAGGATAATCCAAGAGGCTATCACAACGAGCTATCATCAAAAATGATCAAAGGACTTATCGCCGCCGCGATCATCCTTATCCTGATCGCCATCCCTTTGTTCCTCTTTCTGAACTCCGCACATTCGTCTCTGGCTTTTGTTTCGCCACCCCAAGCCATCGGCGCTGCGACGCCCGTAACCGTGCATATCGGGAATCCCCACGGCCTACGCAGGTTTACGGCCAGGATCGAGCAAAATGGCACGAGCAAGACGCTTCTCGAGGCGAATCATCCTGCCAATCGCCTCACCTTCTGGTGGATGCACCGTCCGGCGGAAGACTTGCATTTCAGCGTGGGCAAGAATCAGGCGCCGGACCTCAAGGAAGGGAAAGCGCGGCTCGTCATCGAAACCCAATCGAACGATCTGCGCGGCTCCGTGGATGCAACTTCGATCGACGTCGACGTCATCCTGCGTCCGCCCTCGGTGACTGCCGATGGCCTGCAACATTACATCAATCAAGGTGGATCTGAACTGGTGAGCTTCACGCCTTCCGGTTCCTGGACCGAGGCCGGCGTTCGCGTCGGCAATCAGACCTTCCGCAGTTTCCCCAAACCCGGCGGCTCCGGCGAACGCTTTTCTCTGTTCGTCTTTTCGTGGGATACGCCGGCGGGCACTGAGCCACTTGTTTACGCGAGGAATCTGGCAGGAACCGAATCCACGGCGCACTTCTGGTTCAAAGTGTTCCCCAAGAAATTTCGCGCCCGAGATCTGCCAATCGACGACCAGTTTCTCAACAAAGTCGTGAATCAGATCGATCCCAACGGCTCCGGCGATCTCGTCACGCGCTTCCTCAGAATCAATAGCGAAATGCGCCGTGAGAACAACGCCACGCTGGCGAATCTGCGATTCAAGACGGCGGAGAGGTTCCTCTGGAGCGAGCCCTTCCTTCAACTCGCCAACTCCAAAGTGGAATCAGAATTCGCCGATGTCCGCACCTACGTCTATAAAGGAAAGAAAATTGACAAGCAGGTGCACCTCGGTTTCGATCTGGCCGTGTCGCAACATACGCCGGTCGTGGCCTCCAATGACGGCAAGGTGGTTTGGGCCGCGCTGCTCGGCATCTACGGCAACTGCATCGTCGTGGATCACGGCTACGGTCTGCAATCGATCTATGGCCACCTCAGCGAATTCGGCGTGAAGGAAGGCGACCTGGTAAAGCGCGGCCAGACCATGGGCAAAACAGGTTCTACGGGCCTGGCGGGCGGCGATCATCTACACTTCTCCATGCAAATCGATGGATTGCAAGTAAATCCAGTTGAGTGGTGGGATGAACATTGGATCAAGGACCACATCCATAGCCGAATCCCGTAGCGCACGCACTCTTCCTTGCGGCGTTTACACTCCTGTGAACGCTGTTATGATCGAGCCTGGAGCATCTACACGGCCACCCAAAAAGTGATTGACTCGGACCCTATTTCGGTCCAAACTTGGAGGCAAAGCAATCGGCTGTTAGGCATCAAACAAAGGAGCTTCAGTGAAGAAACTGTTTATTGGCAACCTTCCCTATCAGGCCAGCGAGGCGGAGCTACAGGACTTTTTTTCACAGGCGGCGGTTCATGCCGATTCCGTCCAAATTATTCGCGACAAATTCACCGGTCAAGCGCGCGGCTTTGGGTTCGCCGAGTTCTCTGACGACGCCGCAGCGGAGCGCGCCGTCCAATACTGCAACGGCAAAGAGTTCATGGGCCGGGCGTTGGTGGTGAATGAAGCCCGACCGATGCGCGAAGGCGGTGGCGGCGGTGGTGGTCGCGGCGACCGGGGTGATCGCGGTGGACGCGGCGGAGGTGGTAGAGGCGGCCGCGGCGACTATTAACGACCGCATACGTGGCGTGCGTTAACATGCTTTAGTGCAGAACGGCGCGCAGCAATCCCCTCCCGAGATGACCGTCAAAGCGGTCGGACTCGGAATTTTTCTGGCTTTTGTTTTCGGCGCAGCCAACGCCTACCTCGGAATGCGCGCTGGTCAAACCGTCGCTGCTACCATCCCCGCCGCAGTGATCGCGATGGCGCTCTTCCGCATACCCGCTTTTCGCGGCGGCATCCTGGAACAAAACATCACGCGTACAGCGGCCTCGGTCGGCGAGGCTCTGGTCGCCGGCGCCATTTTCACCATCCCGGCATTCATGATGGTGGAACTGGATGGCAAGCGGCTTTGGAGCGATTTGCGATCGCACTATTGGGAGGCCACGCTGGTGCTCTTGGTAGGCGGTCTGATCGGCGTCTTCTTCATCATCGTGCTGCGCCGCCCGCTGTGCGTCGATGCGCCGCTGCCCTGGCCCGAAAGTGTAGCCAGTTACGAGATTGTGAAGGCCGGCGAAGCCAGCGCTACAAAAGCGCCCCGCTACATTTTCGGAGCGATGGGATTCGGCGGGTTGATCCAGATTCTCAAGTCGGAGAACGGCCTCCAAATTTTCCGCGAATATTCCGAGGGCTTCCTTGCGTTTCCGAAATCCGTCATCCAGCACTTTAATTATGAAAAACAGCCGATCGGCAATGTCACGCATTTCGGCGGCATTCCCTGGTCCACGCCTAGCCTCTCACCTGCGCTGATCGGAATCGGTTACATCATCGGGCCTCAACTGGCTTGTATCAACGTCGCCGGTGGAGTGATCGCCTGGTGGATTCTGATTCCACTGCTGCTCTTCTTTGACCCAGATCTTCCACGACGCATCGGGACGAACGATCCCTCCATCGCGGCCTACTCGATCTGGTACAACGTCGTCCGTCCGATCGCAGTCGGGACCATGCTGGTGGGCGCCGTCAGCACTATGTTCTCCATGCGTGAATCGCTGATCAGTTCATTGCGCGGGATCTTTACCGTCTCGACCGCCGCGGCTCACGAAGGCAAAGCGGTCGATCGCACTGAGCAGGATATTCCGTCGCGCTGGGTAGTTCTGTCGACCGCGGTGCTGCTGATCCCGATTACCGCCATCTATTACTACTTCACCCACGGGCTGGGCTCGGCCATTGTCGCCGCAATCATCATGACCGTCACCGGATTCCTGCTATCGGCAATCGGCGGCTACCTGGTCGGCTTGGTCGGCAGCTCCAATCAGCCATTGTCCGGTCTGACGCTCGCGGCGCTGATTATCGCGGCGCTGGTCATGGTGACGATCGGCGTCACGGGATTATCCGGAGTCGCTGCTGTGCTGGGAGTCGCAGCGGTCGTTTGTGTCGCTTGCTCGGTGTCGGGATCGCTGATTCAGGATTTGAAGGCCGGTCATCTGCTCGGTGGAACTCCTTGGAAGATGGAGTTGGTGGAAATCATTTCGGTGATCTTGCTCGCGTTTTTTCTCATGGGCCCGATAATCGCGCTGCACGAGGCTAACCTGAGCACCGGCGGAATCGGCGGGCGCGCGCTGCCTGCGCCGCAAGCCGGTCTGATGGCACAGTTGGCAAAAGGGATCGTCGGCGGACAGATGGCCTGGGGCTTGCTCGGAATCGGAGCTGCCTTCGGCGTTGCGCTGCTTCTGTTCGGAGCCCGCTCGCCCATGTTGGTTGCCGTGGGAATGTATCTGCCGTTCGATACGTCGTCGGCGATCTTTGTCGGTGGCTTTATTAAATGGATCGTCGATCGAATATCGCAAGAGCGCAGCGCCGAAGAGAAGCTTCAGATCGATGAGAAAGGCACGCTGCTTGCGTCTGGACTGATCGCCGGTGAAGCGATTGTTGGAATCCTGCTGGCAGTAGTCTTTCTTGCCGGATTGCCGGCCATCGGTACCTTCGGATTTTATCCGGCTTGGGGCGGATGGCTATCGCTGATCGGGTTCGCAGCCCTCGGATACGTACTCATTCGCATCCCTATGCGACCCTCTACAGATTGAATGAGCGTCCGCTAATTCTCGACGATGACCGCATAAATTTCGCCAGGGCCATGAACGCCGCGCACCAAGATCTGCTCGATATCGGCCGTGCGGCTGGGTCCTGTGATCAACACCATTGAGCTCGATTGCTCAGCCGGTTTAGGAAGCACCCTTAATAATTCGTCGAGATTGGCGAGGATGCGCGAGCGCGGGACGATGGCCACATGCACCGGCGGTAGTAGCGAAATCAGACGCGCCTCTTGTCTGCTCGATAACATGACGAGTGTTCCTGTCTCGGCCAGAGCGTAGTCGGCGCTGGTGATTCCGATATCTGCCGCGGCGCAGGCATCGCGCAGCGCATCGCGATCGGTGAATCCGGATTCCACTTGTGTTAGACCTGTGATGCCGCAAGTTTTCAGAAACGGAGCGTTGGAGGCAACCACGCGTTTTCCATCCAACAGCGACGCGAGCTGCGGTATGACTGCGGCGGCGTCCGGCACGACGAATGCCTTTCCGCCGAGCTTTTCGAACCGTTGAACGAAAGTCTGAACGTAAAGGTCGCGGTTGAATCGCGGTCCTCGCAACAATGGCGCGGAAAGTGGCGCGGGTTTCTGGCCTGTGCTCCGGCCCAACGCTGTTCTTATGTCTCCGAGAATCTGATCGCGCGATGTCACTGGCGCTTCCTCGCAGCCCACAATTGGTGAAAGCTCTGCTTCGCCGGAAGCGGCAGAGTCCGCTGGCTGGCCCATTTCTTCAATGGACCAACAGGCGGTACAAGCGGCGCCAGTATCGCACCTATGCGTCCAGCCAGCAAGTAGATTTTCGGGTGTGCCATCACCCACGCGAACATCTGGAACGCCAGTCGTTCCAGGCCGCCCGCGCCTTGCCGACGCTTCGCCTCTGTAACTTCCGACCGCAGCTTCAACAACAGCTTTGGAATTTCAATCTTCACCGGACAAACCTCGGCGCAGGCGCCGCACAAACTCGACGCAAACGGAAGCCACCCATCTTCGGTGATCGAATGAAACTGCGGCGTGATAATCGCGCCGATTGGGCCGGAGTAAACCCACGGATAATTGTGTCCGCCGATCTTGCGGTAGACCGGGCAATGATTGAGGCACGCCCCGCAGCGAATGCAGTACAGCGATTGGCGCTTCTCAGGATCGGTGAGTAGCTTGGTACGGCCGTTGTCGAGAAGAACCAGATAGAACTCGTCCGGTCCGTCGACCTCCTCGCCGCGACGAGGTCCGGATAGAAATGAAGTGTAGACCGTCAGTGGCTGCCCGGTCGCGCTGCGTCCCAGAAGATCCAGAAATACCGCCAGATCCTGCGCTCGCGGGATGAGTTTCTCGATGCCCGCCACCGCAATGTGAATCTTCGGCGTCGATGAGCTCAGCCGCGCGTTGCCCTCATTCTCGACCACCACGACAGCGCCCGAATCTGCAATCAGGAAATTTGCGCCTGTAACGCCGATGTCGGCTTGTAGAAATTTCTCGCGCAGCACTGCCCGCGCTATCTTGGTCTGGTTTTCAGGAACTACTTCTTTCTCAACGCCCAGCCGCTTGGTAAACACATCCGCGACGTCATAGCGAGTCATATGTAACGCCGGCGCGACGATGTGATAGGGCCGCTGATGCGCGAGCTGGAGAATGTATTCGCCCAGATCGGTTTCCACCGCTTCGAGGTGATGATGCTCGAGCCGCTCGTTGAAGTGAATCTCCTCGCTAGTCATCGATTTCGATTTCACAATCAGCCGGGCGTCGTTCTTCTTGGCCAGTCCAAGTACGAAATCAGCGACCTCCTCGCCATCCTTGCAAAAGATCACCTGCCCGCCGTGCGCCGACACGTTGGCTTCAAGCTGCTCGAGATAGTAATCGAGATTCTCGATGGTGTGCTTTTTGATCAGGTTTGCCTGGGTGCGAAGATCCTGGTATTCCGGCAGTACGCCGGCAGCGACGGCCGTGGCGCGGTGATCCATGAGCCGTCCGCTAGCAGTGTAGATGGCAAGCTGCAGCCTCGGATCGTCGAGCGTCTGTTTGATGGTTTCTGAAGGCTCGCCTGTCATTTAGTTTTATCGGGACGCCAGGACCTCAGCCAGATGCAATGTGCGGATAGGGAGACCCGCCCGATTGATCACACCCTGGAGCTGCATCAGGCAACTGGAATCTATCGAGACCACCGCGCTAGCCTCGGTTTTGCGTATGGAATCGATCTTGGTGCGCGCCATCGCGCCTGAGACTTCTGGAAACTTGACCGAGAACGTTCCACCGAATCCGCAGCATTCTTCCGCCGCGTCCATCTCGCGCAACGTCAGACCATCAACCTTTGCTAGCAGCCTACGCGGACCGTTCTTGATGCGCAGCTCTCGCAGTGCGTGGCAGCTATCGTGATAGGTGACGACGCCGTCATAGCGCGCGCCGACATCCTCGGCCTTGGCTACTTCAAGCAGAAACCTGGAAAACTCCCATACGCGCGGCGCGACCTTGTGAGCTTCCTCAAGCCGTCTCGAATCGTCCTTGAAGATCTCTTCGTAGTGGTGCGTGATCATCGAGGTACACGAGCCCGAAGGCACTATGACATATTCAGAATCGCGAAAGACGTTGAGGAAGTGCCGCGCCACAGTTCGCGCTTCTTCTGGATAGCCGCTGTTGAATGCAGGCTGGCCGCAGCAGGTTTGATCATGCGGGAAATCGACCTCGTAGCCCAAGCGCTCGAGCACTTCGGCCATCGCGATTCCAACCTGGGGGAAGACCTGATCGACAACGCAGGTCACGAATAGGGAAACTTTCACTGGCTTGTATCCGCGGTGGGCATTAAACTTAATTGTGCCGCATTTGGACGGACACGTATAGGCCATGGAACTCATAACGGTGAGCGAGGTTCAACCGCGCGAAGATCACTACCTGCAGCTCGAACGGGGCAACATCCTGTTCTTTCCTCGCACGCCGTTCCCCCTATCTGAAGACGAGCGCGAGGTGCTACGCGGCGCCAGCCTGACTGGCGGCAGCCTCCACAAAAACATTGCGTATCGCCCTGCATCGGACAAAGTGACGGGCTTCGATAAATCCATGGCGCACGATTCAGAGAAGCTGCGGGAGGTGTTGCGAGCTTATTCTCAACGGTCGCTTGAGCTGCTCCGATCGCTTCTGCCGCGCTACATGGAAGGCTGCAAGGTCGATTTCGCAAGTTTTCGCCCACAAGAGGAAGAGGGTCGTGATCTGCCGACTAAGAAGCGCAACGACCTGCTGCACGTGGATGCCTTTCCCACTCGACCTACCAAAGGTGACTTAATTCTGCGAGTGTTCACCAACATCAACAAAACGAAGCCACGCATATGGCTCACTTCCGACCCGTTCGAACCACTAGCGCGGCGCTATGCTATGGACGCCGGACTACCGGAATTCGCCAAACAGCCGGGAAGTTCATGGCCGAGCAAGCTTCTGCGCGCCGCCGGTCTGCCAATCGCCGACCGTTCGGCCTACGACCGCTTTATGCTCGGTTTCCATGATTACTTGAAGTTCAACAGCGAGTATCAGCGGGACTGCGCGAAATATCGCTTCGAGTTCCCACCTGACTCGACCTGGATGGTCTTTACCGACATCGTTCCCCACGCCGTCCTATCGGGCCAACACGCCTTGGAGCAGACGGTGATCGTGCGCCGCGAGTCCCTGGCGGCACGTCAGCACGCGCCGATTGACATATTGGAAGCGCTCTGCGGCAGGCCGCTCGCGCCTATTTCTTGACGTATTTCTTCAAGTCTTTCGGACCCACTTCGGCCCCATAAATTACGCCTTTGGAATCTGCCGCGACACCTTCCGCGGCGCTGGTGTTGCGGGGCGCCGGCTGTTGTGGATCAGGAATGAATGCAGTCACCGAACCATCTTTAGCACTACCAATCCTCATACCCCGCTTCCAGCCCGGGTGATTGCTGTCGTTCGACTCCGAATCAGCTACATACATGACGTCCTTCTTATCGATGAAAACTCCGCTCGGCCGGCTGAACTGTGTCCACACTTCGAGGAACTTGCCGTCCTGGTCGAAGATCTGGATTCGATTGTTGCCGCGGTCGGCGACGAACAGCCTTCCTTTCGAATCGAACGCGAGAGCGTGTGGTACATTGAGCTCGCCTTCGCCCGCGCCTTTCATGCCCCATGTCTTGATAAATTTGCCATTCTTGTCGAACTTCACGATTCGCGCGTTCGTGTTGCCGCCATGTCCGTCGGCAACAAAAATATCGCCGCTCGGAGCCACCACGACGGCTGACGGGGCATTGAAAGTGTCCGGTCCATCGCCCGTAACGCCCGCCTTGCCGAGCGTCATCAAGACCTTTCCATCCGGACTGAACTTGAAAACCTGGTGCCCTTTCCCGTCTTTACCCTGGCCGTCAGTCACCCAAACGTTGTTGTCCCTATCCACATAAAGGCCGTGCGGGAAGATGAACATCCCGCCGCCAAAACTCTTCAGCAGTTTGCCCGACGCGTCGAATTCCAAGATTGGATCGTCCGTTTTTCCGGCGCAGGAATTCGCACCGCACCGCTCCGCCACCCAGATATGGCCGTGCGAATCGAGGTCGACCCCGGCCGCCGATCCCCAGGTCCGGCCTTCGGGAAGCTTGGCCCAGTTCTCGATCGTTCGATAAGGATTGGGCTGGGCATTCGGTTCGGTAGTTGCGGCTAGCGCGATTGCGCTGATAGCGATTAGGGCTCCGGTGATCTTAAATCTCAATCGACTTGGATGTTTCATGATGCCTCCTGGGGCTAACCTAGCTAATCTGACCAAGAATTGTAGCGCGCTCGCAGTCCGCAAGTTTACGCCGCAAGAATCGCCGCTCCGGCTCAGAACAAGGACGCTCCAGGGCCGCGCTAAAGCAAGCCGCCGCTTCGTTGTTCCGCCCCAGCTCCAGAAGCAGATGTCCGCGCACGGCGGGTAGCAGGTAGTAACTGCGTAGCTTCGAATTGTTCTCGAGCGGCGCGATAACCGCTAAAGCCTCCTCCGGCCCCTGCACCTTGCCGACGACCACCGCCCGATTCAGCACGACCACCGGAGAAGGGTTGATCGCGAGGAACTGATCGTATAAGCCGAGGATCATGGGCCAATCGACGGCATGCCACTCCGGCGCGCGGGCGTAGGTGGCCGCGATGGCCGCCTGTACATGGTATTCAGAGATCTCATCGCCCGCCATCGATTGATCGAAGTGATGGAACCCCAAGCCGATCAAGTGCTGATCCCAGAGCTTATGATCCTGAAATTCGAACGGCACCAGATCGCCGGCTTCGTCAACGCGAGCTGCCAGGCGCGACACCTGAAAGGCCATCAAGGCCACCAGCGCGTGAACGCTGGGTATTGCGATCGACGAAGCCGCCACCAGGCAACCCAGCCGCAGCGCTTCGGAGCAAAGATCCCGGCGGATCAGGTCCTGGCCTTCGTGCGCCGTGTAGCCTTCATTGAACATGAAATAAATCACGTCCAGCACGGATGCCAGCCGGTCCTTAAGCTCGCCTCCCCGAGGCATGTCGAGCGTCAAGCGCCGCTCCCGGATCTGGCTCTTGGCGCGGACCAGCCGCTGCGCAATGGCGGCATCCTCCGCCAGAAAGGCGCGCGCTATTTCCCGTACACTGAATCCGCCGACGGTCTTCAGGCTTAACGCCACACTCGATTCCTGGGAAATGTCCGGATGGCAGCACATGAAGATCATGCGCAGCTCGTCATCGCGGAGCTGTTCCTCTAGATCGGGATTATCTGCGGGAGCGGACGCCGATAGGGACAGCTCGCGGACGATGGCTTCGCTCTTATCATTGAGCAGCCGATTGCGGCGCACCGCATCGATCGCAGCATTATGAGCCACGCGAAAAAGCCATGCCCC
>DATMMD010000079.1:0-8865 GCA_035569875.1 Bryobacteraceae bacterium
TCTTGCGGGGCATGGGAAACATATACACCGACGAAGCGCTGTTCGAAGCGCGCATTCACCCGCGCGCGATCGCGTCCACCCTTAGCCCGGCCCGCGCCCGGCGGCTGCACCGGGCCATGATCGACATCCTCTCCACCGCCATTCGCCTCAAAGGTTCATCTATTTCGGATTACGTAGATGCCGACGGCCAAAAGGGCAGCTTCCAATTGCAGCACCAGGTTTACGGACGTGCCGGAGATCCGTGCCCTACCTGCGGCTCGGTGATCCGCCGGATCTTGGTGGGGCAGCGTGGGACGCACTACTGTCCGAAGTGCCAGCGTAGCTGAGAATCTGATCCGCCACTTCGACCACTGGTTTCATCTCCGCGACATCGTGGACGCGCACGATATGAGCGCCACCGAGAATTGCCGCCGTCACTGCCGCCGCGGTGGCGCATTGAAGCAAGGAATCGGCCGGCCTTTCCGCTGTCTGCGGCAGAAACGACTTGCGGGATGGGCCCACCATAATCGCGAACTCCAGAGCGGCGAGCTCGTCGAGGCGCGCCAGAATCTCGGCATTCTGCTCCCTGCGTTTTCCGAAGCCAAGGCCCGGGTCTATTGCGATCCGCGTGCGATCTACGCCCGACCGCACGGCGCGATGCACCGCCGCGTCCAGATCGTGCCGGATGGCTCCGATGACATCTTTGAGCGGAGGAAGCTTGGCCCAAGTCTCCGGAGTTCCGCGCATGTGGTTTATGATCAGGGCGGCGTCGTGATTTGCGGCCACGCGTGCGAGTTGTGCATCGAACGTGAGCCCGGAGGGATCGTTAACAATTTCGGCGCCATGCTCCAGAGCTTTTTCCGCCACTGCGGATTTATAGGTATCCACCGAAATCGGAATAGCCAGTTTCCCGTGCAGCCGTTTCAAAACTGGCACCAGACGACGCAGTTCTTCCGCTTCTGAAACTCGTTCGGCGCCCGGCCGCGTGGACTCCGCTCCAATGTCGATGATGTCCGCGCCCTGCTCCTCTAACTCAATGGCGCGGGCAAAAGCTAGATCCGGCTCCAGATACTTGCCGCCGTCGGAGAAGGAATCAGGTGTGACGTTGAGCACGCCCATGATCAAGGTTCGCTCGCCGGTTAGCAGCTCACGGTCCCGAAGCTTCCAGACAAAGTGACGTCTATTCATATCGCAAAGCGTCTATTCATACCGCAAGGCCACGATGGGATCCAGATTCGCCGCGCGATTGGCGGGATAGTAGCCGAAAAAGACGCCCACCGCGAGCGAGATGCCGACGCCGAGCGCAACCCACAGCAAAGACAGCGTCGCCGGGATAGATGGAATGAGATGGCGAATCGTAAATGCGATGATCGCTCCCAGCGCGATTCCGATCGCGCCCCCGGTACACGAAAGCGTGGTGGCTTCCATGAGAAATTGCAACCGGATGTCGGCGCGGCGCGCTCCTATGGCCTTCCGCACGCCGATCTCGCTGGTTCGCTCGGTAACTGAGATCAGCATGATGTTCATAACGCCGATGCCGCCCACCAGCAGTCCCACTGAACTTATGATTCCGGTCAGGATTACCAAAGCTCCCGTGAGTTGGTTCCACAAACTGGTGATGAAGTCCGGCGAGATGAGCTCAAAATCGTCCGGAGCATTGAACGGAACATGCCGGCGCCGGCGCAATGCTTCGGTCACTTGATCCTTGGCCTTTTGAATGTCGCCGTCCTTGGGCACCGTAAATGCGATTGCAATCTCTTTGGAGTCGGGATAGTTCTTGTGAAAGTTGCTCAAGGGAATCATGGCAAACTGATTCACACCGCCGGCGCTGAAGAAACCCGAATCCTTTTCGAAGATCCCGATCACTTCGTAGAGCTCGCCATTCAGATGAACCATCTTGCCGATCGGATCGACGTAGGGAAAAAGTGAGTCGGAGATGTCAGTTCCTAGCACCACGACGTTGCGGGCGTGGTCTTCATCGTAGCGCGATATGAAGCGCCCCTGGTCCACCGTGTAGGCCGGAATCGCTTCGGACAATTGCGGCTCCGCGCCTCGCAGGAAAATCCGCTCCACCCGTTGTCCCCCATAGCTGATCACGTTGCTTTGTCCGAAAAAGAACGCGCGAGTGCCAAAGGTGCTGGCCGTGGCGATATCAGGGCACGATGCACGCAAGTAAGCCGCGTCGGAGTAATCTAGGTACTTCCGGACTCGGATCTTGAGCGGCATGCGATTCGGATCGGTCCCCGCCGGCAGCCGGCTGACAAAGTAGGTGCGCGAGCCCAGCGATTCCACCTTGTCTTGAACAAAACGATTCAGCCCGTCGATGATCGACGCCACCGAGATGACCGACGTCACACCGATCACGATGCCCAGGATGGTCAGCGCCGAGCGAACTTTGTGCGAGCGCAGCGTATCCAGCGCCACCAGCAGATTCTCGATCGCTTCGTGCCGGGTCATGTCGGTTCACTCGCTTCGCAGCGCGACTACAGGATCCAGTTTGGCAGCTCGTGTGGCCGGGTAAATTCCGAAGAACAGGCCGATGATGGAACTGAGTAACAGCCCAAGAATAGCAACCCATGCCTGCACCGAGGCCGGAAACGATGTGAATGAGCGCAGCGCTAAAGCGCACAGAAATCCGATGCTGATGCCAATGGCGCCGCCCATCAGGCATTGGATCACGCTTTCGGAAAGAAACTGGCGAAGAATATCCTGCTGGGTCGCGCCCATGGCCCGGCGAATTCCTATCTCTTTGGTCCGCTCCGTCACGCTCACCAGCATCACATTCATGATGACAACGCCGCCCACTACGGCGGATATCGAGCTAACCATGATGAATACCGCGAAGAATGCCGAGCTGATCTGCTGCCAAAGCGAGATGTAGCTGTCCTTGGTGCCGATGAAGAAATCCTCGTTCGCGCCGGGCAGGATGTGGCGGCGCGTCCTCAGCACCAGGCGTGCTTCGTCCTGCGCATTTTCGAACGCAAGGCCCGAACCGGTCTTGGCCTGGATAGTAATGCTGGAGCGGTTTCCGCGCTTGCGAAGATAGGTGTTCATCGGTACGATGGCGAAGTTGTCCTGATCCTGGCCGAGCACCGATCCGATTCGGTCCATAGTGCCCACCACCGTGAACTCGTCATTGTCGATCTTGATGACCTGCCCCACTGGTTCCACGCCTGCGAAGAGCTGCTCCGCCACGTCGTCGCCGATCAGGCACACGTAGCTCGCGCGTTGATTCTCGCTGTCGGTGAAGTAGCGGCCCATACGCACTGTACGCGAATCGATGTCGGACATGCTGGCGGTGTGACCGATGAAACTGATGTCCGTTAGTTCCTTGTCATGATACTGAGCCCGTGCGGTGCCGCTCACCGATGCACCCACCACTGTGCAATCCGGGCAACCTTCCGCCACTGCGCGCATGTCGTCCATATAAAGGTTCTTAAACTTCAGCGCCTTGATGACGAGGTTGAAATCGGTCACGATGAAGGGCGTTTTAGCTATCTGGAAGACGTCAGTGCCGAGTCGCGCGATCTTCTGTTCGACATACACGTTCGCCCCTTGCACCAACGTCATTACGGTGATCAGCGTAGCGACGCCCATGGTGAGACCGATGGTTGTCAGGACAGCGCGCAGCTTGTGCTGGCGCAGCGCATCGAAGCTCTGACTTAGGTTATCGGACAGGGCCAGCATTTTAGAACCGCACGCGCCTCCATTGTTTGCCGACATGGAAAACATGTATCCCAGGCGGCAGATCGACGGTGAGGGTGGTGCATTTGACGCCGTCGATCTCAACTGCGCCAGCTTTGATCTTACGTTCCGCGTCGGTGCGCGATTCGGCCAGGCCCGCTGCCAAAAGAATCTTCGGCAAGCTCTTCCCGGTCCCGTTCGGCAGAGCGATGGTCTCGATGTCGGCGGGTTCCTGTCCTTCTCTTACTTCACTGTCGAAATCCGCTTGCGCTTGCTCGGCCGCCGCCGCTGAATGGAAGTCGGCGACGATCTGGCGCGCCAGGCGCATCTTGACCTGCATCGGCTCTTCAGATTTCATCGCCGCAATTTCAGGCAAGCTCTTATCGGTGAGTAGTTCCCAGTAGCGCCACATCAGCGCGTCGCTGATCCGCATCACTTTCCGGAACATCACCTTCGGCGCCTCCGTGATCCCGATGTAGTTTCCCTTCGATTTCGACATCTTTTCGATGCCGTCCGTGCCTTCGAGCAGTGGCACGGTAGCAACGATCTGGGGCGGCTGCCCTGAGTCACGCTGAATCTCGCGGCCCACCAGCAGGTTGAATTTTTGATCTGTACCGCCCATCTCGACGTCACATTCTAAAGCCACCGAATCGTAGGCCTGCACAAGCGGATATAGGAGCTCATGCACCGAAATCGGAATGCCATCCTTGTATCGCTTGCTGAATTCATCTCTTTCGAGAATCCGCGCTATGGTGTATTTGGAACACAGCCGAACCACTTCTTCGAATCGCAGCGGTCCCAGCCACTCGCTGTTGAAGCGGACCTCAGTCTTTTGCGGATCGAGAATCTTGAAAACTTGTGCCTTATACGTCTCGGCGTTGAGATTGATCTCATCGCGCGTCATGGGCGGTCGCGCTGTATTGCGGCCAGTCGGATCGCCGATGATGCCGGTCATGTCGCCGATCAAGAAGATGACGGTATGCCCCAGATCCTGAAAATGCTTCATCTTTCTCAGCAACACTGTGTGGCCCAGATGAAGATCGGGCGCCGTCGGATCGAACCCCGCCTTCACCCGCAGAGGCCGGCCGGTTTTTTCGGACTGAATCAGGCGCTCGCGCATTTCGTCTTCCCGAATCACTTCCGCGAGGCCTTTCCTCAGGTAGGCAAGCTGTTCGTCGATTTTCACTCTATTTAATTAAACCGCAGCGATCCATTGCGCCGTCAGGGCCGGAGCTTCCATGGGAATGAAATGCGAATGATCTGTGTCAAAGAGATCGGTCCCGTGTACGAAATTAGACGCAAGGTCTGGAACGGTCGGCGATGCAGCCATGAAGTTGCCCGGATCCAGCCGTTTTCCCGAGCGAACGACATGGACCGGAATCTGAATGCTTGCGATCTCCGGATATATGTTCGACTCAGGCGCCGGACTGTTCTCATAGATCGCCGCCTCAATCTCGGGCGGGCAGGCCAGCACAAAGCCATCGCCATCCGATAACAGCCCATATTCGCAGTAATCTCGCAACACCTTCGGGTCCCAGGCTTGAAATGGCTGCCGGCTTTCGAAGCGCTCGAACATTTCTTGGGGCGACGTCCAACGGTTACGCCGCTTGGCGACATATTGCGCCTGCGTCCACGGCCCGATATACTCGTCGCGTTTCCGAATCACCGGATCAAGCAACAACAGCGACGAGAACGCACCAGGCCGCAGCGCGGCCGCCAGAGTTACCGAATGGCCGCCCATGGAATGGCCAACGCCAACCGCGCCCGATAGATTGAGCTCGGACGCTATCGCCGCCACATCCCCACCGAAGTTTCTCCAGCGGTAGGGCGGCGCGGGTTTGCTACTGTGGCCATGCCCGCGAGCATCAATGGCATAGCAGTGCCGCCCGGGAAGCTGTGCGATAATTTGATCCCAGCAGCGCGCGTGAAACCCGGTCGCATGGCAAAAGAATACCGGGGGCCCTTCGCCGGGCCATTCCCAGAGGGCGATCTCGATTCCGTTCGCGGCAACTCGATGTTCAACGGGCATTTCCAATAAGTCTATCCATCCCCGTGATTGTCAGCTGGTCTCCATGATCAGTGGATGAATATCGAGAGCGGTTGGTTCTGATAAAGGTGATCCACGCTAGCGTTTTACTCGGCAACCGATTCGCTGTACGGCGGCTACAACGCGTTTCGCCTTAGTGGCGGCCATTTGCTCATCAGTAATGGTGAAAGAAACGCTCAGGGCCGAGGATGGCAACTCGCCGCGGGTTATTCGATCTGCGATCACTTCAATCGCGAGGCGTTCAGCGCTGCTGATAGCCTCCTCGCGAGTCTTGCCGTAAGACATTGCACCGGGCAGCTCGAGAGCCTCGGCGATCCAACGGCCGCCTTCTTCCCGATCTAAGTCGATCGTAAGTTTCACCGCTTCATAATACCGGAAGGGTTGTGAGCAATTCTGGGGCCTGACGACTATGCTATGATCTATTGTGCCGACGAGAATTCTGGGCGTAATTCCAGCCCGGTTCGCCTCCTCTCGTTTTCCAGGAAAAGCGCTCGCCCCACTCGCCGGAAAGCCCCTCCTGCAGCATGTATATGAGCGAGCCAGCCAGGCGCGCTACCTCTCGAAGTTAGTCATCGCTACCGACGATGACCGCATCGCTAAAGCCGCACGCTCGTTTGGCGCGCCGGTTCAAATGACCCGACCCGATCACCTGTCGGGTACGGATCGCGTCGCCGAGGTGGCCTCATCCGATCACGCGGACGTGATCGTCAACATTCAAGGCGACGAACCGTTGATCGATCCGGCAGCCATCGACGCCGCGGCACTGGCGCTGCTCGATGATCCTGATCTACCGATGGCGACCCTCAAGAAGCGCATCGAAATCTCGAGCGAGATCGATAATCCGAACGTCGTCAAGGTTGTCTCGAACCTCGCCGGCGACGCCATCTATTTTTCACGATGCCCAATACCTTATCTGCGGGACGGCAGATCAGGCGGTGTCGTTCACTACAAACACATTGGTCTTTATGTATACAGGCGCGAATTCCTGCTTGCCTATTCCGGGCTTCCGGTGGGTCCCCTCGAGCAGGCCGAGCGGCTGGAGCAGTTGCGTGCGATCGAAAACGGCTATCGCATCCGCGTGGTGGAAACCGAATACGAGTCTATCGGCGTAGACACGCCGGAAGACCTCGAGCGCTTAGCCGCGCTCTTTGAGCCTTCTTTAAAATAGCGAGGGAAGAAGAATGCCTACGGCCAAGTACATATTTGTGACGGGGGGCGTAGTCTCGTCTCTCGGTAAAGGCATCGCGGCCGCTTCGATCGGCTGTCTCCTGGAGAGCCGCGGGCTGCGGGTGTCACTGCAGAAATTCGATCCCTATCTCAACGTCGATCCCGGCACCATGAGCCCTTTCCAGCATGGCGAAGTGTACGTCACCGACGACGGCGCCGAAACCGATCTTGACCTCGGGCACTACGAGCGCTTCACCCATGCCAAGCTAACGCAGAGCAACAATCTCACCTCCGGCCGGATTTACGAACAGATCATCCACCGGGAGCGGCGCGGCGACTATCTCGGAAAAACGGTGCAGGTGATCCCACACGTGACCAACGAAATTAAGGCGGCCGCGCGCAAGGTGGGCTCGGACGTCGATGTCGTGATCGTGGAGATCGGCGGCACGGTGGGCGACATTGAATCGTTGCCATTCCTGGAAGCCATCCGCCAGCTGCGCCACGAGCTGGGCCGTGATAATACCGCGTTCGTGCATGTAACTCTGGTGCCCTGGATCGCGGCAGCACAGGAATTAAAGACTAAACCCACTCAACACAGCGTCAAAGAATTGCGCGCCATTGGTATCCAGCCCGATATGCTGCTGTGCCGGTCCGAGCGCCAGCTTCCCGCCGAGATGAAAGAAAAGATCGCGCTCTTTTGCGACGTCGATGTGGAGGCCGTCATCACCGCCAGCGACGTTCACTCGGTGTACGAGGTTCCGCTGGTTTTCGCCGAACAGGGCGTGGACGAAATCATCCTTCGGCTCCTCCGTATCGACGCTAAACCCCGCGACCTTAGCCGCTGGACCGGAATGCTGGAGCGCATGCAGAACCCGGAAGACCAGGTGGATATCGCTTTGGTAGGCAAATACGTCGAGTACGAAGATTCGTACAAGAGCCTGAAGGAAGCCCTGCTGCACGGCGGTCTGGCTCACCGCCTGAAGGTGAATATCAACTGGATTGAATCCGAGAATATGCGCTGGCCGGACTGCGCTCGCGACTTGGAAAAGTTCGACGGCATCCTGGTGCCTGGCGGATTCGGCAAGCGCGGTGTGGAGGGAATGATTGCGGCCATCCGCTATGCCCGGGAAAATAAGGTGCCCTTTTTCGGCATCTGCCTGGGAATGCAGACGCAGGTGATCGAATTCGCACGCAACGTATGCGGCTTGGAACACGCCAATTCCACGGAGTTCGATCCGGTGACGCCCAATCGCGTTATCTACAAACTGCGTGAGTTGAAGGGCGTCGATGAGCTGGGTGGCACTATGCGCTTGGGCGCCTATCCCTGCGTACTAACCGAAGGAAGCTTCGCGCGAGAGGCTTATGGCGAACCGGAGATCAGTGAGCGGCATCGCCATCGCTACGAGTTCAATCGGGAATACGAGCAGATTCTCAGCGACGGAGGTTTGCGCATTGCCGGCCACACCCCCGATGGTGTGTACGTGGAAATATGCGAGATCCCCGACCATCCCTGGTTCCTGGGTTGCCAGTTCCATCCCGAATTCAAGTCTAAGCCGCTCGAGCCACATCCGTTGTTCGCCGCCTTCATTGGCGCGGCTTACAAGAATCGCAAGAACCGCGCCCGGCCGGGCCAGCGCGCGAGATCGGAACAATTCACGCACGCCGACTGAGCGGATCTCCTTGAGTGCGTTGCCTCCAATTGGACGCGGCCAGCCGCTCATGCTGATCGCCGGACCTTGCGTCATCGAGAGCGAGGAGCACGTTCACTTTCTGGCCGGCGAAATCCGCCGAATCGCGGGCCAGTTCATTTTCAAAGCTTCCTTCGATAAGGCGAATCGCAGCAGCCTTGCCTCCTATCGCGGACCAGGTCTGAAAGAAGGGGTCCGCGTCCTGGCCGGCCTGCGGCGCGAAGGCTACACGGTCCTAACCGACATTCACGAGCCGTCGCAAGCGGAACCTGCAGCAGAGGGCGCCGACATTCTCCAGAT
>DATMMD010000080.1:0-5622 GCA_035569875.1 Bryobacteraceae bacterium
CTCGCCTCGATGAGCAGGGGTGGATCAGTGCGGACGCCGTCGCGCGCTCACTTCGGGAGACCGCGGAACGAGGACACGTTCCAAATCAGATCTGGTACATATACGTGCTTGAATCCTGGCTCCGGCATGAAAGCGCGATGACCCAGATCTACCGCGAACCATTGGAATCCCGGAGTTCACGATAAGCGGCTACCCACTGGTCGCGCACGCAGGACCATTGGTACCTGTTCACCTCTTCACGAGCATCGGTGGTCAGCCGCACGACGAGTTTCTCGTCGTTAAGTAATCGAAAAACACGCTCCGCGAGCGCTTCGTGATCGTTGATGTCAACCAGCAACGCCGTTCGCTCGTTTTCAGCGATGTATGGAATGCCACCGGTATTGGTCGCAACCACCGGCACGCCTGAGGCAAAGCACTCAAGAATCGACCCCGGCATGCAGTCGATGTTCGGAGTCGTCAGATATAGTTCCGCCGAACCGTACAGGCTGGGCACTTGGTCATGCGGCACGCGGCCGATGAAGCGCGTGTTGCGCAGTTTCAGCTCGCCGGCCATCTTCTCGAGTCCGGGCCGGCTGGGTCCGTCATGCGCGATGGTCAGGCTCGCCTCGGGGTAGCGTTCTTGAATAATGACGAATGCTCGCAGGATGCATTCGACGTTGTACAACGGCTCCAGAATGCGATTGGTCATCAAGACCGGACGCAGCTTGCCGCGCTGGCGAAATTGGAACCGGCTGAAGTCCATGATGTTAAAAATGGACCGTGCCTGGAGGCCGTGCCGCGCGAATACATCCACCAGAAATCCGGATGGTGCAACCAGCATGTCCGCCATGCGGAGAGTGGGCGCCGCGCTGCGAAACTCCCGCAGGTGCTGCTCGCATTGGCCATCGCGATAGTTCACTAGCGCCTTCTTGCTATACAATTTCGATGCGAACAGCGCCGGGATGGTCCACAGAGTATAGGACCACAGACCAGCCGAGAAAATGTGCAGAATGTCGTAACGGGGCGCTCTCCAGAACAGCTTCGAGTTGTAAACCACGAAGGCCGCGGCCGTGCGAACGTACTTGATTCTCTGCAAGAACCGCAACAGTAGCGGAAGCTTGGGAGTGATCGGCAGGAAACCCATTTGCAAGGATGGTTCCTGGCCCAGCCGGGAGAGCAGGCGCTCGGCCTGCACGGCCTGGCCGCCCAAAATGTCCATGGACGGAGCGATGAGCAGCACCCGGATCGGCTTTTCCGCGGTCGCACCCATCAGCTCAGAAGCGGATCCAATCCGATCTCGCGCGGCATTCCGTCCCTCGCCGATTCCAGCATGCGCAAGCAGCCCAGCGTGGCGCGCGCCCCATCGCGGACGGTTACCGCCGGTGGTTTCCCCTGGCGAATGCCATCCAGAAAGCCATGGAGCTGCGCCTGATAACCTTTTTCCGCGAACATCATGCTCCTTGTGCGCCGCATTCCCCTCTGGACCGAGAGCTTCTTGAAGTTTTCGCTGGCCATGCCCAGCCCTTCCGTAAAGACTTCCACGCGCTCGCCACCGGAAGTTTTGCTCCCGACCGTACAATAGGTCAGATTGCCGATGGAGCCGTCCGCGAAGCGAAAGCTGGCGACCAGGTTATTCTCGCCGACCGGCTCTCGTTTCCCGGTGGGCAGCGAATAAGCTGCCACGCTCACGGGTTCAGCGTCGAGCATCCAGTACATCAGATCGACGAAGTGGCAGGCCTCGCCCAGAATGGCGCCCCCGATGGCCGGATCAGCCATCCAGTAAGATCCGGAAATACCCGGCGAGTTTACACGGCAACTGATCACCGCAGGAGAGCTGCGCCGCGCCAAGTGTTCTTTGAGTGGCTTATATAGCGGGGCAAACCGCCGGTTAAAGCCTACAGTAAGTTGCTTTCCGGATTCCTGGACAGCCTGGTTCAGCGCCCGGCATTCGTCCTCAGAAAGCGCCATCGGCTTTTCGACGAAAACATGCTTACCGGCTTGTAGAGCGGCCAGCGCCTGCGGAGCGTGATGCTGATTGCGGCTGACAATGAGTACGACGTCGATCTCGGGGTCTTGATAAATTTCGTCGTATTCGGTGGTGCACCGGGCCGCGCCGAAGCGCATCCCGATGCTCTTAGCGCGCGCGCCGCTGGCGGAATGCACCGCTCGTAGCGCGGCATGCGGATATTTCTTCAGATTCGGCAAATGGGCCCAGCGCGCCAGGTTCCCTGATCCCAGCAGCGCCACGCCGAGCTGATCCTTATCCAGCGGCTTGCCGGTGATGCTGACAACACGCTGAGGACGGAATTCCGCGGCCAAATTCGCTTCGCCGTCCACGTTATACCGCAGCAGCACGGCCAAGCTCTTGGAGCCCGGGTCCATGATCGTGTCGTAGGCTTCCGGTCCTTCTTCGAGCGCGAATTGATGAGTGATAAGCGGCTGCAATTGCACCTGGCCTGCGCCTGCCAATCGCAGAAACTCTTCCATATTGCGGTTTTCAGTCCAACGGACGTAACCGAACGGGTAGTCGTGGCCCTCTTTTTCGTAAGCGGGATCATAACTTCCCGGACCATAGGCGCGCGACATGAAGAGTTGAATTTCCTTGAGGTACATGTCGTTCCACGGAAAGCTCATTTCCACCGCGCCCACCACCACGATGCGGCCACGATCGCGGCAGATCGCTAGCGCCTGCTGGCACGGGCCCGGGGATTTGGCAGCCGCGGCCACGATCACGCAATCCGCGCCCTTGCCGTCGGTCACCGCTCCAACTTCTTGCGCCAACGCAGTTCCGCCCGAGATCGGATACTGCGCGCCTAGCTGGGCGGCTAGATCCAGCCGTTCGGGCTTGAGGTCGGTTGCGATCAGCACCGCTCCCTGCAGCCGCGCCAGCTGCGCCACCAGTTGCCCGACCAATCCCAGGCCGATAACAGCCACCCGGTCGCCCAATCCGACGCCGGAGATGCGCACTGCGTTCATTGCAATGCTGCCGAGAGTGGCAAAGCACGCATGCTCGAACGAAACTGCATCGGGCACTCGCGCTACCAGATTCCGGCCGGTGAGAATCGTCTCGCCGTGACCGGTGCCTTCGCCTCCGTACGCGACCCGCTGGCCGATTTCGAGATCGCCCACCGTCGCGTGCTTGCCGACCAGAATCCCGGCGCCGGAATAGCCCAGCGGCGCGTATTCACTGAACTTGGCCAGCACCTCGCGCACGGTCGCTACCGGGCCATTGGTCTGCATGGCCGCTAGAATCTTGCGGATGTGGGAAGGGTTGTCGGCGACTTCTTTGAGAAGCCCTTCTCGATGAATGCTAGCGGTTTCGGTACCGCTGCTGATGAGGGAATAGACGGGGCGGATCAGCACGTGGTGCGGCGACAGAACGGGATCCGGCACATCGTCAACGATGATGTCTTTAATCCCCTTTCGAATGATTTGCTTCATTTCTCTGTAATCAGTGTAGCCCGCCGGTAGGGGTGGCTCTCCTCGGAGCAGGCGTCAACTGTCGTACTTCGGCCGGGCTCAATTCTCGATATCGGCCGATGCGCAGATCCCCAATAGGCACTCCCCCGATC
Source organism: Bryobacteraceae bacterium (assembly GCA_035569875.1). Taxonomy (GTDB): domain Bacteria; phylum Acidobacteriota; class Terriglobia; order Bryobacterales; family Bryobacteraceae; genus Palsa-89. The sequence goes on from DATMMD010000080.1 coordinate 3,552, forward strand.
TCGGTCCGCACCAGCTTCAGCACCTTGCTCCCAATGGCTTCGATCATCCGGCGCACCTGGCGATTGCGTCCCTCACGAATAGTGATTTCGATGAACGAGTACTTGGCTGAATCGCGGATGCGCTTCACCATGGCCGGTTGCGTTGGCCCGTCGTTGAGGATTACGCCTTTTTGCAGTTGCTCGATTTGAGTATCGGTGAGAGGCGTCGAGGTCTTCACCAAATAGGTCTTGGGGATCTTGTAGTCCGGGTTGGTGACCAGTTCGGCAAAGCGGGTATCGTTGGTGAGCAGCAGAAGCCCGCTGCTATCTTGATCGAGACGCCCCACCGGGACCACCCATTGCCCGGCATCCTGAATCAGATCGTACACAGTCGGGCGTCCCTGGGGATCTTTGTAAGTCGTGATGTATCCCTTGGGCTTGTATAGCAGCAGGTAGATTCGTTTGGAAGCCTGGACGGGTTTGCCGTCCAATGTAACTGTGTCGCGCTCCAGATCCACCCAGTGATCCGGTGTTCCGATGACCTTGCCATTCACTTTGACGCGCTTGGCCCCGATCCATTTGCGCGCTTCGGTGCGCGAGCCGAGCCCGGCTTTCGATAGCACGCGCTCCAGAGTTTTGAGCGGCCGCTTGCCGCCTTTAGATAGTTTAGATGCCGTCATACAGCCAGCCCATGCTCTCGCGTGCCTCTTCGGCCGAGCGCTCCCGTAGAAACTGGTTTCGAATCTCCCGGCTGGCGCCCGCGGCGTGAAAGAACTCGCCGTACAAGCGGGCAGTCAGTTGCACGCGGCCGGTGCGCAAATAACGTCGGTCCTGGTAGGCCTGGAACGCCTTGGCAGGGTCGCCCGAGGCCCGATCCATTTCCTCTGCCAGCACCACTGCGTCTTCAATGGCCATGCACGCGCCTTGCGCCAAATATTGAAGTGTGGGGTGCGCCGCGTCGCCCAGCAGCGTGACCCGGCGCTGGCTCCAATTCCTGACCGGCTCGCGATCGCACAAAACCCACATGCGCCAGGATTCGATCTTTCCGAGCATGGTCTGGACGTCCGGCACAACGTCCTGGAATCGCTTCTTGAGCTCGTCAGGATCTCCGGCCGAATCCCAGCCCTCGCGGTACCGGTCGCTATGGAAAACCGCCACCAGATTGAAAAGCTCTCCGCCACGCAAAGGGTAATGGACCAGGTGATTTCGGGGTCCGGCCCAAAGCGTCATCGAAGGCATTCGCAAATGAGAAGGCACTTCGCAGGTGGGGAGAACCGCGCGATAAGCAATGTGTCCCGATACCCGCGGCGCGCCATCGCCGACGACTTTTGCTCGGATGGCCGACCACAGACCGTCGGCGCCGATCAGTGCCGCACCTGCGTACCTGGCGCCATCTTCGGTATGAGCGACGACCTGGTCGCCCAAGTCGTCAAACCCAACCACCTTTTGTGAGGTGATCAAGGTAATCAGCGGCGAACTCCGGCAAGCGGCAAGGAACACCGCATGAAGGTCGGCGCGATGAATAAGCGCGTAGGGATAGCGAAATCGGCCGCGAAACTTCTCTCCCAAACTGATGCGCGTGATCTCTTCGGCCGTAATACTATCCATTACCAGAAGGCTGTCAGGAAACACCGCCTTACTCGCGATCTTATCGGTGATGCCGAGCCGGTCGAACATTTTGAAGACGTTGGGGCCGAGTTGAATGCCGGCTCCAATTTCCTTGAACTCGCGAGCCTGTTCGATCAGGCACACGCGATATCCGCGGAGGCTTAACGTAAACGCTGCTGCGAGTCCGCCGAGGCCACCGCCTACGATCAGGATGGGCGATGCCTGGCTCTTCGTCACTGATTTAGGCTAGCAGGAGTAAGGGTTACTCCTGGCGCAGCGCTACCATCGGATCCTGTCGCGACGCCCGACGCGCCGGCAGGTAGGCCGCGCTGAGCGCCACTAAAGATAGCAGCCCCACCGCCAGTGCCAGCGTAAGTGGATCATGCGGAGCGACGCCGTAGAGCTGGCTGGTGATCAAGCGCGAAGCTATGTAGGCCAAGCCCGCGCCGGCCGCGAGTCCAGTGATAACGAGCCCGATGGTCTC
>DATMMD010000081.1:0-58196 GCA_035569875.1 Bryobacteraceae bacterium
CCTGATCGGCTATGCTGCAGCCAGCGGGCGCCTGGATGCCTGGGCTCTCGCGTTGTTCCTCATTCTGTTCGTTTGGCAGTTCCCTCACTTCTACGCGATCGCATGGATGTATCGCGACGACTATGCTCGCGGCGGCATCCGTATGCTACCCGTGATTGAGCCGGATGGCGAGTCAACGGCGAGGCGTATTGTGGTCTGTTCAATACTGCTAGTCCCAATTAGCCTTATTCCGCGCCTTCTCGGCATGACGGGGCCCATCTATGCGGCCGCCGCAGTCGCGGCAGGCATGGGGTTGCTCTACATCGGAGTGCGCCTTGGGCGCGACCGCACTTGTGCTCGCGCGCGGCACGTGCTACTGGCGTCCGTACTATACCTGCCGATTGTATTGGCCGTGATGGTTATCGACCGAATGGCGTCGTGATCCGTCCAACAAACCCGCTTTAGCTCGTCTCTTCCCGAATGTAGGTAACTCGAGCGATGTAGAGGATGAGAAACTATGCCTGAGAACACACCACTGATTGTGATTGTTGGAGGCGGCTTTGGAGGCTTGGCAACCGCTAAAGCCCTCAAGAACACTCCAGCGCAGATCGTCCTGATTGACCGCACGAATCATCACCTGTTTCAGCCGCTGCTTTACCAGGTAGCAACATCAGAGTTGACGCCCGGCCAAATCGGCTCGCCCATCCGAAACATTCTCGGAAAACACGAGAATACGACTGTGATTCTCGGCGAGGTTACGGGTGTAGACAAGGACAAGAAGTGCGTGTTCGTCAGCTCAGCAGATCGGACGGCGGTGCCGCTCACGTACGATTTCTTGGTCCTGGCAACGGGTGTCACCCACAGTTACTTTGGACACGATGAATTCAAGAAATTCGCGCCAGGGCTGAAAAACCTTGCTGACGCGGTCGCGATCCGGAACAAGGTCTTGCAGGCATTTGAGCAGGCCGAGGCGGAGGAAAACCCGAGTCGTCATCGTGACCTCCTGACGTTTGTACTGGTGGGCGCAGGGCCGACTGGTGTGGAAATGGCCGGCGCGATCGCGACCCTCGTCCGTAACACACTCAAATCAGAGTTCAGGCGCATCAATCCTGAGTCGGCGCGAATTATCTTAATCGACCAGTCGCCGCGAGTCCTTGGTACTTTCTCAGCAGCGCTTTCCCAGGCAGCGAAGGGACGGCTCGAGCGCTTAGGAGTAGAGGTCCGGCTGGAACACGGCGTCGATCATATTGATGTCGATGGTGTCATGGTGGCGGGTGAGCGTATTTTCAGCAAGACTGTGATCTGGACTGCTGGTGTGGCACCCTCACCTGCCGGCAAGTGGCTAAATGTTGACACGGACCGCGCCGGGCGAGTACGCATCCAGCAAGATCTTTCAGTGCCAGGGCATCCGGAAATCTTCGTGGTAGGCGATACTGCCTCGCTCGATCAGAATGGTAAGCCCCTGCCGGGAGTCGCGCAGGTGGCGATTCAACAAGGACACTATGCCGGAAATCTAATTCACCGGCGTCTCACTGGCAAATCGGCTCCCGGGCCCTTTAGCTATTTCGACAAAGGCAATATGGCCGTGGTCGGCAAGGGGTTTGCCGTTCTTCAGAGCGGCAAACTCCAGGTGAGCGGTCCTCTCGCATGGCTCGCCTGGGCAGCGGTGCATCTTCAGTTCCTGGCACAGTCCAACCTTCGCGTGAGTGTTTTCCTGCAATGGGTGTGGACCTATCTTACCGGGCAACGAGGCTCACGGCTCATCGTGAATCACTATGGCGCTGAAACTGCTGCGCCGGCTATTGAAGAAGCGGCATTGGAATTGAGACTTTCAAGCAGGTAAAGAATTGATCAAAAAGGAATCTTTTTTGTGCTCTATCACATCTCATCACTTGTTGTAGCATGCTCTGTTTTTGCGCCCTTATCTCCGTGTCAACAGACTTCCCCGGTCGATCCAACTGAGCCATCAGTCGCCCAGTCGAATGAGAACAACGACCCGCCGCGCGAAAGCAAGCGAATTCTCGGCATTGTCCCCAACTACAGGACTTCTCCTAGTTTGCAAAGCTACGAGCCACTGACCCCTGGCGAGAAATTCAAGATAGCCACCGAAGATTCATTCGATCGCGGCACTGTGGCACTGGCGGTTTTGTTCGGCGGCGAGGGCCAGTTAACCAACTCAAACCGGTCTTTCGGGCAAGGCGCTGCGGGTTTCGGCAGGTATTTCGGCGCGTCGTATGGCGATTTCGTAATTGGCGATTATATGACAGAGGCAGTGTTTCCTACCCTTCTCCATCAGGATCCGCGCTACTTTCGTCACGGTACGGGAAGCGGCTGGTCCAGGCTCCGTTACGCCATGGGGCAGGTCTTTTGGACCCATCGTGATTCGGGTGGGATGCAGTTCAACTATTCGGAAGTAATCGGAAACTCAACCGCCGTGGCAATCTCGAACGCCTACTACGTGAACAACCGGACGGCTAGTGATGCCACATCCAGGCTCGGCATGCAGCTCGGCGTTGATATGGCCGCCAATATCCTAAAAGAGTTCTGGCCCGACTTAGAGCGAAAATTCAGGCGAAAACACTACCAGCACAGTGACCGCCAATAGCCTCCTCCGCGATTAAAACGCCGTTCCGTTCCTCCTTCGACACCATACTTTTTATCCGGTCCGGATGCCGGGCCTAAAGACGGCAACTCGGCAATTGACGAAGGCTCCGACATGGAAAGGCCGGTGAATAGTCCGTAAACCCAAGAAACAAAAGCTACACGTCGCAAGGAAGGTTGGATACGCGAGTGCCTTATTAAAAGGTGCGGCCGAAGAGGGGCTTAACCGAATGAACAACCAGACAATCCGAACCGAAAGATTCCTCCACGAAGAGGAGGTCACGAAGAGGTTTCTAGAGACCCCGAACGAGGATTCGTTCGCTGACCTGTTCAAGACCTTTACAACGCAACTCGTCGCCTTTTTCCGAGCGCGTAGTTGTGAACTCGCCTTGGCGGAAGACTTGGCACAGGACGTGATGTTTACTGTGTACTGCAAGGCTTCGCAAGTTCGCGACCGCACATTGTTTCGTGCATGGCTGTTCAAGATCGCGCGTAATGCTCTCTGCCGGCACTATGGCAAGCAGTCGCGGGAAGTGGACACGGTGGATTTAGCGGACGTTGGCGATCGCTTGGTTGCCGCCAGTCGGAAGCCCGCTATGACGCCGGCCTTCGAGTTCATGCATTGGATGGCCTTTTTGGATTCGCGCGAGCGTGAAGTCATGAAGCTGCGCTTCATCGAGCAGTGGGAGTACCACGAGATCGCCGCGGCCCACGCTATTCCGATTGGAACTGTGCAGTGGAGGGTTTTTAATGCGAAGAAAAAGCTGGCTCCGCATTTGAAGACCCGCCAAAATATCACGCGCAAGGCGGCCTGAGGAGCGCCTTCACCTGAGCTCGCCGCTCGGTTTGGTGGACGCTACCGCAACGCCTAAAACCCTGGCGTGCGCCCGACCGCTTGTTCGAGTTCTGCCCAAGCCAACAGATATCCCAAGCTTGCCTGAAGATAGTCCGCCTCAGCTTTGTACGTGGCGGCGGTAGCTTGCCGGCGCTCGGACACCAATACCACGCCCTGCGTCAATTGGTTTTGCGCCAATCGCTCGCTCTCCTGCCGTAGTTTCACTACTTCGTTTGCTACCTGGACCAGATTCCTGGTCCGCTCCACTTTGTTATAGCTCCGCTCGATCCCGACGGCTACTTCCTCTTTTAAGCGGCGTAAATTCTCTTCGGCCTGCTCTAGCTGCGCTTCGCGCTCGCGTACCCCTGCCCGGCGTTTGCCGAAGTCGAATACGTCCCAATTGAGATTGACCCCAAATGTACCGAAGTTCCGTACCAGAAACGGCACGCCGTCCTGATAGCTGTGTCGCGCGTACGCGGTAATGTCGGGAAGGTACGCCGATTTTGCGGCGGTCACACCGGCTTGCGCCTTGCGGACAGCTTCCTCAGCGGCCAAGATTTCCGGGTTCTCCGACCATGCCGTCTGCACGTACTCCTCGCGCGGGTGTTGCGCAAAGCTCGATGGCACGGCAGGATCTAGTTCAAGCTGCGTATCCAGCGGAAGCCCCAACAGGTCGTTCAGTTCCGTGTTCAAATCAGCTACCTGAAGCTCCGCGGTGAGCACCGACTGTTGGCTTTCGAGCAGTCCCGCGCGGCCTTGTATCGCTGTTACCTTGAGAGCACTGCCGTTGCGCACATCGTCTTCGCTCTCCCGCAGATTCTCCCCAGCATACGTGCTTTGCTTTTCAGCCGCTTGTTTCTGAAGACCGGCGATCAGGATTCCGAAATAAAGTGTATGCACCTGAAGGGCGATTTCGTTCTCTGCCTTTTTCACGTCGTCGCGCGAAACAGCTACTTCGGCGGCCGCGATTCTATTCGCTTGATGAATACGGATTAATTGTGTTAGCGGCTGGGAAATCTGCGTGCCGCTGGAGTAGAACGTCTTCTGACCCTGCGGAAGTGTGACACCTTGCGCCGGAACGAGCGCTCCCCCAACTGTCCCGAACGCCCCCGCGGGAATCCCGATATTCTGCAGTTCGGTAATATGCAGCAGATTCGATTGATTCGTTATCTTCGGGAAATACTCGGATCGTTCGCCGGCCTTCTTCTGCTCGTTCTCAACCACCTTCAGGCGCGCGATCTTGACTGCGCGGTTCTGGCTCAGCGCGAGATGGACAGCGTCTGTCAGCGTGAGACGCCTCACTTCGCGGGCATTTTGACCTACCGCTGAAAATGCGGCCAGCCCCGCCATTGCCATAGCTCGAAACAAATTAGCACGATTCATCGCATTTTCCTCAAGTCTTGGTAGCTGATCTTCGCCGGCCGCAGGAACAGCATCATCGTAAGATACGCGATCACCATCCACCCGATCAAAATGAATCCATCGGCTGTCGCCAAGGTATAGGCCTGCGCTCGCACTTGTTGGCTAAGAATCCCCACCGCGCGGTATTGTGCTTCTTCTGCCCCTGTGGACCCCGGCAGCAGCCCTCCGCTCAGCATTCGTACTCGTTCGTCCGTAAGCCAACTGCCAATTTGCACATGGAGCCCCAGCAGGTTGGAATGAAACTGCTCACGTACCGAAACGAACCGGTTCATAACAGCCACACCCACCTGGCCGCCGAAAATGCGGATGAAGTGCATGAGCCCCGAGAACGTGGCCGCATTGGCGGCGCTGGTTAAAGCACCCGCTTCGAGTCCCTCCAAAACGATACTGCTTACCAAGCCCACGTAGGTCGCGGCGAACCCGGTCGCCAAAAGAAGCTCCACTGTTTCGAAGCTGGTTCCCGCCCACGAGGTGTCGAGGTGCGCACAGATCCAACAGCCCACCGCCGCGATCGTGAGGCCCACTGTTAAAGTCAGTCTCGAGTTCACATAAATCACAGTCACCGCGACGAGCCAGACGACCGCAAACATTGGCACGGCTACCCAAGCGAGTGCGTGGCCGGTGTCGAGAGCCCGGTACCGTTGGATGTTGCCCAGGAAGCCAGGGATGAGCACAATCGTGGCTAAATGCGAGAACTTAAACACGAAAATCGATAAGGCGAAGATGATGGTGTTGCGCCTGTTGAGGAAGGAAAGATTTAACGTCGGATTCGGCTGTAGAATCCGTCTCACCAGGGCCGCCGCCAGCAAGAAGATTCCCGCGATGAGCATCGCGACGATTACACCGGAGTTCAACCAATACAGCCGCTCGCCTTGATCCAAAGCGCCATAAAGAAGGCTGAGGCCAAGGCTAAAATAAGCGAATCCACGCCAACTCGGCCGCACGTCCGCGGAAGGCCGTCGCGGAATTCCGAAGTAGACACAAATCATCATCAAGGGGGTGACGAGTGCGGCCGTCCAGAAGATCCAATGCCAGGACAGATGCTCGGCATACCAACCCTGCAGCAGGGATGCAATGTTACTAACGAAAACGATGTCGGCCGCATAGGCGGCGATTCCGAAGATGATCAGCGGCTTCGGAAGGGCGGTCAGCACGAAGGTCATCGTGAGAGAGTAGAACGTGCCTGACGCGAGGCCTGCGATCGCCACCAGCAGCAGCATTCCCCAGTAACCCGGTGCAAAGGGCAGCAGTGCGGACGCAACGGTGAAGATCGCGGCTGCCGGGAGCAGAATCCTGCGCGGGCCGAACAAAACGCTCAAAAAGCAAACGAAGACACCGCTGAACATCGTGGCCATGTTCAGCGCGGTCGGGATCCAGGACGCTTCGTCGAAACCAAAGCCGGCGGCGCCACGGAGATCGGGCAGGCCGATACTGATCAAGCGGGAGTTCAATGTCGCGATTCCCGCGCCCAGAAATACACCGAAAATCCCCACGTATGGGTTGGTGACGAACGGCGAACGAGTGGGTTGCTGAGCGGGCGGCGTGGCTTTGGCCTCTATGGCGGTCACCTGACTATCTCCATTACTGGCTGCCACCATTCGTGCGAACGGTGGCAATTACAGATAGGCCGGGCCGCAATCGCTCGGCTGCTGCTTGGCCGGCATCGAGCACGATTTTCACAGGCAGCCGCTGCACGATCTTTGTGAAATTGCCGGTCGAGTTGTCCGGCGGCAACAAGGCGAACTGCGAGCCGCTGGCGGGAGACACATGGTCGACTTTTCCCCGGAAAATCACTCCCGGAAATGCGTCTACGCGGATTTCGGCCGGGTCGCCAGTGCGAATATGGCGGACCTGCGTTTCTTTATAATTGGCCTCAACCCAAACATCGCTTTGGACCAGCGAAATCACCTGAGTGCCGGGACTTACCAGCTGCCCGGGCCTCACCTTGCGTTCGCTGACGATCCCGCTCTCAGGCGCTAGTATTCGCGTGTAACTCAGATTGATCCGCGCCAGTGTGAGCGAGGCTCGTTTCGAATTCAAGTCGGCGCGAAGCAGAAGTTCCTGGGAATCGAGCACCGCACGCTGGCGCTTCTGCGCTTCGAGTTCGGCCTTTGTGCTGCTTAGCCGAGCACGAGCTCGGGCCAGATCGGCCTGTCGGCTGGCTAACTGCGCCGTCGCTGTACTAAAGTCAGCATCGCGACTTGCGAGTTGCGCCCGAAAGCGCTGCTCGTCTGCCACTACCTGCTCCACTTTCTGCCGCGTTGCAGACTCGGTCGCAATCAGCGCTTCCTGCCGCCGTCGCTCCAAGGATGTGCGCTCCACGTCCGCCTTGCTCCCATCGATTCCACTGCGCGCATTGGTGATCGCCGATTTTGCAGCCTCAATTCCAGCCTCGGCCGCTCCAATGTCCGCCTCCGCCGCGCTAATACCATCGTCTGCCTGCGAGATTCGAGCATCCTGCAATTCTTTCTGCCGCTGATTGTGGATGAGCGCATCTTCCCCGGAGACCACCGCGGCTTCGGACTGGTGCATCTGCGCCTGAAAATCGTCGTCTCGCAACTGTACCAGCAGGTCTCCTTCTTTCACCGGCTGATAATCGGAAACCGCTACCGTAGCCACCAGCCCCGCTACCTTCGTGCTCAATGGCGTGAGGTCGGCCCGCAAATAAGCGTCATCGGTTTCCTGCGCCGCTCGCTCGCTCGCCCATGTGTTCCAGTTGCCCGCGATCAGGAACAAAATACCGGCAGCCATGAGCAAAATAATCGCTGGAACCAGCAACTGCTTGAAGCGTTGCGGCCAGCTCGGGCTCTTCTTAGCGGATTCCGTTGAATCAGGCATTTTCAACTCTCCTTGCGCTATCTGGATCCTTATTGTTCGGTGTTCGACCGGTTTTGCGACGATGATCCCACCGTGAGGCGGTCCTGCATAGAAGAAACCAAGTGCCCGATCGCGATCCCCAGATCTTGTGACATTTCCGCCGCGATGCCGGGGACCGAGCGCTGGTCTAGTTTCGCTGTTTGGGACGACGTGTCCTGCCAGAGCACTTCACCCGAGCGCAAATTGATTAACCGCGCCGTTAACGTAACTTCGATCGATACACTCGTGCCCCGGTCGACTTCTTCCAGGTGGTCAACCGTTCCCGTAAGCAGACATTCCGAAGACGCCCGGCCGTCGAACACATCGACGGACTGGAAGATTCCTCGGGCCCGCATCTGCTTCACCATCGCCGCCGTCACCACACGTCGTGGATCCTCGGCCCAGCGGTGATAGTCATAAAAATCCAGTTGCTCCGGCGACGGCCGGTAAGCGATAGGGCCTTCCCTCAAAAATCTGGGCGCGTCAAATTCGCGGACCGCAACCGAGCCGAGAATCGGCGCCGACCGAGTGGCCGGCTCAACAGTAGGGACATTCAAAACGTAGTAACTGGGGTACCGGATCTTGCCGGCACATCCAGCCAGACTCACGATCGCGGTCACGAGCCCGATCGTAAGTATCAGTTTCGAGTTGCGCATGATTTTCTCCGTGAGACCAGAACGGCGGTTTTCAAAGGGTATGAGCACCGCACCGCGGTTTTTGTTGGAGTAGTGCAATCCAAACAAAACTGCTAGTACGCGACTCTTTCGGTTAGGGAGACAATCATGTTTCACAAAACAGCGCTTTTAGCGTGCACATCTATTCTTGCCATCTTTGGTTTCGACGGAGCTGCCACTGCGCAGGAGGTATATGCGCCCAAGTATGAAGTAGGCGTGAACTACTCCTGGCTACACGTCAACTCAGCGAATTATGATTATCAGCGGACTGGGAACGGAGGATCCGGATACTTCGAGTACAACCTTAACAAGACTCTGGGTCTGGTTGCGGACTTCGGTGGTTATGCGAACACGAGGACGGGAATCGATGAGAAGTTGCTGACCTACATGTTCGGACCACGTTTCAACTGGCGGCATTCGCGTCTAAATCCTTATGTGCAGTTTCTTTTCGGCGGCGGATACGCGTGGAGTGGTCCAACCTCCACAACGCAAAACGCCTTCGCTACCGCGGCTGGTGGCGGATTGGACTATAGCCTGACCAAACGCATCGCGATCAAACCCATTCAAGTGGAATACGTGATGACTCAGTTCGACAGCGCCAGACTGGGCGGCGCCACTAGAAGCTTCGGCAGCCATCAGAACGACGTCCGATATTCGGCCGGCGTTGTTTTTCGCTTTGGAGAGAAGTAGAACAAGAACGCCGGTGCCAATGAGCTTAGCCGTGGACGGCGACTGTACTGAAGGATTTCGCGACGGGAATGTTTGTCGAAGAGGCTCCTCCAGGGAACTCGCCAGCTTGACAACGATAGCCTGTCTGAGTTCTTGAACGCGTTGGGCTAACCTTGTGTTTCCCGTCGACCGATGAAGCTCGGCGGCTGTAGCGTAGACCCGCCACGCCCCAAGAGGGGCCGCGAAATTCTCTACGGCCGCCACAGCTTTAACAAAGCAATCATCCGCGCCGAGGAGGTTACCTTCCACAATAGCGATTCGAGCGTTCACTTCCCACGCTAACGCATGCCCCGTTCGATCACCGGACGCCAACGTCACGTACCAATACCTCAGGGTGCGTGCGGGCCTTAAGGAGGTCGCCTTTACTTAGCCAGGTTTCAGTTAGGCGGATTCCGGCGCTATACGCAAAAACTAGTCCAAAACCACAATGTGGCGCGGCATGTCTTCGCTAGCGGCCAGATGGTGTTGAAGAGCGCGTTCATTTCCCCAGGCCGCTTCTGCCGAACCGGCCAGCACTTCGCAAAAACCGAAGGGTTGCACTGAGCACGGTTTCCTTAGGCAAGGCGAGGATTGGTTCGCAAATCGCGATTGCGCCCGCGAAGTCCATTGCCCAGAGATGTACCCACGCCTGATGAACCAGCAGATCTTGCTTAACGCTCTTCAAGGGATGGTCCGTAAGCGCGAGGTCGATAGGACGGTATCTGCCGACGACCATCAGCTTCGCGGCGCCGCGTCTGCGAGCGGAGCGGAGAAATTAGATCGACAGTCGAGGTCATTCCGGCTGGATAACTGTCGCTTGTCGAGCTACTCAACGCGGATCGACGCGGTCAGCTTATGGGAGATGCCGGGCGAGAGATGGATAGCGTTGTCAGCGGCATTGGCCGATTCGATGCAGATCAGTTCCTTCCAGTCATCGGGGGCCATGTCGGACATGCCTTTGGTTTTGTCGATCCACGGATTCCAGACAACGGTGCTGTCGGAGCCGTTCTTCTCGACGATGATGCGGCGGTTCCACACAGGGTCATGTACGACGCAACTGGCCTTCGTGCCAAGGTGCACCTGATCAGTTTCTTTGGTGATCCGCAAGGGCTCGTTGCCCAGTTGCTTGCGTTTGAATCCGTCGGTCTTGTCAATGTAGGAAGTTCCTTCGAGTCCGGAAACGGAGACCCGACGAATGTCGGCGACAGCCAAATAAGTATGCAGCGCCTCTTCGTAGACGAGTGGTTTCTTACCATCGTTGCGAGTCTCAAGCTCTATTTCCAACGCGGAGCCGACTGTCACGCGAAAGCGCAGATGGAAGCCGGCAAACCCGAAACCGCGAGCAGCGTCATCGGGCCCAAGCACTAGCGTTACCTCCACTTTTCCGTCGTTGCGGAGTTTTGTTCCTTCGATCACCCACTGCGTATTGCGAGCGAACCCATGGGCCGGACCAGGCTTGCCATCGGCGCGAGGGCCAAACCACGGAAAAATGATGGGCACGCCGCCGCGGATGGCCTTGCCGCGTTCGAATAGACTCTTAGGGCTGACAAAAAGGACAGGCCGCTGGCCACGTGGTGTCCAATGGGTTACGTGAGCGCCTTGCAGGTATACGTCTGCTTCCGCCGTCGGCGTGGAGATCACCGCGCGAATCAAGCCGCCCTGCCCGTCTTCGAACCTGAGGGCATCAGGAATGTCGAATTGACTTGCCGGTTTGGCTCCCTGCATCGTGCTTCGCTTCAAGCGCCCACGGCTTCGAGCGCGACTTCAACATTGCCGCGTGTGGCATGGGAATAAGGGCAGATCTTTTCGTGTGCTTCCTTGACGAGTTCGGCGAGTTCGGCTTGCGGGAGGCTTTTGTCCTCCACGCGCAACTTTACGGCTAGGCCAAAGCCGCCGCCATCGCGCGGTCCGATTGAAACGGCACACCTGACAGTCGCGTTATTAGCATTCTTTTTGTGCTGTTTAGCGACGAAGTCCAGCGCGCCGCCAAAACAGGCCGCGTATCCAGCGGCAAACAAATGTTCGGGAGTAGCCGTATTAGGTTTGCCTGGCCCACCCATATCCTTTGGCACAGACAGATCGGCTTTCACAATGCCGTCGTTCGTTTCCGTATGCCCATTGCGACCACCTGTCGCGGTCGCAGTTGCAGTAAAGAGCGGCTTAATTTTGTCCATGCTTGTATTCTCTCTCGACGAATGCCAGAACGAGGGCTGTTACCACTGACAAAAGCCCCAGGAGACCGACCAATGGTAAGGAGCTTGCAGTTTTCGGCAGCTCCTCAGGCAGTTGATCGGTTGGAGCCGCTACCAACATCGTGAAGACTTCGGTGATCTCCACCTCCTCGGTGGGGGTTTGAGCTTTCAACTCACTGTTGCTCAATTCCAAAACATTTGGCTCTTGCATTGTCGTGGCAGGTTGCAGGGTGTTCGGCGCAAGTTCGGCCGGCATGGATGGGACCGGAGTGTTGTTCACCTTGGCCAGCTCCAGCGCTTTCGGCTTTGGATAAACAAAGTCATGGCCGTAATTCTCACCGGGATAGAACCATGCTTTGACAGCTTCCGGAGAACCGGGGGGCCGCTCTTCGAACGTAATAATCGTTCGTCCGGCCGGCTGAAGTCGGTAATCTGGGATCGCGAGAAAGGTACCAAACAGATGTCTTTCGTCCTTGCTCAAGACCTGCACGATGTTCCGATCGGACGGGGAATCGGCCAGCTTGAAGACGTAGGTTCCTGCTGGTAGCACTTGGCCCGGTATTTCGACTGGACCACTGAAGGTAAATACCGTCTTCTGGTCCCATTCGTCAGCCACGGCGCGCGGAAGTACGGCGCCCAGAACGGCCAATCCCAAGACCAACATCACTTTCGTCTTTACACGGTTCATTTCCATCATCTCCTCAAAGAGTCACTCATCGGAGAAGAGCGGCGTGACGACGTTTTTGTTTGTGCTCCATCGGGGTCGGACGCATGCTCCACGCCTTCGATAATTCCCGCAACGAACGGCTGACCTTCGGCGATAAATTCGGAGGCGCTTTCAGAATCAGCCTCTTCAACATTCGATAGTCCCTGAAGGTCACCCGCTTGCCGGTTTCCGCCACTGGAGCAGGGAAGTTGAGATGCCAGCCCGAGATGCGATATTTCTCGCCTGCCTCGAAAGCGGTCTGACCGGTTCATCCCACCGGTTAAGAGTCGGTATCAAGCCCTTCTGGCACAAACAAGAACGTCGCCGTGATGCTCCTCTTAGCAGGAATCGCTTGAGACTCCGGGGGGATGCCATGGACCACGGCTGGATATTTGAAGGCGCCCGTCGGGTCGGTTTTGTAGGCGGGTTGCGGCAGTTTACGCTCCCAGCCGCGGGGAGGAGCGGCCGTTCATCGCAAGTACCGCCGGTTCGCATCGGGTTGGCGCTGGGCGGCGGATTCGCCCGCGGCATCGCTCACGCTGGTGTCCTCAAGGTCCTCGACCAGCACCATATCCCCATTCACTGCGTTACCGGTGTCAGCGCCGGATCTATTGTCGCAGCCGCCTACGCCAGCGGGGCTGCGCCTGGCGAGATCGCGCGGGCCGGCTGTTCGATGCGCTTCCGCGACGTCGGCCGCTGGAGACTGGGCCGGCTTGGCTTAGTGGGTAGCGAGCGCATGAACCGGTTCCTGAAACGGCTCCTGAAGACGTACCTGTTTGAGGAGATGCGCATCCCGCTGGGTGTGCTCGCCACGGACCTTTCTACCGGCGAGTCAGTGCCCTTTGCCGGAAGCGGGACAGTATTCGACGCCATCCGCGCTAGTTGCTCCTATCCCGGTTTGTTTCAGCCGGTACGCTACCGCGGGCGACTCCTGGTGGATGGCGCGATGAGCATGGAAATCCCGGCTGCCTTGGCCCGCCAGCTCGGCGCAACGCACGTGATTTCCGTGCACCTGCCCACCGGCGGCCCCGGTGCGCCGCCCACGAATTTGTTTCAGGTACTGAACCGCTGCTTCCAGATTCTGCAAAGCCGTTCCGAAAACAACTGGCGCAGCGAAACGGATTTGATAATCGCTCCCAATGTCCACGGAGTCGATTGGGATGCTTTTGGTTGCGGCCCTCAATTGATCAAGGCTGGCGAAGCGGCCGCATTGGCTGCTCTTCCCGAAATTGAAGAGTGGATACGGCCTGCTGCCGCTCGGAGCGAATTAATGCTAGCGGTGTAAAAAGACGTATGCGGTGGAAAGGCGCGGGGCAAATGGAGCAAACGGAAATACAGCCGGCTGATTGGATCAATGTGCTAGGAACACTCTGGTGCCGATACTTTCATACCTCGGTCATGTGGCCGATTCATGGGGAATACGAGTGTCGCTTGTGCGGACGACGCCACTCCGTGCCTTGGGACGCTCGCAATAAGATGACTCCTCAACAACAGCCTCTAAGCCCTGGCACACTTAAACTGATGCTCGTCAATTCGCAGGCTTCTGATCTTCGATTCGAGCGTCGTTCGCGGTATTCCGAGCTTCCCAGCGGCACCCGAGGGGCCTGAAATCCGACCGGCGTCGAGCAGACGCGATACGTCGCCGATGTGTCGAAGCCTGAGCTTCGAATCCTCTCAAGACAGGATTCGAGGAGCCGGCGGAGCTTCGGCGGAACACGATCGAAATCCGGAGTGTTTGTTAGAACCAGTGCAACTTTTTCCGGTACAGTTTCGGAACGAAACAGCTCCTCACCCGTGAGCAACTCGTACGAGACGCCCCCCATGACCAGATGTCCATCCGCGTGTCGAGTCGCTTTCCCTTCGCTTGCTCGGGAGACATGTAGGCTGCCGTCCCGAGAATGACGCCGACGCCTGTCGTCATGTTCGGAGCCGGCTCTGGCATGTTATCGGAATTCACCAGGTCGGGTTTGATTGATCGGCGAAGACTTTCGCCAATCTGAAGTCGAGTACTTTGACGACACCATCCGACGTAATCTTGATGTTTGCCGGTTTCAAATCGCGATGAATGACGCCTCATTCGTGCGCGTAGTCAAGCACGTCGGCGATTTGGAGGGCGATCTTCCAGGCATCTTCGAAAGGCAGCGGGCCTTTGGGGCACGCACCGTCCACAACTCCATCACCAGCGCGTTTTCTTCCGCTCCATAAATCTGCGCAATGTTAGGATGATTCACTTGCGCCAGAACTTCGGCCTCGCGACGGAAGCGCGCCAGGTGTTCGGGATCGTGAACGAAGGCGCCGGGCAGAACCTTCAACGCAACGCGCCGCCGAAGGTTGGTATCCTCTGCCGCGTAGACTCGCCCACACCCCAGCGCCCAGAAGCGATTCGACGCGATACGCCCCGATCCGAGAACCGACACGCACGTCGGCCGGTTCTGGATACAGTTCGACCGCTGTACGATAGAGGAAATCGCTGCCTTTTCGTGCGCGAGGAACCTCTCCACTTCGCGGCGGACATCCGAATCGGACCCACTGAGGGTTGCCAACCCGCGCTCGCTCAAGGTGGTCCGACTCTTCGAATTGGCGCCATCGTTCGGGTGTTACGGTGGGCTGACCCGCATCCAAATCTTAAGGAGGTAGGCTGGAATAGCTCAAAAGTGGGATGTCCGTCATCGTTTCGCAAGACACAATGAAGGTGCCGGCTGCATCATGAGATTAGGCGTTGTTGCGGTTATCGTTATTATCGTGGCGGAGATAGCTGCGTTCGCTCAAGTAAGCGGAGGCGGTATCAGCGGCCGGGTTGTCGATCCGCTCGGCGGCGCAGTTCAGGATGCCTTGGTGACTATCGAAAACCAGTCAACGGGCGAGATGCGCTCGCTGAAAACGAATGAGAGGGGTTTCTATAGTTTTCCGAACCTGGCGCCAGGACGCTATAGCGCCGTGGTCTCCCACGTCGGTTTCGGCGATTTCACAAGGAAGAATCTTGTTGTGGCCGTGGGTGGGCAGCTTCTGGTGGACTTCGAAATCACAGTCGGCACCGTTGCAAGCTCAGTGGAGGTCGCAGCGCAGTCACAGGATGTCTCGTTAACGTCCTCCACCTTGACCAACGTTGTCGGTGAGCAGACCATTCGTGACCTGCCCTTGAACGGCCGCGACTGGACGTTGCTGGCCGCCCTCGAGCCGGGCGTCCATACGATCGAGGCCCAAACGGCGATCGCGGCGGGAAGCAACGGCCGAGAGGACCGCGGCTGGGGGGCCGAAATGGCAATCGGTGGCGGCCGTCCTCAGCAGAACAACTACCGATTGGACGGTATCAGCGTCAATGATTTCACGGGAAACGGACCAGGCAACGTGGTCGGATCTATCCTCGGAACCGATGCGATCCAGGAATTTTCTGTCGTCACCGCAATCCCGTCCGCTGACTATGGGAAGACGTCGGGTGGAGTGATCAACGCATTGACGCGAGCCGGCTCCAATAACTTTCACGGCTCCGCGTACGAGTTCTTGCGCGATAGCGCTTTGGACGCTCGAAATTTCTTCGATGGCTCCCAAGCACCGCCATTCAGGCGTGATCAGTTCGGAGCCACGGCTGGAGGCCCGATCCGCGCGAACCGGACCTTTTTCTTTTTCAACTA
The DNA here is from genome assembly GCA_035569875.1 of Bryobacteraceae bacterium. Classification (GTDB taxonomy): domain Bacteria; phylum Acidobacteriota; class Terriglobia; order Bryobacterales; family Bryobacteraceae; genus Palsa-89. The sequence goes on from DATMMD010000081.1 coordinate 15,606, forward strand.
TGAGGGCTTGCATCAAGACCTCAGTTCCACGACAATCACGACCGTCCCATCGGCTGCAGCTCAGACTGGGCGACTCGTCAGCGGCAAAGTCACGATCGATCCGAAGGTGGTACCGTATCTCCAGATTTTTCCCCTTCCGAATGGGCCCGGATCCGGCGATACAGGAATTTATTCTTTTGTTTCGGCGGCCATGACATCGCTGAATTTTGAGACTGGCCGCCTGGACCATACATTCTCGGATCGCGACTCGATACACGGCAGCTTTCTGATCTCGAATTCGCGCACAACCTCGCCGGATGCGACCGATTTCGTGATCACGGGCCAAATCTCGCAATCCCGGTTTGCGGCGGTCGAAGAGACACATGTCTTCCGCCCGAATTTCCTAAACATTTTTCGTGCCGGGATGAACCGCGACATTTCGGAAGCGCCGATTGAGGCCGGCGTCGTCAATCCGCTGGCGACCGACACGTCGCTCGGATTTCTTCCCGACACGCCGGTCGGCGGAATTACGATCACCGGTTTAACTCCGGTCGGTGGCGGCGCCGGCTCTCTCGGAGAGAATAACTTTCACTTCACCAGTTGGCAGGTCTACGACGATCTCTTTTACACACACGGTGCTCATTCGCTCGAGTTCGGGCTTGCGGTGGAGCGCATCGATTTCAATGAAATCGGCAACGCCAACCCAGACGGTGTTTTCGCTTTTGGTTCATTGCAAGCCTTCCTTACGGACCAGCCTCAAAGCTTCCACTCAACGATCCCTGGGACGAGTCCGATGATCTATCTGCGCCAGTCGATTCCAGCCTTCTACATCCGCGATGATTATAGAGTGTTGCCGAATCTGACTCTGAATCTCGGCCTTCGCTACGAGATGGCAACGGTCCCCACTGAAAAATACGGAAGGTTGAGCAATCTCGACTCGCTCACCGCCGCGACGCCGACGCTCGGCTCTCCTTATTTTCAGAATCCTACGCTGCGGGATTTCTCGCCGCGGGTAGGTTTCGCGTGGGATCCATTTCGAAATGGGAAGACTGCCGTTCGCGGCGGGTTCGGAATCTACGACACGCTGCCTCTGACCTATCAGTTCGAGCTGCTCGCGATCAATGAATCTCCCTTTTTCCAGACGGGATCTCTGACGACGCTGCCGCAAGGATCGTTCCCCACCGGAGCATTGCCCCTGCTTACTCCAAATAGTCTCGGCTACGCTTGGGTGCAGCCTGATCCGAAGCGTTCCTATGTCGAGCAGTGGAATCTGACGATTCAGCGCCAGTTGGCGGGCAGCGTGATTGCAACAATCAGCTATTCGGGCCAGCATGGGCTTCACCAGCCGCTGCGAACGACCGATGCCAATCTGGTGCTTCCGGAACAGACGCCGGAAGGCCTGATCTGGCCTGCACCTCACGCGAGCGGCGCTCGTCTGAATCCGAACGTCGGCGCGATCAACGCGCTCGCTTGGCTTTCGTCGAACAGTTATGAAGCAGGCAACGCGTCCATCGCGTGGGAGCGCCACGGAGCCCGCATCGGCGGAGCCTACACATTCGCGAAAAGCATCGACGACAGCTCTTCTTCTAACGCTGTTGCGAACTTCAACAACTCGATCGTCGGCTCATTTATCTTTGACCCGGCCCTGGCGCGGGGACTTTCCGATTTCGACGTGCGGCAGAATTTAGTTCTCAACGCCATATGGCTGCTGCCACGCGCGCAGTCCGCCCGCGGTTTCGCCAGATGGGCGACCGATCAATGGCAACTAAGCGGAATTTTCCGTGCCGCCAGCGGATTGCCGTTCACGCCCGTCATCGGCGGCGATCCACTAGGAATGAATAATTCCGCGGCCTTCGACTTCCCTGACCGCCTGAAGCTGACCGGGTGCAATAATCCCGTGAATCCCGGCAACCCGATTCACTACATCAAAACGCAGTGTTTCGCCCCGCCGCAGCCAGCCACACGACTGGGCGATAGCGGACGGAATATCGCGATCGGACCCGGCCTTACTAATCTCGACCTGGCGATCTTCAAAAACAATTACGTTCGCAACGAGAAATTCAATATCCAATTCCGGGCGGAATTGTTCAACGTACTGAATCACCCGAATTTCGCCGTTCCGAACAGAACCGCTGCTCAAATTTTCACGCAGACGTTTTCCCCGGTCACTACAGCCGGCTTGCTAACCACGACTTCGACCACTTCCCGACAGATCCAACTGGCGGTAAAGTGTATTTTCTAGGACGTGATCAGGATTCGCTTGATGTAAGAATGGAGCCCAGCCGCACACACGTCGGACGAGGCGTCAGGGCCGTTCTCGCTGCCGCGCTGGTGGCGTCGTGTGCGTTTGCGCTGAACCCTTCGCTGGATATCAGCCAGTATGCGCATATTTCCTGGAGGCTTGACGAGGGATTTTTTAATGGAGCGGTTCACTCCATCGCTCAGACGCCAGACGGATTTCTGTGGTTCGGCACCGAGTTTGGGCTGGTGCGCTTCGATGGCGAGAAGGCCGTCGAGTGGCCGATCGGCCAGTTGCTTCCGGCCACGCAGATTCGGAGTCTGCTGGCCGGGCGTGACGGAACTCTATGGCTCGGCACGGCAAGAGGCCTCGCCAGCATGAAGGCAGCAAGAGGAACTCCCGACGTTCGCCGCTACCGCGAGTTCAATGGGGAAACGATTTTCGGCCTAGTGGAGGATGGCGCCGGCAATGTATGGGCCGGCGGGGCGTCCGCGACCAAAGCCACGCTTTGCGCGATCGGGAAAGGCTGTGTCCCGTTTGATGAAAGATATGCGGATTTTGGCAGCATGGTAGGAAACGCATACCGGGATCGCAAGGAAAACATATGGGTGGGAACCACTGCCGGTGTTTGGCGGTGGAGTCCCGGGCCGCCCAAGTTTTATTCCCTGCCGGGGGAGAGTGGGTTCGACGCTCTGACCGAGGACGATGATGGCGCGCTACTGATCGCGAAGGGAGGTGCAGTCGGTCGCCTCGTAAATGGTCATGTGGAAGTGGTCTCCCGTCTTCCCGCGGCAACGCGGGAGTTTCATATACGTAGGATGCTTCGTGATCGCGATGGCGGTCTCTGGGTCGGAACCACGGGTCGCGGCCTGGTGCACATCCACCAGGGCAGAACCGAGATTTTTGCGCGGTCCGAGGGGCTCTCGGGCGAAGACATCACCGCAATTTTCGAGGATCGCGACGGCAACATCTGGGTGGGCGGCTTCAACGGACTCGACCGGTTCAGCGAAACTCCCGTCCAGACCTATACCGAACGCGACGGATTATGGAGCGCGCGCGTCGTCTCCGTGCTTGCTGCCAGGGACGGGAGCATTTGGATGCGCACCCTCGACGGGTTGAGCCGGTTGAAGAACCGGGTGGTCACGGTGTATCGAGAGCACGGCAACAGTCTTGCGCCGGTATCGCCCGGCGGAGCGGCGAGCACGTCGGCGGTGAACGGATTCCGGCAGCAAGGTCCAGGATCGCTTTACGAGGACGTCAAGGGGAGAATCTGGGTGTCGACGCTTAGCGCGGTCCACTACTTCGAAAACGGCCGTTTTGTGCCGGTGCGTGGCATCCCCGGAGGACGGGTGCACTCGATTGTCAGCGACCGGGCAGGAAGGGTTTGGTTCGCCCACCAGGATCTCGGCCTTTTTCGCTGGCAAGAGGACGGCACCGTGCAGCAAACCCCCTGGAGTCAGCTCGGCGAACGCGGGTTTGCCGATGCGCTCGCTGCAGATCCGGTGAAAGGCGGCATGTGGGTTGGATTCTTTGGAGGCGGGCTGCTCTATTTACAGGACGGTCGCGTCGTGAGATCGTACACATCCGCGGACGGACTGGCCGAGGCGCGCATCAATGATTTTCGAATCGAATCTGATGGCACGCTTTGGGTTACCACGGAGGGGGGTCTGGGCCGGCTAAAAAACGGCCGCCTGGTCATGTTTACAACGAAACAGGGGTTGCCATGCGACAGGATTCACTGGACCATCGAAGACGATTTCCAGTCTGTCTGGATCTACACGGCCTGCGGCCTGGTGCGGATCTCTCGTTCCGAATTGGATTCGTCCGCTGCTGCCATCGAAAGGGACAAGAACGCCCCGGTGCGAATGCATCCGATGGTTTTTGACACCTCGGATGGGCTGCGGGCTCGCGCGAACGCCGGCGGATTTAGTCCTCACGTCACCAAATCGTCGGATGGAAAATTATGGTTTTTCCCGTTGGAGGGCCTCAGTTCCATCGATCCAGCCCGCCTTCCGTTGGACGCGTCGCCTCCGCCTGTGTACATCGAACAACTAAGAGCAGACGGCCTCATCCACAGCTTCACGTCTGATCCGAAGGATCGCCTCATGCTCCCGCCACTTGTTCGCGATCTGGAAGTCGAATTCACCGCGCTCAATATCGCCGCGCCCCAAAAACTGCGCTTCCGCTACATGCTGGAGGGCCGGGATCACGCTTGGACGGACGCGGGGACTCGAAGGCAAGCGTTCTACAACGACCTCCAGCCGGGAAATTACCGCTTCCTGGTAAGCGCCAGCCGCAATAGCGGCGTTTGGAACCAGGCGGGCGCATCACTGGATTTCAGAGTAGCCGCGGCGTACTATCAGACGCGCTGGTTTCAGGCGACATGCCTGCTCGCGTTCGTCATTACGCTGGCGATGCTCTATCAGTTTCGGCTGCGCCAGCTCGCGCATCACTTCAGGCTCCGAACGGAGGAGCGGGTCAGCGAGCGCACGCGTATCGCCCGCGACTTGCACGACACGCTCCTCCAGAGCCTTCAGTCGCTTCTGCTGAATTTTCATTCGGTCACCTACTTGCTGCCGAATCGTCCGGTCGAGGCACGGGAGGCCCTTGAAACCGCGATCGAGCATGCCAGGCAAGCGATCACCGAGGGCCGCAATGCTGTCGAGGGTTTGAGGTCCTCCCGCTATGAGGGTGGAGAACTGGAAAGAAGCATCGGCAAGCTCGGTCGAGAACTCGCCACGCATTATAACGAGCCGGCTTCTCCCGATTTCCATGTCAATGTCGAAGGCGCAACCCGAAGTCTGGCTCCGATCGTCGGCAACGAAATCGGCCGCGTAGCGATCGAGGCCGTGCGCAACGCATTCGTCCACGCACGCGCGCAACGCATCGAAGTCGAGATCTCGTATAACCCCCGCGAACTCCGGTTGCGGGTTCGCGACAACGGAAAAGGAATCGACCCGAAGATTTTTCAGGACGGTCGCGACGGACATTATGGAATCAACGGTATGCACGAGCGAGCCAAATTAGTGGGCGGAAAACTCGTCTTCTGGAGTGAGCTCGGTTCCGGAACCGAAGTCGAGTTAACGGTCCGGGCCTCGATCGCCTACGCGAAAGGATCCAATTCCAGGCCGTTCTCGTTTAGAGCCGCCAATCTCTTTGCTAAGCTACGTCGAATACTCTCATGAACTCTCTTCCCAAGCCCATTCGGATCCTCGCCGTCGATGATCATGCACTCTTGCGGAAGGGTATCGCCATGATCCTCGCGAATCACCCCGATATGAAACTGGTTGCCGAAGCGTCCAATGGGCGCGAAGCCGTCGAACAGTACCACGCGCACCGGCCCGATGTCACTTTGATGGACTTGCAGATGCCGGAGATGAATGGTCTGGACGCGATGATCGCGATCCGCTCGGAATTTCCGGACGCGCGAATCATTATGCTCACCACCTACGCCGGCGACGTGCAAGTTTTGCGCGCGATGAAGGTCGGCGCCCGAGGCTACCTGCTCAAAACGCTACTGGACAAGGAGCTTCTCGAAACGATCCGCGCCGTGCATGCCGGTAAGAAGACACTCTCCGCCGAGGCATCCTTCGAGTTGGCAGAGCACGCAACGAGCGAAGCTTTGACGCCGGGCGAAATCGCTGTGCTGCGGCTGATCGCAGCCGGGAATGCGAACAAGCAGATCGCTGACCAACTTTCGATCACCGAAGACACGGTGAAAGGTCGGGTCAAGAGCATTCTTTCCAAATTAGGCGCGAATGACCGGACTCACGCGGCGATGATCGGCGTCAAGCGCGGGATTATCCAATCCTAAGATCCCTCCGCAGGCTCAAATCCTGCCCGAAAGGGTAACGAAGAAACCCAATGGTGGCTATATTCCAAAGCCACGATCTGAGACCCTCAAAAAGGGGGGCTCTTGCGACGACCCTCAGAAAGGGGGTCTCTTGCGACGCCTTTTTTCAACGTTCGCCCAAGGTTGGGCTGGTGCGGGCCTTCTGATCCTGCGCCTCGTCGCCGGAAGCGTGGCTCTTGTGTTGGGACTTTCAGGCGTGCGAGCGGCGCAATCAATCCAACCTGCGATTCCGGATTTCGCAGCGGTGATCGGCGGACTCCTTTTGTTAGCGGGTCTGTGGACACCCGTCTCCGGATGCTTGATCGCCGCATTTGCCCTGTGGAGCTCCCTTACCAAGGCTGACGATCCCTGGAGAAATATCCTGCTCGCGAGTATAGGCGTCGCGCTCGCTATGATCGGCCCAGGCGTATGGTCGCTGGATGCCCGTCTGTTCGGATGGAGGCGCATTGATTTTCGCGGCCCCGAGCGCTAGTTTAGAGCCGCTCTTTCGAGTGGCGAACTCACCCCGGAGTGTCCCTGAGTACCACGAATTAGCCGGCGGGTTGCTCGAACGGGGGTTTTGTCCGATCTCGATCCGGTTCAATGTTGATTAAGCAAATGATCAATCTCCCGGAGCACCCATATGCACGCTAATGCGATAAATATCATCCCGATAAGCTCATTCGCTCACGCTAGTGAATTCATCACCTACAATAGTGACGAGTCCACTCTCATCAGCTCCGATGCGGCCTATGTCCCTTTTTTCGAAGGAATTGTTGGCTCGTCCGAACCGCTGCGCCGTGTACTCGCTCAAATCTCGAAGGTTGCTCCGACGGATGCCAGTGTTTTGATCCTCGGCGAGACGGGGACCGGCAAAGAACTGGTTGCCCGAGCCGTACACAACCGATCGAAGCGTGCTTCACGTCCCTTTGTTCGTGTGAACTGCGGGGCAATTGAACCCTCGCTTCTCATCTCGGAGCTGTTCGGACATGAGAAGGGGGCATTTACAGGCGCTCTGCAACGCCGCTTAGGGCGCTTCGAATGCGCGAACGGTGGAACCATCTTCTTGGACGAAGTCGGCGAGCTGCCACGTGATGCACAGGTGGCGTTGCTGCGAGTGCTCCAGGAACGGGAATTCGAGCGGCTGGGCGGAACGCAGACCATTTCCACGGATGTGCGCGTGCTCGCGGCCACGAACCGGGATTTGAATTCGGCGGTAAGTGAAGGTACGTTTCGGCAAGATCTCTTGTACCGGCTCAACGTTTTCCCGATTCGCCTTCCTGCACTGCGAGAGCGCATCGATGACATTCCGTTGCTAGCGGAATATCTGATTTATCGCAGTGCGGGCAGGCTTGGGAAGCAGATTTCGTCGATAAGCAGGCGAACTCTGGATCTGTTCCGGGCATATGGGTGGCCGGGCAACATCCGTGAACTGCAAAACGTAATTGAGCGGGCTGTAATCACGTGCGACGGCGAACAGTTTTCCGTCGATGAGTCGTGGCTCGTACCGCAAGAGAGGCGGCCGTTCAGCCTTCCATTTACTGATGATCTTGCAGCGCGAGAGAAAACGATGATCGAGAACGCTCTCAGAGCAAGCCGCGGCTTGGTAGCGGGACCATCGGGAGCAGCGGCGATGCTGAGGATTCCCAGGACGACACTCGACTCGAAAATAAGAAAGCTCGGAATCAACAGATACAGCTTCAAGCGCCGTGAATCCGGCCTTGCCGTGATCAAGTAGCGTCAGGCCTAACCGCGAAATCCGATACAACCCTTCTGGCTCGCGCGACAAACAAATCCCTTGTCCGTCCGGCTCTCTTCTTTGCGAATCTCCAGCATCTGCGCCATTAGATCCGGACGATCCGCAAACGCCCGTGAAATCAACTGGTCGACCGGCAGAGTGAACGCTCGGGGTAACGGCGCGTTTCGCTCGCCATTGATCGAGATCTCTGGCGTTGGCTCGACCCGATCGCTTCCGTCAGCGTTACCCGGGCGATCTTTTCGTCGCCATCCGGTTGTTCAAGATCGAAAATGGCCTGCGCGGTCTCCGCGCGTGCATTGAGCACGTCAGGCAGCATCGCGCGACCATAACTTTGCTTTCAACGATTTTCGTAGAACCGCTCCGGTCGGTCGCTCGTCAAATGCTGAATTCTCGTCCAACCGCGAGCCGCGCGGTTCCGTGGCAGCCAATTTTGATGACTGGCCAAAGGCGAAAATGCATCCACGGCTTACGGCTCCTATCGGCCTCCCCGATTTGGATAGACGCGGGCTTCCTGTGCGCCGAAGCAAACGATCGTACGATAGTCAGTTCGCGCACACAGCGGGGCGTGCGCGGATCGCAAGCGTCGCGAGGTGTGAAGTCTTCACGGATCCGCCTTCAAATCTACACGCGATGCTGCTAATAGAAGAGGCTAACCAAGAACTAGGACAAACGCTTCGGCGCCCTGAAACAACGAAGAACCGTATGATCAAAGAATGATCTGCCCGATGCAGCAGCGATATGAAGCCTCGCGTGTGCTGGCACGGCATTACTCTTGGGTATCATATCATCCTGCAACTTCGCGCTTGCGGCCGCCTCCGGTTCCCTCCTGATGTCTTCAGTCAGCCTTGATCGTTCGTCGGAGCGCGCACGGATTGTGACGATGAAGATCCCGTCTACGGCTTGATGGCCACGGTGACACCGGGCTGGCTGCTGACATTGCCGACTGTGATCAGCACCGAAACGTTGGTTCCTCGCGGAACATCCGCTGGGATTTGGGCATTCACCTGTATCACTCCCGCCGGTTCTCCGGGAGCAGCGCCGGCGTATTGCACCTGGGCGGTTTCGCCCGCGATTTGAACCGTGACGGGCAATTGCGGCGTCGCCAAAACACTGCCCGTAATCGTTCCGTCCACACCTAACGGATTGGTCTGTCCGGCGCCGGTGGCATAGATACTAACAATCGATCCGGGGTCGGCTCCATTCTGGCTGGAGTTAATCGAGCCGTCCTGGTTCACAATGGCTCCCTGTCCGTACCCTTGGGCACTGGCGGTGAAGATCCCCGGCAGCGAGTCAAGAACGGGGACGGTCATGGGATTGGACCGCGTCCCTTGGTACTCAATCATCAGGCTGGTGGTCCCCGAACCTGCAATTTCGTAGGGGACGATCACCGAAACCTGCGTGGCCGAGGCGTAGATCAGCGGCGCCGGATAACCATCGAAGAAAACTTGTGTGCCGGCCAAGTTCGTAGCTACGGTTCCGGAATCCGTAACCTGAAGCGTCGTCAGAGTGGAGGGCCCCATGCCCGTTCCAAAAATGGTCAAGATCTCCCCGGGCGATACTGGACCTGGCGCATAACTGGCTGCATTGGCGGCGCCGGCAACAGAGGGCGCGGATGAGATGACCGTCAATGAGACCGGAATCGTGAGTGGAGCAATCGTGGGATCGGTAGGCGTGATGGTAATGGCGCCGCTGTGCGTTCCCGGCGACAGGCCGATGGGGGCCACCGATACGGACAGGTTGACCGGCGTAGTGCCGTTGGGAGGGCTGACCATGAGCCAGGCTCCGCCATCTTGAGTGGCTGCCGAGATCGAAACGCTCGGCGGAGCGCCGCTACTGTTTAGAGCGACGGACTGAGTTCCGGGCAAACTGCCGGCTTGCTGATAACTGAACGCAAGTGGCGCGGGCGTTGCTGACAGGGTTGCTGGCGCGGCGACGTTTAAAGTGACCGCGATGGTTTGCGCCGGGCCCGAGGCTGGCAAGATTGTTATGGTGCCGTTGTACTGACCTACCGCCAAACCTTGAGCGTTGATGATGGCAGTTAGAGTACTGGGCGTGCTGCCCTGCGTCGGACTGAGGACCAGCCAGGTCCCACCGCTATTGGTGGTGGGTGAGGCGGTGAACTGCACTGGGGTTGTGCCGCTCGACAGCGTGATGGGCTGTTGCGATACTGGCGCACTGCTGGATACGGTTTCGGTGACCGTAATGGAACTGGGGCTAACCGTCAGCGGTGTCGCGGCCAGAACGGTCAGGCTAACCGGCACCACGACGGGGCTGTTAGAGGCCGACGAGGTGATGGTGATAGAACCGCTGTAGACTCCGGCCGCGAGGCCTGTGAAGTTCGCTACTCCAACGGTGAAGTTCCCGGGTGTGGTCCCGGTTGAGGCGCCATTGGCGATCAACCAGTTACCGGTGCCGGCGGAAACCGCAGCGTTGTAACTCACGGCGTTGCTATTCGAACTGATGCTGACAGTCTGGCTGCTGGGAGTGCTAACGGTTCCGGCCTGGACAGTAAAGGCAAGCGACGCCGGGCTGACCAGCATCTGCACGGACGTTGGCGTTCCGGAGATGGTAATCGTGAAACTGGCGGTGGCCGTCTTTCCGCAAGGGTCTGTGGCCAATAGTGTAAAAGTAGATGCCCCGGCCATAGCCGGCGTGCCCCCAATCGAATGTGTTCCGTCGGAGTTTATCTGAATGCTGAGCCCCACCGGCAGCGCTCCGCTGTTCACGGTGAATGATGGCTGGGGCGAGAAAGGAGTCACGCAGCCGCCCAGAGCTTGCAATAACTGCGGAGTATAGGCCTGTCCGACAGCTCCGTTGGGGAACGAGGTGTTGGTGATGTTGAATCCGGATGACCCGGTGGAGGCGCTGTTGACGGTGATCGAGTAAGTCTGGGTTTTGGATGAGCCCGCAATATCGTGTACCGTGGCGGTGAACGGATAGCTGCCGGCTGTCGAGGGAATGCCGGTTATATTCCCATTAGCCTGGAACGACAGTCCCGATGTCGCAATCGACCCCACGGGCGACCAGGTATAAGGAGGAGTGCCTCCGCTGGCAGTCAGCGTGATCTGGTAAGAAGTATTGACGGTGCCATCGGGTAGACTGGGCGGCGAGATCGTGAGGGGGCTGGGGGCACTGCCGACTGCGCTCTGATTCACGGTATAGGTCTGTCCGGCAATGGTCAGGGTTCCGCTGCGCGCCGCCCCGCTGTTGGTTGCAACAGTAAACGAAACGCTTCCGTTGCCAATGCCGCTGGGGGCCGACGTAAGGGCGATAAAGCTCGAGTTGCTGGCCGCGGACCAACCACATCCAGTGGTGGTTACGACATTTACGCTTTCCTGTCCGCCCGCGGGGCCGACCGACTGGCTGGTACCCGAGAGTGAGTAACGGCAACTCGAGCCGGGCGTAACCGTCAGACCAAATCCACGGGTATACTGGACGCCTCCAACAGAAGCCCTTAGCTCATAACCACCCGGCGCGCCGGTGACTACCAGATCACAGGTCGCCATTCCGTGGCTGTCGGTGAGTGCAAGATTGGTTGGACCCGCGCACGAAGCCGCCGGAGTAAGAGTCGGGTCTCCGGCATCAACGACTTGAACGCCCACGTTGGGGATGGGCTGGCCAGAAAAGGCACCGCCCGCGGCAACAACTTGGACAACCACACCCGCAGGTATGGTGCTGCCGGATGCGGCGGTCAGAGTTGAATTATCGAGCGTTGGGGCGATGAGTTGGATGGAAACCTCCGGCTGGAGGGAAGACGTCACCACCGTGGTGATAACGAAACTCACGGTTCCATAGGCGCTGGTGGCCGTCACAGTCGCTGGCAAGAAAGAGGCGCCCGGCTGAAGACTCGTTGACAAGAAATTAGCGCCGGCCTGACCATTCGTGTCGGTAACGGTTTGGCTGGCCCCGGTGATCGTACCAGATCCGACAGTAATGGCCCAAGTTATTGCAACATTAGGCGCCGGGCGTCCTGACGCATCCTTGGCCTGTACCACCAAAGGACTGTTTGAGAGGGACTGCGTGGCCACTATTTGTCCATTGCCAGAAACCATGGTCAAGGTCTGTGACTGGACGAAGCCGGTGCAAAACGCGCAGATCGACAAAGCGCGGATTGAATTACAAACACGGGATGAAATCATAGGCAAACACCAAGGAACTAACGGACAACTACAGGAAATATATCGGACGAACGCGGGGCTTTCTTCAGGTTACCACCCTAGTCAAGCTAAATAGTACGAATTTTTAACATCACCCCCGGAGGCGCTGATGGAGACCGGATGTGAACGAGAGTAGACAAGCCGCCGCAGCAAGCGAAGTCGCGTCGGCCACGTCCCGGGTCGGATCGATCTCCACCAGATCGATAGCGCGCACGCGGGGATGAAGGCCGCATAACCGCGCCGCCCGCCGGAGTTCCCAGGGCGCTAGGCCGCCGGGCCGCGAACCGGAAGCCGCGGGTGCAAAAGTGCGGTCGAGCACGTCCAGGTCGAAATCCACATAGATGAAGTCGGCTGAATTGGAAAGCTGGGTCAGCGCTTCAGCGGTAACGTTTTCGATGCCGCGCAGGCGCACTTGGTCGAGCGTGATGAAGGTGATGCCGGATTGGCGAGCGACGTCGGCATAGGCTCTCGAATTGGCGAAGGATTGTATGCCAACCTGAACGATCTGACCGCCGGGGAAGCCATCGCCAAGCAGTGCCCGAATGGGGTTGCCATTCGACAGGCCGTTGTCTAGGCCGCCGAGATCGAAATGGGCATCGAATGTGAGCAGGCCGGTAGCCGACTTTGCGGCGGGGTAGGTGATGCTGTTATCGCCGCCTAAAATCACTACCGCGGAGGAATGCTTCACGGCCTTTGAGACGGCTTCGCGTATGGGCGCGAGCGCCTGTTCCGGGCGAAGGTCGGCAATTTTCAGATCGCCGCAATCGTGGACCGCCAGCGCCCGGAGATCGCGGCCGAATTCGACATCATAGGTGCTGTAGCGGGCCACTGCGGCGCGGATGGCTTGCGGAGCGAGATCGCAGCGGCCACCGCTCAAGGAGCCGAGCCCAACCGGCGCTCCCAGAAGCGTGAGTGTGCCGATGGTCTTGGCTAAGTGCTCACCGGCCAGCCACTCACCGGCGCTGGGACCGTTGGGATCGATGGCCCGTACGCTCACTTGGCGGGGTCCATTGGCATTCGAATACCGCGCTCATGCGCGACGTCGACCGCTCTCGTGTATCCGGCGTCGGCATGACGGATGACGCCCAGGCCTGGATCGCTGGTGAGAACGCGCTCCAAGCGACGCGCACAGGGCGCGGTTCCATCGGCCACCACCACCATGCCGGCGTGCTGCGCGTAACCGATGCCCACGCCGCCGCCGTTATGTATCGACACCCAGGATGCGCCCGCGGCGGTGTTTACCAGGGCGTTTAGCAGCGGCCAATCGGCAATAGCGTCCGAGCCATCCAGCATGGCCTCGGTTTCGCGGTAAGGCGAAGCCACTGATCCGGTATCCAAATGATCGCGGCCTATCACGATAGGCGCCTCGATCTTGCCGCGCTGGACATAGTCGTTGATCGCCAAGCCGAACTCGGCGCGCTCGCCGTAACCCAGCCAGCAGATGCGGGCCGGCAAGCCCTGGAAGTGGATGCGATCTTTCGCCAGCCGCATCCAGCGTTCCAGCACCGGGTCCTTAGGGAATAATTCCAGCGCCAGACGGTCGGTGGTGTGGATATCTTCAGGCGATCCCGAGAGCGCGGCCCAGCGGAATGGTCCTTTGCCTTCGCAGAACAGTGGCCGGATGTACTCCGGCACGAAGCCAGGAATTTCGAACGCGTCTTCAACGCCGGCGCTCTTGGCCTGCGCGCGGATGTTATTGCCGTAGTCGAAAGTGACCGCCCCCATGCGTTTCAATGCGAGCATGGCGCGCACGTGCTCGGCCATGGCATCGAAGGAGCGCCGTTGGTATTCATCGGGATTCGAACAGCGCAGCGCCAACGCATCAGCCAGCGGCAGGCCATTCGGAACGTAGCCTTGTAGCGGGTCGTGCGCGCTGGTCTGATCGGTCAGAATGTCGGGAACAATGCCGCGCCGGACCATATCCGGGAGCACGTCAGCGCAATTGCCCACTAAACCAACCGAGATTGCTTGTCCGAGCTTGCGGGCGTCGTTGACGATTGCGAGCGCTTCATCGAGGCTCCAGGTGATTCGGTCGCAATAGCCGGTCTTGAGGCGCTTCTCGATGCGCGCCGGATCGGCGTCGACACCAATGAAGCAGGCGTCGTTCAGCGTGGCAGCCAGTGGCTGCGCGCCACCCATCCCGCCCATTCCTCCGGAGACGATAAGGCGGCCCTTCAGAGATCCGCCGAAATGCTTATTGGCCGCAGCCGCAAATGTTTCGAAGGTTCCTTGCACGATGCCCTGGCTGCCGATATAAATCCACGAACCGGCCGTCATCTGTCCATACATGATGAGGCCGAGCTGCTCCAGACGGTGGAACTCCTGATAGTTGGACCAGCGCCCGACCAGGTTGGAGTTGGCGATCAGAACGCGCGGGGCTTCGGGATGAGTGCGGAAGATTCCCACCGGCTTACCGGATTGCACCAGGAGCGTTTCGTCGTTTTCGAGATCACGAAGCGAGCGCACGATGGCGTGGAAGGACGGCCAATCACGGGCGGCGCGGCCAGTTCCCCCGTAGACGATCAGATCAGCCGGTTTTTCGGCGACCTCGGGATCGAGGTTGTTCATCAACATCCGGAGTGCGGCTTCCTGGTGCCAGCCTTTGCAGGAGATATCGCGGCCCCGTGGCGCGCGAACTACCGGCGCATGATCACCCATTATTCGTATCGTACCGTAAAGGGGGTAGAAAACCAGTCACTTGAAATGCCTTAGGACCGGCATTGGCTGTACTGAGGGAATGCCTAATGCGGTCTCGGTCACACGCTCCAACGCAAATTTCCTGTGAGACATTGGCGGCCAGTGAACCACTAGAAATGCGTGAAAGACCAAGCCCCGCAACCAGACCCAGCCGCGCGCCAGCGCGCCATTGACGCCGCACTGAGTCAGATGGACAAGCAGTTCGGAAAGGGCGCGGTGCTTCGCCTGGGCTCGCGCAACGTTCTGCCGGTGACGGTGATCTCCAGCGGTTCGATTTCGCTGGATGCGGCGCTGGGTGTGGGCGGATTTCCGCGCGGGCGTGTGATTGAAGTATTCGGTCCGGAGTCATCCGGCAAGACCACGCTGGCGCTGCAGGTGATCGCACAGGCGCAGAAGGTTGAGGGCGCGGCCGCCTTTATCGATGCCGAACATGCGCTCGATCCAGGGTACGCCCGCAAGCTTGGTGTTGACACTGACAACCTGATCGTGTCGCAGCCGGACTGCGGCGAGCAGGCGCTCGAAATCACCAATGCACTGGTCGCCTCGGGCGGTGTCGATGTAGTGGTGATCGATTCCGTGGCGGCCCTGGTGCCGAAAGCGGAACTGGAAGGTGAGATGGGCGACAGCCACATGGGCTTGCACGCCCGCCTGATGTCGCAGGCGCTGCGGAAGCTGACAGGCGTGGTGGCCCGGACCAACACATTGCTCATCTTTATTAATCAGATACGGGAGAAGATCGGGGTCATGTTCGGCAATCCGGAGACCACCACCGGCGGACGCGCGCTGAAGTTCTACTCCTCGGTGCGAGTGGAAGTTCGCCGCATGGCGGCCATCAAAGATGGGGAGAAAGTAGTCGGGAACCGGACCAAGATCAAAGTCGTGAAGAACAAGGTAGCCGCGCCTTTCCGCGAAGCGGAAGTAGACATTCTTTATGGTGAGGGCGTTTCTCGCGAAGGGGATTTGCTGGATTTGGGCGTCACGCAAGAGCTTGTCGAAAAAAGCGGCTCATGGTTCAGTTATGCAGGAGAACGCATCGGCCAGGGCCGCGAGAACGCGCGCGCATACCTGATTGCAAATCCGGAAATTCGCGAGCAACTTGATGTTGCATTGCGGAAGCGACTGGGCTTCGGGATCAGCGGTGACGCTGAAGTTACCGGCAGGCCGGTGGGGAGCGATCAGATCCGGCTTACAAAAACGGCTTAGAGTCCCCGTAAATTCAAGCCTTCAAAGGACCGAGGCGCGCGGTAATGCCGTTTCATCGGCCTCTCAGCATTACATCCTCAAAAAAACTGAGGAAAAATCGCATTTTTCTGCTATTCTACCCTTTACATCGGGCATCTCTTCCCGTATGATTTGTTAGGAAACAATTTTGTACGGTTATGTTTTATGTAGCCGCACTCGAGATTGGAAGAACCTCACAGATTTTGAATCTCACAAGGAGAAGTTAATGGCAGGAAAAATGACGCAGTCGCAGATCATGAAGGAATTGGCCACGGCCACGGGCAGCAGCACCAAGGCGGCGAAGACATTCGTCACCAGCTTCGCGGATATGGCGGTTCGCGAGACCAAGAAGAATGGAATGTTTGTGATCCCTGGAATCGGCCGTCTGGTCCGCGTGGATCGCAAAGCGCGCATGGGCCGCAATCCGGCCACCGGCGAACCGATTAAGATCCCGGCCAAGAAGGTCGTAAAGTTCCGAGTCGCAAAAGCCGTAAAAGACTCGATCGTCCCACCCAAGAAAAAGTAAGCAGCCTCTAAAAATCAAGACCCCCGCAACGGCCTCGCGGGGGTCTTCGTTTCGAAAGTCGATTCAGGTCCGCTCAAAGTGCGAGCAAATCCAGGAAGCCTTATGCCTGCTTCTTTTCGTCGACGTCGTGTTCCTCGGTCTTTAGAGCATTCTTGAAGTTCTTAATGCCTTCGCCTAAACCCTTCGCCACCTCAGGAATCTTCTTTCCGCCAAACAGCAGAACGGCGACTACTAAAATGACCACAAGTTCAGGAAAGCCTATGGATCGGAACATACGGCCTCCTTTATGGACTCATCTATATTGTACGGAGCCGGTAACGGCCTCGTCAAGCCGAGGTCACGGTGGTCCTGGGAATCGGGTAAAAAATTCCAGGAACGCTCATGGCTCCCGTTCTTACGAAGTTACAGCCACAGCTTTAACTTAGGTCCAATGGCAGCCCAGGTGCTTTAGGTATTTGCTATGAAGTGGACAACCATGCTTTGCCTTTACTTAGCCATCGCGGTTTTAGCGGGGTTCAGCACGGCCTGTGGGAATCGACAGGCTGGGCAACCAGTTGCCCAACAGATGGCACAACCGGCGGGCCAACCCGTTGGTCAACCTGCCGCTCAGCCAGGCGGTCCTCCTTCGGCTGATCAGCAAGCCCCTAAACCCTCTGCGGTCGGGCAGCCGTATGAAGCTAATTATGAGCGCGTGCCTGCGAACACGATTTCGATTCCCGCGGGAACGATTCTCGACGTCCGCCTCGCAGAGACGCTCGATACCAAGCGGAACCGTCCTGGCGATCGTTTCACCGCGACTTTGACGAGGCCGATTGTCTTGGAGGGACGAACGGTAATCCCGAGGGGCACGCCTTGCACCGGCCACCTGATGGAATCGAAGCCTTCAGGCCGATTCAAGGGTCATGCTTTGATGAGCCTGAGTCTTGATTCGTTCGATCTCAATGGGCGGCGCCACGAAATCAAGACCACGCACGTGGGCCGCGAGAGCAGAGGGCACAAGAAGCGCAACTGGGCCTTCATCGGCGGCGGGTCTGGCGCTGGTGCGGCGATCGGCGCGCTGGCAGGCGGTCCGGCTGGTGCCTTGATCGGTGCGGGCGCGGGGGCTGGCGCGGGGACGGCGGGGGCTGCCATCACGGGCAAGAAGAATGTGCGCTTGCCGGTAGAGACGCCTCTAACATTCTCACTGCGCGCTCCAGTCACGCTGGCAAACTGAAGCGACATCGACGCGCTGACGATTTCTGCTAACCTTGGCTCGAACTCCCCGTCCAAGGCATCGTGAAACTCCGTCGAGATAGTCGCGCTCTGCCGGCTTGGGACAGTCTGCTCCAAGACATTCGTTATAGTTTGCGAACGCTGCGGCGGGATGCCGGTTTCACGGCTTTCGCTGTTCTCATCGTCGGACTTGGCATCGGGGCCAGCTCGACCATTTTCGGAGTAGTGAACGCGCTGCTCCTTCGTCCTCTGCCTTTTCGCGATCCCAACCGTCTGGTCTGGATTGCCAATCACGACGAACGCGGCTTGTCGGGCCAAACTACGCAGGTTGGACATTTGCTGGACTTGCGCGCGCAGAATCAATCCTTCGACGACTTGGCCGCCTACTTCGCCTTCTATGGCGTCGGCGACAACAAGCTCACTGGACAAGGAGAGCCGGAGCGTCTCAGCGGCGTACCGGTTTCCCAGAACTTCTTCCCGCTGCTTGGTGTCCAGCCCCAACTCGGGCGGCTCTTCACCGCTGAGGAATGCAAGTGGAATGGGCCGAAGGCCGTTTTGCTGAGCCACGGTCTGTGGGTAAGGCGCTTCGCCTCCGATCCCGGAATTGTAGGACGGGCGCTTACGTTGAATGACGAACCTGTCACGGTGGCTGGCGTCCTGCCGGCTTCCTTCGATTTCGCGTCAGTCTTCGCGCCCGGCAGCCACATCGATCTCTATCTTCCGTTTCCTCTCAGCGCCGAAACGAACCGCTGGGGTAACACCATGGCGATCATCGGGCGATTGAAACCAGGTGTCAGCTTGGGAAGCGCCCAGGCCGAGGTGAGTACGCTCGCGCCGCAGATCATGCGCGCTCATCCGGAGCGCAACGACTTGGAGGGAAAGCTGACATTTTTGGAGGACCATGTCAGCGGCCGGATCCGTCCGGCCTTGGTGGTGCTCGCATGCGCCGTCGGTGTCGTCATGCTGATAGTGTGTGCGAATCTGTCGAACCTGCTGCTGGCAAGAACGGCGATGCGTCAGAAGGAGATTGCGATTCGTGCGGCGCTGGGAGCCGGACAGGGACGCCTAATTCGCCAGGTGCTAACCGAGAGCGTGGTGCTTTCTTTTTGTGGGGCCGCGCTGGGATTGGTCCTGGCCATCGGCGGCACGCGTGCGCTGGCTCATATGGACGCCATGAACATCCCGCTATTGCAAAATGTTCGGACCGATGCGACCGCCGTGGGCTTCACTCTGTTGATGGCGGTGCTCACCGGCCTGATTTTCGGGATGGTTCCGGCGCTGCAAGTTCCTTCGGCCACTCTTCACGACGTGTTAAAGGACACTAACCGCGGCTCGACGGGAGGCAAAGGGCGGGGCTGGATCCGCGACGCGCTGGTTGTTTCGGAAATCGCCTTTGCCTGCGTATTGTTGGTAGGCGCCGGATTACTCATTCGGAGTTTTCTCCAGGTGCTGGACGTGAACCTGGGGTTCCGGCCGGAAAGCGCCGTGGCGGTGCGTGTGGATCCGGCGCGCCGGTTGTCAGGGCAAACCCAACAGAATGCCTATTTCGATGAGGTGCTCCGGCGCGTCAGGGACATCCCTGGAATCCAGGCAGCCGGGCTGACCGATGCGCTGCCACTCGGCCGAAACCGCGGTTGGGGTGTTCGGGCGAAGGGACAGGTGTATCGGTCTGGAGAATATCCCGACGCGTTTGTGCGCATCGTGAGCGACGGATATCTGAGGACGATGGGGATTCAGTTAAGTGCCGGCCGCGACATTAACGAACGTGACACGCCGTCCACGGAGCTAGTCATTCTGGTGAATGAGACCATGGCTCGCAGGCTGTGGCCGGGCCAGAATGCGATCGGGCAGATCGTTCTGGCCGATAAAGAGCGGCGTGTGGTAGGCGTGGTTGGCGACGTGCGGCACCTGGCGCTGGAGCAGGGAGCCGGCCTGGAAATGTACATACCGATCCGGCAAATAGATGATTTCCCGTCCGTGGATTTAGTAGTCCGCTCAAGGCTTCCTTTGGCCGAATTGGCTCCGGCCGTTCGCGCCGCACTCAAGCCTATTGAACCGAATCTGCCGGGCAACGATTTTCGACCCTTGCAGCAATTGGTGGACAAATCCGTCTCGCCCCGGCGATTTGTCGTGCTGTTGCTGGCCGGATTCGCGGCATTCGCGTTGATTCTGGCCTCGCTCGGAATCTACGGCGTCGTTTCGTATTCCGTGAACCAGCGAACCCAGGAAATCGGGATTCGAATGGCGCTGGGGGCGTCGGCGACCGATCTGCAGATGCGCGTCATCCTGCAGACTCTGGCTCTGGCAGCTGCAGGCATGCTGCTCGGAGTGGCTGGCTCCTGGGCCTTGGCGCGAGCACTTCAAGGTTTTCTGTTCGGGGTGACTTCAACCGATCCCCTGACTTTCGTTGGCATGCTGATTGTCCTCACCAGCGTGGCCGTCGTGGCCGGTTATCTTCCGGCGCGCCGAGCATCGCGAATCGATCCGATGGTGGCCCTGCGCGCCAACTAGCGGTCTCGGTGTCACAAATCGGCGCCGGCCGGCGTTATGTTGATGTGAACGCGTCAGAATTGAACGCATCAGAAATGAACGCCACAGGCGAAGCGGTCAGCAGCATGGGAGCCGGCGAAGCGCCCTTCGATTTCGAAGCAACATTCCGCGCTCAATACGAGCGCATTGCGCGCGTTATTCGCAGGGTCGTCCACGATCCGGCACGAGCGGAAGAACTCGCAGTAGAGGTGTTTCTGAAGTTGTGGCGGAGCCCGGAAGCTCAAGGAGAGAAGGCGGAAGCGTGGTTGTACCGGTCGGCGGTACGAAAAGGTTTGGATGAGCTGCGGCGGCGAACGCGCCGGACGCGCTACGAAAGCTTCTTTGGACTCGTCAGGGCGGTTCCCACCCCGGAAGATATTCGGGCTGCCGCCGAGGAGCAGGAGCGAGTCCGGTTGGTACTGGCTGTGATTCAGCCCCGCCACGCGGAACTGCTGCTGCTTCGCAGCCAAGAACTTAGCTACGACGAGTTAGCATCCGCTCTCGATTTGAATCCGGCTTCGATCGGTACTCTTCTGAGCCGCGCGCAACAAGCGTTTCGAAAGGAATACATCAAACGATATGGTGAACAATAACGAATCGAACATGAGCGAATCGAACATGGACCGCTGGGTGGACGACCATCTGGCCAAACTCGACCCAGCCAGCAACTGGCAACCAGACGTAACGCGAGCGCGCGCTCGTCTTGATCGGAGGCGTGCCAATAAAAGAGCAGCGGGGCGAAAAGCGACCTGGACCGTAACGGCGGTGTTGGCAGGGTGCGCCGGTCTTTTGGCGTTTCCAGCCCCGCGAGGGATCGCGCAACGCTGCGTGGGTGCATGCGAGAGTCTTTTTGTAAATAGAGCAACCCTGCCGCAGGTTTCGCTTTCGCAAACGGCGCCGGATTTTAGCCTTAAAGACGCCAGCGGCGCTGACATCCGGCTGTCGGATTACAAAGGTAGAGTAGTGCTGTTGAACTTTTGGGCGACCTGGTGCTCGCCCTGCAAGGCCGAGATCCCATGGTTTGAGGAGTTCCAGCGGACCTATGGCGCGCAGGGTTTGGTCGTGATCGGAATCTCCATGGACGAGGACGGGTGGAAGGCTGTGAGGCCCTACCTGCAGGCTAGTAAGATCGACTACCGCGTGGCAATAGGGGATGACGCGCTGGCACAGAAGTTCGGAGGCGTGGAATCACTGCCCGAGACCCTGTTGATTGATCGCGACGGGAGAATCGCGGCGCGGCATGTGGGGATCGTGGGCAAGAGCGATTACGAGAGTGAGATCATTCGGATTTTAGCGAAGTGAATGTGGCAGACTCTACGAAAGGAGTCTGCCCTCCATGAATTTGTTCTCCGACGAGATGCGCCGGGATCCGTTCCCGGCGTACGACCAGATGCGAAGCCAATCTCCGGCGCTGCATGTTCCGCCGCTGAATCTGTGGATGATCTTCGATTACGAGGGCGTCAAGCGCGCGCTGAACGATCACGAAGCATTCAGCTCCAGCATGTTCACTGCCAAGCGGGCGAATCCTGAGTGGTTCATCTTTTTCGATCCGCCGCGCCACAGCAAGCTGCGGGCACTCGTCATGCGCGCCTTCACGCCTCGAGTGGTTGCGAATCTGGAGCCGCGCATCCGCGAACTGTCGCGGGAACTTTTGGATCAAAGGATCGAGCACGGAGAGATGGATTTGGCGTTGGACTATTCGGTCCCTTTGCCCATGATGGTGATCGCGGAGATGCTGGGCGTTCCAATCGCGGAGCGGTCGCAGTTCACGCGCTGGAACGATGTCATGTTGAGCCTGAGTTAGGTCGTTCCGGGTGGCGAGCACGCCATCAAGGCGTCCGAGGATTTCTTCGCGCTGAAGGCCGAGATGGGCGCCTACCTTGCCGGCTTGCTGGACGAGCGACGCATGAGGCCGCGGGACGACTTGCTGACCAAGCTGTGCGAGGCGGAGGTCGATGGCGACCATTTGACCGAGCAAGAAATCCTGGGCTTCTTTCAGCTTCTGCTCATCGCGGGCTCCGAAACAACCACCAACCTTCTCAATAACGCGATCCTATGCTTGATTGAGCATCCGGACCAATTCGCTCGCCTGCGTGCGACGCCCGCCCTGATGCCCTCGGCAATCGAGGAGGTGCTGCGCTACCGTTCGCCGGTCCAGTGGATGTTCCGCGCGACACAGCGCGACGTCGAGGTCGACGGTCAAACGATTCCGGCCGGCAAACTGGTGCTCCCCATCATTGGCTCGGCCAATCGTGACCCCCGGCGGTTCCGCGACGCCGGACGCTTCGACATTGCGCGCGACCCCAACCCGCATATAGCGTTCGGGCATGGCATCCATTTTTGTCTGGGTGCGCCACTCTCACGTCTGGAGGCCAGGATCGCTCTCCCAGACCTGCTGGAGCGGTTGAAAGGGTTAGAGCTCGCCAGTCACGAACCGTGGGAGCCGCGCAAGGCGCTGCACGTGCACGGTCCAGCGCGCTTACCGATCCGTTTCGAACCAGACAGGCGGGCGGCTGCTGAGGTTTGACGGCAACTTTGTGAGAGCATGATTGGAAAGGAATTTTCGCATGCTACTCACTCCCGATCCAACTTTTTACCCTTCTCCGCGCCTCGCCATGCAAGCTCCTGTGGAGCGCCTGGCGTACGTTGCGCTTCTTAATCCTGCACAAGACGGTCGACCGGATGGCATGGCGGTGGTGGATGTGGACCCGGCGTCGAATAGCTACGGGCGCGTGGTGAGCCGTATTGATATGCCGAACGCTGGCGACGAATTGCATCACTTCGGCTGGAACGCGTGCAGCTCGGCGCTGTGTCCTTACGCTCCACATCCGCACATCGAGCGGCGTTATCTGATCACTCCCGGGCTTCGCTCCTCGCGCATCTATGTAATCGACACCAAACCTGATCCACGGCAGCTCAAGATTGTCAAAGTAATCGAACCCGAGGAAATAGCCACGCGCACAGGTTACTCGCGCACGCACACGGTGCATTGCGGTCCGGACGGCATCTTTGTCAGCGCCCTGGGCGCACCAGATGGCAGTGGTCCGGGCGGCGTATTTCTGTTGGATCATTTTTCGTTCAACGTGCTGGGCCGCTGGGAAGTGGATCGCGGGCCGCAATATTTCGCCTACGATTTTTGGTGGCACCTGGGTCACGACACCATGCTGACCAGCGAGTGGGGAACGCCCAACATGCTGGAGAACGGCATAAATCCTGAGCTGCTGCTGGCCGGCAAATACGGGCACTCCATGCACGTTTGGGATCTCCGCAAGCGGCGTCACCAGCAGGCACTCGATTTGGGGGGCGACCAGCAGTTGGTGCTCGAGCTGCGGCCGTCGCACGATCCTACCAAGGCCTACGGATTCGTCGGCGTAGTGGTTTCGCTCAAGGATCTTTCGTCGTCCATCTGGCTGTGGAGCCGCGATAACGGAACGTACGGCGTGAAGAAGGTGATCGAGATTCCTGCTGAGCCGGCCGATCCGGAAGTATTGCCGCCGCTGCTGAAGGGTTTCAAAGCGGTACCGCCGCTGTTGACCGATATCGATCTGTCGCTGGATGACCGGTTCCTCTATGCCTCTTGCTGGGGAACGGGCGAGATGCGCCAGTATGATGTATCCGATCCGCACAATCCCAAGCAAGTGGGCTCGCTGCATATCGGCGGAATCGCCCGTCGCGCGCCGCATCCTTCGAAGCCTGCCACGGCATTGAACGGCGGTCCGCAGATGGTGGAAGTAAGTCGTGATGGCCGGCGCGTGTACTTCACCAATTCGCTATATTCTGCCTGGGATGCGCAGTTCTACCCCGAGGGAATCCGCGGCTGGATGGTAAAGGCGGATGCCGGGCCGGACGGCGGGCTGCGGCTGGATCCAAAATTCTTCGTCGAAGTGGATGGGATGCGTCCGCACCAGGTACGGCTGGAGGGCGGCGACGCTTCGTCAGATTCGTACTGCTATCCATAAATGAAGGCCTGGTTGGTTCTATTCGGGCTCGGTGCGTATCACGGACTCAATCCCGCGATGGGATGGCTGTTTGCGGTTTCGCTCGGACTCCAGGAAAAGACCTCGCGCGCTGTATGGCGGGCGCTTCCGCCGCTTGCGCTCGGTCATTTGCTGTCCATGAGCGCTGTGGTCGCGCTGTTCGGATTGCTGCAGATTGGACTCTCGGACGTGGTGGTTCGGGTTGTGGCGGCGGTGGTTCTCGTGGGTCTCGGCGTCACGAAGCTGGTCAGCTCGCGGCATCCGCGTTGGGCGAGTTGGACCGGAATGCGCGTTGGATTTCGAGACCTGACCATCTGGTCATTCTTGATGGCCACGGCGCACGGTGCAGGTCTGATGCTGCTGCCAGTGCTGTTTTCACTTCCGGCCGGCCAGCATTCGCAGCATGTCCACGGCGGTGGGGGACTTCCGCAACCCTGGCTGATCGCGGTCGCGATCCACACGCTGGCATACCTGGTGACCGCCGGAGCCATCGGTCTGGTAGTTTATCGATACGTAGGACTGGCTTTTCTAAGGCGGGCCTGGCTCAACCTGGATGTGCTGTGGGGAATGGCATTGATTATCGCGGGCTTGGTCACGGTGATCTTTTAGAGCGCCGGGAGCCGGAAATTTGAGCGAGAATGGATGGCATGAGCGTGTACACCAGACGTGATTTCGGCAAGATAGCAATGGCCGGCCTGCCGCTCGGAGCGGCGCTGGCCAAGATCAACTCGACCGTAAGCGGCGTGCAGCTTGGCGTGCAGTCCTATAGCTTTCGCGATCGTCCGCTGGACGCGGCTATTCAGGCCATAGTCGAAGACGGGATCGGCGAATGCGAGATGTACTCGCCACACATCGAGCTGGGAGGTCTGCCGCGCCCCCAAGGCTCTGGAGGCCGAGGCGCGGCCAATCGCGAAGAACTCCGCAAATGGCGCTTGACCGTCCCGATGGACGAGATCAAAGCCGTCCGCAAAAAGTTCGATGACGCTGGCATCTGGCTATTCGCCTTCAATTACAGCTTCCGGGACGACTTCACGGATCCCGAGATCGAACGCGGGTTTCAGATGGCGCAAGCGCTGGGGGTTAAAGTGATCACCGCTTCGTCCACCGTGAGCGTGATGCCGCGCGTGGCGCCCTTCGCCGAAAAGTACAAGATCATGGTCGGCGTCCACGGCCATAACAATGTCAAAGATCCAAACGAATTTGCGACACCCGAGAGTTTCGCCAAGGCCATGGCGCTTTCGAAAATGATCGGTGTGAACCTGGACATCGGTCATTTCACGGCGGCGAATTTCGACGCGGTTTCGTACATACAAGAGCATCACGACCGCATCACCAATCTGCATCTCAAAGATCGCAAGAAAAACGATGGACCAAACGTGCCTTTCGGAGAAGGCGAGACTCCCATCAAGCAGGTTCTTCTGTTGTTGAAGCAGAAGAAGTACAACATTCCCGCGAATATCGAATACGAATACAAGGGCAAAGATGATGCCGCGGTGGAGGTAAAGAAGTGTCTCGATTACTGCAAACAGGCGCTGGCGTAATCATCTTCGCGGCCGGAATCGTGCCGCTGCCTGCGCAGCCTCCTCCAGCCCAGCCTCCTCGACCGGGCCGGAGTTTTCTGATCAGCCGGGATGTTCCCGATCCGGCGGGCGTGGAGCGGGGCCAGAAGATTTTTGTCGCCCGCTGCGGATTTTGCCACGGATCGAACGCCAATGGCGGCGAAAGCGGGCCGGACCTGGTCCGATCGGTGCTGGCTTTGGATGACGAGGGTGGCGACAAGATCGGTCCGGTGATCCGGAACGGGCGGCCGGACAAAGGCATGCCGGCGTTTCCACTTACTGACGATCAGATCAAGGATGTCGGGGCGTTCTTGCGCTCGCGCCAGCAAGCTGCGATCAATCGCAATGCTTATACCATCCAGAACATCGTGACCGGAGACGCCAAGAAAGGCCAGGCGTATTTTAATGGAGCCGGGCGCTGCAATACCTGTCACTCCCCGACTGGCGATCTGGGGGGAATCGCGAACAAGTATGATCCGGTAGCGCTGCAGTCGCGACTAGTGTACCCGCGGACGCAGCGGCCACGCCGCGCGGAAGGGCCTGAGCCGAAAGTTATCCCCACGCCGGTCACCGTGACTCTGGCTTCCGGCCAAACCGTTACCGGTACGCTGGAGTATATCGACGATTTCGATGTAGCGCTGCGCGACGCGTCCGGTGATTATCGTTCTTTTACGCGTGACGCCGGCGTCAAGGTGGATGTGCGCGATCCTCTGGCGGCCCACGAGGAGCTGCTGAAGAAATATACCGATGAAGAGATGCATAATCTGGTGGCGTACCTGGAGACCTTGAAATGAAACTTAGCCGGCTTATTTTCCCCGCACTCCTGGCAGCGTCGCTCTCCGCCCAAGGCTTGGATCCAGCCAAGCTGATGAAACTCTCCACCGACACCTGGCCCACTTACAACGGCGATTATTCGGGCCGCCGCTTCAGCCCGTTGTCACGAATCAATGCTTCGAACGTAACGAGCATGACGCTGGCCTGGGAATACCGGATAAACCTGGGTTCCGCCGCCGACGGCGACAACACGTCGGTCAAGTCTACTCCGCTCGAAGTCAACGGCGTGCTTTATTTCACGGTTCCCGACCACGCGTGGGCGGTCGATGCGCGCACCGGACGCCAGTTGTGGCATTACAAATGGGAGACGCACGGCGGCATTCACATCGGCAACCGCGGTTTCGGAATGTACGGCGACTGGCTCTATTTCGAGACGCCCGACAATTATCTGATCTGTCTCAATGCGAAGGATGGCACGGAGCGATGGCATGTCGAGATCGCCGACGTGAAGCAAGAGTATTTCTCGACTCCCGCGCCAATCGTGGTTCGCAATCACGTTATCGTGGGCGTAGGCGGCGATTCGCTGGACGTTCCTGGATATCTGGAAGCCCGCGATCCGGAAACTGGGCAGGTGCAGTGGCGCTGGAATTCGACGCCCCGCAAGGGCGAGTTTGGCGCGGACACATGGCCGAATCAGGAAGCCATGGAACACGGCGGCGGGATGACCTGGGTGCCGGGCACGTACGATCCCGAGTTGAATCTGTACTACTTGGGCACCGGCAATCCAAATCCGGTGATGGCAGGGCAGGGACGCAAAGGGGATAATCTGTGGACCTGCTCGATTGTCGCGCTGAACCCCGATAACGGGAAACTGGCATGGTATTTCCAAGCCTCGCCGCATGACACGCACGATTGGGACGCGGCGCAAACGCCGGTGCTGGTCGACGGACAGATCAATGGACAGTCGCGTAAGCTGATCGTTCAGGCCAGCCGCAATGGCTATTTCTTCGTGCTGGATCGGACCAACGGCAAGAACATTCTCTCCAAGCCTTTTATCGATCTGAACTGGTCGAAGGGCGTGGATGCCAAGGGCCAGCCGATTCCCGATCCCGCTAAGGAGCCGCACACCAATGGAACGCTGGTGATCCCGGCATCCGGCGGCGCATCCAACTGGCCGCCTCCAAGCTTCGATCCTGAGACCGGACTTTTGTACGTGAATTCCTCATCGTCGTACAGTCTGTTCTATCTCACCGACACCGAGGATAAGCCGGAAGGGTACGGCGGGCGCGATTCGGGAGTGTGGTCCAAGGTCGCATTGAAGGCGATCGATTATAAAACCGGACAAATTCGATGGAGCCACGAATACGGACGCGGGGGCGGCGGTTCGGGAATCCTAACCACTGCCGGCAAGCTTCTGTTCACCGGCGATCCTTATGGGAACTTCATTGCGTACGATCCGGCGACGGGGCACATCCTTTGGCATACGCACCTGATAGCGAATGTGAGCAATGGGCCGATGACTTTCGAGCTGGACGGCAAACAGTATCTGGTGGTCGGCGCGGGCGACTCTCTGTACGCGTTCACCGTGTTGCATTAGACATTCCGCGTGGCAAAGCGCACACGGAGTTTTACTCCGATAGCAGCTAAATGGTTGATGTCCCTCGCGACTTTGTGAAGGAAACTGATGTGCATCCTCGTTGGCAGAGCCGGAAATAGGTTATCCGGCTCCTTGCTCAAAGGAGGAGCATCATGTCTCAAAACGAAGTTAGCAAGTCGCAAACTGGCGTGACCTTGGCTCTGTTTCTTGGCTTGGCCATTGCCATCGGCGGAAATATTTACGAATCGATGTGCCGCGATAATTTGACGCGCGATCTTGCCAGGGTGCAGGTAAGCACTCAACAACAAATGGCGAAGGTAAACGATGCAACCAAGGGAGCGCTCTCACAAACGCAGCAGCGCATGGACGCGTTAGAGAGTCAAGTGGAAGACGCGTCCAATACAAATTTGCGGCAAGTCCGCTCGGAACTGAAGAAGGCCAATAATCAACTGGCCGATGGCGTCGATCAAAAAAACCGGCAGCTCATGAGTCAACTGTCCGATCTTTCGATAGACACGAGTGAGAAATTGGGACGTGTTTCGGGCGACATCGAGAGCACAGGCGCGGATGTGAAGCGCGTCGAAGGCGACTTGAATATCGTGAACAGCGCCGTGGCCACCAACTCCAAGGAATTGGCGGCCTTGAAGGAACTGGGCGAGCGCGATTATTTCGAGTTCGCTTTGGGCAAGACAAAGGCGCCTCAGAAAATCGGCGATCTTCGGCTAGTGCTGAAGAAGACTGATCCTAAGCACAATCGCTATACGGTGGAAGTGCTGGCGGATGACAAAAAGGTGGAGAAGAAAGACAGGACCGTTAACGAGCCGGTGCAGCTTTATCTTTCCGGAAGCACCCAGGCTTACGAGATTGTCGTGAATCAAGTGAAGAAGAACGTAGTGGTGGGCTATGTGGCTACACCGAAGGTGAAACTGCCGAGAAGCCAGACCTCGTAATGCACTGAGTTTCGAACAAGAGGCGTTCGCGAGAGCGCCTCAATCTAATTTTTCGATAACAATGGAAGCGTTCACATTTATTTGTGAGCCTCCGGCCAAAGTCTGGAGGCCAACCGCTGCGGCAGAAGTGTAATTTTGAAGAGTGAGCACATCAGTCGCTATCAACGCGACTATGACCTGTCCATTGTTTTGTTGAGTGCCTGCGCCTGAGCCGTATGTAGCTCCGGGAAGCGGGACGCCATTCAAGAACAACGTGAATTGGGTAGACTCTACGGCGGATGCGCTAAAAGCAACCTTGTAGTTACCGGGGACGCTGAAGGTGATCGGAGCAAGTCCGGCACTATGCGCGATTCCAGCGGTAAGAATACCATTTGTGTCAAAGGTGACAGCCGCGCCCACGGGGACCGTTTGAGCACTAATGTTGTAGACGTAGCCGTATTGGGACAATCCACCGCTTGGGCCGGTCGGCCCGGTAGGACCCGCTGGACCAGTTGGCCCAGGAACAATAGAGGCTGCACCAGTTGGACCCGTCGGACCTGTTGGCCCAGCGGGACCAGTCGGACCAGGAACAGTCGATGCCGCGCCCGCGGGACCAGTTGGACCAGGAACGGTTGATGCCGCGCCGGCGGGACCAGTCGGACCAGGAACAGTCGATGCCGCGCCCGCGGGACCAGTTGGACCAGGAACGGTTGATGCCGCACCCGCGGGACCAGTTGGACCAGGAACTGTAGATGCCGCACCCGCTGGACCAGTCGGACCAGGAACGGTCGATGCAGCGCCCGCTGGACCAGTCGGCCCAGGAACAGTCGATGCTGCGCCCGCAGGACCAGTTGGTCCAGGAACGGTCGATGCTGCGCCCGCTGGACCAGTTGGACCAGGAACTGTAGATGCCGCACCAGCAGGGCCGATCGCGCCAGTTGGACCAGCGGGACCTACCGGACCGGGGATTGTCGAGGCAGGACCAGGTGTGCCGATTGAACCCGCCGGGCCTGTCGCACCCGTTGGCCCTGGCGGGCCTTGTGGTCCGGGGGAGCCGGCAGTGGAACGGAATGACAGATCTAACTCTGGCTGGTGACTCGTGGAAACGCTTTCTTTGCTGTCGAAAAAGACAACTGTTGCCGGGGTCTGCGGTGCTGCGGATAACACGAACCCCTGATTCGATTGGGGACTTAGCAGCCATTTCTGAACCGTTCCCGTCACATCAACCATCACGAACTGCGCTGCCTTCGGAGTTGAAAACGTCGCGACGAGAGCGCCTGACGCAGGCGCCGTGGTGTAGGTCAACGTGGCTTCATCCCAAGGCCCGGCCGCCTCGGAAACCTGTACGTCGCCGCCGGTGGCCACCCGGCCAACCCACAAGACCAGGCTGGCTCTGGATAGGTCGGAAGGGCTTAGACCAGGCGCGAGACCCAACAGGTCGAACCTCACAAATATTCGGGTGGTTCCACCGGCCTGCAGGAAAGGGAGTGCGCCGAAGTTCACATCCGGATAGAGATTATTCACGTGCGTGTCCCCGCTAACTGGCAACTCTTGGGCTAAACCCGTCGCAGCCATCATTAGAGCGAACACTACCCTGCCGTTCATGACAGACTAGTGGAAAATTACCGAGGAAAGTATCCAACTTCCGGGAGACAAAAGCGGGCGCGAGTCGACTAAGACATGGGAACTGAAATGCGGTACTTCCTATATGCCATCGTTGCTCTTATTTTGCCCGCCTTGGGGGCGGATTTCTCTTTCATTGGAGCGTTCGCGCAAGACGACGAACGAAGGCAATTCACTTTTGCTCTCGGCCAGCCGGGAACCGTCCTGATACGCACCTGGTCGTACGCGGGCGGGGTAAACTCGACGGGAGCCCGAATTGAAGCCGGGGGATTTGACCCCTCCCTCTCGCTTTTCGATTCTACGGGCCTGCTGCTTGCCGCCAATCGCGATGGGGGCTGCGGCAAAGTTGCCGCCGACCCCGTAACCGCCTCGTGTTGGGACGCTTTCGTCGCCGCGACCCTGCCGAGTGGTTGGTACCAGCTCGTCTTGACGGTGTCGGAGAACATGCCGTTTGGTCCGAACCTGGTTGATCCATTCGTCTATGACGGAGCGGGAAACTTCACGGCAGCGCCGGGCATCACCCTGCCGGCAGGGTTCTGGGACTTCTCGCCCAATCGCCGCAACAATTCTTATGCTGTGGACATCAGCGGCGTCGATTCCGCTCAATTGCCGCTACGGCCTTCAATCGGCGCTCTCGTGAATGGCGCGAGTTGGCAGGCTGGCTCGGCCGGCCCGAACACGATTTTGACTTTTTTCTACCGCGCCCTTCCCGGCGCGCAGTCCTTACGCGTTCTGATCGACGGACAAAGCGCGGAAATTCTATACAACGGTCCTACGCAACTGAACTTCGTGGTCCCGCCAACTGCGATTCTAAATGCGAACGCCTTATTGCAGATTTCGAGCGGCGGAAATCTCTTGCTGGCGACGCCGCTGCAGATTGTAGACGCATCCCCGGCGCTGTTCACTGTAGACCAATCGGGAACCGGGCAGGCTAGCGTCCTGAATCAGGACTATACCTATAACGGGGCCGCCGGCCCAGCCGCGCCTGCGGCGCATGGATCGATCCTAATGGTGTACGGAACTGGCTTCGGCGCGGCAAATCCAGCAGGGCAGGACGGCCTTTCCTGGCTCCCTGCGGCGGTCAGCGCAACCATCGGTGGGCTTGACGCCGATGTGACCTTTGCCGGGCTGGCTCCCGGTTATACTTCAGGCCTCCAGCAGATCAACATCCGCATTCCGGATGGCTGTCCGGCCGGCGCGGCGGTGCCGATACGGCTACAGCTCGGCGGGCACAGAACGCAGCTTGGGACTACCATCGCCGTGAAATAGTCCTTTGTCACCAGCGTCTATTTAATCCCCCGGGCTTTTTTTACAAAGCTTTCACAATTGCAGCAGGTAATCGAGCGTCCTATCGCAAGAAAGGACGGGTCTATGAAATTGGTTATTTGCATCGCCGCAATACCTACATTTTGCTTTGTCCTGTTTGCCGCCGCGGGTGACAATAAAAACTCTCAGGCAATCCTGTCAGAGCTTGCCACGAGTTCCGAACGGATCGTTTCGACTGTTCCCGCCAATGGTGATGTCAATCCCTACGGTGTGGCCTTCGTCCCAAGCGGCTTTGCCAAGAGCGGGTCACTGGAGCCAGGCGACATTCTGGTTTCAAATTTCAACAACAGCGGAAACCTACAAGGCACCGGAACGACCATTGTGAAGGTGGCGCCCACGGGTGAAGTATCCGTATTTTTTCAGGGCGAAGCAGGATTGGGACTAACTACCGCGCTGGGCGTATTGAAGCGAGGCTTTGTGCTGGTCGGCAACTTGCCGACAACGGACGGGACTTCGAGCACGGTTCAGCAAGGCTCGCTGCTGATCTTGAACTCGGTCGGCGCGATCGTCGCCAATTTAACCGATCCGTCGCTGCTGGATGGGCCCTGGGATCTTGCGATCCACGACGAAGGCTCGCGTCCGCAAGTATTCGTGTCGAACGTGCTGAACGGAACCATCACACGGCTTGATCTGTCGATCACCGGCGCGGCCGTCACGGTTAGCTCGTCTACGCGGATCGCTTCCGGCTACACGCATCGTTTCGATCCTGCGGCACTGGTCATCGGTCCCACAGGCTTGGCCTACGATACCGATCACGACGTATTGTACGTAGCTTCGACTGGAGACAACAAAGTGTTTGCCATTGACCACGCGCGCGCCGCGTCGAAGGACGCAGGCATTGGACGGGTGGTCTACACCGACGACGTTCATCTGCACGGCCCGCTTGGTCTGGCTCTCGCGCCCAACGGGCATTTGATCACTGCCAACGGAGACGCCATCAATCCCGGCGGAATGCAGAATGAGCTAGTAGAATTCACCATCGAAGGCAAGTTCGTGGCGCAGTTTCAAGTTGACCCAGGTGCAGCCGGCGGTGCTTTCGGGCTCGCGTTTGGCCGGAGTGACGGTGAGGTCCGATTTGCGGCCGTGGATGATGTGCAGAATACTCTCGATGTCTGGACGCTCGGTCCTCGATGATCTACTTAGCGGCTGGAATTGTTAAGCGAACCTTGTTGCTCACGCCGTAGTAAGTGAGATCATAGCCGGCGCTCCGAGACTTCTTCAGCTTCGGGAAGTATAGGTAGCCGGCCACTGGCTGGGTGCTCTTGCCCTCCGGCAGCGATCGTTCCTCGAGCTCCTGCTTGATGGTCCACGGGTCGGGTCCAGAGGGCGGCGGCGCTAAAGTTCCTTGAGGACCATTCTCGACGGCAACACCCGTATAAGTGCCACTTCGCCGTTGGCCGGTGACAGGATCGTTGCCCGTTTCATAGCCGATGGCCACGTCCACATTGGTATCGCGACCGCGCGGAGAAGAGTTCTTGCGATCGAACACTCCGGCGATCGTGCGCGCACTTACCGGTGGGACTGCGCTAGTTTCGCCGGCGGGGCTGAGCATGAAATCGCCGGAGGAAACATCCACGTCGGGTGCGGATTCCGGATAAACCGCCACTTCTATGACGATGTAGCCGCCACTGTTGAGATCGGCCGAAAAGATCTTGCGGACTTGGGCGGGCGGGATGACGGCCGCTGCAATCGTAACTCCATCACTGGTCGCATGGGCGGAATAGTCGGCCGGGGCGCCCCGCGGTCGAATCCCGTTGCTCGCGAACGCGGCAATTACCGCTGCCAACATTAAGGCGATACGCTTCATAAGCCGCCTCCAGTGTCCTCATTCTACCGTGACTTCGGACAGACCGGCCTGCTTGAGCTGCGTGTTCAAGTTGGCGAGGTCCTGCGTCTTCATCGCGGACCAGCGTTGCAGCAAGCCTGCCATGGCTTTCCGGCGTTCCGCGGCCGCTGCAACTGCTTGCGAAGTCGGCGCGACATCGGCGCCTTGAATCAGGCGCATCAGAAGACCGATCGATCCATTTACGCTGTTGATAGTATCGGGCCCCGGGGCTGCGCCGCGCCCGCCTCCGCCACGCCCGCCGCCACCCGCGCCCTCAAGCGAAGTTAGTTTTTGCTCGAAAGCGACCATGGAATCTGCCGCTGCGCCTTTTCCCGCGCGATCGCGCAATTGCCGTAGTTTCTCGCGTACCGCGCGCATCTGCTCCAGCGCCTTTGAAGCGGCGGTCATATCGTCGTACAACTGCTTCGATACGGTAAATTGCCGCAGGAGATCCGCTTGCGAGGTATGCACTCGGGGATCCATCTTCACCGCGAGCGATTCGGTGTAGCTATGGCCATTGACAGTGAGCTTCAGCGTGTAATTCCCAGGCATCACCCAGGGCGAGTTGGGAGCGATCGGAGTGTCGTGATAAATGGCCTGCATCGGATATTCGGGCCGTCCTTCGGGTAGCGGTGCATAGTGCATGTCCCACAGGAATCGATGCATGCCCGGTTGGTTAGAAAGGACCTGCGCCGGACGAATCCAGTAAGCCGGGATAGCCAGCGCTGGATTGGCTTTTGGCGCGGGATCGTCGCTGGAGTAACGCCGCACTACCTTTCCGCTACTATCTAAAATCTCCAAGGCCACCGGGCCGGCCGATCCCGGACCCAGAACGTAATCGACAATCGCGCCATCCGGTGGATTCTCACCCGCTGGCTCGTCGGGTGGGATGGGCGTGTCGGTATTCATGTCCCACCGCACGCGCGTAGCAGCCTGAGGCTTGAACAGAAACGCCGTGGAATTCGCCATCGTCGGAGCAAGTTGCCTCAGCGGAGTGATGTCGTCCAGAATCCAAAATCCGCGGCCGTGCGTAGCGGCAACCAGATCGTCGTCTTTAACAATGATGTCGCGGATCGAGCTGGGCGGCATGTTCAACCGTAGCGATTGCCAGTGATCGCCATCGTCGAACGAAACATAAACCTCGCGCTCTGTGCCGGCAAAGAGTAGGCCCTTGCGCCTGGGATCTTCGCGGACGGCATCCACGGGCGCGTCATTAGATATTCCGTTGACGATCTCAGTCCAGGTCTTGCCCCCGTCGTGTGTGCGGAGTATGTGCGGCCGAGGGTCATCCAGGCGCAGCGTATTGATGGCCGCGTATACGGTTTGCGCGTCAAAGTGCCCGGCATCGAGAATGGCGACTTTCGCAAAAGGGACTTGTTGCTGAGGCGTGACGTCTTTCCAGTGCAAGCCTCCGTCTACAGTTACATGGATCAAGCCGTCATCGGTGCCCGCCCAGATGCGATTGACGTCGAGGGGCGACGGCGCCACCGCGTATATTACGCCGCGCTGCGATGGTTTAGCGGTCGGCTCGCTACGATATTTGCCGACGTTCGCTGGTATTTCCCAATCCTTCCGGGCGAGGTCGGGACTGATCTGCTGCCAATTGTGGCCGCCATCGCGCGTTTTCCATAGGGCATTAGCGGCGAAATAAAGGATGTGCGGATCCACCGGCGAAAAGAGCACGGGCGCGGTGCGCAGCGCGCGAAAATCGGCGGTCCGGAGCGGCTTAGGCGCGACATTTTCGACCTGACCCGTGCGGCGATCGTAGCGGGTCACCTTCCCACCGTAGACGATGTCCGGATTCAGTGGATCCGGCGCGGCGTAGCCATATTCTTCCACGCCCACCGGATGCCAGTCGCGAAGGGTGATCTCGCCGTCGTTGCCGCGGCTGGAGACGCAGGCCGAGCCGCTATCCTGCTGACCGCTGCAGAGCCGATAAGGAAAGGCGTTGTCGGCGGCGACGTGATACATGGCTGCGGTTGGCTGGTTATACCAGGAACTCCAGGTTTCGCCGCCGTTTACGGTAATGATGGCGCCCTGGTCGCTGGCGATCAGAAGAATTTCCGGGTTAATCGGATTAATCCAGATTTTCTGGTAATCGTCGCCGCCCGGCGCGCCACGGATTCCGGTCCAGGTCTTGCCCCCATCGATCGATTTCCAAGTCACGATGCTGGCGCTGTAAACGATATCCGGATTCTTCGGATCCACAGCCGGCACAGGGAGATCGCCACCGCCGATGCGTGAAGCCGGACGGGTGTCGGTGGTAATGCGAGACCAATTCTCGCCGGCATCATCGGAACGATAGAGTCCCGTGCTCTGGCCGCTCGCTACCGCGGCGTACAGGCGGTTTGGAAGACTGGGCGCAATGGCGATCGCCGCCTGGGTGACGCCTTCTTCCGGCAGCCCTTTCGTCAACGCGTGCCAGGTATTGCCGCCGTCGTTGGATTTGAACATACCGCCGCTGGTCCCGCTCCAAGCGCCGTTCTCCCACGGACCTTGCCGCGCCTCCCACAGGGACGCATAGATTTGATCTGGATTGGAAGGATCGATTTCGACGTCGGCTCCGCCGGTGTTCTGATCTTTGTAAAGTACCTTCTGGAACGTCTGTCCACCGTCGGTGGAGCGAAAGATCCCACGTTCCTGGTTGGGACCGTACGGGTGGCCGAGCACGGCGACGAACAAGCGGTTCGGGTTGCGAGGGTCGATCACGATCTGGGGAATCTGCTGGCCATCCCGCAGCCCGAGATGGATCCATGTCTTACCCCCGTCGCTGGATTTGTAAACACCGTCGCCGACCGAAAGGTCCGGCCGCTGCAGGCCTTCGCCGCTTCCGACGTAAATAATGTCGGGATTGGACGGCGCTACCGCAATGGCGCCGATCGACCCAGTGTCTTGGTCATCGAAAATCGGCTTCCAAGTTCGTCCATAATCGCCGGTTTTCCACACCCCGCCGTTGACCGCGCCGATGTAGAAGACATTAGGTTGGCCAGTGACACCGGTGCACGCCCGGGTTCGTCCACCGCGATAAGGGCCAACCGTGCGCCACTTGATTCCAACGAATAGTGGGCCCTGAAAGCCCTGGGCCGCGCAACCCGGCCCTAAGGTTACAACCCAACTGAGCAGATAGAAGACTGTTCTCACTGTCGACCTCAAAATGAAGTATATCAATCCGAAACTAGTCGTTGGCTCACTTCGGATAGGGGTAGATCTGAAACGGTATGTGATTGATTTATAATTACTTAACGTAGCAACTGCCCTCCGATGGGACGCTGGTCATAGTACTGTGTGACGGATTGGCTAGAGCGAATTTTCATACGATTGCCATTGAAAAACCCTAGGGCTGTGTTACACTCGGTTTGGCTGTTAGAGTCGCCTGAGATTGTTGCTAGGTGGCCAGCTTTACGGTTCTATTTCGGAGGAAATAAGATGAACAGGCTTTTATTGATCGCGCTGGCACCCCTGGTGCTAGTTTCTTCAGCTTTTGCCACTGTAACGACTTGCCCAACGGGCTCCGGTACATCACTTGGTAATTACCTGGTGCCTGGCTTCACATGCACGACCAATCTTTTAACGTTCAGTGCTTGGAGCTATACAGATCTCAATGTTCCGGCAGCGAACGTCTCTGTGGTTCCCCAGGTAGTGATGGGGGATGAGGGCTTTCAGTTCCAATCGGCATGGAATGTCAACAATACGAACGGCGGACCCGAGGCCAGGGAGGATAGCCTGATTCAGTTCACGGTGACGGGACCGGGCATTACGAACCTCGAGCTTTTCTTCAACGGCTCCATTACTGGGACCGGATCGGCCAATGTAACTGAACAGTATTGCCTTAACGGCACCCTTACCAGCTGCCCTCAGGCTTTAGGTCAAATCTCGGTGACGAATCCGCCACCCGGTTTTAGCGATCAGGTCTTCTTTGCCCCGGTCCGATCGATTTCGGTTTCTAAGGACATTCTGGTTGACACTGGCGTCGGCCCCGGATCGGCCATGATTTCGCAAGTCACAAATAACTTCTCCTCCCCCGAACCGCTCTCGTTCGTCCTGCTCGGCTCCGGCCTACTGGGTCTCGGCCTGCTGCGCAAGCGAATTAAGCGCTAAGTCTTTGCTATAAAACTATGGCGTGGAACGCGGGCAACTTCGTTCCACGCTTTTCTTGTTTTTAGACCTTCCGTAATTCTTCCAGAATCGATCCCGGTATATTCAGACCGCCACTTACTCCGGTTCCGAGCGCGACCCCTGGCTTGATATCGCCGTGGAAATCGGAGCCGCCAGTCACGGACAGAGCGAATTTCCTGGCAATCTCCAGATACCGCACCTGATCGGAAACGCTGTGATCGGAATGGTAGACTTCGATTCCCCGTAGCCCAGCATCGCGCAGCTTGCCGATTAGGGATTCTTCTGAAGCTGGATTGCGGATCCCGAGCCGAACTGGATGGGCCAGCACTGGTAGGCCACCACCAGAAATGATTCGCTGAATGCCCGTTGGAACGTCCGGCGCCTCGCGCTCCACGAAGCCCGGGGCTGATTCATCTAGGTATTTACGAAATGCCTCTTCCCAGTTGGCCGCGTACCCCTTTTGGATCAATACGCGCGCGAAATGCGGCCGCCCGGTCAGGGTTCGACCTATGCGCTCTACTTCCGCCAGTTCGATCTCCACACCCAACGATCGCAGTTTCGCAAGCAGCCTGACATTTCGCTCCCGGCGCGCCGCCTGCAATTCCCCAAGCCACGTCCGGAACTCGGCCGCCGGCGGTTGGTGGAGAAAATAGCCGAGTAAATGCACGGTGCCGCGCTTAAGGCCATTGCCATCCAGCCGCGCGCTCAGCTCGATGCCGCAAACTAAGTCAAGGCCGTAGGACAGCGCCGGCCCCGCCGCCTGGTCGTAACCGGCGAAAGTATCGTGATCGGAAATGGCCAGCGCTTCCAGCCCAATCGCCAGCGCGCGATCAACCAGCTCCAAGGGCGTGCATGTTCCGTCGGATTCGTTGGTGTGCGTGTGCAAATCGATCATAGTTGAAGTCTTCTGAGCCGCAATGCATTTCCAATCACTGAAACAGAGCTGAAAGTCATTGCCGCACTGGCGATCATCGGGCTCAGAAGCAGGCCAAAAAACGGATAAAGGACACCGGCCGCGATTGGTACGCCCACCGTGTTGTAGACGAAGGCGAAAAAAAGGTTCTGCCGAATATTGCGCATCGTGGCCCGGCTTAATGAGCGAGCGCGGACAATTCCGCGCAAATCGCCCTTCACCAGTGTGATGGCGGCGCTCTCGATCGCTATGTCGGTTCCCGTGCCCATCGCGATGCCCACGTTCGCGCGCGCCAGAGCTGGAGCATCATTAATTCCATCGCCGGCCATCGCTACCACGCGGCCTTGGACTTGCAGCTTCGCGACCACATCCGCTTTTTCATCGGGCCTCACTTCGGCCAGCACTTCGTCGATTCCTAACTTTGACGCCACCACTCCGGCGGTCGCACGGTTGTCGCCGGTCAGCATGACAATACGGATGCCATCGCGATGCAAAATCTCGATAGCGTCGGCGGCGGACGCCTTGATCGGGTCCGCCAAGCCCAGCAGCGTGGCCGATTGGCCATCGACGCTTACACACACTACGGTTTGGCCATCCTGTAACAGCGGCTTGGCACGCACGTCCAAGTCCGAGGGGATGGCGTTTCCAATTGAGACTCGCCGGCCATCCACGAATCCGGCCACGCCCCGGCCAGGAGTCGCCTGAAAATCTTCCACCTTCGACAGCGTCAAGCCGCGCTCGATAGCTCCGGTGACGATTGCGGCAGCCAGCGGATGCTCGCTCATCCTTTCTACACTAGCCGCTAATCGCAGGGCTTCGACATTGTCGACGGTGACCAGCTTCGGTTTGCCCTCGGTCAGAGTACCGGTCTTATCGACGACCAAGGTGTCTACTTTTTCGAGCGTCTCCAGAGCTTCTGCGTCGCGAATCAAAACGCCCGCCGTGGCAGCCCGTCCGGTTCCTACCATGATCGACATCGGGGTTGCCAATCCCAAAGCGCACGGGCAGGCGATGATCAATACAGCAACTGCATTGAGCAGCGCATAAGCCAAGCGCGGCTGGGGACCCCACACAGCCCAGGCGATGAACGTCACTACGGCCACTCCGATCACAGCCGGCACGAACCAGGATGCAACTACGTCCGCGAGCCGCTGGATGGGCGCGCGCGAGCGCTGTGCTTCACTCACCATCTTCACGATCCGCGCCAGCAACGTGTCGGCGCCGACGCGTTCGGTTTGCATAACGAACGCTCCCGTGCCGTTGATCGTTCCGCCAGTCACGCGGGCGCCTACCGTCTTCTCGACCGGAATCGGCTCGCCGGTGATCATCGATTCGTCCACCGCGCTCGATCCTTCGACGACTACGCCATCCACCGGCACTTTCTCACCGGGCCGGACCAATATGCGATCACCGATCTTAACCTGTTCCAGCGGGATATCTTCCTCGCTTCCGTCCTCACGGATTCGGCGGGCGGTCTTGGGTGCGAGACCCAGTAGCGATTTGATGGCCGTGCTGGTTTGGCCCCGGGCGCGCAGCTCGAGCACCTGGCCAAGAAGTACCAGGGTGACGATCACAGCGGCCGGCTCGAAATAAACCGCAACGCCACCGTTTGCATCCCGGAAGCCCGCCGGGAAAATATTCGGCGCCAGAGTGGCGACCAGGCTGTATAGATAGGCTGTTCCTACGCCCGCGGCGATAAGCGTGAACATGTTCAAGCTCTCGTTCACGACGGAAGCCCAGCCTCGCACTATCAGCGGCCAGCCGGCCCAAAGCACCACTGGAGTCGAGAGCGCGAATTCGAGCAACCGCGAGTGCGCACCCAGAAACATCAGAATCAACAGAGGAGCGGTAAGCGCGGTACTGAGCCAAAACCTGCGCCGCATGTCAATGTATTCCGGATTCACCTCGTCGACACTGGCGATTGTAAAAATAACTGGCTCCAGCGCCATGCCGCATTTGGGACAGGACCCCGGTCCGATCTGGCGAACCTCGGGATGCATCGGGCAGGTATACTCGACGCCGGGAGCAGCTTCGGTCGCCATCGGTTCGGGCGGCGCGGCAGGATGTGAATATTTTTCCGGATT
The DNA here is from genome assembly GCA_035569875.1 of Bryobacteraceae bacterium. GTDB lineage: Bacteria > Acidobacteriota > Terriglobia > Bryobacterales > Bryobacteraceae > Palsa-89. Next base: position 56,480 of record DATMMD010000081.1, read on the forward strand.
CGCCTCGAACTTACTGACACAACCCTTTGAGCAGAAGTAGTAAGTCTTGCCCTGATAAACCGAACTCCCGGCCGCATGCTGCGGGTCCACGGTCATTCCGCAGACCGGGTCTAACGTTCCGGTGGGCTTTTGCAGGATTGGGAACATAAGTTCGCTACTCTCAGAGTAGCTAAGCTCGGCGATCGGTCAGGCTCACGCCCGGTAGTCGCCAGCCGCCAGCCGCTGATAACGTTTTTGCAGACTTTGGAATTGGCGCTGGCGGAATCCCGCGCGGTGGGCTGCGTACCGGACCAGAAGCCGGAGAATCGATAAGCCGTACACAGAGCTTTGGATGAAGGACGCCGAGGACGCCTCCGGAAAGTAGCGAGCCGGCACCGGGACCTCGGAAATTCGTAACTCCGAGGCGATGAATTGGGCGATGATTTCCTGGTCGAACAGGAAATTGTCAGAATTCATTTCCACATTGACGGATTCGAGGGCTTCCCGGCGATAGGCCCGGTAACCGGTGTGGTATTCGCTGAGCTTCAAGCCGAAGACAAGGTTCTCCAAGCCGGTGAGAAAGCGATTCCCGAAATACTTCCACCACGGCATTCCCTGGCGGACGGGGTTGCCTATCAGCAGTCGAGAGCCCAGCACAACATCCGATTCCCCGCGCTCCAAAGGCTGGATGACACTCGGTAGCAATTTCGGATCGTACTGGTAATCCGGATGGACCATGACCACGATATCCGCACCCATCTTCAGAGCTTCCCGATAACATGTCTTCTGATTCGCGCCGTAACCGTAGTTGCGATTGTGCACGAATACTTCCAGGCCTAGCTCTCTGGCGATCTTCACTGTATCGTCGGAGCTGCCATCGTCCACGAGAATTACCTGATCGATCAGACCGGGCGGCAGGTCCGCATAAGTGAAGCGCAGCGTCTTGGCCGCGTTATAGGCGGGCATAACGACCACGATTTTCGAGCCTTCCGGCATTCCGGTCCCCAGCTTCATCCTACAGGTTCTTTTCTGTCAGCGCAGCACGCTTCCGCTACAATGAAGTTTTCCGCCCAATTCCCCCATGATCCAAACTTTGTTCGGTTCGGTACAGCAGGAACCCAATCTTCTCGAGCGCCTTAAAGCCGGCATTCAGAAGACTCGCGAGGGCCTGGTGGATCGTCTGGAAGATGCGATCGCCGGCCGCAAGGAGATCGACGCCGCGGTCCTGGAAGAACTCGAATACGCGCTGATTACGGCCGATATCGGCGTAAACACAACTTCCGAGATTTTAGAGAGCATCCGGCAGCGTGTGGATCGGAAACAGGTCGGCGACATGCAGCAGGTAAAGCAACTTATCGCTCAACATCTGCTGCAGGTGCTGGAGGCTACGGAACGTCCGGTGCTGCGCGTGGCTGAGCCGCCGGCCGTCGTGGTGGTGGTGGGGGTGAACGGCTCCGGCAAAACGACGACTATCGGCAAGCTGGCCAATCGTTACAAAGAAGAAGGGCGAAGCGTGCTGTTGTGCGCCGCCGATACCTTCCGCGCCGCGGCGATCGAGCAACTACAGGTGTGGGGGGCGCGCACCTCAACCGACGTCATTAGGCAATCCGCCGGCGCCGATCCGAGCGCCGTTTTATTTGACGCGCTGCAGGCCGCCAAGGCACGCAAAGTGGATTATGTGATCGTCGATACCGCGGGCCGGCTGCACACCAAATCCAATCTCATGGCGGAGTTGGAA
>DATMMD010000082.1:0-2714 GCA_035569875.1 Bryobacteraceae bacterium
TAACTCTGTACTGTGAAGCGTACAGGCAGGATGAGGATCTTGTCTCCTTCCTGAATAGAAATGTTATAGCCGCCGGACTTCACCTGCGGCACTTTCAAAATGATCTTGGCACTGCCCTGCTCGACCAGGGTGGCCTTGTAATCATCCTTGTCATCGGAAAGAAAGACCGCCGAAACAGAGTCTTTACCCAGATTCTCGCCGGTTAACGTAACGCTGTCGTTGACCTTGCCTGTCGCCGGCGCAACGGCGGTTATTTTCGGGGAATTCTGTCCGCCGACTCGCGGAGCGAGGCACAGCAATACGAAAACAGCGATGATGCTCACCTTAAGAAACGTGCGGATGCGGCCAAGGCGTGCGGTTCCGTTCTCCACCCCAGAGAGGCGACTAAACTGAGAGGAGCCCGGATCAACGGCTGGACTGTTAGCCATGGATCTACCTCCAAGCTGCCGATCAGAAAGCTGTTATTTGCGGCGAAGATACGCCCACCAAACGACGGTGTCAAGGGTTCGAAGGGAATAGCCGACAATCGTGGGTCTCGTTTATGCGGCCACAAGCAGACCTGTGCCATCAGTTGGCGGCCACCGCTCGCTTCAGCAGCGGCTCAGCGTACGCATTGGGAACGTGTTTTGCGTGGAAGCGGCGGCCGGCGCCCGGGGCGTGTAAAATAGGGAGATGCTCTGCACTGAGACGCTCCAATGAGCGTGCGCCTGATTGCGCTCGATATAGACGGGACGCTGCTCGATAGCGCCTCCGAGGTGCCTGCGACTAACCTGCACGCTATTGAGGCCGCCGTAGAGAAAGGCATCGAGGTTGCTCTTGTTACCGGGAGGCGCTTCGATTTTGCGCTCCCGATTGCGCTGCAAATTCCTTGCGCGCTCACGATGATCGTCAATAATGGCGCGCTCGTGAAGTCAAAGGACGGCACCACGCATTTGAGACACCTGCTACCCCATCAAACCGCGCGGGCGGTACTCGAGTTCACCTCGGGACACCGCTCCGGCGCTGCCGTGGTTTTCGACCGGCCGCGTGCCAACCAAGTGATCTACGAAAAGATTGACTGGGAGGACCCTCGACGGAAAGCTTATTACGCGCGAAATCGGGAATTCATCGCGCAGGTCTGTCCGCTCGAGGATTGCCTTACCGAAGACCCGATCCAGGTAATGTATAGTGGGTCGGTAGCGGAAATGCGGAATGCTAGCGCGGCACTGCGCAAAGCGACGAAGTCGTTGGAGTTTTCGCTGGCCATGACTTTTTACGATCACCGCGATTTTGCCATGGTTGACGTAATCCGTCTGCACTGCTCGAAAGGCGCCACACTGGCCGAATGGGCAGCGGTGCGCGGCTTTACGCGCGACGAGGTGATGGCCATCGGAGACAATTTCAACGACCGTGAGATGCTGGAATTCGCCGGCCTTCCCGTGGTGATGGCCAACAGCGTCCCGGAGCTTAAAAGTTTGGGATGGCGTCAGACGCTTTCCAATGATGAAGGCGGCGTGGCGGCCGCCATTCGCGAATACGCGCTGGAGAATTTGTAATGCAAGGACTGCGTAAACTGGCTGAACGTTCGCGGACAATTTCAAGTCTGCTGGCCGGAACCGCATTTTTGATTGCATTGTTCGCGGCGCAACCAGCTAAAGCCGATTACGCCGTGCTACGCAGCGGGCAGCGCCTGCACATTACTGGATGGCAGAACCTGGGAGATTCGGTGCGGCTGGATTTGGCGGGCGGAAGCGTCACGATACCTGCTGCCGACTTAGACAGGATCGAGCCGGAGGAACTTTTTGGTGAGAGCGCGCAACGGGAGGCCGATGTGCCTTACTTGACGCAGATTCGGAACGCAGCCCATACCTATGGCCTGGATCCCGCTCTTGTCGCCAGCGTGATCGCTGTGGAGTCCAATTTTAATTCTCGAGCCGTCTCGAAGAAATCGGCCCTGGGATTGATGCAATTGCTTCCCGAGACCGCGGCACAGATGGCGGTGCGGAACGCGTTCGATCCGGTGGAAAATATTGACGGGGGAACGCGGTATCTCAAACAGCTTCTCGATCGTTACGATCAGAATCTCGCGCTGGCGCTCGCTGCGTATAACGCCGGCCCGAAACGCGTGGATTTCTATCGCGGAATCCCGCCGCTGGCCGAAACCCGGTCCTATATCAGCCGAGTGATCTCGCGGTTACAAAACCAACCTGATCTGATGAAGCAGTTCTTCCCGGCAACCACAAACCAAACTCTCCCACCTTTCGCGGCTCCGAAGTAGACATGCCAAACGGATTTCAACGGCGAGTGAGGATATTCGGCGTGGCAGCGGCGGGCAGTACCACCATAGGCAACCATCACAAGAGAGCCAGGAGCACGGCCTCGCCGTCGCCACCTCGGTTGCGACCAGAGCGACTCACTTTCAGGCGGGGTTGGGCTCCTCCATAGTCAGCGTCGCGCGGCGTCCCGTGCTGGTCTCTTCCAACTCGACACTGCTATTGCCAATCTGGACCAGCCGGTAATGCCCCAAGAGCATTTCTCCAACAGCGATAATGTAAACATTCTCGCCTTCCATAAAAAATGCCCGGCGCATGCCTGTCTGCGCATCGGTGACGAAGCCATAGAAAGTGGCCGGTACAACCAGCGGCGCTGGACCAGAGGGGCCGCTGGGCGCCGTGATAGGCGGCGGAGCAATCCCCGGAGGGGGTACGGCTGACGCAGGCGGCGGGGCTACGGAA
>DATMMD010000083.1:0-28957 GCA_035569875.1 Bryobacteraceae bacterium
GAAAACGAGTTATTCTAGGGTGTGGTTAGCCTGACAGGAGGCCTGAATAATGTTTGACACCTTCCGCTTCGCCGCAGATGATGACATGGACGATTTCGGGTATGAGGAAGAGCACCTGGACGTTCAATCCGAAGTCGGCGAATATGGACCCGAGGACGAAGACGAAGACGAATTAATCAAACCGCACCATCCCCCGATGCCGGAGCCAGGTCACGCAGTTCCGTCATCACCGTCGCCCACAGGTGCGCCGGCTGGCGAGGCGCCCCCACAAAAGAAACCAGTGAAGAAGGCGGCGAAATCAGCGCCCCCCAAAGCGGCTCCCGCAAAAAAAGCGGCTCCCGCCAAGAAAGCAGCAGCTAAGAAGCCGGCTAAGAAAGCCGCGGTGAAGAAGTCGGCTCCCAAGAAGGCCAAGAAAGCGCCGGCTAAGAAAGCCAAAAAGACAGCCAAAAAGGCGACCGCCAAAAAGTCGGGCGGCAAGAAGTCGGGCGGCAAGAAGTCCTCGCGCAAGAAGTAACGTTCATTTCGGGCAGGACCGGTGCAATCCCCCTGCCCGAGTTGACATGGATTCTACTCCTTCGGCTTTCTGATTACCTGCCGGCAACGTTCGAACAACTGGAGCAAAGCGTCGGCGTACTCTTCCGGTGTTTTCGTGGTCTTACCGGTAAAGCCTGCGCCGCCCACGCCTTTCCCATAGCCGGTTGTCACGGCAATGAATTTCATCATCTCCAGGGCGACTTCGTCGCTGCTGCGACTCGGAGTGGCGGAAGTGGTGGAAGTTTCCTCGGGCATAAGTATTTATCCTAACGAATGATCGGCGCGAATGTTCAGCGCGGGGATCAACGTGGGTTTGTTCTGACTCTGCCGCAATCGGCCGCTCACCGGTAGAATGGATTTTTTCCATCTTTCCGATGCCCATCAATTCCATACGGCTGATCCGGAAAATGCGCGGAGGGGCGCAAGCGCACCTGCTGGAGTGCGACGACGGGCACTTCTACGTGGTGAAATTCCGCAATAATCCACAGCACCGCCGTATTCTGGTCAATGAGTGGTTCGCGTCGGTTTTCCTGAGTTATTTACAGATTTCCACTCCCGCTATCGCGATCGTAAATCTGACGGATGAATTCCTGGCCGAGAATCCCGATATTCACATTCAAATGGGATCGCGGCGGCTGGCGGTAGAAGCGGGCTGGCATTTCGGATCGAGATATCCGGGCGATCCCGCCAAGGTGATGGTTTACGATTTCATACCCGACCTGCTGCTGGACAAGATCGTCAATCGGAATGAATTTCTGGGTGTACTGGCGTTCGACAAATGGATCGGCAACGCCGACGCACGGCAGGCGATTTTCTTCAGGGCGCGCTTGCAGCAATGGTCGCCATCTGGCGATGATCCGCGCCGCTTGGGCCTCGTTGCACACATGATGGACCATGGCTATGTGTTTGACGGGCCCCATTGGAAATTCGCCGATTCACCATTGCAAGGGCTCTACTTTCGGCCCAGTGTCTATCAAAGTGTTACTTGCCTCGATGATTTTCAACCGTGGTTGGATCGACTGGTGCACTTTCCCGAAGAAGTGGTGGACGAGGCGCGTAAGCAAATTCCTCCCGCCTGGCTGGCGGACGACGAATCTTTGGTGGAGGCACTGCTGGTGAAGCTGATGTCGCGCCGCAAGCGCATCCCGGATCTGCTTAGGGAGTCGCAGCGCGGCCGGATCAATCCATTTCCCGCATGGAAATAAACCATCCAAGCTCGGCGTTGACTGCTGGTGTGATACCGTGTAGGGTTCAGGTGAGATAGAGTTCGTAACGGGAGGAATATCCAATGGAAGCCCTTGGCATGGTGGAGACCAAAGGATTGGTGGGTGCAATCGAAGCGGCCGACGCGATGGTGAAGACCGCCAAAGTCACACTGCAGGGAAAGGAGTACATTGGCGCGGGCTACGTCACGGTCACTGTGCGGGGGGACGTAGGCGCGGTGAAGGCCGCCACGGATGCGGGAGCGGCCGCGGCACGCCGGGTGGGAGAACTCGTATCGGTTCACGTCATTCCCGCGCCGCACTCTGAAATCGAATCCTCGTTGCCCGGAGCCAAGAAGGGCGACAAATCGTTAGGCTGATTGGGAACAGCCGGTAAATCGAATCTGCGCGGGGTTCCGCTGCCCGCCGTTCGATATGCTCCATGCTCAAAGACCCAGATCTCATCTCCCTCCAGGAGGTCCGCTCCAAGGTCGAGAATGCGTATGCGGCCTGGCAGAAGTACCGGTCTTACTCGCAGGAAAAGGTGGACGCGTTAGTGGAGCAGGTTGCTTCCGCGGCCCGGGCCAACGCGCGGCGTTTAGCGGAACTAGCGGTGGAAGAGACCGGCTACGGCAACGCTCGCGACAAACTCGCCAAGAACCTGCTGGCGTCTGATGTGCTTCCGCGAGCCATGCGCGGATTGAAGACCATTGGCGTCCTGCGCGAGCTTCCGGAGCAAAAAATCGTTGAGATCGGTGTTCCCATGGGCGTCGTGGCGGCGATTCTGCCCACCACCAACCCGACTTCGACCGCGATTTACAAGACACTCATATCGCTGAAGGCCGGCAACGCGATTGTTCTAAGCCCGCATCCCCGCGCCAAAGTGTGCACCTGCGAAACAGCAACGATACTGCAGCAGGCCGCGCTTCAGGCCGGCGCGCCAGAGGGTCTGGTGGAGTGCGTTTTCAATGCGACGATCGACGCTACCAGCGCCTTGATGAAGCATCCCCGAACGGGCGTGATTCTATCGACCGGCGGCAGCGGCATCGTACGAGCGGCCTATTCGAGCGGAAAGCCGGCTTTCGGTGTCGGCCCCGGCAATGTGCCGGTGCTGATTGACAAGTCGGCGGACGTCGCCGAAGCGGTCGGCAAGGTGGTGGATGGCAAGTCCTTCGATTTCGGAACGGTCTGTTCGAGCGAACAGGCAATTGTGGCGGAGCAGGGATTGCGGGAAGGGATTGTCGCAGCGCTCAAAGCTCGCCGCGCATTTATTTGCGACCAGCGCCAGACCGAGGCGCTGGCGAAGCTGCTGGTGACCTCGAGTTTCGGAATCAATCCCGAGTGCGTTGGACAACCGCCGGGGAAGATCGCCAAGATGGCCGGCTTCGATGTGCCCGCCGATACGTCCATCCTGGTGGTTGAGATTCAGGGCGTCGGTAAGCAGCATCCGCTATCCGCTGAGAAGCTGTCGCCAGTGCTGTCGTTGTACTTTGTCGCGGATTTCGCCGCTGAGTTGGATGGTTGCGAAGCGATCCTGCGCTTCGGCGGGCTAGGCCATACCTGTGTTATCCATGCCAAGGACGATGACCGGATCCGCGAGTTCGCGCTGCGCATGCCGGCCTTCCGGGTTTTGGCGAATACTTCGGCGCCGCAGGGATCGACGGGCATCACCACCAACGTTTTTCCGGCGATGACACTGGGGTGCGGGGCGGTGGCGGGTAATATTACGAGCGACAACATCGGCCCGCTGAATCTGATTAACATCAAAAGACTGGCATACGTGGCACGCAAAGCAGAAGAAGCTTTCGAAACTCAGGGACCTTCCGGTGCTTCAGGCGCCCTCGATCGCGAGAAGGTAGTGGCGGCAGTGGAGCGCTATCTGGCGAAGCGAGGCGTCGAAGCTGCTCCCCGCCTCACAGCGTCAGTGGTGGACCGTTTTCTGGCGGGAAAACGCGGCGCTGGCAATGGCTCCCCGGAGCCGGCCGCTCAAAGCGAGTCTTCAGCGCCTGTCGCGGCGCCGCTCGAAATCGCGGACTTTGTTTGCGAAGATGACGTGCGGCGGGCCATTGGGCAATCCAAGAAGATCTATGTCGGGCCGGGATCGATCGTTACGCCGTCGGCTCGCGATCTGGCGCTGCGAGACGATACGTTAGTCATGACCGAGCAGGCAACCGCGCGAAAGAAGAGCGCCTCCGAATGAAGGCGTAACATGAAACCAAATCATGAAACCAAACCTGGACACGCTAAAGACGGAGATCGAGCAGTACCTGGAAGAGTCGGGGCTGGCCGTCTTTTACGGCTATTCAAGGGCGTTAGATTCGACGCCAGCGGTATATTGGGATTGCGATCAATACCCGGATTATAAACGGTTCGTTCAGGCAGCCCGGATTGCCGGCGCGCGCGTGGTGGTTTTTCATCAACGCACTTTTATGTCGGAGCAAGTGGACGATGCGCTCGAAGAACTCACGGCCTGCACTTTGCCGCGCGAAGAATACCGCGAGTTCGAGCAGCGGCTGACCAAGCTGCGCGCCTACGACGGATTCGTTTGCGCGATTGAACTGTCCTTTGACCATGAAGGCCGGGTTTTTCTTTTTGATTTGCGTACGGAATGGTACGACGAACTGACCGAGATTCTGGACGAAATTCAGGTCCTGACGGCGGATGCTGACGACGATCCGACCATGGGCGGGTATTTCTCGAAGAACTAGAACTTGTTGTTAAGCCCTGTCTAGGTCAGTCTGAATAAAGTCGTTGCCTGCAGATAGCAAAGGTACCCCCGCAACGGCAGCGACCGCATAGGTCAAGCAGCCGCCAAAATTCAGTGACGCAGGGTGACGGCCTTTTCCGTATCTTAGGAATGCATCCAACGCCGCATCAACATGCTCTGGTCCCCAAGGGATAACCTCAGCCGCCGCCTCACGTAAGAATTCATTCAAATGGGGTCTGGCGTCGCGGCGCAGTTTTGACGAGAGCACAATGGCTGCCTCGACGAATGTTGGCGCACCAACCCCGACACTCGGAGCGTTGCTGATGCGCTCCAGAATAGCGTCGTAGCCAGGCTCTCCCAAAAGCGCGGCCAGAATCGCGGATGAGTCGAGGATCAGCGGCTCGGCGCCATTAATAGCCTTCTGGGCCATAGCCGAGAATCTTTTCCCTTTCTTCCTTGGTCAGCCGTGTGCCCCAGAGCTCCGCTGGAAACTCCGGCCAGATACGGTTCCGCAAAAGCGCCTCGAGGCGAGCCCGCCGGTTGAGTGGAGATGGCCGCAAACGAAGTCGCGCCTTGCGCTCGAGGAGTGCGCGGCGAATTGCTTCGGTTTTTGTTTCCTTGGCCAGACGAGCCACCTCGGAAGCTAACGCCTCGACCTCTGGATTCTTTATGTTAAGAGCCATATGATGTATATACACCATAAGTCTACCATACTGTACCAATGGCGTTTACCTGTCGCCGTTCGTCTGGTGCGTTATCATGAGGATCAATTCCGGTCTTAGGAATCAAACATGAAACGAAACGTTCTTCGATTGGCGCTTGGCGGCGCGCTGGTATTCATCATTTTCGCGGCGACTGAACGGACTACCTATAACCCGGCGTTGTGGTCGGGCATGAAGTATCGCATGATCGGCCCGGAGCGCGGTGGCCGTGTGACGACGGTGACCGGCGTTCCGTCGCAGCCCTATACGTTTTATATGGGATCGACGGGCGGCGGCGTTTGGAAGACCACGGATGCCGGCCACACGTGGATGAACGTGTCGGACGGATCTTTCGCGGTGGCCTCGATGGGGGCAGTGGAGGTTTCGTTGTCGGACCCGAATATTGTGTACGCCGGGACGGGCTCGTCGAAGATTCGCAGCAATGTGTCGATCGGGCGGGGGATCTACAAATCGACCGACGCGGGGAAAACGTGGACATTCGCTGGGCTGCGCGACGTGGGCCAAATTTCGACCGTGCGGATTCACCCGACCAATCCGAACGTCGTGTACGTCGCCGCTCTAGGGAATCCTTTCGTTGCAAACAAAGAGCGCGGCGTGTATCGCAGCAACGATGGCGGGAAGACGTGGAAGAATGTCCTCTTCATTTCCGACACCGCCGGTGCTGCGGATCTCGAGCTTCAGCCCGGCAATCCAAACGTCGTCTTCGCGTGCATGTGGCACGGGCAGCGCAAGCCTTGGACGATCATCAGCGGCGCGCGTGAAGGAGGAATCTATAAGAGCACCGATGGCGGTGATAACTGGACCAAGCTCGCGGGCGGCCTCCCGAACGAGCTGTTCGGACGGAGCAATGTAGCTATTTCACAGGCCATGCCGAATCGCATCTATGCCCTGATCGAGGCCAAGCCGGGGTCCGGATTGTACCGGTCGGAAGACGCGGGCGCGACCTGGACGCTGGTTAATGGCTCGGGCTCGCTGATCACGCGACCGTTTTATTACGACACGCTGGGCGTCGATCCGAACAACGCGGACGTCGTATGGGTGGGCGACGAGGGCTGGTTCAAGAGCGTTGACGGCGGCAAGAATTTTCGCCGGTCACCGGTGCCGCACGGCGACAACCATGATGTATGGATCAATCCGAAGAATTCGCTATTCATGATCCAGGCCAACGATGGCGGCGCAAATGTCTCGCTCGACGGCGGCCAGACCTGGAGCACGCAGTCGAATCAGCCGACGGCGGAGATCTATCAAGTCGCGCTCGACAATCAGTATCCATACCGCGTTTATGGCGCCCAGCAGGACAACACAACTGTTATTGCGCCCAGCCTGCCGCTCGGCAACGGGCAGGATTTCCGCGTGGGCCCTGGATGTGAAACGGGTCCGATTATTCCCGATCCGGTGAATCCTGATCTGGTATACGGAAGCTGTAAGGGCCAGTTCACCCGCTTGAACCTCACCACCACAGACGAAGAGCGCTACTGGATCGGCGCTCAGTCACTCTACGGCAACGCGGGTAGCGACCTGACATACCGGTTCCAGCGCGTGTCGCCGATGGAGCTGTCGCCGCATGATCCGCACGTTATTTATTACGGCTCCCAGTATCTGCATCGGACGCGCGACGGCGGCGTAACTTGGGAGAAGATCAGCCGCGATCTCACGGCTCATCCGCCGGGGACGCAGGGCTCGAGCGGCGAACCGATTACCCGCGACGACACGGGCGAAGAAGTCTACAGCACGCTGTACTCGATTCGCGAGTCGCCGGTGCAAAAGGGTGTCATCTGGACCGGCTCCAACGACGGTCTGGTTTATGTGACGCGCGACGATGGGAAGACTTGGGCCAACGTGACGCCGGCCGGTCTCGAGCCTGGGGGCCGCATCCAAAATATCGAGCCTAGCCCGCATCGCGCCGGAACGTCCTATGTGGCCATTTATCGCTACTTGCTGGGCGATTTCGCGCCGTACATTTATCGCACCGACGACTTTGGCAAGAGCTGGACGCGCCTGACCGACGGCAGTAATGGAATCGCAAAAGACGAACCAACGCGCGTGGTGCGCGAGGATCCAGAACGCAGAGGGTTGTTGTACGCCGGCACGGAGTTCGGAATGTACATCTCGTTTGACAATGGGGCGCACTGGCAATCGTTCCAGTTGAACTTGCCTGTGACGCCGGTAACGGACATCAAGATCGCGCACAAAGACCTGGTGCTTTCGACACAAGGGCGCTCGTTCTGGATCTTGGACGACCTGACGCCGCTGCATCAGTTGAGCGACCAGAACACGTCCGCGCAGACGATTTTGTTCGAGCCGCGAGAAGCGGTCCGGACACCGCAGCGGGGCGGGGGAGGATTGAGCGGACGTTCGGGAGTTCAGTATCCGCTGTCTGGCGCGATGATCGACTATTACGTCGCCAGCGCTCCACCGGGTGAGATTACGCTAGACGTGCTCGACGGTTCGGGCAAAGTGATCCGAAAGTTTACCAGCTCTGCACCTCCTGGCGATGAACGGACTACAGACGCCGAGACCGGCGGTGGGGATGACGAAGACGGAGGATTCCGCATCCGAAGCGGACCGACGCGGCTCGATAAAAGCGGGGGCATGCACCGCTTCACCTGGGACCTGCGCTATCCGGGGCCGTGGATGAGCAACTCGCGCCCGGAAGCTCCGAACGGTCCGGTAGCCGCGCCAGGCAAGTACGCGCTGCGGCTGACGGTCGGATCGTGGACATCGACGCAGCCTCTGACCGTGATCGAAGATCCGCGCGTAGTCAAAACGGGTGTAACAACCGCCGATCTGCGCGAGCAGTTCGATCACAACCTGCGCGTTCGTGATATGGTGAGCGAGGTGAACAAGGCCGTGGCGCGGGTGCGCGCGGCGCAGGCCAGCTTGCGCGATGCGGCTGGCGGATCGGGCGATAAGCTTTCGCAATTGAACGACCTGGCATCCCGCTTGATCACGCCGCCGATCCGCTACAGCAAGCCGGAGCTGCAAACGCATATCACTTATCTCTACAGCTTGACCAACGCGACGGACCAGAAGATCGGCCACGATGCGGTCGAGCGATATCAGGAGCTTCGGAAGGAGCTGGATGAGATGGTCGCGGCATTGAATAAGGTCCTGGGGCCAGAGAAATAAGGAGATCGAAGCATGAGGTTGAATTGCCTGCCTTTGTTCATTGCTCTCGTTTGGGGTGCGTTTGGCGCTAATCTCACGGCTCCTGCCGATGCTCGCGTCAAAGTCGACAAAATATTCGAGCGTTACAACCGCACCGACAGCCCGGGCTGCGTGGCCGGCGCGACCATCGATGGCGCCCCTGTGTTTAGCGGCGCGTACGGCATGGCCGATCTCGAACATGGCATCGCGCTCGCGCCTGAATCGGTCCTGGAACCGGGCTCGATCGCCAAGCAGTTCACTGCCGCGGCGGTGCTCCTCTTGGTTCAGCAGGGCAAACTCGCGCTGGATGATCCGGTGCGGAAATATATCCCCGAGGTTTCCGATTACGGCACTCCTATCACCATCCGGCACCTCATCAACCACACCAGCGGACTGCGCGACTGGGGCAGCGTGGAAGGCATCGGCGGTTGGCCTCGCACGACGCGCGAGTATACGCACGCGCATGTGCTGGAGATCGTCAGCCGTCAGCGCGCGCTCAACTATCCGCCGGGCACCGAGTATTCTTACACCAATACCGGCTTCAACCTCGCCGCAATTCTCGTCAGCCGCGTATCCGGCAAAACATTCCCTGAATTTACGCGCGAGCAGATCTTTGCGCCGCTCGGTATGACGTCGACACAGTGGCGCGACGATTTTCGCCGCATCGTGCGCAATCGCGCAGTCGCGTATTCGTCCAGCGGCAACACGTTTCGGCAAGACATGCCGTTTGAAGATGTGTTCGGAAATGGTGGCTTGCTCACTACGGTCGGCGACCTATTGCGCTGGAACCGCAATTTTACCGAAGCCAAGGTGGGCGGACGCGCCTTCGTCGATGCCCAGCATCAACGGGGCCGATTGACGGATGGCCGAACGATCGCCTACGCGGCCGGACTGATGGTCCTGCATTGGAGGGGACTGAACGAGGTCAGCCATAGCGGAAGCACGGCCGGATATCAAGGCTGGCTCGGACGGTATCCGGAGCAGGGCTTATCGGTCGCCGTGCTTTGCAATGTGTCATCGGCCAGCGCGACCGAGCTTGGGCATCAAGTGGCGGATATTTATCTGGCTGGAGTTGGAACACGACCACAAGTTGAGGTTACGCCGACGGATACCTCTTCGCTGGCCGCCAAGGCCGGCTTGTATCGTAGCGTGCGCGATCATCAAACCCTCTCGATCCAGGTAGAGGACGGCAAAGTGCGGATCGACCGCCGCGGAGTCCTGACTCCGATCTCCGCCTATGTGTTTAGTCTCGGCGAAGACGGTCCCCGGGCCGAATTTGACTCCACCGGCAAAGGCCTTCGCATGAGCACCCAGGTCGACGAGGGTAATTACTACGAAAAGGTCGAGCGCTGGACTCCGACTGCGGCCGAACTCGAAGGCATGGCGGGCGAATTCGCGAGCGACGAGGCCGAAGTTATTTTTCAGGTTGCGCTTGAAGGAGATCATCTCGTCATTCACCGGCGTCCCGACGCCACCATCGCGTTGACGCCCACCTATCGGGACGGCTTCAGCTCGTCCCTCGGAAGTATTCGCTTTCTGCGCGATGCTCAAGGAAATGTGAGTGAGTTAAGCGTCGGCGAGCAGCGTGTCTGGGACATGCGTTTCCGAAGAGTGCGCTAACTTAGACTTTGACGCCTACCCGAATTTCTCAGTGGCTCATCCCCGAAGTGGACGCGCAGTGCGCGCGCGAATTGGCGGAGAATCTTCGCATCCAGCCGCTAACTGCACGTGTGCTTCTGGGCCGGGGACTCACTGACCCAGATTCTGCGCGGAGATTCCTGGCTCCATCGATCGACCATCTGCATGATCCGCTGCTGCTCACTGGAATGGTCCAGGCCGTCGAGCGACTGCGTGCGGCGATCGCCGCCAAAGAGAAAATTCTTATTTATGGCGACTACGACGTAGATGGCACGGTCTCGGTCGTTATTCTGAAGAAAGCGATCGAACTGGCGGGCGGGGAAGCGAACTACCACGTTCCGCATCGTCTTCGCGACGGTTATGGTATGCGAGCCGAGGTGATCGAGCGCGCCGCCGCGATGGGCGTCCGGCTTATCATTAGCGTGGATACAGGGATTCGGGCCACCGAGGTGGTTCGTGGAGCGCGCGAACTTGGGATCGACGTTATCGTCACGGATCATCATCTGCCGGAGGCCGAGCTTCCGCCTGCGCTGGCGGTGTTAAATCCGAATCGGCGGGACTGTGGCTATCCAGATAAGAACCTATGCGGCGCCGGAGTCGCGTTCAAGCTGGTGCAAGCGCTGCTCCGAACGCTGGGATGGCCGGATGAAAAGCTGGCGCGGATGCTGAAGTCGTTCCTGAAATTGGTGGCGGTGGCTACGGTAGCGGACGTGGTGCCATTGCTGGGCGAGAACCGTATCATCGTCAAGTACGGGCTGGAAGGGCTGCAGCGTGTCCACAATCCCGGATTGCGAGCTTTGCTCGAAGTCTCAGGAATGCTGGAAGGTCGCGCGCCCAACGCTCGCCAGGTCGCCTTTCAGATCGCGCCCCGTATCAACGCGGCGGGCCGCATGGACGATGCGCAGAACGTCATACGCATGTTCTTGACCGACGACCTGGAACAGGCGCGCTTTCTCGCCGGACAGCTACACTCGCTCAATAAGGAGCGCCAGGAGACCGAGGCCGATATCGTGCGGTTAGTGCTGGAGGAATGCTCGAAGGTTCCCGTTACTGAAGACCAGTGCGCTCTGGTATTCACCGGCGCCAACTTTCATCGCGGCGTGGTGGGGATCGTGGCAAGCCGTCTGGTGGAACGATTTTGCCGCCCGGTTTTCGTGTTGAGCGAAGAGCAGGGTGAAGCTAGCGGCTCCGGCCGTAGCATCGCACGATTCCATTTATTGGACGCGTTGGAATCGATGCCCGATTTGTTCACCCGTTTTGGCGGCCATCGACAGGCTGCGGGAGTCACGTTGCCATCGGAACAGGTGCCCGAGTTTCGCCGCCTGCTCAATGCGTATGCTTCAGAGCGGCTCACTCCCGCCGATTTCCGGCCGCAATTGGCGATTGATGCTCTGGTGGATTTAAAAGAGCTGACCACCGGACCGGCTGTCGAAGAAATTTTCGCAATGGCGCCGTTTGGCTTCGGGAATCCCTCGCCGCTGTTGGCCATCCTGGATGCCGAAATCGCGACCGTGCCCGTGCTTGTGAAGGATAAACATTTGCGCGTGCATTTTCGGCAAAACGGTAGAAATCTTCTGTCGACCGCGTGGAATTTCGCGGAGCGTGCGGGAGAGTTTTCCGCTGGCGCGCGGACCGATGCCGCCTTTTCACTGGAAGAAGACGCGTACTCGGCTAGCCGCGGCTGGGGCGGTTGGTCGGCCACCTTGAAAGATATTCGGCCTCCGCGCGCCATTTAACAGGTATAATCGATTTTCATTTGTTTTAAGAATCTTTAGGAGGATTCATGCGGAGATCTGTGCGCGCATTTATTGGATTCCTGTTTTGGGCTTCTGAGGCATTCGCACAACAGGTGCCCGGCCACTATGTCGTGGAGCTTAGCGGCGCTCCACTTGGTGCCGAAGTACGAACCAAGGGCAGGGACGGGTTGAGGGATCGCGTGGCGGCGATTCGTTCGGAACAGGCGCGCGTCAGAGCGCTCATAGAACAACGCAATGGCAAAATGTTATCTTCCCTGGACAGTTTGATGAATGCGCTCATTGTCAAGATCGGCGATGTGGACGCCTCTGCGCTGCCGGCGCTACCGGGTGTAAAACGGGTCTACCCGGTATACCAGTACAAGATGGATTTAGATCACGCGCTGCCGATTCACCACGTTCCGGAAGCATGGGCGCTCATCGGCGGCAAGGATAAAGCGGGCGCAGGGGTGCGAATTGCCATCCTCGATACTGGCGTGTCTCCGAATCATCCGGCTTTCCATGACCCGACGCTCAAACCGCCGCCCGGATTCCCTCAGGCCTCCAAACCTGAAAATCTCGCTTTCACGAACAACAAGATCATCGTCGCGAGAAGTTATGAGGACATCTACCAGGAGACCGATCCGGATGACGCGCAAGATCGCATGGGACACGGCACGGAGACGGCGATGTGCGCTGCCGGAGTGACCAATACGGGTCCTTACGCTACCATCACCGGGGTTGCGCCCAAAGCCTGGATCGGCGGCTACAAGATAATTCCGGGAAATAGCGGTAACGCCAGTGGCGACGTCATTCTAAAGGCCATGGACGACGCGCTGGCCGACGGCATGGACGTGATCAATCTCAGCTTTGGGGCGCCGGGCGCATTCCCGGAGGGACCGGATTATTTGCCGGCGGTAGCGGTCGATCGCTTACGGCAGTTCGGTATGGTGATGGTCGTCTCGGCCGGCAATAGCGGTCCGAATCTGAATACGATGGGCGACTTCGCTTCTCAGGCCTCGGTGATCAGCGTGGGCGCGGTGCAGAGCGACCGCGCGTTCAATGGCAGCGTGTTCATCGCAGGCGCCGCACCCGTGCAGGCTTTCTCCAGCAGCGGACCAGTCCCCGGTCCTATGACAACTACTGTTTTCGATGTCTCGAGCGTCGATCCAACGGGACTGCTTTGTTCAGCGCCGCTGCCGGCCGGTTCCGCCAGCGGTCAGATCGCTCTCATCATGCGCGGCACCTGCACCTTCGAACAAAAGGTGAACAATGCAGCGGCCGGAGGCGCCGTAGCCGCGATCATTTACGTGCAGCCCAGTCAGACGCCCATTCATCCTTCCATTGGCGCCGCTACGCTGCCCACGGTCCTGCTTGGCAATTCCGACGGCGTAGCCCTCATGGCCGCCGTGGACACGACGCCGTCCACTACCGTTACAGTGACGTTCGACGGTATTGCGTACCCGGAGGACCCGCGCGTTCTCGCTTCTTTTACTAGCAGGGGTCCCAATTACGACTACAGCATCAAGCCCGACCTGGTTGCGGTGGGTACGGACGTTTACATGGCGACCCAGAGCTTGGATCCGACCGGCCAACTGTATTCGCAGAGCGGTTACATCGTGGCGAACGGGACCAGTTTCTCATCGCCTCTTACCGCCGGCGCCGTGGCGGTTCTCCGCGGAGCACGCCCCGGTCTAACGGTCGACCAATACCGCTCATTAATCATCAATTCCGCCACACCCATAACTCGTCCCGACGGACAGATTGAGCGCGTCCAACAAGCGGGCGTGGGCGTCCTAACCCTGGATGCTGCCTTGCAGAGCACTATCGCCGCGTATCCAACATCGCTTACCTACTTGCTTGGCAATGGTACTTTGGGCGGTGCGACGACGGGCGATGTCGATCAGTTGACTCTTACCAACGTCGGCAAGACCGCGGACGTGTTTCACATCTCCACAATCCCGTTCGATACGGCGCCAGGACTACAGTTTTCAACTGTGTCGAGCGACGATAATCCAACTTCGACCTTGGATTTACCGATCAACCCCGGCCAGTCGAAAACAATCTACGCTTATTGGACTACTGACACGCCTCTCGCGATCGGCGAGTACCAGGGAGATATTCTCGTCGAAGGAGCCAAGGGTGACGCATTGGTGCCGTACTGGTATGGTGTTCCATCGGGCGCGCCACAAAGTGTTACGTTTATGAATTCGCTGCCCACGAGCGCCGCCGCAGGCACTACGGTTGACCTATTTGTACGTGTCACCGACCTGATCGGATATGCGATCACCGATAATCCTCATCTGGGCTTTCAATCACAGGTGAGCGCTGGAGGGGGAGCGATCGCACTTTCTCCGGCGGTGTACTTCCCGAACGTAAGGTTAATCGCTCTGCGGCTCGGTCCCAAGCCCGTGGACAACACCTATACGTTCAGCTTCGGATCAGTCGCGCCGATCCAGGTCACGATCACAGGCACAACCAGCAATTGAGCGTCAGGCGCGGTCCGCTCGATTGCTACAATTAAGGTAAATGCGTTTTATCCCCGCAATTTCCCTCACGCTCGCGGTGTCTTTACTCCAGGCGCAGCCTCAACCCGCTCAGCCACCGCAGCCGAAAGCGCCGCAGATCCCGATTCAGCAGTTCAAGCTCGATAACGGGCTTCGCATTGTGATGTCGGAAGATCACTCCGCGCCCACCTACGCTATTTCGGTGACCTACAATGTCGGTTCGCATAACGAGAGAGCTGGGCGCACTGGATTCGCGCACCTATTTGAACACATGATGTTTCAAGGCTCGGGGCACGTCGGCAAGGGCGAGCATATGATCCTGGTTGAAAATAATGGTGGTTCGATGAACGGCACCACCACCGAGGATCGCACTAACTATTTCGAGGCTTTCGCAGCGAATCAATTAGACCTCGGCTTGTTTCTGGAGGCCGACCGCATGCGCTCGCTCGTGATCAGCCAGGCGAATCTGGACAACCAGCGGAATGCAGTGCAGGAAGAGCGCCGATCTAGTTTGGACAATCAACCTTACGGTAAGACAGCCGAGGTGGTGCAGGATCTGGTTTACGACAACTTCGCGAATAAACACGACGTAATCGGGTCGATGGAAGATTTGAATGCGGCGACGGTGAAGGACGTTCAGGAGTTTTTCCGCATCTACTACGCGCCGAACAATGCGGTGCTGACCTTGGTCGGCGACATCCAAGCCGACGAGGCATTGGCGAAGATCAAGAAATATTTTGGCGAGATTCCAGCGCAGCCGGCGCCCCCGGTTCCGGACCTCTCAGAGCCCAAGCCGACTGGCGAGCGGCGCAAAACGATCGAAGACGCGTTCGCGCAAACTCCGCGCCTGGATATCGTTTTCAAGGTTCCACCCGGCAACACCGAGGACTGGTATGCGCTGTATGTCTTGGCGAATGCGCTCGGAAGCGGTCAGGCCTCCCGACTCTATCAGACCCTCGTCAAGGAGAAGGAACTGGCGGTCAACGTATTCACCGAGGTGGAGGATCACAGAGGGCCGTCTACCTTCGACATCGCGATCATGGTACGTCCAGGCAAGGACTTGAAGGAAGTGGAAAAAGCCGTTTATGCCGAAATAGAACGGCTGAAGACCGATCCGATCGCCGATTGGGAATTGCAGAAAGTTCGTCTGTCCACGCGCCGGCTAACCGCGCAGCGCTTGCAAAGCACACTGTTTCGCGCCTACCTGATCGGAGAGATGGCCGTCTTTTATAATGATCCGAATCTGATCAATACACGATTTAGCAAAATCCAAAACGTGAGTAAAGAAGATATTGAGCGCGTGGCGAAGACTTATTTGATGGAGAACAACCGCACGGTGGTCACGACCCTGCCGAAGCCTAAGCCCGAGGTGGCCACCAAGGCCGCGAACTAGGAGTTTGAGATGAGAATCTGTGTGAGTGTGTGTTTATCCGTGGCTTTATGCGGCGTCGCCGGTTTCGCGCAGCCCCAGCCCGAGGCCGGCTCCAAGAGCATCCCACTCAGTAAAGTCGAGCGTAAGAACGAGGCGCCGGTCTCGAAAGACATCCTGCGAGTCCAACTCCCTAAACCGGTTGAGCTGAAGCTGGACGATGGATTGACAGTGCTGGTGCTCGAAAATCATCGCTTGCCCACAGTTAATTTGCGCCTGTTGATCCAGGGCGCCGGCGGACTCAACGATCCCTCGGATTTTCCAGGTCTAGCTAGCCTCACGGCTGCGATGCTGAAAGAAGGCACCGCCACGCGGTCGAGCAAGCAGATCGCCGAAGACACAGAGCGGCTGGGCGCTGCCATCAATGTCAGTGCGCCGTTTGGCGGCGATACGGCGACGCTTAGCGCGTCCGGCCTGAGCGACAATTTCCCCGAGTGGCTCCATCTGGCAGCGGATATTCTGCTGCATCCTACTTTCCATGAAAGCGAGCTGGCGAAGTTGAAGCAGCGCCTGCGAGTTCAGCTGCAGCAGCAGCGCTCATCGCCGATGTTTCTGCTGCAAGAGCGATTCAATCGCGCTGTGTATGGCAATCATCCCGCGGCGATTACTTCCGCTACCGCGGAATCTATCGACAAGATCACGCCCGAACTGCTTGCGAAATGGTACAAAGAACGCTACGTTCCGCAAAATGCAATCCTCGCGATCGCGGGCGATGTTCGAGCGGCGGACCTGGCTCAAATGTTCCAGGGCATGCCAGCTTGGGAGGCCAGCGACAGTAAAGTGATGGCGCCGCAGCCCACCAAAGCCGCCAGCGGCCGCAGAATTTATGTAGTGGACCGGCCCGGCTCCGTGCAGACTTCGATTTTCCTCGGAAATATCGCCGTGGCACGCACTGATCCGGATTATGTGCCGCTGGTAGTGATGGATAAGATCGTGGGCGGCGGGTCAGCGGCCCGCCTGTTCATGAATCTCCGCGAGGAGCATGGCTACACCTACGGCGCGTACAGCATGCTGGTCGCTCGCAAATTCGCGGGCCCGTGGATCGCCGAAGCCAGCATGCGCACCGACGCCACCAGTGGAGCGATGACCGAATTCATGAACGAGGTAAATCGCATTCGCGACAAAGCGGTGCCAGAGTCGGAGCTGGAGGAATCGAAGCGCGCCATCGTGGCTGGCTTCGCGCTATCGCTCGAAGATCCGGGCCAGTTGCTGGATTACGCAATCACGCAGAAGATCTACGGCCTGCCAGCGGATTATTGGGATACCTATCCAGCCAAAATCATGAACGTCACCGCCGAGCAAGTGCAGCGCATCGCAAAACAATATGTCGTCCCGGACACGTTGCAGATCGTGGCGGTGGGCGACGCCGCGAAGATCAGGCCGGTGCTTGAAAAATACGGCCCGGTGGAAGTTTACGACTCGCAGGGGAAGAAGCGAGCCGAGTAGCTCGCCTGTGCTACAACTCAAAGCGTGGATCACCGCGTCGAACATGACAGCATGGGCGAAGTCCGCGTTCCCGCCCATGCGCTATACGGCGCCCAAACACAGCGCGCCGTCGAGAACTTTCCCATCAGCAGGCTACGCTTTCCCCGGGCTTTCATTCGTGCCTTGGGATTGATTAAGAGCGCGGCCGCGCTGGTTAACGGCCGCCTGGGAGAGCTGCCCGCGGATCTAGCGGCTGCCATCGAAAGGGCTGCTGAAGATATAGCCGCTGGCAAATACGACGATCAATTCGTGGTCGACATTTTCCAGACTGGTAGCGGCACCTCTACCAATATGAATGCCAACGAGGTGATCGGCCGCCTGGCCCAAGCGCATCCCAACGATCACGTGAATCGCGGGCAATCGAGCAATGATGTCATTCCCTCTGCCATTCATATAGCGGCCGCTTTACTTGCCAACGAAGAGCTGATGCCGGCGATGGAAGGGTTGCAGGTTTCGCTGCGGAAGAAGGCCGAAGAGTTCAAGGGCATCATTAAGATCGGCCGAACACATCTGCAGGACGCCGTGCCGATGCTACTCGGCCAGGAGTTCAGCGGTTACACGGCCCAGGTGGAGCGATGCATCGGGCGGATTCGAGTGGCGCTGGAAGGGCTGGATGAGCTGCCGCTCGGAGGCACTGCCATAGGTACCGGCCTGAACGCGATTCCGGGATTTGCCGCCGCTACCATCGCTGAAATCAAGACTCGAACCGGTCTGCCTTTTCGCGAAGCCACCAACCATTTCGAAGCGCAGGCGTCGAAGGACGCTATCAGCTTCTTGAGCGGCGCCCTTAAGACCTACGCTGTCGCGCTGACCAAGATTGCCAACGATATTCGCTGGCTGGGATCGGGGCCGCGATGTGGATTGGGCGAGCTCAAGCTTCCCGAGACGCAGCCCGGGTCGAGCATCATGCCCGGTAAGGTCAACCCGGTAATCGCCGAGAGCCTGCTGATGGTGTGCGCGCAAGTAATCGGATATGATGCAACGATTACGTGGTGTTGCGCCGCGGGTAATTTTGAGCTAAACGTGATGATGCCAGTGATGGCTTACGACTTGCTAGAATCCATCGAGCTGTTGGCGGGGGCTTCGCGAAACTTCGACCGGCGCTTGATCCAAGGCCTGGAGGCCGACGCCGAGCGAGCATCCGGATACATTGAACAGTCGCTCGCCATGTGCACAGTTCTCGCGCCCGTGATCGGATATGAAAAGGCGGCTTCGATTGCCAAGGAGGCTTACCGGAGTGGACGAACCGTCCGCGAGGTCGCACGCGAAACGAGCGGCATCCCGGAAGACCGCCTGAACGAACTGCTCGACCCTAGAAGTCAAACGGGCACAGCTTAAACCGGAGACCAACCTGCCGAATCCGGACCAGGAACGGATGGATGCGCTGTCGGAGGCCATCCTGCGGCTACTTCGCCGGCAGCAGCGGATCGAAAAACAGCTGGCCCGAGTAGAAGCAGCTCTAAATCTACAACCCATCGTTCCAGAGACTACCGCGCGTTCGGAGCCGGAGCCTCCGGCGCCAACTCCAGAGCCGCTACGCACGCCGGAGGTGCCGACGCCTCCGCCGCGAGGTCTCGAAACCAATATCGGCCTCACTCTGGTGAATCGCATTGGGGTGGTGACGTTGGTCCTGGGTATCGCCTTCTTCTTCAAATGGGCCGTCGATAACCAGTGGATTGGACCGGCAGGTCGAGTGATTCTGGGATTGATCGCCGGCTTAGCGGCCATCGGCGTCGCGGATCTGCTTTGGCGCAGAGGTCAGCGAATTTTCGCCCAGGGCGTCACGGCGGTTGGACTTGGAATCTTGTATGTAGCGGTATACGCAGCGTCCGAGTACTACCAGCTAATCCAGCAAGATCTTGCATTCGCATGCATGGTTGCGGCTACCTTGCTGGCGGTGGCGCTCGCCTTGCGCTACGAGTCGACAGCCATGGCCGTCCTGGGTTTGGTGGGCGGTTATCTCACTCCCATCATTCTGAATACTGGACAGGACCGTCCGTGGTTTCTATTTAGCTATGTGCTTCTGCTCAACGTCGGGGCGCTCCTGCTTGCGCGACTCCGGGTGTGGCCGCCTCTAGAAATTCTGGGTGTGCTGGCCACAACTGTAATCTACGGGGCTTGGTTAGCGAAGGAGTTCAGGCAGGAAAGCCAGGCAGTCGCCACTTTTTTCGTGCTGATCTATTACGCGCTTTTCTCCCAGGCGCTAGTCCAGCCGTTGTTTTTGGCGGCCCAGATCTTAGCGACATTTGGAATTAGCCGGATGTGGCCGGATTCTCCCAGCGTATATCTCTCGCTCACCTGGGCGCTCGCTCTTTGCGGCTTGGTGGTTGCCGACCTCCGTCGAATCCGGGCCGCAGCGAGTGTTAGCTTTGTTGCTTTCTGGACGTTCTACGGACTGTGGTACTCGAGCCTTCATTCGCTCCCCATCGCACCGTTGTTTGTCGGGACCAGTAGTTCGTTCCTCTTGTTCTTGGCTTGGATACCCTGGCGACTGATTTACCGGCGCGAAACTCCCCGGACCGAAGATCTCACCATCCTGGCGCTGAATGGCGCGGTCTATTTCACTGCTTCTTACGCGTTGCTGAATGCCGAATATCAATCCTGGATGGGCATGTTCGCGGTTGCGGTTGCAGCACTTCATCTAGTTCTAGCCGGCTGGATGTGGCGCTCACAACGCACGGAGGCGATGGCGTTGTCGGCGGGAGTTGCCGTCGCGTTCCTGGTCCTGGCTGCTCCGATCCAATTCACCGGTTACCGAATTACGATGGCATGGTCACTTGAGTTTCTGGCGCTTTCCTGGATCGCGTTGAAAACAAGAAATTCGAAGCTAGCATTCGGCGCCCTGATCGTTTCCGTACTCGTCTGGGTACGGCTCCTCACCACAGACGCCTGGATGTTTCACGGCGTCCAGTCCTATGCGCTGATCTGGAACGCGCGCTTCTTTACTTTCTTCATTGCGGCAATTTGTTCCTGGCTCGCGGCCTATTGGAATAAACTCAATCCGAGCGCACTTGTTGAGTACGTCGCGGGGCACGTCATTTTGCTTTGGGGATTAAGCATGGAGGCCCTGGCTTGGGCCGCCCGGACGTCGGCTCCTCAAAATCTCCTTAGCGTCGAAACGGTATCGATTTCCATTCTGTTTGCCATTTACGCTGTAGTGCTGGTGAGCGCCGGAGTCGCCACGCGCACCGCCATCAACCGCATCGCAGGCCTCGGCTTGATGGGATTCGTGGTCGTCAAGTTGTACCTGTTTGATGTTTGGCAAGTCGGACGCGTGTATCGGATCTCCGCATTCGTGGCCTTGGGCGCGCTGCTGCTAGCGACGTCATTCCTTTACTCGCATTTCCGGACGGTCATTGAGAGTTGGTGGAAGAATGATCAGACTGCGTCCTAGCCGCCGAAGCGGCGCCGCAGAAGAGTGTCAGGCTGCGCTGCTGCTTGCGGCGGAACCGACCGGCGTTTCCGCCGCTACTTGGTGGCCTCGAGGCGGCGAAACGATCATAGGCAGGACCATCGCGATGGTCAGCATACCCGCGATCAGATAGAGCGCTTGAGTGTATCCGCCAGTCGTTTCGCGCAAATAGGCGAACAGCAGCGGCCCCAAGGCCGCGGGGAACGCCCAGGGCAGCAGCATCAAGCCAAAGATTGGTCCTACATGGCGCGGACCGAAATAGTCGGCCGCGAATGCCGGAGTGATTCCGTACCCTCCTCCGTAACACATCACGATGATGAACGTGACTACGGTGAGAAGCGTGGGCGAAGCGATGTAGTGGTACGTCCAAAATAGCACCGCTTGTATCAGAAACATCGTCAAGAACGCCACGCGCCTGGTAGTGAGGTCGGAGATCCAAGACCACAACACGCGGCCGACGCCATTGCCGATGCTGATCACGCCAACCAGAGCGGCCGCTGTTACGGCGCTGAGTTTCCCAATCTCCTGGAAGATGGGCGCGGCTTGGGAGACAACGGACAGTCCCGCCATGGTGTTGATGGATAAGAGACCACAGAGCGCCCACCACTGCCAGGTCCGCAACGCCTCGCCCAGTGTGAAGTCGCGACTGCATCGTTGCGATAATTGCAAGGCGGTCGGCTGCCAGCCGGCCGGGTGCCAACCTTCAGGGGGATTTTGCATGAAGAGCGCGCCCAGCACAGCAACTATGCCGTATGCAACGCCGAGATACGCGAACGTCGGCATCAGACCGACGCTCTGCATCAGCTTACCAGCCGCCGGGGCGGCAACCAGGGCGCCAGCTCCAAAACCGGCGACGGCGATGCCGGTGATCAAACCGCGGCGTTCAGGAAACCATTTGACGAGAACGGCTACGGGAACTATATAACCCAGGCCCAGTCCGAGCCCTCCGATCACGCCGTAGGAGAGGTAGAGCAGCCACAGTTTATGGGCGGATAAGCTTGTCAGAAATACGCCGCTGCCCCAGAGGATACTGCCTGCCACCGCGACAATTCTCGGGCCGCTTCGATTCATCCAGAGCCCGCCGAGTACGGACGTGCAGCCCAGCACAAACCAACAGATGGTGAACGTTGAGGAAACCTGAGCGATGCTCCAGCCGAATTCCTTCACTAGAGGAATGCGAAATACGCTCCATGCGTATGCCGCCCCTAAAGCCATTTGCATGCATACCCCGGCGACCGCGATCCACCAACGATTGACTGAGGGCATAGTCTCCCTTAAACTTTCCAGTAACTCCTGCTTCAGTAGTTTATCCTATGCTAGGGTTGCTTGCGGTGGAAGAACTTCTGCCGGATGTCGGGCCAAAATTCCGGCAGGATGTTTGACAACGCAGAGGACACTAAGCTGGTGCCCAAACGCACCGCAACCACATTCCCGCTAACGCTGCTGTTGGGGTAATAGGCATTCGACAGAGCGATGCCCATGGCCATGCCGAAAATGCCGGAATTGTTGAACCGGGCTTTGCCGGCGTCCGTCCGGGTGACCACAACCCGGCTTAGGGCGTAACCCAGGCGTGGCCAAAATCGGTATTCCGGGCCTCTGCGAAAATAGCGAGGATCTTCGTGCAGCAACGATGCCACTACAGCGTCACTGAAAAAATTCTGGGTTGTGACGTCGGCTACCGCCGCGCCAAAGCGCTGTGCATAAGGCCCGGAGCCTTGGCCATACCTGGGATGATCGTTGTCGGCCTGCGACAGCGCCGCACCCGCGGCTGCCGATACTGCGACGAATGGATCGAATGTTTCCTTCACGAAGAGTCCGAACTTCTGTTTCACCGTGAGGGGGATGAAGTTCTTATTGGGATCGGAAACCGTCTGATAATTCGGGATAACGCCAAAGATTCGCTGGTCAGGGGTAGATGAAACGGCCGGCTCAGGGGCGTCGGACACCTTATCCAACGGGGACTGCGAAAATAACGGATACGCCGACAGCCCTAGTAATGCCGCTAAGACACACCGCATCATTGCTATGACGGATGCAAGAGCCCTTGAGTTACAAGGATACTGGAAACGGGTGGAAATCCTGTTTCTCGATCAGTTCAGCGTGCTGGGAGGAGCGCAGCTATGCCTGTTGGCCATTCTGGATGCTGTGGAAAAGCGCGGCTGGCGCGCGCATATTGCTCTTCCTGGCGATGGCCCACTGGCGGAACGGGTGCGCTCGCGAGGCTTCGGCATCGACCAAATCCCAAGCGGACGGTATCGATCAGGTAGCAAGGGCTTGGCTGATTTCTTTCAGCTACCTCTCGATGTCTGGCGGCAGAAACGGATGCTCACTGAAATAATAAACCGTGGCAGTTTCGACCTCATCTATGTGAATGGTCCGCGCATGCTGCCTGCTGCGGCGCTGGTGGCTCGCGACCGTTTGCCGCTCCTGTTTCACGCGCACAACCGTCTTATGCAGCGCTACGCTGCCGGTCTAGCGGGTTGGAGTATCCGCCATTCTATGGCAACTGTAATCGCATGCAGCAACTTTGTCGCCGAGCCACTCGCTCAGTATGTTCGCGATGGCAGCCTGCACGTGATTCCCAATGGCACGCCGGACGCTGGATTCCGCGAACGTGCTTTCGGTCCCGAAAGAAGCTGGCGGATCGGCCTGATCGGGCGTATCAGTCCCGAAAAGGGCCAAGCTGAGTTCCTGCAAGCTGTCGCAGCGCTGGCGCCGGAATTCCCCGCGGCGAAGTTCGTGATCTGTGGTGCGCCCATCATTCCAGCGGGCCAATATCTCCATTCTGTGAGCGAGTTGGCGCGCGGGCTACCGGTCGAGTTCCTGGGATGGCGGGATGACATCGCGTCTGTGCTGGCGGAACTCGACCTGCTGGTAGTTCCGTCGAAGCACGAAGGCATGGGGCGCGTAATAGTGGAGGCATTTTCGGCGGGCGTTCCAGTGGTTGCGTTCGCCACCGGCGGGATCCCCGAGGTGATCGCTGATGGCGAGACGGGATTCCTGGTCTTTCCGGCCACACCAGAAGAACTGGCGGCGCGAATACGAGCAGTCATCTTGAGCGATGCGGACGCCGTACGGCGAGTTGTGATCAACGCCCGCCGGGGCTGGGAGCAATCCTATACGGTCTCGAGCTATCAGAGCCGCATTATGAACCTGATGGAGGAGACAATTCTGTCTTGGCGAGCAGAACGCGAAAAAGCACCGCCGCCAGCGCACAAATGATCGCTGCCGAAACAAGCACCGGGGGATATCCGAAGCGCGAAAGCATCCGGCCGGCGATGCCCGCGACAATAGCCTGCGCCGTAAACGTAACCAGGAAATTGAGAGCGGATGCATTGCTCCGCTCTTCCACCGGCACTTCATCCATCAAAAGCGTAAACACCCCCGGCTCGGTCATGTATTGGGACATGGTGTAGGCCGCGAATGCTAGGCCGGCACTCAACGGACCGGTAGCAGCCGCCAGCCCCAACAGCGCCAGGGCGGCTGCGAACTGCATGCCGGAAACGCCGCGAGTCAGTCCGAATCTTCTTAGTACGATCGGCGCCATTAACACAGCACCCGCCTGCGCGACGTGTGCCGCGGAGAAGACCGATCCGATCTGCTCCACGGGCATGCGGAGCCGGTTGAAGAAGACGTTGAAGAATGGATTGAACATTCCAATTCCGAGGTTCCAAACAGCAATGGCGATCAGGAATCGGATTGCCATTGGGCTGGGCCGATAAAACCTCCGTTTGTTAGGCGGCGGCGCGACGATTTGGACCCGTGATAGCGGCCAGATTGCGAATAACACCAGCACGCATCCGGTGAGTAGGGCGCCACGGTACGATTCGACGCCAGCAGCCGCGAGGTGCAACCGTACGAGCAAGCCTGGAAGCCGTCCGCCGGCGAGTCCGCCCAAAACGCCGATCAAAATTCCGGTGGAGAAGACGAAGCTAAAGGCCACTGGACGATTCTTCTCCTCCGTGAGCTGCGCGACGGCTGGTGAGATACATACGGCCCAGGCAGCGGTGACGATACCAGCGGTGAAACCGAGCGCGAGTAAAGCGGGCGCTGGTGTTATCAAGACGCGCAGAGCGGCAATGCAGGCGACCGAGAGGAAGCATCCCGCGAGCGTATTGCGAATCCCGAAGCGCCGGATAGCCAGCGCGGCCAGAAGGGAACCGGCGATGCTGCCGCCGGTCAAGGCACTCGCAACAAACCCGAGGAAGTCTTCGCGAAATCCCAATTGCAGAAGGTAAAGATTATAAAGCAGAAAGAAAATGAATAGCCCGAAGTTAAACAAAAAGAAAGCCGCGTAGAAGCGCCAGAATTGCGCGCCCAGCCGAGGGACCGCAAGGAACCAGTGCATCGCGCTCGATGCAGTGGACGGCAATGCGCCAAGATGATAGCGGCCGCGAGAAACTAAATAACTCCAATATTGGCGCGCCGAGCCTGGATCGATGCGTGGCGGTAACTGACGCGGCAGCAGTCTGCGCCGTAACACGGATAGCCGGTCAGCCGGAGAATCGAGTAGGCTCCAATGCAGCCATAGCTCGTCTTTATTCGGATGGAAAATGCGGGCGAGCGGGGAAATAGAATACAGCTCCATCCAACGAGCGATGTCTTGCGGCAGAAGTTCGACCTGCTGGAATGCCTCTGCCGGCATCCGGCAATCAAACCAGCGCTGGGCGATTGCGAACGAGATCGCCTCCAGACGCCGTAGCGACTCAGGATGCCATTCTGCCCATGCCTTCCAGAGACACGCGTCTTCCGAATTGTGATGAAGGAACGAAGCCAACTCGTAAACGTGCGAGGGACGCAGATCTCCGCGCAGCAAGTGCCGGAGCAAATGCAGAGCCGAGTTCGCCAGCGCGTCCACTGGATGCAGCGCCGTGAATTGCAGCCCATCCAGTTCCCGATTCTGCCGCCGCGTCCAGAATTGATCGAGGCCTTCTGGCCCGAACCGCTCGGTTTGCTCGTCCCACAGCCGAAAATGCAACTCCAGTGAGAGAGGCATGTCGACATCGAAAAAATCGCCGCGCCACTGCCATTCAGTTTTCGGAACCATCACTGGCAGGTGATCGATGGGATGGCGCTCGAACCCGGAAGCGGGTGCATATCCGAGGCCCAGCGCTACGTCGCGAGCCCGAAGTAGGTGGTCGGGTTGAAACAAAAGGTCAAGATCGCTCTGCCAGCGCCGCCGGGGATCAGCGACGAAGTACGGGCAATGGCTGAAGCCCTTGAGAGCGGCAAATTGCAAACTCTCTGCTTCGAACGCTGCAGCGAGTACCTCGAAAGCTACCTTGGCTCGGCGCCATCGCTCGGCATTCTGGGCAAGGTTGAGATCGATGCGTCGCCGCACCCATTCCGGCAGATGCTCGCGGCTGGTAAGGCCGAGCGGCAGTGTGAGTTGCGCACGATCCGAAAACGTTAGCGCTTGCTTCCATTCTTGGGCGGACAGCTCTGCCAGGGTCGACGGATTAGGCGACGAGAATTGAAGCGCCTCGAGCACTGCTCGGGCGTAAGCCGGGATGCGTGAGGTAAATCGGCTCAGAAATCGAATCTTAAAGCAAATTGCATACGGCGTGGGTCGCCCGCCGAAAAAGACTTGCCGAAGAAGGGCCCGAAGTCGGGATATTCGCCCGGAATTCCAATATTGGGATGATTCAGGAGATTGAAGGTCTCGGCGCGAAATTCGATGGTCTTGTGCTCTTGGACAACGAACCGCCGGTGAAGCGCGACGTCCACCACTGCGTTGCCCGGCCCAGGCAGAATGTCGCGGCCCGCGTTACCGAAAGTGAATGGTGCTGGTGCTGAGAACGCGGCAGCGTTGTAAAAATGGTCAGCATTGCGCTGGCCGCTCGGCAATAGCACGGACTGTCCCAGCACGACATTGGGACGATTCGGAGTGCCGGAGTTGGCAAAGTCGGTCGCGAAATAGACCGGATTCAGCGGCGTGCCATCCTGGAACGTCAGGTTTCCGCTAAGCTGCCAATTCTTCAGGACCGGCCGCAATACCGGTGCGCTTGGAAACGAATAAACATAACCGGCGCTCAACCGGCGCCGCACGTCGAAAAACGAAAGCCCGCGCTCGAGTCCCAAGTTTCGCTCGTCCTGCGCGCCGAAGCTTTCAAACAATCCTGGAATCTGGGTGTCCGCGTCGTCGATGGATTTGGACCAGACGAAGCTGGCCAGGAACGATAGCCTCCCGGTGAAACGCTTCTCGGCCTTGATCTGAAGCGAATGATAGCTGGAATTGGCGATGTGCTGAAGCTGAAAGATCGTTCCCAGCTCTGGAAAAGTTCTGAGCGATTGCAAATCGCCCGGACGGGGTGGAAGATCCGCTCCCGTTTCCACCTGCGCGGGGGTATTGAAGCGGCGGAATAAGCCGAGATCAGTTCCCTTGGTTCCGACATACGCGATCTCGAATAGAGTGCTTCCCGGCAATTCGTGCTGGATGCTGGCCGACCATTGCTGGACATAGGGCGTGGGCGCATGCTGGTCGACTCCGTAGTAGCTCGGAAAACCCGTGGACGCAGTCTGCCGGAAACCGTTCTCCAAAGTCAGAACTGGCTGCAAGCCACCCGGCTCGTTGTTTTCGTTCCCTATTCCATTGCGCACCAGATCATACGCTTCGATGGCGATCTCGGGACTGTAATAAAGCCCGTAGCCGGCTCGGAACACGGTATCCCTCGAGCTGTGGAGCAGATGGGGCAGCCGCGCGGCCAGTCCGATGCGGGGAGCGAAGTCTTTGTGATCCGGTGCTGTTACGCTGTTCACGTGCCGAAGCACCGGCGCATTCGGCAGAGTAGAATAATCGAGATTCAGCAGATTTCCGCGATCCTCGCTGAACGGTGCGAAATAGTCGTAGCGCAGTCCCACAGATATGCTGATCCGCGAAGTGAGTCGCCAATCGTCCTGCATAAATGCGCCGTAGTTGTTCTGGCGGAGATAAGCTTGGGCGGATCCAACCTCGCGCTGCGTCTGATTGGGAAAGCCGAGCAAGAAGTCGCCAAAGGCATCGCCGGTGGTGTTTGGGTTCGCCGGGTCTTGCGTGTAAGCGCCGTTGAAAATGAAATTCCCGCGAGCGAACTGGCTCTGCAGATAGGCCATGGTGAAGTGGGTAAATTGGAAACCTGCCTTCCAGGTATGACGGCCCCGCGTTCGCGAGAAGGATGACGAAAAATATGAGGTGTTATCGCGCTGCACTTGCGGCAAGTTCGATGAATCTTGGACCATTTCGTAATCGGTCACAGTCAGAGCGGGGAGTCCGTAGGTAAAAGGATCGCTCGCCAGTCCGTTGATTCCCAGATTGCCAAGGACATTGCTGCCGAAAGCGCTGACTGGAAGATCGAAGACCCGCAGCCGGGTGAAGGAGAAGTGTGTTTCGTTCACCCACGACGCGCCCGTCAAGGTGTGGCCGATGGAGGCCTGTTGCGCGCGCAAGCTCTCAGAAGTCGGAAGGGCAGGAAACGAGCCCGCGAGAAGCGTGCGCTCGTCATTGATGGTGTAACGCGCAAAAAGCCGGCTACGCTGTCCCCACGCCCGATCCACCCGCATCGATCCGTTGTCGCTGTGATCGCGATTAGGTGTCGAATCCACGTAATCGTCGCCGTTGGACAATTGAGCGTTCGGAAGGGGTTCGTAGAGCGCCAGATAACGCGAAGCTGCGCGGTCGATGCGGCTGGTGGGAATCATGTTGCCGGCGAACGGCAGACGGTTGCCTGAGGAATCGAGACTGAGCGGATCGAAGATCATCTGGCCTCCGGAAAAGTCTCCGCTGCGCACGGTCGCGCCTGGTACCAGATGCTGGGTGGAGCTAGCCGAGCGGCTGCGCAGTCCTTCATATGACGCAAAGAAGTATGTGGACTTTGCCAAGGGCCCGCTCAGCGTCGCGCCATACTGGTTTTGCCGGAAGACGCCGCGTGGCAATCCAGGGACGTCAAAAAACCCCCGGGCATCGGTGGCCTCATTGCGCATGAACTCAAACAGGTTTCCGTGAAACTGCGGGCTGCCCGGCTTGGTGACGACGTCGATCACGGCGCCCCCGGACTGCGCGAACTCTGCCGGAGCGAGCGAGCTTTGGATCCGAAACTCCGATACCGTCTCCATCAACGGCACCACCGCGATCGAAAAGACATTGCGATCGGTGTTGTATGCTCCGTCCACAATGTAGCTGTTCCCGGTGGACCGCGCGCCGTTCACGGGGGCATTGAACGCGACTGCGCCTCGATTTCCCTGCAGATCGTTGATGATATCGTGCGTGAATCCGCCGAGCTGCCGCGGAACTGCTCCGGGCCCTAATGTCACTAGCGTAATGATATTGCGTCCAAGCAACGGTAGAGCCTCGATAAAGTCCGAACCGAGCTGATAACCTTCGGAAGGGTCGTCCGTCTGCAGCGGCGAAGTGCGGGCGGTGACGGTTACGGTCTCGTGCGCCGACCCCAGGTGCAGATCGAAGT
>DATMMD010000084.1:0-24641 GCA_035569875.1 Bryobacteraceae bacterium
GGAAATCGTCGCTATGTGGCGCTTCACCCGCAACAACGGCATCACCGAGGGCTTCCACAACAAAATGGAGCTCATTAATCGACAGGCCTATGGCTTTCGCAACTTCCAAAATTACAGACTCAGAGTAAAGGTGTTATGTTCCTAGAATCAGGTTGGGGTCGGAGCTTGCCCCCATTGTTGGCGTAGAGCCCGTTGATTCTACGTTGTTAGTTTTGGTGGACGGCATGGGATTCGAACCCACGACCCCGGCGTTGCGAACGCCGTGCTCTCCCAGCTGAGCTAGCCGCCCACTAAGGTATTGCTCCCATTTTACCCCACTCGCTCGATTCGCCGGTCGCCTGTGAACCCGCCGCCTGTGAAGTCGATGAGATATCATCCTGAGTTGGCAATGCGTCGAGTAACCCTGTGGGTGTTTTTTAGCACCGCTGCCGCCCTGGCTGCGCCGGACGCGATCTATATCCACTGCCAGATCATCACCGTCGATCCGCGATTCACAATTGCCGAAGCGATCGCCGTCACAGGCAGCAAGTTCGAAGCCGTCGGCAAAACCGCCGACATCCAAAAGCTGGCGGGAACGGCCACCCGTGTCATCGATCTGCACGGCCGGACGATAATCCCCGGTCTCGAAGACAGTCACTTGCACAATGCAGGCGGCGGCCCCGGTGTCGATCTATCGAACGCCCGCTCGCTCGCGGACGTCCTGGCTGCCGTCGGCCAGCGCGCAAAAACCACAGCGCCCGGCGAAGTCATCGTCTCCAATGGCGACTGGCACGAAGCGCAGCTCACCGAGCAGCGTTTGCCCTTACGCCGCGATCTCGATACGGTTTCTCCAGAGAATCCGGTCGTCCTTATTCGCGGTGGCCACGAATACATTCTCAATTCCGCAGCGCTCGTTAAGTGGCACATCGATAAAACGACCGCGGCGCCAGAAGGCGGTCAGATCAGCCGCTATCCCAGCGGTGAGCCCAATGGCGAACTCATCGACAAGGCGCGCACGCTCGTCACCCTCCCAGCCACGAAATTGACGCGCGAGCAGCAAATCGAAAACTGGGTCGAGCAATACCACAAGCTGAATGCCGCCGGACTCACCAGCGTCCGCCATCCCGGCATCAGTCTTGACCAATATCGTTTGTTGCAGGAGATGCAACGCCGCGGCCTGCTTAGCATCCGTCTGAACGTGCTGCTGTCCGCGCCCCCTAATCCGGATGCCGCCAACGTGCGCACGTTCATCGAAAGTTCCGGCGTCAAGCCGGACGAAGGCGACGAGTGGCTCCGCATCGGTGGCGTGAAGCTGGTTGCCGACGGCGGCTTCGAAGGCGGCTGGATGCGCGACCCTTATCAGGAGCCGTATGGAAATCACGGCGCCTATCGGGGCCTGCAGTTAATTCCCACTGATCGTTACATCGCGATCGTCAAGCAGCTCAATCGTCTCGACTGGCGCGTGGGCACCCATGCGGTCGGCGATGCGGCGATCGATGAAGTGCTGGCCGGCTACGAAGCCGCGAATGCCGAGCATTCCATCGCCGGAAAGCGTTGGGCCATCGAGCACGGCTTCATCCCGCGAGAGGAACACTTCGCGCGCATGCGAGCGCTGGGTTTGGTGGTCACGGTGCAGAATCATCTCTATCTCGCCGGCCCGAGCCTGGTTCGTTATTGGGGGCCGGGGCGCGCGGCCTGGATGACGCCCGTCCGAGCCTATCTTGATCACGGGATCCAGGTCGCTGCCGGCACCGATGCTTCCGTTGTGCCATATCCGCCGCTTTGGACCTTCTATCATTTCGTGACGCGCGACACCATTTCTGGGGGCGTGCTCGGCGCCGATCAGAAGATCACGCGCCAGGAAGCGCTGCGCCTCAGCACCATCGACAACGCCTACCTGACGTTTGAAGAAAAGACCAAAGGCTCCATCGAACCCGGCAAGTGGGCCGACTTCGTGGTGCTGGCCGAAGACCTCCTAACCGTCACGGATAAGCGCATCGAAAAAATGAAGGTGCTGATGACCCTCGTCGGCGGCAAGACTGTGTTCGTGGACGATGCGTTCGGCCCGCATTGAACCTATTCTCCAAGCGTCACACGAAGGGCTCCAGAGAATCAGGCAGCGGAATGAATTTCCAAAGAAGATCACGGAACCAGGTTTCGTTGGCCGCAGGACTTGAATCGATTTACCCTGAGGCTGGCAGGCGCATGCCGTCTGAGGGCATCGAGATTCCAGCGCCCTCGAGTTTCGCGGGCGTGGTTGGGCGCAATCTGTTGTTCCACGAGCCTGCGCCAATCGCTCTGCTCAGCCTCGTCCTTGAAGAAGCGCTTCGACAAGACCAATGCAGAGCTCGCGCTCGAGTATAGACAGAAGAGGCTCTTGGTTTCACAGATTCTCCAGAACGCCTTCCAGGATGTCTCGCCCGAGGAAAAGGCGCTCTTATAGTGAATGCCTTGCGAGGAGAACGAGTAGATGATCGGTTCGCGCAACGACACGCCGGTCTTGAGCTGCTTTCTTGCTGCAATGTACGGTAACACCGTAATAATCCCTAGCCCCAAGAGGAAGAGCAGCGCTATCGGGGTTCCATAGCGAACTATTTCATAATTGTGAAACTCCAGGGCGAGGACCGCCGCCAGGATTACCTCTGCTAGAACAATCAGCGTGACCCCGATCACAACCCACCACGTGCGCCGAAGGGCATGGAAGTATTGGAATCGCACGACGTCACTCAGCGTGAACGTGCCGCCGAGCTCATAAGCCTTGCCGCTGGGATTCTCACTCCCCACGCGTGCTCACGGCGCGGACCCTGGCGCCACCCTCCGCTTGGTCGCCTGCTCGAACGCATACGCCAACTCGATCAGCCGCGGCTCGCTGCAGGCCGTGCCAGTAAACCCGACTCCGAATGGCGCCGGCTTGGCATTGAATCCATCAGGAAACGGTGGCGTAGGCGCGTTGGGAACCAGACCGAACGGCACCACCATGATCGGATACCCCGCCCGCGCGGCCAGCCCTGCGCCACTCGCTCCCGGCGTCAGAATTGCATCCAACCGAGAGACGTTGAGCGCTCCGTCAATGCCCTTGTCGCGGCTCAGCAACAGGTCTTTGCGATGATCGGCTTCGTATCGCGCGCGATCCACTTCCAAATTCATCTCGTCTGAAATATCCAATCGCGACTGGCCATACTTGATCGCGCCCGCCTTGGCGTGATCCAAATTCCACTGACGCAACTCTGCCAGCGTCTTCACGGGCGCCAACGGTCCCAAGCTGGCCAGCCACTTATTGAAGTCGCGCTTCATGCCGTACTTGAAATCCACCGAACAGGTCTCATCCTTGCCCTTGGCCTGATCGGCGCCGGAGCAGTAATCCCACTGCAGAAAATTGCTCTTCGGATCTTTATCGACAAAGCTAGGAATGTCCGCTGGATCCACGATCACCGCGCCCTGTTGCCTTAAAATCTCAATCGCCTCGGCCATCACCTTGACCTGCGCCGCATCCAAACCACCGCGCGGTTTTTCTTCCCCGGTCAGAGTGATCTTGTCGTAGTAGAACGCGCGTGGAACGCCGATACGCGCTCCTTTGAGTCCATCGGCATTCAGGAATTTCGTGTAGTCGCGCCCGGACGGCGGCGTACAGTTGCGAGTTGCGGCGTCGTTTGGATCGGGCGTCGCGCCCTCGAGGGCGCCCAGCATAATTGCAGCGTCGGTCACGGTCCGAGCCATCGGTCCCGCGGTATCGTGATCGGCGGTAATGGGAATCACGCCGTAGCGGCTGATACGCCCGATAGTCGGGCGAATGCCCGCCAACATGTTCTGGTTCGACGGACTGATGATCGACCCGCCGGTGTCTGACCCGACGTTGCCCGCCCAGAAACTCGCGGCCGTTCCGACTCCGCTGCTCGACCCTCCAGTTGCCAGCGCGGGCCGTCCATCGAAAGTCGCTTCCCTAGGATCGGGGCGCGGATCGTAGGGGTTGTATCCGTAGCGGCTCACCGCGTTGTAATTGCCCGGCATCGGATCGGGTACGCCCGCCACCCAATTGGCCAGCTCCGTCAATCCCGTCTTGGCCAGGATGATCGCGCCTGACTCGCGCAAATTCTTCACCAGCGTCGCTTCATAGGGCGGCGTGAACCCGGCGAATGCCAACGCCCCGCCCGTGGTCGGCATATTCGTGGTGTGAATATTGTCCTTTAGCGCGATCGGGATGCCGTGCAGTGGACCGCGCACGTTGCCGCGTGCGCGCTCGCCATCCAGTTCATCGGCCTCCTGGAGCGCGTTGCGATTTACCGTGATGGCCGCGTGCAGCTTGTCTTCATACAGTCCGATTCGGATTAGGTACAACGCCACCAGATCGTGCGAGGTAATGCGCCCGTGCTCCATCGCGGCGCGCATCTCTGGAATGTTCGCTTCTACCACGTTGAAGGGCGGCGCCGGCTTTTTCACCTGCCCTTGAACAACCAATCCAGCCGGGACGAGCAGCAACAAAAATGCTTTTTTCATAGGTTCCCGCAATGTCGATCAGTATATCGAAACGCCCCACCCTCGCCGTACGTTCAGAAATATAAGCGCGTTCTTATGACCCGAGCAATTAACTCTCTTCTGGCTATTCTTTGATCACCAGGCAAGCCTTGGAGCGCTATCCCGATGCCCAAGTCCACTACCGGCGCGTGTACATGACTCCTGAAAGCAGCCTCGCACCATCGCCCCGGGCCGCCCACTCGGACACTACCCAGTTGCGCCCAACACCCCCGATGGACTATAGTCGGTCTGGTACGACTTTTTCAACTAAAGGGAGGAAGTCATGAAGAAATCACTAACACTGCTCGCAATGGCCGCGACGTTTTCATTCGGGGCAATGGCCGCCGATTTTAATGGCTATATCATCGATCAGAACTGCTCCACGAAGGCCGCGATGAGGGGCAACGTCGATTGCGCCAACAAGTGCATCAAAGGTGGATCGCCCGCAGTGCTCGTCACTGAGGACGGCAAGATCTATAAGTTCGCCGACCAGGCGAAGGTTTTGGATTCCGCCGGCAAGAAAGTAACGGTTACCGGGAAGCTGAAGGGCGACACCATCACGGTCGACAAAGTCAGCGAGTAAGCTTCCGCACCGAGTTCTCGTACATCAAACCGGCTGTCGCCCGCGGGCGGCGGCCGGTTTTGTTTTTCCCTCCGTCGATACCGATACAGTGGTGTGCATGGCTTCTCGCCTCACCATTAGCCGTAATTCCCCCGCCGATGTCCAACAGCGGCAGGTGATCGTCAAGTTGGATGGCGAGGCTTTCGCGACCCTGCTCTTCGGCCAGACAGTGACCCGCGAGATTCCTTCCGGAGCGCATCGGCTTCGTTTCGACAACACCTGGGTCAAGAAGACGGTCGAATTCAAATCCGCCGATGGCGAGGAAGTAAACTATAGCGTCATCAACCGCCCTGGCCGCTTCACCTGGTGGATGGTCGCGGTCTTAGGCGCCGGGCCGATGTATCTCACCATCGGGCGCGCCGCGGCGGAATCACCATCAAATCACTCTTCTTCCGCCGGGCCCCCAAACGCCCCGTAAAGGTCCTGTTGCTTCACTTTCTCGGTGTTGAACCGCGCCGCCCGGTCGCGCATCGTCTGCAGGACTTTCTCGGGCTCGGGCAGTTCGCCCTTGATCCAGCGCAGCGGATTTATCCGCGCCACTACGAAGGATCGCAGATAGGGGCTTTGCAGCCCGCGCTCCTTCAGTTTCGCGATCGCCTCGGCCACCTTCTCTTCCAGTTCCAGTAACAGCTCCGCGCGATGCTCGTGCGATTTGATCGCCTTGCTGATCGGCTGATCGGAAAATTCCTCCACCCTCCGCAATACGGGATGATACGCGCCGCCGGCAAAACCGCGCTTGCTTTCGTAAGCCAGGCCCAGCGTCACCAGCGAGGCATCCTCCAGGTAAAACGCAAAACTCGATTCCGGCTTGGATCCCTCCTCCGGCAGCAGCCCTTTGTAGATGCGAATCACCTCCAGCGACTTCTCCTTCAGGTTGTGCGCTTTCTCCGTATTCAGAGCCAGGATCTGCCGCGCGATCTCGCGATCCGGCACAACCAGCGCCGTAATCGACCGTGCCCCCAACCGCCGCATTGCCTCCAGTCTATGAAACCCGTTCGGCGTCCAGAAGCCGTCTTCCGGCGCCGGAACAACGATCACCGGATCCAGGAACCTTCCAGTCTTTTCGATCACGCCGGCCAGTCGCTTGTGATGCGCTTCGGAAAGGTCGCGCTGGAATGGCGTCGGCTGCACGTGATCGATGGGAAGAATCGCCATCAGCAGCGGATGTCCACCCAGCGGATCCCGATACCCGGCCAGGACCGCGCCGCCTTCTTGCTCCACCCGCTGAACCACCGGAGCCAGCTCGTCGACGATCCCCGTGGCGCAGTCGCGTGGCTCGAGCCCGGCCGACTTCGGCTGTCGCTTGCGCGGAACTCGACGCTTGGCCGATTTCTTGATTTTCGTCGCTGCCTTAGCCACTTCTGCTGATGTTACCGTGGCGCGGCGCAGTCGTGTCCGACGAGCTCCTCCGTGAACTGGCGTTGTGGTAGAACCAAGCCATGAGTTCTCCCAAACAATCAGCACTCGATGAAGTCAAGCTGGCCATGGCGGCCACCAATAACCTTTTCAACACCGAGGTCTTCGGCAATCGGAACTTCGCGGCTCTTGATCAGATTTACACCTCGGATGCCCGTATCCTTCCACCCGGTGCCCCTATGATTTCCGGGCGCGAAGCGATCAAGAAATTTTGGTCTGATCTGATTCAATCCGTGAACGCTAAGTCGGCGGTCCTCGCAACGGTGGACCTGATGTTGGCCGGTGATGGCTTAGTCGAAATCGGGCGCGCCACGCTCACCATTGAGCCGGAGGGACAATCCGCCACG
This sequence comes from Bryobacteraceae bacterium, assembly GCA_035569875.1. Taxonomy (GTDB): domain Bacteria; phylum Acidobacteriota; class Terriglobia; order Bryobacterales; family Bryobacteraceae; genus Palsa-89. The sequence goes on from DATMMD010000084.1 coordinate 6,877, forward strand.
CAAATGGAAGTGAAGTACGTCGTGTACTGGCGGCAAGAAGGCGGCCGCTGGAAATGGCACGTGGACATCTGGAATCAAAACACCTAAAATCGTAGCCGAAACGGATTTTCCGCCGTAAATACCAAAATGTACCGTGCTTGCCTCTCGCTCGCCATCGCCCTCTTACCCTCAACAGCTCAAACCTGGAAGCCGCCCGTCGCTATGAAAACTCTTCCCAATGGCCTGAAGGTGGTTGTCTCGGAGGATCATTCCGCACCCACTTTCGGGATTTGTGTTTCCTACGGGATCGGCTTCCGCCTGGAGCCGCAACGCCGCAGCGGATTCGCCCACTTGTTCGAACATATGATGTTCGAAGGCACGCCTATCGCGCCCAAAGGCACTCTCGATAAAGTGATCGAGGGAGGCGGCGGCAACAATAACGGCGACACGCGTTACGATTTCACTGAGTACATTGAGACCGCCCCCGTCACCGCGCTCGATCCGATCCTATGGATCGAAGCCGACCGCATGAAGACGCTCGATTTTTCGCCGGCCAACCTGGAGAATCAGCGCAAGGTTGTGGAGGAGGAAGTCCGAGTAAATGTCCTGAACCAGCCCTACGGCCTGTTTTTTGCCATTGACCTGCCCGGTAAAGCCTTCGACACCTACCCCAACTCGCACAATTTTTATGGGGACTTCAAAGATCTCGATGCCGCCCGCATTGAAGACGTCGAGAAATTCTATAACCAATACTACTCACCCAATAACGCTGTGCTCGCGATCGTCGGCGACGTAAACGCGGCGGAGGTCTTCGCCAAGGTGGAGAGGTATTTCGGTCCGGTCCCGGCCCGTTCGGCGCCACCTCGCGCCAATATTGAGGAGAAGCCGCAGACTGTGGAACGGCGCTCCGTCCAGACCGACCAACTGGCCAATCTGCCGGCGCTCGCCGTCGGTTACCGTATGCCCCCGCGCCGGTCACACGACGCCGTAATAGCCGCGGTTGCCGGTGAATTACTTCATAACGGCCAAGCCTCGCGCCTGTATCAGAGCCTGGTTAAAGAGAAACAGAAGGCCGCGTCGGTGGATGGCGGAGTGAATTGGCCGTTGGGGAACCCGTTCGAGTATAACGGACCCACGCTGATGGTTTCCTTCGTGGTGGCCCCGGCCGGCATCCAGGAAGACGCGCTGCTTGCGGCTTATGATGACGCTATCGCCGATCTCACTCGCCGCGGCCCAGACAATGCCGAACTAGACCGCATTAAAGCAAAAATGCGCTCCGATTGGTACGACCAGCTCGAGGTTCCCATCCAGCGCGCTTCTACGCTCTCCCATGCCGTGCTATTCGATGGCAATGCCGACCGCGTCGGCTCGATCCCGGATGAAATCGCCGCCGTCACCGCTGACGATATCCGCAAATTTGCCGCGACGTATTTGGTGAAATCCGGTCGAACGATCATCTGGCGCGTGCCGGCGCCGAAGCAGGGAAACCGCAAATGAAAAGAAAATTTGGAGCAGCGGAATTGGCCCTGATCCTGGCTTGTGCTGGCCTCGCCGCAGACAAACAGTCCTTGCCTAAGGACCTTCCGCCTTACGGCGCGATGAAACAGTTGGCTGCGCCCCACGTGACCGTAGTCAAACTCGACAACGGCCTGACTGTATGGCTTGTCCCAGAAGCCGGCTTTCCTAAAGTGGCAGTCACCCTGGCTGTACGCGGCGGCTACACTGCAGACCCGAAGGATCGCCCCGGCTTTGCCGACTTGATCGCTGCCACCGTTACCCAAGGCACCCGCAATCGCAACGCCAAGCAAGTCGCGGAAGACCTGCAGGCCGCGGGCGGCGATTTAGCCGGCAACGCCACGCCGGACTCGATCCTAATCGAAACCAGCGTGCTCAGCTCCAAAGCCGATGCGGCGCTGCAAATTCTCGCCGATGTCATGCAGCAGGCCACCTTCGCGGATCAGGAAGTAGCCATCGCGAAAAGCAATTTGTCCTCGGCCCTTCAGGCCAATGAAGCCGACCCGAGTTTCCTCGGACGGCGCGCCCTTTATCGCGCTCTCTTCGGACAGCATCCCTACGCCATTACCTCGCCCACTGAAGAAACCATCAGCAAGACCACCGCCACCGACCTCCGTGCCGAGTACGCCCGCCGTTTCAGGCCGGACCACACCTTATTGATCGCCGTGGGTGATTTTAGCGAGCAGTCCCTGTTAGCCGCTATTCGCGCCAGCTTCACGGTCTGGAAATCCGGTGGCGCCGCCGCTCCCGGCGAGGCATCTCCCATCGACGCGGGGAAGCCCGCTTCCCTGGTTTCCAGAGCCATCGTCTATGTGCCGCGCGCAAATTCCGTGCAGACTGCCCTCTATCTGGGCACGCTGGGGCCTAACCGCGCAGCGCCCGATTACGCAGCCGCTCGTATCGGCAACGCCCTTTACGGCGGGATGTTCGGGTCGCGGCTGGTCAACAATATCCGCGAGGATAAAGGCTACACGTACTCGCCCGGAGCTCGCCTCACGCTGAATCGCGATGCAGGCGTCTTGGTCACCCGTGCGGATGTGCGCAATCCTGTAACAGGCGCCAGTTTTAATGAGATTACGTACGAAATGAACCGCATGGCCACGACAGCGCCGGATACCGACGAGGTCGACCGCGCGAAGCGCTTTGTCCTCGGCTCGCTAGCGCTTCAGTTGCAATCTCGCGCCGGGGTCGCGCGTCAGCTCGCCAATCTGTGGATCGATTCGCTTCCCCCCGAGGAACTGGCACTGCAGGCCCAAAAAATCGAGAAAGTGACCCCCCAGGACATCCAGGCAGCCGGACGCAAATACTTTCCCGCCTGGCGGATGACGGTGGTTGCAGTCGGTGAAGAGCAAGTCATCAAGGACGAACTCGCGCCCTTTGGTCTGGAGTTTCAGAAGGCGCCCTAAGGCGCCGCTGATCCAAGGAACAAGAATCATGGCTGAACATCTGTTCTTGCGGGCGCTCTCCTGATCGCGGCCCGCGTGTGCCAATGGACTCCCTTCAAGGATGCCTGTTTACAGCATTGCCGGTCCCCGCTGAGTTTCCTGCTCCGTGACTGGCGCGAAGGCTCGCTGGGCGCGTTCCGCACGGGGATTGATCACGGCCTCTTCTGCCTGGGATGCTGCTGGTTGCTGCTGGCGCTTCCTTTTCGCCGCAGGGTTGATGAACCTGTTGTGGATGGCCGCCATAGCGGCTTTCATTCTGGTGGAAAAAGTCGCCCCGGGCGGGCAGTGGTTTGGCAAGATCGGCGGCGCCGCGCTCGCCGCCGCAGGCCTATGGATGATCACTTCCGTCAGCCGGTGACGCTTCTCCACGAGCCTTCTTCCCCATCCCCTCAACGACTTCCTACAACCCACAACCCACCACCCTCCTCAGGGTTATACTGAAGGTAGCCACGTCTGCGCGATCGCGAATTGATTCGGGCTTAAGGAAAGCGAGCGTTTTAATGATTCCAACACATCGGTTTGTGAGCCTCCCCTGTGTTCTTTTCTGCGCGGCGGCCGCCTTCGGCCAAAATGCTCCCCCGGCTCCCGCCACCTCGCCAGCCAATCTCGACAAAGCGGCTTCCTACTACAACTACTCGCTGGGACATCTGTATGCTGAACTTGCGGCTGCCTCCGGCAATCGTGGCGACTATTTCAATAAGGCCGTTGAGAGTTATAAAGCTGCTCTGAAAGCGGACCCCAACGCCACCTTCATCTCTGAAGAGCTTTCCGACCTCTATATCCAATCCGGCCGTCTGCGGGAAGCGGTGACGGAAGCCGAGGATGTCCTCAAAGAGAATCCTTCCGACTTGAACGCTCGCCGCCTGCTAGCCCGTATTTATACCCGCATGATCGGCGATTCGCAGGCCAACCGGATCGACGAAAACATGGTCAAAAAGGCCATCGAACAGTATCAAAAGATCACCGAGGGGGATCCGAAAGATATCGAGAGCTGGCTCATGCTGGGCCGTCTGGAGAAGATCGCTCAAAACTCCACGGACGCGATGAACGCCTACAAGAAGGCCTTGGAGATTGATCCGAATAATGAGGACGCCAATACCGGCTTGGCTATGGTTTACGCCGATCTTGGGGATAACAAGGCCGCGGCGGAGATGCTCCGCAAGCTGGCCGAGAAAAATCCCAGCCCGCGAAGCCTCACCAGTCTCGCCGAAGTTTACGAACAGTTGAAGGACTATCCGCTGGCTGCGGAGACGCTGCGCAAAGCGCTCGAACAACAACCTGGCAATGCGGATCTAAAACATGCGCTGGCTCAGGATCTGCTCCTGGCCGATCAGTTGGACGACGCCTTGAAGCTTTACCAGGACTTGGTTGCCGACGATCCCAAGGACGAGCAATCTTTGTTGCGAATCTCGCAGATCTATCGTCAAAAGAAGGACTTCGCCAAAGCCCGGGAAGCCTCTGATAAGGCCAAAGAGCTCGATCCCAATAATCTCGAGATACTCTTTAACGATGTAAATCTGCAGGAAGCGGAAGGCCGGATTCCCGATGCCATCAAGACCTTGAAGGGGATTTTAGATTCCACTGCGAAAAAGACTTACAGCGCGTCCGATAAGAGTAACCGCACGCAGTTGCTCGAAAAGCTCGGATACCTCTATCGCCAGACCGAACAATATCCACAAGCGGTAGATGTGTTCCACCAGATTATCGATCTCGATCCCGAGGCGGCTCCTCGCGTCACGGCCGCGATCGTCGAAACATACCTCGTAGCCAAGGATTTTCCGAAAGCCGAAGCCGAAGCGGATGCCGCCGTCAAGAAATATCCGGACGACCGGGCGGTGCGTTCGGTTCATGCCTCGCTGCTCGCCGACATGGGCAAAACTGATCAGGCGCTGGCCGAGACACGCAAGCTGCTGGATGGTAAGAATGACCGCGAAGTGTACCTCAGCCTCGCGCAGATTTACGATAAGTCCAAGAACTTCGCCGAAATGGGCAAAATGCTCGATTCGGCCGAAAAGCTTTCCAAGTCCAACGAGGAAAAGGAGTGGGTGCTGTTCAGCCGCGGCGCCATGTATGAGCGCATGAAGAATTATCCGGCGGCTGAGGCCGAATTTCGCAAGGTTCTGGCCATCAACCCGGACAACGCCTCAGCGCTGAACTACCTGGGCTACATGCTGGCGGACCGTGGCGTCCGCCTGGAGGAAGCTCAGGGATTTATCAGCAAGGCTTTGGAAATGGAGCCGCATAATGGCGCCTATCTCGATAGCCTGGGCTGGGTTCTCTATCGACAGAACAAGCTCAGCGAGGCCGAGCAGAAGCTGGGCCAGGCGCTGGAGTCCATGTCGCGCGATCCCACCGTCCACGATCACTTGGGCGACGTCTACTTCCATGAAGGCAAGATTCGCGAAGCCATCGCTCAATGGCAGAGTTCGCTCAAGGAATATCAAACCAGTGCGCCTAGCGATCAGGATCATGCCGACGTAGCGAAGATTCAGAAGAAGCTCGAAGACGCCAAGGTCCGCTTGGCGCGCGAGGGCGGGTCCAAGCAGCCGCAGTGATCCAGTTGCGTAGCGCACGCACTCTTGCGTGCCGTGTCCGCACTCATGCGGACACCCGATGCCTTTGAGTATGCGCGCGGTCGCGTTTGTCTTCATCCTCGCGCTCAGCGCGGACGCCCAGAAGTTCTACACTTACGTCGATGACCTCGGGCCCAGCTATATCGAGCTAGCCTGGGGCACTGCCGACGGCCACAATACTATTGGACGTTCCGCGCCATCGCACGGGGAGGCGACCGTCCGGATCGACGGCCGTACCCTAACCACCAAGGCCAACCAGATCACCGTCGGCGACCTCTTACCGGATCACGAATATTCCTACCAGGTTTCGATCGGCGACTCCGCCGTGGGCCAGGGCGAAGTTCGAACCTGGGCCGCGAAATCCCAGCGCCTCGTGTTTTTCGTCATCGGCGATTTTGGCACCGGCCGCGCTCCCCAATACCTTATCGCGCGCGCCATGTGGGACGAATTCCAACGCCGCGCCAAAACGGACAATCCCGTGCGCTTCATCCTCAGCATGGGTGATAACATCTACGGCAGCATCGCCGGATTCCTGGGCGGCGCGCTCCACACCGGAGCCGACGATGCCGATTGGGCAACCAAGTTTTACGCGCCCTATGAACCCTTGATCGCCCGTATCCCCTTCTTTCCCTCGCTCGGCAACCACGACGGCAACGAGACCGAGAGACAAGCCGATCTGCCGGCCATTCTCGACAATTTCGCGTTTCCACAGAACAAGCCGGCCCGTTATTACAATTTCACCTATGGCGATCTGGCGCAATTCTTCGCGCTTGATAGCACGAAGAATACGGAGTCCGGCCCCGCGCGCGCCGGCTATCTTGAGGACAGCCAGCAATTCCATTGGATGCAAACTGAATTCGCGAAGCCGCATCCGCTGTGGGTAATCCCCTTCTTCCACCATCCTCCCTTCACCGCCGGACCGCTGCACAACGCCAGCTTGGAGCAGCTTCAGCATTGGGTGAAACTTTTCGCTGCGTCCAGCGTAAAGGTTGCATTTAATGGACACGAACATAACTTTCAAGTAAGTGAAGCGAGCGACCGCACCAGCGGCATCTGTTTCATCGTTAGCGGCGCTGGCGGCGAGCTCCGCACCGGCAACCCGAAGAGCAACATGAAGCGCGCCGGCATTCGTGCCTGGGCCGCCGAAAATCATTTCCTGGTGGTGGAAATCGAGGGCAAGACCATGCGAGTTACGCCGCTGTCGTTTGAACCCATGAAAGTCGTCGACGGCGACGGCCATCCCGTAACGCTGCCTATCACCATCACGCAGCCCTGACCCGTGTACAATAAGTGCCCGTGGAATACTTTACCTGGGAATCGGTCCCGCTCGAAGTGATGAGCGAAATGATCTCGCGAAAAGTGATCAGCGGCGACAAGGCCATGGTCGCGCAGGTCTTCTTAAAGAAGGGCGCCGTTGTGCCGGAGCATCACCATGAGAGCGAACAGATCACTTATATTCTGGATGGCGCTCTCAAATTTGAGCTGGAGGGCCGGGAAGTGATCGTGCACAAGGGCGAAGTGCTGCGGATTCCTTCCCACGTTCCGCATCGCGCGGTCGCGCTGGAAGATACTCTCGATCTCGATATCTTTTCGCCGATTCGAACCGACTGGCTGACGAAGGACGACGCCTATCTGCGCCGGGGTCAGCGTGAGAAAGCTTAGTTCTATTCCGGGCCGACCGCGCTCAAGGAAACGAAGCGATGACCTCCGGGTGTTAACTCGACTGCCCGGATCGCGCCTCGTGGACCAAGCGGCCCGATCGATTTCCCGTCCACGCTGATGTCGACGCTTCCGGCGTTGCCCACGCGCACTAGCGCTTTCTCGGCGAAATCGATGTGTCTGATTTCGTCCTTGGCGAGTAGCTTTTGCAATACCTCTTGGCCATCTGAAACGGCGTACACCCAGGCCTGTTCCGACACCCGAATTTCCGCGTGGCGCGTGCCACCTGCCGCTGCAGGACTCGCGGCCGTCGGCTTCATCTCGGCCTGCTGGCTCGCGACAGCTATTGGATGCGAAGAATTCGCGGCCATGCTATGCCGGTATGACCAGAAGACCGAGACTGTAAATGCCATCATCGCGATCGCGCCCGCCGTTGCCACTGGCATCCGCCACCAGGGGCGAGCGCGACGAACGCTCATTGCCTGTATTGGCGTTGGCGGGGTCGCACGTTCTACAATCGCTGCGCGCAGTGTGCTATCGGGCGTCGCGCCTACTGAGTCTTTGGCCCAATGCTCGATCAGCCGTTGGACCGCCGCTTCCACCACTTGGTCCCGGTGCAAGACCGGCAATTCAGGTTCTTGTTTCTTGACTTGAGCCGGCTCTCCCGCGATTGCTAATCGAATCCGGCGGCGGTAATCCTCCACTAAGAATCGAATCTGCTCGGCCCTGGTCTTTTCCTGCGGAAGAACGTCCTTGTCTACTGCGTGAATGCGCTCGGCTCCAATCGTGAACTTGTCGCCGCGAGGCTCCGAGTATCGGATGTCTGCCAATACCAGATGGTCCTCCACTTCGAGCGCAACCACCTCGTCCACTGGCAACCCTTCATCCATTACGACCTTCATTCCGGTGGCCGAGACGTCCAGCAGCAGGCAGTTGAGTTCGCGTTCCGGGTTGTCGACCAAGGTCAGTTTCCCCGGCGCGTAGATCTGGAACCTCGGTTCGCGTCTGCCGTCCATACCGCCAAAATCGGCAGAAACCTGGCATTCCATTAGGTCAATGTTACTCGCTGGTTAAGTGAAATGTTATGTGAAATGAAGTGCGCTTCCGGTTGATCTAACCGGCAGAAGGGAGTTAGGAGTTTCAAATGAAACAAGTACTTTATCCAATATTGGCGGGCCTGACAGTGATTGGCGCCGCCTATCCGCAGTCTGAAGTACCGCGGTTCAGCGGCAGTATTGGGGCCGGTTTTACAACGCCGGTTTATGGCACGGGGCAGCGCTTCGACACCGGCTGGAACGCCGGCGCCGGAGTGGGTTTTAACCTCTCGCGCTATCTCGGCGTCGAGGGGCAGTTTCACTTCAATGATCTGGATGTGAACTCCGCCACTCTGAATGGCTTAGGCTTCCCAAACGGTTCCATGCGGATGTGGTCAGTTACTCTAGATCCAGTGATCCACTTCGCACCCTCGAATAAGTTCAACCCATATATCATCGGCGGCGGAGGACTTTATCATCGAACGCTGGAGTTCACGGCGCCGACGGTTGCGACCGTCACCGGATTTGATCCATTCTTCGGATTCTTTCCAGTGAACGTTCCAGCCAACCAGGTTCTGGCATCCAACTCGGTATACAAGCCTGGTTTTAACGGTGGAGCTGGCTTTTCCATTCCACTAGGCAGCAGTAAGATGAAGCTGTTCGCGGAGGCCCGTTATCACTACATGTACACGGCGCCTCGCGGCACAAGCATTCTTCCGGTCACCTTCGGCATTCGCTGGTAACTGTGCGTGTGCGGATGGCACGGTTAGTGTCAGTCCGCACACGCGTAGGAGCTAACGTATCTCAGCAAGCCGCGGCAGATCAATCGTATTCCGTTTTGGCCCTCGACCTGATATTCACGAACAACTTAAGGAGCCTAAAGCCTATGTTGTTCGTGAAATATCTTTTGATCACCGGCGGGATCGGTCTCCTGTTGACGGCGGCCGGCATTCTGGTCTGGGACCTATATATAATCTTTCGGCCGCGACCGTTGTCGCTCGCCGGCAGCGAAGCTGAGTTGCCTGATGGGGGAAGCAGTCCGTTCAGTTCGCTACGGTGGCGGAGCGCGGCGCGCTTAGCAGTATTCGCTCTGATTCCCCTGCTGCTCGGAATCAGTATCGCCGTAGTGCCGGGTGGTAAAGCGGGTGTCCGCATCAGTCAATTCGGAGGCGCCGTGCCAGGTACCCTGTATCCCGGCGTCCACTGGATTACGCCCTTGGTAGAGCACGTCGAGCTGTTCAACATTCGAGATCGTGTTTTCACTACATCGCTCGCGGATGACCCGAAGAAGAAAGCGGATACGCTTCGCGTCCAGACCAAAGAAGGGCTGGGCGTTGTACTCGCCGTGACAGTCCGCTTCAAGCTCGACCCGTCTAAGCTGTCCTATATTTACAGCAACCTACCGCAGCCGGTGGAGGAGGAAATAGTTCCCCCCACGGTCTCGAGCGCTTTTCGCGAAGCCGCTCCTAATTACACTGTGCGCGAAATCTTCGCCACACGGCGCGAAGAGATGGCCCGCGCGGTGGCCGCGCAGATCACCCAGAAGCTGACATCGGACGGCGTCATAATCAAGGAGATCATGCTGCGCGACATTCAGCTTCCCGCCGAGTATGCCAAGGGTATGGAAGGACTGCTGTTGAAGGAACAGGAGAACGAGCGCCTATCGGTGGAGCTGGAAGTGAAGCAGAAGATGGTAAGAGAGGCCGAGCTGGAGGCCGACGCACAAAAGGCTCGCGAGGTGAAAGCGGCCGAGGCCAGGGCGCAAGTGGTGGTTATCGAAGCAAAGGCGCAAGCCGACGCCATGCAGCACACACTACCTTTGAAGGAGAAACAGATCCAGCAGTCGCGTCTGGAAGCTGAGGCGCGCAAAGCGTCGACGGTCATGAATGCCGAGGCGATGGCCCAGGCCAAAGTAATCGACAGCAAAGCCGAGCTTGAAAAGCGCAAGCTGATCACGGAAGGCGAGTCCGATCGCATTCGCCACGTCGCGGAAGCCGATGCCGAGCGGATGAAGCTGGAAGCCGTAGTGCTCAAGGAGAACCCGCTGCTGATTCAGAAGATTATTGCCGAGAAGCTTTCCGACAAAGTACAAATCATGATGGTTCCGAACGACGGCAAATTCTTCTTCGCCAACGATGTGCTGAAAGGGATGCAGGCCGGCATTCCGTAGGCTACAATATGGCTCATGCGAAGAAGCCTCGTTGTCCTTTCGTTGATATTTCCCGCCATGCTGTGCGGAGCCAGCGTGATTTCCGATAAACCGGACACACCATTCAAGCTGGCGACCTTTGAAGCGCAGGGGAAAACACGAGTGGGGATGGCGCTGGGAGATCGCATGCTCGATCTGAGTGGCGCCAACGCCTACGTGGAAAAGCAAATCGGTTTGCCGGCCATGAGACTCCCCACGGAGATGCGCGAGTTGATCGAGCAATATCCGGCCGCGTCCAAGCGCATGTACCAGATCGCGAATTACCTGAAGGACCGAAAGCCCGATGGGCAGCCGTTCGCGTTTGCTCTGGATAAAGTCGCGATCAAGGCGCCCATCAAGTATCCCTATAACCTGCTGAACATGGCTGCCAATTATTGGACCCACGCGCGAGAGATGGGCGTGAAGAAGGACGTGGATCAAGACCGCGACGATCCGTATATCTTTGCCAAGTCGCCTCGCTCGTGCATCGTCGATCCAGGGACGCCCTTCTATATTCCCGAAGGTCGCAACCGGATCGATTGGGAAGGCGAATTGGCCATTATCATGAGCAAGCCAGCCTTCCACGTGCCCAAGCAGAAGGCGCTCGATTACGTGTTCGGCTACACCATCATGTACGACGTTTCGGACCGCGGCAGTCGCTACCGCAAGGACCCGATGTTTTCCGGGGCAGACTGGTTTTCGGGCAAGAGTCTGGATGGCGCGGCGCCTTTTGGACCCTTCGTCGTTCCCAAGGAGTTCATGACCAACCCGCACGACATCCACATCATGACCCGCGTCAACGGCGTGGTGAAGCAGGATGGCAACACCAGCGACATGATCTACGATGTCGAGCACCAGATCGCATACATTTCATCAATCATGACGCTTTATCCGGGCGACGTGATTTCGAGCGGCACCATGGGCGGCGTGGGTGTGGCGCGCAAGCCGCCGGAGTTTTTGAAACCGGGTGATGTGGTCGAAATTTCGATCGACGGCATTGGAACTTTGAAGACGCCGATTGCAGCGATGTCGCTGCGCCCTGCCGGAGCGACCGGGCAGTGAGGGCTCGTCTTATTTCACCGCCGCGACCTGCAATACCGTACTAGCAAGCAGTTTTTGTCCGGCCAGCGACGGGTGCGTGTCGCAGGTGCCGTCGGGTAGTTTTACCAGCAGGCCTGCCGCGCACGAGTCGCCTCCAAATGGCGTCGAGGCGACCATGAACGCTGTGAACCCGTCGGCGATCTTGGCTCCAAATGCGGTTGCTATTCCGGAGGCAATCCCGTTCAGTTGCGTGAACGCACCAACCTGGACCGGATCGTTGTAATTGAACACGTAATAGGTCAGTAGCACGATCGGGCCTTGGTATCCCGCCTTGACACGTAGGTTGGTGAAGATTGTGAGTATATTCTGACCATAAGTGCCGAGTACGGTGGGTAGCTTCGTGAATTCGCACTTCAAATCGAAATTGCACTCTACTTGCAGAAGGCCAAGATCGTTGCCGCCGATGTTGATGGTGACGAATTCCGGGTTCGGATTGTTAAGCAGATAGTTGACGGCGTAATCCATTTGGGTCCCCGAATATGAGATGAACAAAGGATTACCTGCCGCTTTCCAAGCGTGGCATCCGAGATCGGGTTCATCCAGTGAGAGGAAGCTGCCACTGGTTTCCCCAAAGCAGGACGCGTTAGCAACCTTCCGATGTATTCCATCAGATACGAATTCCGGGTAGCCGTGATAGTTGCTCAGGCTTACCGGGACGGTTGGGTTGAAGCCAAACGGGATGGAATCGCCCAGGGCAAGATATCGCGTATCCTTGATTGCATTGTTCGGGTTCTGCGCCAGCATAAAGCCCGCTGACGCAAATAAAATTAGTGCAAGAACGGCAGACGATGGCTTCACAAAAGATGGACGCAGTTTTGACCGCTTTGTATCAACAATAGATTCGATTTGTTGATCTCGTGGGGGCACATTCATCTAATCGTTCTCGGGATCGAGAAATCAACGAGCCGTACATCGCGAAACTCGATGTCACGATGGAAGTGCGCCACTGGCTTATCAGTCAGGAATGCCACATCGGATGTCATTAGATCAACTGTTTGCCAGACCATATAGATGGGACTGATCCCAAGTTCGGCTGGAAAGGGAGAGTATGTAAGCTCCGCACTGAACATTGGAGCGTGCCATGGTCCCGAGCGCACCGAGATGCGGTGATCCGGATCGCGAAATGCGGTGAGGCATCGAATGAACATCGGTGCGGCGGAACACAAGCCTGCACCCGGAACTGCGACAACTTGATTCGTGGCAGGAACAGTGGTGCTTTGTCGATCACCAAAAAGCGTGAGGTAGAAACTGGTGTGGACCGTCACGGGTTCGTTCTTAATACCCTCGAAGACGGAACGATCGAGCAGGAACCACTCCCAAGGTTCGTCGCCGTCCTGCGTCAAGGAATTGGCGAAGGAATCTATTCGTTTGCCATCGGGTGTCTGGATGGTCGAGAACACTCTATCAGCCTTGGCCTCCGTTTCCTTTGGAAGGCCGCTGATTTCGATAGGAAGATAAACGCCTACAGCTCCCCGCGGGATATAGGGCTGAGTTGATCTCCGTCGATTCCCAGCATGTAGAGTGATTCTCACCGGCGCCGTGTCAATCTGCTGCTTCGAAATGCGCGCTTGGAAATCGGAAGCGGCCCGCCATGGAAACCAATAAACCACAAGAACGATCAGCACCACAATAAGCGCCATGAGAAAACGCCCGATCGAAGTGCCACGCCGCCTGTATTGCCAGAACAGCACGAAGAGGGCGCTAACGGCTAGCACGGCCATCACAAACGATATCCGAGCCCAATTGACCGGCAGCCATACGGCGTCAACGGGGGCGATGCCCCGAGTATTGAATCCCACGGCGAACAATGATAATCCGAGAAGCGGCAAAACAATCTGTATCAGGCCGGTAGTGAGGGCGGCCACGGCCGCGACTGGAAGCACCAAGACACCCGTCAACAGGACTTGACTCCAAGCCAGGCCCGCTATGTGTTCGGAGAGCTTAAAGCCATTAGCAGGTAGGATCATCATATCCGCTACCAGCATCGGCAGATTGACGAAGACTAGGATGAACACCACCTTTGCGCCGAACAGGCTCTTCCACGCGTAAGGGCGCGTCAGCCAAAACTGCCGGTCGCCGGGGATTCGCTCCTCATGAATTACACGAATGATCAGCGTCCACCAAGCAATCGGCAGGAGTACGGTTTCGGGAAAGTTGATTGGGCTCGCGCGCCCGTTGATTATGAACAGCGCGACCAAGGCGAGTGTCGCGCTGATCTCGTACAAAAAGCATCGAACATCCTTCTTGAAAATGTGTAAAGCCTGTCGCACGACATTACTCCTTCAAGCAGCGTTCTTCCGTCCCGACTTCGCGAGCGTGACCAAGATCGCCCTCAGTGGCATAGGCTTCACGGCGACGTTCCGCACGCCCCCGAACAAGCGCTGGATTTCAGCGCGTGTGTGCGTCTCGTCGAATTGCGAATCGACAAATCGCAGCAGGCTTGCGGATGCCTGCGGATCAAGCCATTGCGGAGGCAAGTTGGGCAACGTTGTTTGGTCACTAAGCGTCACCTCCACCTCGCGAAAACGCGCGCTCAGGGAAGTAAGCTCCTCGGAGAACTGGAGCCGGCCCCGATCGAGATATCCGATGTGGCTGGCGAAGGTTTCTATCTCGGCGATATCGTGTGACGAAATGAGAATCGTCGTTCCCTCGGCGATTTCTAGCAGCCCTTCGATGAATTCATCACGCACCAGCGGGTCGAGCCCCGTGAACGGTTCATCAAGAACGATCAGGCGCGGCCGGTACGCCAGTGATGACGCGAGCGCCGCTTTCATCAGCATGCCTCGCGACAAGTGCCGCAGCTTCCGGCCCAGGGGCAGATCGAACTGGCGAATTAGTTCCGTGGCAAGAGCGTCATCCCAGGTTGGATAAAAGGGCTTCACGTACGCCATGAAATACTGGACAGTCATCCAGCCGGGCAGCTCCTGGTTCTCCGAAACATATCCGATCTCACCGAACTGAGGCGGCCCAAGGTCTCGTGAGTTGATACCCAACACCTCCGCGCTGCCGAGAGAGGGCTGCAGAATATTCATGAGAATCTTGATGGCGGTCGTCTTCCCCGCGCCGTTGGGACCAACGAGTGCATAAACGCTACCCTCCGGCACATCGAGATTCAATCGGTCGAGGGCCTTGGCGCCCCGGAACATCTTGACCAGGTCTCTAGTGCGGAGCATGCTGCTCATGATTTCCTCCCGTTCAGCCGTTTCCAATGTGCTGTCAAGGCGTCTTTGAGATCATCGAGTTCCAATCCAATTTTCTTCGCCTCCACCACCACCTGCTCCAGCTCGTTCTTGAGCAGATTCCCTCGCTCAGCCGCCGTCGACGAACCTCGTTCCGCTACCACGGTCCCGATGCCCGGCCGGACTTCGAGTATCCCTTCCGCCACCAAGTGAGTGATCACCTTGTGGGCGGTATTGGGATTGATCTTGAGGGCTTTACTCAAAAGGCGTACGGAGGGAAACTGGTCGCCGGGCCGCATCTGGCCGGAGACGATGGCCTTCTTGGCGGCATAGACCACCTGCTCATAGAGCGAGATTCCCGGCTCAAAGGAGAGGCGGAATGGAATCACATGTGTATTATAACACCTAGTACAGCCCAGTCAAGACTACAGCTTTCAGTCCCGAAGTTGTTTACTAGCCCGAATTTACTGAAGGTATTTAAGAGCGGTCACGAGCCGGTCTCTTGCGAAGTTACTTACCCACCAGATGTTGCAAATCCTTCTCGTTTTCGCACACCCAATCCAGCAGGTCTGTGTCCGGCATCAAATCCCACGGTATCGTAACAGCCCAAGGCTTGGTGTAAGCTTTCGGATCATCGATGGTGACTTGCACCTGCATGTGTCCGAAATTCGGACGACGGAATCGCTCGACGATGTGCAGGGCATCGCTGTGTGGATGTCCGGCATCGTCCAACCAGGTCTTGTCGCTGATGCCGACAGTATCGACCACCAGAGTATCGCCTTCCCATTTCCCAGCCGAATAACCGAACCAGGCTGGTTCGCGGTCTTTTGGAAGATCTCGACCATCCGTGAAGACCTGGCGAAAGGAGTGGTAGCTCTCAAAGAGAAGCACCAGGACTCCGGGAGTCTGAATCACCTTCTTGGGAGTGAAGTGGGCGTCGAAATCCGTCACGCTATGCGGCAGGCAGCGTGCGCTCGGCCGGTCCTTGCCTTCATTCTCCTGGCGTTCCTTGAATAGCTCTTGCGCCCACGGGAACATCGAAACCTCAACCCCATCCGAGGCGAGGTTTTCCAGGTATTTGTGCGTGGGTACTTCCCAGATTCCAGAGAAATCTGGGCGGCCATCAGGCGTTTTGGGAGTAGGCGCGGAAAGGTTTGGCTTTCCGTCCTTGGTTCGTGGCGTGCCTGGGGTCGGGTAGTTTATCCATTGCGCCGCGGCCGGCATCACCGACAACGCAACTAAGAGCCCGAGCACCCACGAGAAAATCGCGCAACGAAAAACTTCGGTCACGAGGCACCTCCATAACGTACAGGCATGTGCTCCGGATGCAAGATTCGGGCGCATCAAGCCGTATTCTCATTTCGGACGCTAATTATACACCCTGAATTGAAACCTATTTTGTCATTTGTAAATCAACTCCAATAGCTGCGGTCGAGGCTCCGGTATTGGACCGCTTCAGCGAGATGCTTGGCGGTGACTGATTCGGCGGAGTCGAGATCGGCGATAGTGCGGGCGACTTTGAGGATGCGATCGTGCGCGCGGGCGCTCAGGCCCATGCGGCGGACGGCCATCTCGAGGGTTCGCTCGCCGGCGTCATCCAGGGAGCAGAGCTGGCGCAACAGGCGCGATGGAATGCGCGCGTTATAGAATCCTCGGCGCTGCTGGATGGCGCGGGCGTTCTCCACTCGAGTGCGCATGTCGGCGGAAGTGACGCCGGTATCCTTGCCGCGTAGCTCCTTATAGGCCACGGCCGGAACTTCGATGTGTAGATCGATGCGGTCGAGCAGCGGCCCGCTCACCTTGCTCAAATAGCGCTGGATGATCGCCCCGGTGCAGCGGCATTCATGCGTTGGGTCTGAGAAGAATCCGCAGGGACATGGATTCATGGCCGCAATCAAAATAAAATCGGAGGGGAACGACAGCGTCATGTTGCTGCGTGCAATCATCACCGAGGACTCTTCAAGCGGCTGCCGCAACATTTCGAGCACATTGCGCGCAAACTCGGGCAGCTCGTCAAGAAATAGAACGCCATTGTGAGCCAGGCTAACCTCGCCCGGTCTTGGCGTGCCCGAACCGCCGCCAATCAGACCGGCGTCCGAGATGGTGTGATGCGGCGCCCGGAACGGCCGCTGTGCCACCAGACCAACCCCGTGCGGAAGCAGACCCGCGACGCTGTGCACTTGCGTGGTCTGGATCGCTTCCTGAAAGGTCAGCGGCGGAAGGATGCCGGCGAATCGTTTGGCGAGCATTGTCTTTCCAGAGCCCGGCGGACCGATCATCAGAACATTGTGTCCACCGGCAGCGGCCACTTCCAGCGCTCGCTTGGCCGTGGTCTGTCCGCGAACTTCGCGAAAATCCGGGAAGGCGGCATCGGCCGGCGATCCAGTGCTGGTGGGACATACGGTTGGATGAAATTGATCGGGTTGGTTCAGATACTTGACCACTTCGGCCAAGTGCCGCATTCCGAAGACGCGCACGCCTTCGGTGACGGCAGCCTCGGCTGCGTTGTCAAACGGAACCAGCAGATTCGGGATGCCCTGCCGACGCGCGCAAACTGCAATCGACAATGCGCCGCGTACCGGCCGCAACGTGCCGTCGAGCGAAAGCTCGCCGACCAGCAAGTGCTCATCGGTGTTGCCCACGGTTCCCATCGCGCCCAGGATCCCGAGCGCCATCGGAAGGTCGAATCCGGCTCCCTCTTTACGAATATTCGCCGGCGCGAGATTGATGGTCACAGACTTGTTGGGATACCCGAAGCCGGAGTTAAGCAGCGCCGACTTGATGCGCTCGCGGCTTTCGCGGACAGCCGTGTCGGGCATTCCAACGGTGATAAAGTCGCGAGCACTGCCGCCAGGATACATGTCCACCTCGACGTCGATCAGGTGCGCGTCGATGCCGAAAACAGCCGCGCTGCGGGTCCGGAAAAGGGCCATGCTAGGAACTGGTGGTAGAACTACGGGATTGCTCTCCGCCATTACCCTCGTGGGTGTATCCTATTTCACAAGGAGTTCTTTTTATGCGCAAGTTGCATATTGTGTTCTTGTCACTGGTGCTGGCCACGGCTGTCTATGCCCAGCGTGGCGGCGGAGGCC
>DATMMD010000085.1:0-30355 GCA_035569875.1 Bryobacteraceae bacterium
TACGCAAGCGGGCTCGGAAGTCTCGGCGCTGCTTGGCCGCATGCCTTCCGCGGTCGGTTACCAGCCCAACCTGGCGACTGAGATGGGTGAGCTGCAGGAACGCATCACTTCCACCAAGAAAGGCTCCATCACGTCGGTTCAGGCGATTTACGTGCCTGCCGATGATTACACCGATCCCGCTCCCGCCACCACCTTCGCGCACCTGGACGCCACCACCAACCTGACCCGCAGCTTGGTGGAGCAGGGCATCTACCCGGCGGTAGATCCGCTGGCTTCAACCTCCCGCATTCTCGATCCTAGGATCGTGGGTGAAGAGCACTACGGCGTCGCCCAGCAGGTGAAACAGATTCTGCAGCGCTACAAGGACCTGCAGGATATCATCGCTATTCTCGGCATCGACGAGCTTTCCGACGACGACAAGCAGATTGTGGCCCGCGCTCGCAAGATCCAACGCTTCCTATCCCAGCCATTCCACGTCGCCGAGCAGTTCACCGGCTTCAAGGGCAAGTACGTTCCGCTCGCCGACACGGTGCGTAGCTTCAAGGAAGTGGTCGAAGGCAAGCACGACGATCTTCCTGAGCAGGCCTTCTATATGCAGGGCGACATCGAAGATGTCAAGAAGAAGGCGGAGGAGTTGCGCAAGCAGGGCGAGGCTTAACCGGTGGCCGACACGTTTGAGATCGAGATCGCAACCCCCGAGCGTTTGCTAGCGCGCGAGCAGGCCATACGCGCACAAATTCCGGCTGCGGAGGGCTACATCGGCGTGCTGCCGGACCATGCGCCGTTGCTGTCCGAGTTGGGCATCGGCGCCATGACCTACACCACGCCCGGCGATCATCGCTTCAGCCTGGCTGTCAGCGGCGGCTTTCTCGAGATCAACAACAACGTGGTTCGAGTGTTGGTCGATATCGCCGAGAAAGCGGACGAGATCGACGTGAGCCAGGCTGAGAAGGATCTGAAGCAGGCTCAGGACGCCATGATCAACCCAGCGCTCGGGATCGACATCGCCTCAGCCCTGATCGCCGCCCGGCACGCCCAGGCTCGCATTGACGCGGCGCGCAAGGAAGCGACGAAAGAAGAATAATCAGCCCTGTCAAGAGCGGTGGGCCTGATGCCGGTAGTTGCTATCCTTGAATCGTGCCGAGGGTCACTCAAAAGAAGACCAAGAGACGTAAACTCCCGCGAATTGTGGAGATTGCGCAGAGACTCGGGAAGAAGATTCCTGAAGCTGAGCGACGGGCGGTCCCGCCTGATTTCTCTAGTCGGCTCGATGATTACATCTATGGATCGCCCAAAAATTGAGGCGGATCTTCGCAGACACATTATATTGGATCGCGATTGTCCTGCCCAACGATCCTTGGTCTGAAACCGCCAAATCGGTCGATTTAGAGGACGCCCGGGTGGTCACAACGGAGGAAGTTTTCTCAGAGTTTCTTACGGGTGTCGCTGGTTTTGGGGAACGCACGCGCCGGCTGGCCTGCGAATTAGTTCGCACGGTTCTCGATTCAGAAGAAATCAGCGTGATCTCACAGTCCCATGAATCCTTTGAGGGCGGCTTGGCACTTTACGAGCGGCGTCCCGATAAGAAATATAGCCTGACGGACTGCATCACGATGAACGTTATGCGACGAGAAGGAATCGCGGAAATACTGACGAACGATCATCATTTCGCTCAGGAAGGCTTTCATCGCCTTATGTCGCGCCGGGAAGTGGCCAGAGACGAGTAGCGCGCGTCACCATCCGGCGGCTTATGCCAAAATCGAAATAGGCGAATGTTCCGCGTCATCCTGTACCTGATTTTCGCGGTGATCCTTATCTCGGTCCTGCGGGCCATCCTCAGAATCATATCCAAAGGGTTCGGCGAGCTGATGAGTCCGGGAGGCGGCCAGCCCGGCCAATCCAGCCAGGCTAAAGGAAAACAGGTACCTCTGACCGGAGAACTGAAGAAGGATCCAGCCTGTGGAACCTACATTGCGGCCGCGACATCCATCCAGGAAAAGGTCGGAGGCGAGATCTTCTATTTTTGCTCCAAGCAATGCCGCGACAAGTACGTTGCGTCGCTCGCTCGCTAGCTTCGCCGCGTTGGCGGTGGCGCTAACTGGAGCGATGGCAGGCCCTCGCGTCACCTTCTACAAAGACGTCCTGCCGATTCTCGAGCAACGCTGCCAGAAATGCCACCGGCCGGGCGAGATCGCACCTATGTCTTTGCTTACATACGCGGACGCTAGGCCCTGGGCCAAGTCCATTCGAGAAGCGGTGCTCACCCGCAAAATGCCGCCCTGGTTGGCGGATCCGAAATACGGGCACTTCGCTAACGACAGGTCGCTGTCGCAAGCACAGATCGAGACCCTCGTCGATTGGGTGGACGGCGGGAGTGCGGAAGGCGCTCCCCACGACGCTCCACCTCCACGCGCCTGGCCGCAAGGGTGGACCATCGGGACTCCTGACGCCGTCTTCGAAATGCCGAGGCCTTTTCCAATTCCCGCCAAAGGCACGGTCGACTATCAGTACATCATCTTGCCCACGCACTTTTCCGAGGACAAATGGATTCAGAAGGTGGAAGTCCGGCCCAGCGATCACCGTATTGTGCACCATGCCGTCGTCTACATCCGTGAACCCGGATCGAAATGGCTGGAAGGACAACCTGGCAGCATTGCATTTTCAGTACCTCTTGCAAAAGGTTTCACTACCAGCGACATCCTGATGGTTTACACGCCCGGAAACTCGCAGGACCAATGGAAACCTGGCATGGCGAAGAAGATCAAAGCTGGTTCCGATCTCGTGCTGCAGATGCATTACACAGCGGACGGACAAGCCGTGCTGGACCGCACGCGCATCGGAATCGTGTTTGCTAAAGAGGCGCCCAAGCTCGCGATCCTCACGCTTCAAATGGGAAACGACAAGTTCTTGATCCCAACCGGAGATCCGAGCTATCGGGTCTCGGTATCCGGCACCCTTCCGAACGATGCCCTGCTTATCAGTCTTTTTCCGCATATGCATTTGCGCGGCAAGTCGTTCGAGTACTCAATCGCGCGGCCGAATGGAAACATCGAGACGCTGCTAAAGATCAACAATTACGACTTCAACTGGCAGCTCAATTACCGTTTATCCGAGCCGCGTCAGATTCATGCGGGAACTCGCCTGTTATGGAACGCCTCCTTTGACAACTCGCCGAACAATCCTCACAATCCCGATCCGAAGGCCGAAGTCCGGTTCGGCGAGCAGAGCTGGGAAGAGATGATGATCGGGTTCTTCGATGTGGCGGTGGATGCCGGCGTCGACAAAACGACTTTCTTCCTGCGCCAACGTTAGCGCAAGGTTTTCTCGAGCGCCGGTCAAAGATACACAACTGCTGTGTCGCAGTCGACCGCGTAACCGCGTTAAACTTGAAGAGAATTAAGCGCCTCGTGAAGTGGAAGGAGGCGTGCTCGTCAGAGTCGACTTATGTGGGGAAAACCAGGAGAGACTCAACCAATGCAAAATCCGTCCCAACAGGGCAATCCAGCCCAGGGCAAAACGGCCCAGGCTAATCCGGTGCAAAGTAATCCCGCCCCGGCTAATCCTGCGCCAGCGAACCGGCCGCCCGTAACAAGTGGAAATCCGCCGGGCAACGTGGGAAAACCCGAAGGCCCGACCATCTTCGGCAAGACCATGAAGATCGTCGGCGACGTCAAATGCGATGAAGAGTTGTTTGTAGACGGTGAGATGGAGGGCCGGCTGGACTTGAAGAATCGTCTCACCATCGGACCCGAGAGTAAAGTGAACGCCAACATCAAAGCCAGAGAGGTGATCGTGTTCGGTTCCGTGCGTGGGAACGTGGAAGCCGAGGAGCGTATCGCACTCCGCGCCGGCGCCACCATCGTGGGCGACATCAAGACCGCCGGCATCATCATCGAAGATGGGGCATATTTCAAAGGTGGTATCGACATATCCAAAACGGATGCGCCCAAAGCGAGCCAAAAAGCATCGCAGGCAGCCGCCGGCGACAAGCGCTAAGCACAAAATACTGGCCACACAGTAGAAACAGATTCTTGTAACGCACCGTCTAACCCTTGAGGTCGCACCCTCCATCGAAAAGAGGAATTGTGGCCTTTGGAGGAGAGCGCCCGCCAGCAATGGCGGGCGTTTCTTATTTTAGAGACCTCAGCTTGTTGCCGATTCGCTTCCGGGCCGCGCGGTCGGCCGCGAGTTTGAGTGCCGACTGATAAGCCGCTCTGGCTTCCCCGACATTCTGGCGACCCGCTTCAAGGTCGCCAATCGCTTCGAAAATATCCGGATTCTGCGATCCCTCGGTTGACACTTGGTGCAGTTCCTGGAGCGCCGCGCCGCTATCGCCGGTTTTGGCAAGCAGGCCGGCTAACGCGATTCGTGCAGCCGGATAGCCGGGCTTCGCCTCCAGTATCTTGCGGTATTCTTCAATCGCGGCCGCGTTCTCGCCGCGTTCGGCCAAAGTACCCGCCAAACTGAGACGGGAAGGAAGATAATCCGGCGATTGCCGCAGATTCTCCCGCCACAAATTAACGGCTTCTGGTTGGCTGTTGGTTTGGCTTGCCAGCAACAACGCCAGATTGTGGCGCGCGGCCAGCAGGTTCGGATTCTTCTGTAAAGATTCGCGATAAAGCTGCTCCGCTTCGCTCCGCTTGCCCTCCGACGCTTTGAGCGTGCCCAGCGCATTGTACGGCTCGGCCGAGTTGGGCGCCAGCAAACTGGCTTTCCGGTAGGCCGCCTCCGCATCGTTGCGGCGATTCAGCCGCTGATAAACCAGCCCGAGATTGTATGGCAAGTAGCTGTACTGCGGCGTCAGCCGGATGGCTTCCTGGTAGGCCCGGATAGCCGATCGATAATCGCCGGTCTCGACGAACGCCAGCGCTTCATTGTGCAAAGGGTAAGACCAATGCTGTGCGCGGCGGACCGCGTCGCGAAAGGCTGGGATGGCTTTGTCGTACTGCGCCTGCTCCAGGTAGGCGATACCGAGTGCATTGAACCCATAGGCTCCGCCCGGGTCGATGCGCACGGATTGCTCCAGCAATTGAGCCGCTTCCGGAAATTTCTTGTCAAACAGCAGCGCCCGGCCCTGAAAGAAATCCTGGCGACCCTCCAGAAACAGTGATTCCTGCGTCAGCCTGCGGGCCGCGTCCATGTAGCGGCTGGCTTGGTCGAAGTCCGATCGCGATTGCGGCATCTGGTCGCCGGCGAGATATCGCAACAGAACTGCCTGCGCTTGATTTTCGAGCGCGACCTGAAGCTGATTCTTACGCTCCTGGTATTGGCCGGGATCGAGCTGATTTTGTAGCCGCTGCAAAGCGTCGAAAGCGTTGTCGGTCTGATCGGGCAGAATCCGGCCGGCGTTCAGGGCCGAGGAAAAGCGATCGACCTCGTCCGACGCCTGTTGTTCGAACGGCAAGCCAGTCACCGATGTCGAGGCGAGGTACAACGGCTGGCCGCTGCGCGAGTCCAGCAGAATTCTCCAATGCGCCAGGTTGATTCCGGGCTTTTTGACGTCGGAAAGCCGCAGGGTGTTGTCGTAGGTGCCGAATTCGCGCGGATGCTGCTTGTTGTCGGTGGCCATCGGTACGTTGTCGTTGACGTACTTGATCAGCTCGTTGGCGTCCACGACGCCGTCGTTATTCTGATCCGCGGCGCCCTCCAGGCCCTTGATGACGTAGTAGCTGAAAACACCATGCCCGCCGCCGAATTGCGGCCCTTCGAGCGATACTTCCTTGGGACGGCTGGCGAGCAACCCGAATAGATCGCCCTGCACATCTCCTAATTGCTGGACATTCGCGCTCACGCTGGTGTTGTGAATGGTGCCGATGGTTCCCGCCTTGCAGACGTCCACGAACAGCAGCACCCGCCCGACCTTGGCGAGTTGCTCTTCGAACAACGACTGCAGCTCGGCCATGGGAAGCGCGGTGCTTTTTAGATCTTGCGGGTCTGAGTCATAGGTGAGAATGAATGCGTTCTTGCTTCCTGGCACCTCGACGGTGCCGTGGCCGGCGATCAGGATGATCACGGTGTCATTCTTCCCAGCCCGGCGTTTCAGGAAATCCTGGAAGCCGTTACGTACGGCCGCCGTGGTGGCTTTCTCATCCGTCAGGAGCAGAACATCAGCGGGCGGCAGACCACCGCCGCGCGGGCTCTGGAGAAGCTCGCCGAACACGCTAGCATCGGCATGCGCAAATTGCAGCGACAATTCCGGCTTTTGGTATTTTGAGATTCCCACCAGCAGAGCGTAGGTTTTGCCGCCCGTTCCCGAGGCAGCAGTTGTCGCGGCCACCTGGGTCGCCACGGCCTCCTCCAGCTCGAAGATTTTGCTCTTGATCCACACCGCATCGGGCCAGACTTCCCGGAGCTTGTAATACATTTCCAGTGCGTTGGCAGCCAGCTTATGATTTTCAAAAACCGTAGCCTCGGCGATGAGCGCGGCGGGATCTTTGGGATCGGCTGCCAGAATAGCATCCTGAGGCGCAAGTTCGGCCCGAACGTCCGGGCTCAGCTTATCGCGAGGGGTCGGCGGAACTTCTGGCTTATTGATGCCGCGCGTCATGCTGACGCCGTAGTGCTGCTGGCTGGCCGTCGCGACACGCAGCGTTTGCGGCAAAGTGCAGGCCCGCGCCGGCTGCTCGGAGATCTTGCCGGTCTTCACTTTATGCTGCTTCGATTCCAAGCGAACTTCGCCCGCGGGGCCCAGCGTGGCGATAGCCTTCGAGGGGCAAAACAAGAAAGAGGCTGGGGTACTCTCAGTGCGCAGCCCGTCGCCGGCGAACAGCAGATCGCCCGGTCTTGCCCCCAGTGGCGTCTCGGTATCGGCGCGCAGCAGCTTGCTTCCGCCTGCCGACAAAACCAGGCCGACTGGCTCTTCTTTAGTGTCGGCAAAAACCAGTGCGGCGGACGCCAACATAACAATCAGCAACCGGCTACGCATTTACGGCCGCCTTTGGCACCAGCGAAGCAACCGTATACAAATTGATCGGAGCCGCTTTGCCACGCACCGGCACTTGGCCCAGGTGCACTGTTTCCACTTTACTTCCCAAGAGTGCTTGGGTCGCACCGGACATCAACAGCTTCGTATGATGCTCCTTGTTCAAACTTTCGAGCCTGGATGCAAGATTGACGGTGTCGCCCAAAACCGTATACTCCATTTTATCGGCGGATCCCACATTTCCTACAACTGCTGGTCCGCTATGAATCCCTGCGCCGGTCTGAAACTGGCTCTGAGCCGTAACTATGCGGGTAGCGCACCGGACGGCGCGAAACGCGTGATCACCCCGCAGAGCGCCTTGATCCTCGTCGCAAAACATGGCTAGGATTCCATCCCCGATGAACTTGTTGGCGTGGCCACCATAGCTCACGATGATCCCCACCATCATCCCCATATACTCGTTCAACAACCGCACTACCTCTTCCGGTCCTTCCTTCTCGCAGACGTCTTCGGTGAAGGCCGTAAACCCGCGAATGTCGGTGAACAGAATGGTGACATCCAGACGCTTTCCTGAGAGTGCAATCGCCTGAGTTTCATCCAGCGATGTTGCCAGTTGCTTGCCGACGAACATGGAAACGGCGCGCCGGAAAAGATTGCGGCCTTTTTCCTCCGTTCCAAAACGATAGACTACGGAGCCGATCAGGCACAGTGAAGTTGCCAGCAGCATCTCGGAGGTCGAAAGAATAAAGCCGCCTTCGAACACGAGGTGCGTCGCCGCTAAGATAGCAACTAGCTCTAGCAGGACGAATACGGCGGCGCGCGACGCGATCAGCGTGGTCGCGATCCAGACCGTAACTGACGTGGCGAGAATCAGGGCCAATAGCCGCACCCATCCGGGAACCGGAACCAGATACAGATGTTCGAGCAGAGTGCGGACCGTATTGGCGTGGATTTCGACGCCGGCCGTGGTCCATTTGGGACCGCCGAAGAGTGTATAGAAAGGCGTCGCCTTGCGGTCTTCATCGGCGAAGTCGATTCCGATTAGCACGATTTTGCCATCTACCCAATTCCGGAGTTTGGCTTTATCGCCAGCTCTCGCGGCGGCTTCAAAATCGGCCAACGAATAGCGCGGGAACGTGCCGGGGGGCCCCGCGTAGTTGATCGCCAGCGTATGTTCGGGCGAAATGGGGATGGCGATCTTGTCGAGCACAAGCTTGCCGTTCCGAATTCCGGCATCGACGCCCAGATATTTCTCGGCCACGCGCAGCGCGAACGAGCGGTCGGGCGGCGGATCGGCGGGATTCTTCGATTGAGCCTCGATCAATTCCTGCCTGCGGACGAAATCGTCCACGTCGGCCGTCAGATTGGCGAAAGCGCCCAGCCCCAGACCCGCGGCGATCATGTTAATGGGCATGGATTGCGACGCCGTGTTGGAGTTCAGCTCAGTAACGTAGCCGTAGATCACAGGGGCAGCCGACACGCTGAGAGACTCACCGATAAGACGATCGTAGTCGGGCTCCCACTTGTCGACTGGTATACCGAAAGCATGGTCCAGCCCGATCACCTTGGCGCCCGCGTCCGAGGCCTCGCGGATCGCGTCGGCGTAGTGTTTGTGCCAGAACAGCCGGGGTTCGGAAAAGGTATCGAAGGTCTTCTGATCTTCGACCAAAAGGACGATGTTAGAGATGGTGGGCGGCCCTTGCAGCAGGGAACGGACGACGAAATGGGCGTCGTACGCCTTTAAATTCAAGATCTCGAAAAAGCGGACGCCGCTGAGCGACCACGCGGCGGCGGTGCTTCCCAGTGCCAGTAAGGCACATAACGCCCAGTGCCTCCACTTTCGCTTCATGTTAACCTGCATCTTACTACGGCTGCTTCGCACTCGCGCTTTAGAGTCTCTATTTCTATTAATGATTTCGAGCATCCGCGCGCTTCCGCTGGTGTTGTTCTCGACGGTGCTGGGCGTCTCTCAAACCACGCAAGGTGTGATTTCAGGGCGGTTGCTCAATTCAGTAACAGGCCAGCCACTGGCCGCGGCAAGCGTCACCTATTCCAGCTCGACCAGCAATTTGTCTGGCGGTGCCCGCAGCGATGCCGCCGGTTATTACTACCTGCCCCTGCTTTCGCCCGGTTTCTATCGCATCAGCGTGGCGCATGAGAGTTATCAGACCCAGGAGGTTCAGGAACTGGAGTTGACCGTTGCCGCCCGCCTCGAACTGGACTTCCATCTGCGGCCATTGAACGATGTCTGGGAAGCGGGCGAATACAAGAGCGTGTTTTTGCCGGGATCGAAGACCATCGTCACCTTCTACGGGCCGGACGTCGATCCCAGCAAATCCGGCTCCTTTGAAGCGCAGAAAGGACGCAGCGCGGCACTGGAATCGACCGTCTCGGAAGTGATCGACTCAGGCGAACTCAATAATCTGCCGCTGGAGGGCCGCGACGTTTACACCATGCTGGTGACCCTTCCCGGTGTGACTTCGGATGCCGCAATCGGACGAGGCCTCGGATTGTCAATCAATGGGCAGCGTCCTTCAGCGTCGAATTTCCTGCTGGACGGCGTCGAGAACAACAATTATCTGATCACCGGACCCCTGACCACCCTAGCGCCAGAGGCCATTCAGGAGTATCGCGTATCCACCAACAACTTCTCGGCCGAATATGGGCGGACCTCCGGCTTTGTGGCCAACGCCGTCACCAGGTCGGGCGGCGAGCAGTTTCACGGCGCCGGCTACTTCTATCTCAAGAATGATGTCTTGAACGCAAATGGCTTTCAAGAGAACCTGCTCGGCGCGCCACGAACACCCGATAGAGAGCTGGACCCAGGCTATGTGCTGGGTGGCCCGATTCTGCGAAATCGTCTTTTTTTCTCCAGCGCTCTGGATTACCTTCGCAGCCGCAGCCAGCAGGCTCCGGCTACGTTCCTGGTCCCGACTCCCAGCCTCATTGCCTTTGCCGGCCCAAACTCCCTGGCCCGGCAGCTGCTCACCCAATTCCCCGCCCCGGTTGTCACCAACGGCAACTTGTTTACCGCACCGCTCACGCTCGCTCCGCCCGTTGCTGTGAACCGCGCGCTGGCAATTGAACGATTGGATTATAACCGCCCCAACGGCCAGGATCGCATCATGGGACGCGTTCTCATCAATCGCCTCTCTCAGCCGGATTTCATTTGGAGTCCCTACAAAGACTTCATCTCGGCCCTCCATGAGAACACTTGGGCGCTGGGCGTCAGCTACATTCACTCTTTCCAGGCCAACGTCACCAACGAAGCCAGGTTGAGTTACAGCGACGATAATCTGTACTGGAATCGGCCCCATCCGGAAATCCCCACGCTGGTTAGCGCGGATGGCGTGACCCTTCCCGGCAGCCCTGCCTTTTACCAATACAAGAACGACAACAAAAGCTGGGAGTTCCTGGACAACCTAATTTGGGCGCATGGACGGCATCTGATTACTACGGGCGCAGGGGTGCTGCTGCGCTCATCCGGCGGCTATCTGACGGCCGGCCTCAATGGCGAATACATCTTCAACAATGTCGCTTTGTTCGCCTCGGATATCCCGTCTTTCTTCAGCGCGTCAATCGATCGAACGGCCCTGCCGAACATACAGCAGCCCGGCACGAACCGTAGCTACGATTATCGGCAATTCTTTCTATTCGTTCAGGACACTTTCAAACTCACCTCTCGACTTACAGTGAATTATGGCCTGCGATACGAATACTATGGCGCGCCCGGAAATAGCGGTGCCGTGAAAGACGCCTTGGTTCAGCTCGGCTCGGGGTCTACCTTGGCCCAGCAACTTGTGGGCGCAGCCCTGGTGAAACCTTCGGGCTCTGGAAACCAGCAGCTCTTTGGCTCCGACCGGACCGACTTCGCCCCGCGCGTGGGCGCGTCTTACGATCTTTTCGGGTCAGGCCGAACATTGCTGCGCGGATCTTACGGGATATTCTATGACCGGCCTTTCGACAACTTGTGGGAAAACTTGCGGGACAACAACCTGATCGTTCCCCTACTAACGTTGCCTTTCGGACGGACAAATTATCTGGCGCCGGTCGCGACCGAACTGGCAACTTTTCAAGGACAGTCATTTAGCGGTAATTTCCCCGACCTTACTCTGGTGAATCCTGGACTTCGCAACGGCTATGTTCACAGCTATTTCGCCGGCGTGCAGCATCGCGTTACGGACAACCTCCTCGCCGAAGTAAACGGTCTCGGGAGTTACGGGCGCCAGCTCATCACCACTGATGTCATCAATCGGGATTTCTCGACGCTAGCCGGCCGCTATAATCCCAATCTGCCCGATATCGCATATCGCGCCAACCAGGGATTCTCGGATTACAACGCTCTGACCGCCTTGGTCCGCTACCGAACCGCTCGCGGAGTGGTACAAGGCTCGTACACCTGGAGCCACACCATCGACAACCAGAGCGATCCTCTGGTCGGCGACTTTTTCAATCTGAACTTCACCAACATTCAGAGCACGGCGCAATCGAGCGGCCGGGCCACTTTTTCGGAACAGTTCAATCCGCTTGCGGATCGCGCAAACTCCGACTTCGATCAAAGGCATAACCTGGTGCTGTTTTCGTACTGGAATCTGCCGCCGGTGTTGGTGGGCTCGAAAGCGGGCTTCCTGTTTCGCGATTGGACCGTGGCGGAGATGGCTGCGTTCCGCTCGGGATTTCCTTACACGGTGATCGGCACGACGACTGCTATTCCGGGCCAGGGCCTGATCTTGAACAACCGGCCGAATATCATCCAGCCCAACCAAACACTGCTGCCAAATCGAGTGCCGGTGCCGGGCGGCGTCCAACTATTGAATGCGGCGGCCTTCGCCGAAGCCGCGCCCAGCACGCTGGGCAACGAGGGCCGCAACGCATTTACCGGTCCTGGATTTTACAGTCTGGATCTCTCGGTGGCGCGGTCGTTCCCACTCCGCTGGCTGGGCGAATCGGGACGGCTGAGGGTCCGCGCCGATGCGTTCAACGTCCTGAATCACGCCAATCTGGGAAATCCGGACTCGCTGTTCACGAACCCACCCTCTTCGACCTTTGGGATCGCGACCTACGGCCGGCAGGGCGCGCAGTCCGGCTTCCCGGCGTTAAGTCCGTTGAATGAGACGCCCCGGCAGATTCAACTGAGTGTCAAAATCGAATTCTAATCTGAATCAAAAAGTCAATTTCGCTGAAAACTGGAGCGATCGCGCGGGTAGCTGGTTGGTGATTCCAACCAGCGGCTGGCCAAATCCCGGACCCGGCGCGGGTCCGTTCCCATACGTTCCGCTATAGCCGACGAAGTTGGCATGGTTCAGTACATTGAACGCCTCGGCCCGCAGAACCAGATGCAAACGCTCGGCTCCCAGCGCGAAAGACCGTTCGAGGAACGGCGATAGATCGTAAATCGGATTGCCGCGACCGGTATTGCGGCCCACCACTAGACCATTGATCACCGGCCTGTCCGTCGTAGCTCCGGGGTCTCCGCTGTTGTTGAGTCCGGTGACGACGTTGTATGGAAGCCCGGAGGCAAGCGTGGCTATGCCGCCGAAGTTGATCTGCAGCGGCAAAACGTAGATACCGCTCAGCACAAAGCGATGGCGCTGGTCAAAGATCGCGTTGGCATTTTCGACCTTGCCGGTGAAGTTCGGATCATTGGGATTTTGGCCCGGGACATCGGGGTCGACATTGTCAATCGCGTGCGACCAAGTGTAGCTGGCCAGTATCGACAGGCGATTGCTGAAGCGACGGCTGAGGTTGACGTCCAAAGCATCGTAGTAGGCGTACCCATCGTTGACGTCGCTCAGGATTACGTTATACGGGGGTGGATTCAGGTTCCTCGAATCGCAGACCGCGCCCCGCTGGCTGTACCAATAGATCCAATACGGCCTGGTGCAATTAGCTGCCTGAGGCGTGCGAACCTGCCCCGGAGCGGCGCGTAGGAAGGGCGCCGGCGGGTTCACGTCACGCGGCCGGTTGATCTTTATAGTGTGCGATCCGACGTAATCTACACTCAGCACCCACTTTTGTAACAGCCGCCGTTCGATCCCGAATGTCCACTGCTCCGAATAGGGGTTCAACAGTTGGTTCTGATAGCCGGTCAGCGTGGAAGTGGGGAAATACTGGTTCAGGTAGGTGCTATCGCCGGGACGAACATAGAGACTGCGCAGCGGCGCGACCGCGCCGGCAGGGAAGGCTGGTAACGGCGCCGCCGCAACACTACTCGGAAATCCGGCTTGGCCCGCTGACGCAGTATAGTTAAATACCCCGGTCGGGCCGGTGAGCGCCCAATTTGCAGCCGAATTGTCGACTACTTGTGAATAGTAAATTCCAAAGCCCCCGCGAACCACGGTCTTTCCGTCCCCATGCCAGTTGTAAGAAAACCCGGCACGCGGTGCGAAATCCTTGCGCGCATCGGTGAAAGTCTGTTGTTCGTAGCGAAGGCCCAGGTTGATGGTCAGGTCTGGCCGCACATGGTAATCGTCCTCGATGAAAAGAGCCCACAAAGTATCGTCCACGGTGTAATTGGCGTTGCCGTAGCTCTGCGTGTAGCTTCTGACATTGGAAATATTATTCAAATAGGCCGGGCTCTCGCACGCCGTCAATGCCAGTGTGCAGGTGTTGTAAATGAATTGGCCCAGGTAAATTGGACCGCCAAACTCCTTGCTGTTCCCGCCCGTGTGAGCGTAAATCACATCCGCGCCGAATTTGAGTTGATGGCGCCCGCGCATTGCCGATAGTACGTCGTTCAACTGGTATTGGCGATTCATCAGTAAGGCGGACTGCGAAGTGCCGGACGTGAATGTGCCTCCCGTCGAAATCGGAACCTGGTACTGCGTGCCGTAGATCACTGGGTCGAACTCCGTTATTGGAGAAGCGAGTTGAAACTGCAGGCGAACGTTGTTGAGCAGCGTGGGGCTTAATACCGCTGTTTCGCCAATCTCAGTCGAGTAGGTCCGTCGCCGGAACACGCGGTCCACGCTCGGTAGATTATTGCCGCCCACTGTGCCGTTGGGGTTGGTGTCGTGGAAGCCGTCCAGGTCACTGCGAAAGAACACAGTGTGTTTCTCGTTGATCTGATGATCTATCCGGAGGAATCCCAACCAGCCCCGGTAATGCCCGGCAAAACTGCCGGGAGCGACGGGCGAGTTGATGGGCGACGCGCGGTCTTGCCTGCTGTACTCACCGGCTAGCGAAAAGTAGGTGTGGCCGCGGCTGGTGATCGGCCCGGAAAGCGCCAGGGACGACTGACCGAGCGTATCACTGGTGACAGCGTTCCCATTGGCCGCGCTCGCCGCCGTGAAACCCGAGAGCGCCGCTTCGGTTGGGGCCGGACGCCAGAGTTCCAGGACTTCGCCGTGGAAGTGGCTACTTCCGCTCTTGGTGATAATGTTCACGACGCTACCGGTGCTGGCCCCATACTCCGCCGAAAATGCGTTGGTGAGCACGGTCATCTCTTGCACCGCGCTAACCGGGATATTGCTGAAGATCGTCTGACGGCCCCAACTGTCGCTTCCGGTGCTGCCATCCACCTCGAACCAAGCTTGCCGGCGGCCGGCTCCGTTCGTCGTGAAGAGATTTTCGTTCATGAAGACATCGCCCTGATTGATCGCCGGACGATTGGCTGCGTTCAGCAGCGGCAAATACGTGATCCGCCGGTTGAGCAGCGGCATTTCGTTTATTTGTTTCTCATCCAGCCGATCGCCTAGCTGGGGCTGATCCGCGCGCACTTCGCCGGCCACACCGGTCACAGTCACCTGGGTCTCACCCGCCGCCACCGAAAGTTGCAGATTGACATACGCGGTTGTACCCCCGGCTAGCGTGAGGTCATTCAAGCGAGCCTCGGCAAAGCCGGACTTTGTTGCGCTGATCTCGTATTTCCCGGCGATTGGCAGTCCCGCGAGTGAGAAATGGCCAGTGTCATCCGTGTGCGCTCTTCGTTCCAGACCACTCTGCGTGTTCCTCGCAGTCACTTGCACGCCCGTGATGCTGGCGCGCATCTGATCGACTACTTGGCCGCGAATGGTCGCGGTATCAGGCGTCTGTGCGTCGAGGCCGAGGACAAAAGCAAAAAGTAAGACAGAGGAAGGTCCTAGCGGTCGAGGCATCAGGGGCATTCCGGCGAGCAGCCCTAGAGTACAACATGCCCTTCATTACTACCAGCGGTCGTAATTCGGTTGTATTTATTGGATCAGATGTTCCAGAAATCGATGCACCGGGTAAAGCAACGCCGGCTGCAGACCGATCGCAATCACGCCCGCGGATAACATGACTACCGCGCCCGTGATCAGGCAGCCCAGCCATCCCCCGGATGCGTTGTCAGCTTGTGGCGCCGCGGTTAACAGGCGCTGGACGCGGGCCGCAAGATCATCGTCGCCGGCCAGCAGCGGGGCCACTAACGAGGATGCTCTCTGGGCAATTCCCAAGCGACTAACGTTCACCAACGCCGTTGCCAGCGAAAGAGATCGCCCAACGTCCCCGGCCACCGCCCGATCGTCCGCGGCTTGTTCGGTATATCTTGCCCAGCTGCGCTCCAATGTGCCGAAGCCGTGGAGGAACGGCAGCATGCCGGGCGCCAGCAGCAGCAGAAGACGCTTCAGATTGTCGCGCGATGTCCAATGTGCGCGCTCGTGTCGAAGGGCGGCGGCTAGTTGATCCATGGAAAGCGCGCTCATGGCCTGGCGCGAAATCAGCAGACTTGGATGAGTGATTCCTGCCATTGCGAACAGGGCAGCTGGCTCTTCGACCACCCAAACCGGCAAGGATTCTCCTGGCACCTCGGTCGGCCGGCCATTGCGGTGGCAAAGCTGCAGGTAGCGGATCGAGCGCGCCATCGCAAGCACGCCGCGCCTGATTGAAGCCGCCCACAGAAGAACGGTTAAAATCGAGAACCCCAAACACAACCAGCCGATTCCTTCGCTGGTCGCGGTCTTAGGCTCCAGCCACAAGTAGCTCGGGACGCAAAGTCCGGCCACGATGAGAACACCGAATCCGGCCGGGAACATTCTTATAAAGAACAGAAGTCGCGCCGCTAGAGCCGGCCGGGCCCGCGCCGCCATGCGAAGAACGAGTGGCGTGGCAGCCCCCACTACCAGACCTAGGGCGAGGTGAACCAGAAAGAACGAAGCCAGACCAAGGCACACTAATTTGAGCAGATACGACAAAGTCATCGCGTTCCCCTCTGGTCCAGTTCTCTGCGTTTGGCTTTGATCTTCTTCTCCAGCTCAGCGAGCAGCGCTTCGTCGCGCTGGCCGACCGCCTCCACCAGCGATGAAATCAACATCTCGCCCGACGGCGGGGAGCCGGCCAAAAAACCGGCCACCAATTCGTCGGCGCGCGTTCGCTCCCACTCCGGCCGGGAAAGGCGTGGAGCATATAAGAACGCCCTTTCGGGCTTCCGCCGGTTCAGAAACCCCTTCTTAAAGAGCCGGTCCAGCGTCGTCATGACCGTGGTATAGGCTAGCGGGCGCTGGAGCCTTTCGATCACATCGTGAACGCTACTCTCGCCCCGTCCCCAAAGGATCTCCATAACCGTACCTTCCAGGTGCCCCAAAGACGGCCACGCTGATCTCCGGCCAGACGAATAACGCTTCATGAAACGAATCATCGTGATCCAAAGCCTGGAGAAAGTTCCAGGCCCAACTGGAATAATTTTAGCCGATTGCGGGGGCTTCGACTGCGGTAACTGGCGAAAAGAAACTTCCCCGCCACTTTCTGCTTCCAATAAGTTTGAAATGTACCTAGGCCCAGGGCGTAGCCGGGCTATGACTTTGGATAGATGTATCACTGTAGCTTGACGAAAAAGCTGCCGATACCTCATAATGTGAGCACAGGCTCCAAATAGTGTTATCAGGCGAACGGTGGGCCGGCTCGTAACCGTCGCTTGCGTGTAGGGATGGGAATGTATCTACTGAAGACCGCTCGTCTTTTATCTGCTTTTGTTCTATTTACGCTAGTAGCCAGCTCGGCGTTCGCTCTCGCGCCCGCCAAAAACAAGAAACACCGCAAGCTGCATCACGCAACCACTGCCGCGGCGGCCTCGGTGACGTTGGCCTCCTTCACTGCTCCCGCGCACTTGGTGTCGGCGCATCCTGCTGTCAATCATCTTTCTGCTCTTCAGAAGCGTAGCTCTCGCAGCCCCTGGACCTCACCGACCTTTGCCGATTCCACCGAAGGCGATTCCGTGGATGGCGAAGACCTCATGGTGCGCCGCGCTGCTGTCGCCGCATTAGGACCCTACAACGGCAGCATTGTGGTGGTGGACCCTAAGACCGGCCGTCTGTTGACCATCGTCAACCAGAAGCTGACTTATCAAAGTGGATTCCAGCCCTGCTCAACCATTAAGGTTGTGGCGGCGCTGGCAGGTCTCAATGAAGGCGTGATCGATCAGAACACAAAATTAAAGATCACCAAGCGCCACGGCATGGACCTGACCGAAGCGCTCGCTCATTCCAACAATGCATTCTTTTCTTCAGTAGGCTACAAGCTCGGCTACGACCGCATCATCCAGTACGCGCAGATGTTCGGCCTGGGCGAAAAAGCCGGTTTGGATTTGGACCAGGAGCAGCCTGGAATGTTAGCCGCGGCGCCCCCCGCCGATGGCGTTGGCATGATGACCAGTTTTGGCGAAGGAATTTACATGACTCCGCTGGAGCTGGCCGCTGTTATATCGACCGTCGCTAATGGCGGCACACTCTACTATCTGCAACACCCGCGTTCCAAGGAAGAAATCGAACAGTTTGTTCCCCGCGTGAAGAGACAACTCGATATCGCGCAGTTGGTGCCCGAGATCAGACCGGGAATGCAGGGAGCAGTCGAATACGGAACGGCGCGGCGGGCCGGCTATTTCGCCACCGATCCCATTTTTGGCAAGACCGGAACGTGCACCGATGGCCGTTCGCCGACTCATCTCGGCTGGTTCGGATCGTTTACTGAAACGGGTGATAACAAACTTGTCGTCGTGGTCCTTTTGACAGGTGGCCATTCCGTGAATGGTCCCATCGCCTCTGGAGTCGCGGGCGCGGTTTATAAGAACCTCTCGACCGAGAACTATTTCGCCCAGGCTCATCCCACGTCGCCCCTGGCCCTGATTTCCAATCAGTCCTGCTGCAACTAACAGTAACCGAGCCGCGCCCGTTTCTTACTGAGCCGCGCCCGCCAGGAAGCGGTTTCTAAAAGTGATTCTTCAACTCCACAAATCTTTCTAAACGTAAGAGCTGCCCGGTGCCTTCCCGAACCTCCTCATGCTCCAACCGCCAGGTATGCTCGTGCGGCACAAACACGGCGTTAATCCCCGCTTCGAGCGCCGGATTGATATCTGACTTCGGCGAATTTCCGATCATCCAGCTTCGCTCCCGAATAAGCTGCCGCTCCCGAATCAGCGCCGCATACGAAGCCGTATCTTTTTCCTTCACGATGGCGGTGTGACCAAAATAAATCGCGAGGCCTGACCGGTCCAGCTTCAGCTTCTGTTCCTCCGGATTCCCCTTGGTGAACAGCGTCAGGTCGTGCCGCAACGAAAGATATTCCAGCGTTTCCTCCACCCCGGGGATCAGCTCCATCGGGTGATGAAGAATCTGCTCGGTGAAGCTCATGATCTTCGGCAGGTCCTCCGAGCGGACGTCGCGCTCCACCAGTTTGTGATAGCACTCCGTCAGATTTCTTGCGAAATTGAGAGTCCCGTAGCCATGGATCTTGCTGTTAACCGTCTCGATTTCATCCAGCACAGCCCGAACCTCCGAGGCCAGCATGTTGGAGTGCGCGAGAAAATCGCAGAACTCGTCGAAGGCGCGCTCGAAGTAGATGTTGTTTTCCCAGAGCGTGTCGTCGGCGTCGATGATCAGGTGCTGCCGTTCTTCGATCCTCACACGCCCGGCGGCCACTTGGCATGTCCGTTGGTGGGAGCCACAGCGCGAGCGTGTTGGATCTGGCGCTGGCGGGAGCTGTATCCGGGGAAGAAATCGGCCAACTGCTTCATGCGGTCCGCTTCCGAACGCGTGGCCAGCAGCACCTGCCGGAAATCCAGATCCGGCACCACTTGAGCCAATTGAAAACTAAGCTGCGGATCGGTCAGCTCCGGATCGTGCGGCGCCTCGTTCTGTTCCAGCTTCCGAATGTCGTTGTAAGCTTCCATTACGCGCTTGCGGACCTCGGGCGTTATCGGCTCCGACTCTTCATCGTCGAAGAATTCCACCGCGCCGCGCAGATACGGCTTCTCGTCGTTCAGAAGAATAATCTCAAAACGCCGGCGTCCCACCGTGAGCAGATCCATCCGGCCGTCCGGGTATTTTTTGATGATCTTTTCAATCGAAGCCGTGCAGCCAGTGTTCACGATGCCCTTCTCGCCTGCCAGCACCACGCCGAATTCAGCCTTGCCGCGGACCACCTCGTCCACCATCTGCTTATAGCGTTCCTCGAAGATATGCAGTGGCAGAGACGTTCGCGGGAATAAGACCACCTGGAGAGGGAAAAGCGGCAACAGCTCGTCCTGCATTGTACTATTATGGCTTCTTGCCTGCCGGAGATGCAGATCCATGATTGAGCGGAAAGGCCGTAGTGCGGAGGTGTGGATCGGATGATCCTCAAGCTCAAGCGCACACCGGGAATTTATCTGGTGGGCTTCATGGCTTCCGGCAAAACAACTGTCGGACGCCTGCTCGCCCATGAACTGGGCTGGGCCTTCGCCGACATCGACGAAGACATCGAGGCCCAGCAAGGCCGCAGCATCGCCGAAATCTTCGACAGCGACGGAGAAGAGACATTCCGAAAGATCGAAGGCGCGGCGATCCGCAAACGCGTCGACGAAGTGGTGCGCGGAAAACCTATGGTGGTGGCGCTCGGCGGCGGCGCCTTTGCTCAACACGGGAATCACACGCTGTTGGAGGACAATGGTGTGACCATCTGGCTCGATTGCCCGTTTCCCAAAGTTTGCGCCCGCGTGGAAACCGCCACGCACCGGCCACTCGCCCGCGACGCCGGGAAATTCAAACAGCTCTATGAGGATCGCCGCGCTGCGTATCGGAGAGCCGACCATTCGATTCAGATCGACACCGATGATCCGGCTGTGATTGTGGCGGCCATCCTAAAGCTGCCAATCTTTTCCTAACGGCGCGCATGCCTCCTTCTCTGTCGCGAGACGCTCTTCGGATCTTTCACGCTGCGTTGAAAGCGGCCGACCCCGCCCAGGCTGTGTTGCGGCACGTAAAGCTAACTCGCAACGTTCTGACGGCCGGCCGCAAGCGGTATCGCCTTGAGTCGTTTCGTAATGTGCATGTGATCGGCGCCGGAAAAGCCAGCGCCGAAATGGCGCAGGCCGTCGAGCGGCTGCTCGGAAAGCAGATCGCCGGCGGTCTTATCAACATCAAGTACGGTCACGCCGCCCGGCTTCGGCGCATCCAGATCAATGAGTGCGGCCATCCCATCCCCGACCGCAATGGCGAGTTGGGGGCGCACCGCATCGCAGAAATCGCGCGCCACGCCGGCTCTGACGACCTGGCCATATGCCTGATCTCGGGAGGCGCCTCCGCGTTGCTGCCCTTGCCCGCCCCGCCGATCACCCTGGAGGAGAAGCAGGAGACCACTCGCCTGCTGCTCCATTGCGGCGCGAATATCCACGAGCTGAATTGCGTTCGAAAGCACATTTCCGCGGTGAAGGGCGGGCAACTTGCCCAACTCGCGTGGCCCGCGACGGTGCTCACGCTCATCTTGTCCGATGTCATCGGCGACGACCTGGATGTGATCGGTTCCGGCCCAACCGTTCCAGACCGCTCTACGTTCGCCGACGCGAGGTCGATCCTCGCCAAATACGGAATATCCGGCAAAGTCCCTGAGGCTGTCGGCGAACGGCTGAGCGGCAGCGCTTCCGAGACACCCAAGCCCGGCGACAAAGTCTTCAAGAAGGTTCAAAACCTGATCGTTGGGAGCAATCGTTTGGCAGTGGATGCAGCCGCCCAGCAAGCCCGTGCGCTCGGCTATCACACTCTGGTGCTATCCACCTTCATCGAAGGCGAAACCCGGGATGTCGCGCGCGTGCATGCCGCGATCGCGAAAGAGATCCGCGCCACTGGTCGGCCGGTAAAGCCTCCTGCGTGCGTGATTTCAGGCGGTGAAACCACTGTTACCATTCGCGGCGCAGGCTTGGGCGGCCGCAACCAGGAGTTCGCGCTAGCTGCGGCGCAGGATATCGCTGGCATGAAGGACGTGGCCGTCCTCAGTGCCGGAACTGATGGAACCGACGGTCCCACCGATGCAGCCGGCGCCATCGCCGATGGAAGGACGATCGCACGCGCTGAAGCCAAAGGTCTCAACGCCGCCGCCCATCTCGCCAACAACGACTCTTATCGCTTCTTCGAACATTTAGGGAATCTGATCAAGACCGGACCGACAGGCACCAATGTCGCCGACGTCCGAATAATGCTCCTGCGCTAGCCGTGGTGGGGCAGGTCCCTGACTGCCCCGACCTGCGGCTAGGTATGTTATCGCCGCTCCACCTTCAAGGCGGGCTCCAAGAGCTCAATCCAGATTATTCAAAAAGGTTTCGAGGTCGACGGCTGCCTGTCGCAGGATGTTTCGCAATGTTCCCAGTGCGAGGGAGTCCTGATTCGGTACCGTGACACGTCGGAAGTACAAGAAGCCCTTCTGGGCAATTTCTAAGGTTGGAACCAATCAAGGTTGAACCAATCAAGGTTGAACCGATATTGGACCTGCAATGAAGTGAAGTCTTATTTTGCGCGGAGCCCCGCCGGGATCAAAGTGACATCGCACTGCATCTTCCACTTTCCCCGATTCCTCGGATACCTCAACTTGGAATACGATTTCGTCCACGTTCTTCACATCACAGCAGCGAGGTTAAGGGTCAACGCTCTACCGCGCCGCGCGCGTCAAGTGTTATTGCCGCTCCACCTTCAGCGGCGGCCTCGGCTCCTTCGGAGCATCGGGCGGCGACGGAATGCTCGGGAACGTCACGTCCTCGGCGCCTGCCTTGCGCACCGTGACCGCTCCGCGCCCGGTCTCCAACCGCAACTGCGGTCCGCCGCTGTTGCCCACGATCGTCGCTCCCCGATTCGACTCGTCCACCGTGAGCGGCGGGCCAAAGTCGTTATGCGCCTCGCCTCGATCGGTCGACGCCTTTAAATCGACTTTCGCGCCGGCCGGCAGCGCCAAGTCGATATCCCCTGACCGCGTGTGGACCTCGATCTTCGGCACGGTCTTGCCCGCCCGCAGCTCCACATCGCCGCGCTCCAGCGTTAAATCCAGCGACTGCGTGAAGTCCGACATCTGCACGTCGCGCGATCTCGCGTTCAAACGGATCGGCCCGATCAGATTGCTGCCGGTGAACTCGCCCAGCCCCATGTGAATCTGGCCGGGCAGCTTTTCGAGACTCACCGTGATCAGCGGATCCTCGTAACGCAGCGGCTGCGCAAGATTCCGAAGCTGTATCTGGCCGACATAGGTGCCGCCCACGTTCACCTGTCCATCGATGTTCTGCAGCTCCACATCCTGGCCGTGGCCTTTGAGGTCCACTGTGCCTTTGACGCCAATCGCGCGAATGATGTCACTCTTGCGCAGATCGACGCGCACATCGCCCCCGATGTTTTCCAGCCGCACGCCCGCATTGTCGCTGTTGATATCCACGCCGCCATTCACATTCTGGATGTCAAAATCTCCCAAGCGTCCATGCGCTTCAATGGACGAGCCCATCGGAACCGTGATCTCCAGATCCGAATTCACCCGCGTGCGATCGCTGACCCGGTCCTGATTGGTGCGCACGATGATCTGGTCGCCCTGCTGGATCAATTCGAGCGGCGTCTCCTTGTTGGCGTTGTCGGCGTCAGACTGCTGGAACGAGCGGATGGTTTCGCGGCCGCCGGCCTTCACCGCGGTCCCGTCGGCACCAGTAATCTTCGCATTCCCGCGAAAGCTTTCAATCACCACTCTGCAATTCTTCACGCACGGCTTCTCCGCCGCCGCCAAAGTATAGTCATAGGGCTCGCCCATGTTGACCATTACGCCGCGCCAGGCCCGTCCAGCAGGAAACCACGACGCATAGTGGCGGGCCGTGTACATCGTACCGCCGATGACGCAGATCAGAAAGACCAGCATCCATTCGCCGCCTGAAATCCCGTTGCGCGGAATTGCCTTCGACATCGCCGCGGCGAACAGAATCTCGATTAACCGCAGCCCGCCCCAGGCGATCAACACAAAGGGCCAATAGCGCGAAATCAGATCCGCCAGAGGAATATCCGGCCACAGATTCCTCATCAGAAACAGCGCGCCGATTACGATCAGAATTAACGGTCCGATGACCGACCCGCGTCTCATATCACATTCCCTCCCTGGGGATGGTTATCGATGGGGGGCGGCCCCATGGGAGGAGGCGGCAGCGGCTGCGCCACCAATTTCTCCAGCAACTTAAGCAAGCCGAAAGCGATGATCAAGATTGGCCACGTCCGGCTGAAACCGTATACGCCGAAATAATCCATGGCCACCAACGTTCCCAGCAGGATCAGCATGATCGGCCCACGGATCGCTTGAACGAGATTGTAACTACTGTCGTTCATGGGTGGCCTCCTGTACGCCGGTGGGAGGGGAAGGCCGGTGTTCGGCGGACGACAGACGCTCGTACAGCATGTACACTCCCAGCGCAATTAAAGCGATTGGCCAATAGCGGACGATCTGGCTGAAGCGGATAATTTCCATGTTATTTAGTAGGAACAGTAGTCCCACGGCAATCAGAACCGCTGGTCCCACCGGAAAGCTCGCTTGCTGGCCGTGCAGCGGCACCAGGCTGGAGAATTCATCCACTGGCTGCCCGAGCTGGCGCTTCCGAGCCGTGTGATAGGCTTCGAACGCCATGTAAAACACCCAAACGCCTATCATCATCCCGAACAATGGCTCCAGGCCGCCAGAGGCTTCGTTGCTACTGACGATGCTGATGAGAACGCCCAGAACTACTACGTGGATCAGTCCTTTGACGTACTGGCCGTTATAAATCGCTCCCACGCCTGGAATAAGGCCGAGCAGGAAAGCGAGCCCCGGCGAGGCCCCCACGTCAGGAACGGGCCCACGCGCGTTCACCGAAGCTGGCGCGGGCGCTGTATAAGGCGACGATTCCGCCGCGGCTCCCGCTCCTGCGGCCACCGGAGCATGCTCCTGGCAGTATACGGTTCCTCCAGCGCTCACGCGGCAGGCTTCGCAAAGCGCCTTGCCGCAGGCCCGGCAATAAGCTATGGCCGGCAAATCGGGATGATTCACGCAATTCATCTTAGTTACCTCTTGTCATTCGTTCCACTACCGGGCGTTCCACTTCCTATAGTTCCACCAGCGGCGGCGGCCGGCGCCCCAGCGTCCGCCTTCTGTCCACTGCTCTCCGTGCCTTGCACCTGCGCCTGTTCAGTCCATTCCTTCAATTGCGACTGAACCTCGATCACCAATCGCAGGTTGTCGTAGTATTTCACCCCCCGGTCCCAAATCCGATGCGCCCGATCGTCCACCGCCTGCCAGATCTTCACCGGATCCAGATCCTGCGGATTCAATTGCCGCGGCTCGATGCCAGTGAAGCGCGCCAGCATTGAAAACGACAGAATCGTCATCGCCATCCCCATGGCGTAGCGCGGCTGCAGCACGGATTCGATCCAGCCACCGAAAAGCCTGCGCCACCAGGATGGCCGGTCGGCCGCGCGCTGGCGGCCGTGCGGAATCTCGTGCAGGATTCGCGTTAGCAATTCCGCCGGAGGCTCGACCGTCGCCACGCGTTCCAAAAACGCCGTCGCGCCTGCAACGTCTTTCGCTAACTCCGTGCACGCGCTGCATCCGGCGATATGACTCTCGAGAGCAGACTTCTCCTCACCGTGGAGTGTTCCGTCCACGTAGTCGCACAGCAGGATTTCCAGCTCAGCGCACGTCATACCCGAACCTTATTTCGCCGCAGCACGCGAGCCAGTTCCGCCCGCCCGCGGTTGAGCCTCGACTTCACGGTTCCTTCCGGAACATTGAGCACTTGGGCGATCTCCCGATATTCTAATTCTTCGAGATCGCGCAGTATCACCGTCTCTCGCAACTCCGGTGAAAGCTTCTGCAGAGCCGCCTGCAACAACTCGCTCGCCTCTCGGCCTGCCAGCATTCCGTCTGTCCTGGCCGACATCGCCGTGCTCTCCTCGATCGCCATGACATGATCGTCGATTGACTCCGTAGCGCGGTCCGACCGCGTCCGGCGGTAATGATCGATCAGCAGATTCCGCGTCAGCCTAGTCAACCAAACCACGAACAATCCTTCACCCGATCGAAAGCTCTTCAGGTTCTTGAAGACTCGCAGAAAAACATCCTGCGTCAGATCCTGCGCCTCCGCATCGCTGCTGGTGAACCGGTAGCAGATCGAGTAAACCCGCCGGGTATGCACCTTGACAAGGTCTTCCCACGCAGCGTCCTGGCCGCTGAGGCAGCGTTCTACGAGTTGGGCATCTGCGTCCAAGCCAATGCTCGCCCGAGGTTGTGAAAAGGGTGGCGCCCAATTCCATTTTGCTGCCGGAACTGCCACCGTGGCCATGATTCCTCTTATCTCCTGCTTCCACTGTAGGAAACGAGGATTTATGATAAGAAGTTCACTTGAATCCAAGATTTACATTCTACAAGGGTCATGTACAGCGTACCAGTTCCGGGCCCCGTGCGCCCAGTGGAGCCGCGCCCATAGGAGCCGGGTGCTAGCGCCCGGTGACCGCCCTCGACCCCGCCGGTGGACCGCCAGGCTCCTGCTCGCCGCCGGAGCTTTGCTGCTCATCGCGGGGCTACTTTACCGCGTCCGGGGAAGCTCGTTTCAATGGCGGCTCTTC
Organism: Bryobacteraceae bacterium; assembly: GCA_035569875.1. Taxonomy (GTDB): domain Bacteria; phylum Acidobacteriota; class Terriglobia; order Bryobacterales; family Bryobacteraceae; genus Palsa-89. The sequence goes on from DATMMD010000085.1 coordinate 25,738, forward strand.
CTCAGCACGCTCTCGCATGTGAACGCGGCTTGGTTGAGCGTCTCCATCGTGCTGATCTTACTGACCTATTGGGGCCGTGCCCTGCGCTGGGAGGTGATGCTCCGGCCTCTCGGAAGTACTCGGACGGTCCGCAAACTGACCTATGATACAGCCATCGGATTCACGGCCGTGGTCCTGCTCGGTCGGGCCGGTGAAGTAGTGCGGCCCTATCTGATCGCGATCAGCGCCGGCGTGCCCTTTTCATCCCAGGTCGCGGCCTGGATGCTGGAACGCATTTTGGATCTCCTCGCCGTACTACTGCTGTTCGGTTTGGCTCTGGCATGGATTCCCAGCCGGGGCCTGGCCTTGGGACCCGCTCTGCGATGGGCGCTGGGGGCCGGGGGCTACGTAGTCGCTGGAATCGGGGTCGTATGCTTGCTTCTCCTGATGCTGTTTCGAAATTTCTCTGATTCCGCTCAGGCCCGGCTCCTCAGCGCGATCACGTTCCTGCCCGAGAATTACTACAAGCGTGTAGAAAGAATGCTAAAGGCGTTTTCTCAAGGTCTGCAAGGCACTCGTAATACTCGGTCCTTAGTCTTGCTATTACTCTATACCGTCCTGGAATGGGCATTGATCATAACCGCCTATTACGCACTTTTCCGCTCGTTTCCTATCAGTGCACAATTTAAAATTACTGATGTAGTAATAATCTTGGGCTTCATGGCGTTCGGAAGCATTGTTCAGATTCCTGGAATTGGTGGTGGAGTCCAGATAGTCTCAATTGCAGTGTTTACAGAGATATATGGCCTTCCCGTTGAAGCGGCGGCTGGGCTCGCGGTCTTCATTTGGATTATTACCTTTGTAGTTATTGTGCCGATTGGCTTGATCTGTGCATTTCAAGAAGGCCTGACCTGGCGTAAATTCAGGCAGCTACCCAAGGACATTTCCCTATGACTTGCCCGTTTTGTGGATTCAAACAAGACCGCGTCATTGACTCGCGGGAAAGCAAGGAGGGAGACGTTATCCGCAGGCGCCGGCAATGTGAAAAATGTGAGCGGCGCTTCACGACTTATGAGCGGAGCGATGAGATCCCCTACATGGTCGTGAAGAAGGACGGGAGGCGGGAGAAGTTTGACCGCCAAAAGGTACTGAACGGGCTCCTGAAGGCCTCCGAAAAGCGGCCGGTGCCCATGGCGAAGCTGGCTGAACTGGTCGACGCCGTCGAGAGCAGTCTTTCCGATAATTCTGATCGCGAAATTAGTACTACAAATATAGGAGAAATGCTCATGGACAGGCTCAAGAGCCTCGATAAAATCGCCTACGTGCGCTTCGCCTCGGTGTACCGGGACTTTCAAGACGTCGAAGCTTTTCTTAATGAATTGAAGAACTTAGTGCTTCACAAACGGTCTTGAGTCCCGCTCGTCCTGGTATCCGGCCGATCTGGCCAGGAGCACTAAGTTTAGTGTAACCAATCCCAAACATAAACATCTTCTATTTAGGGCTTAACTTCGAAATCGATTCGAGTTATAATCGATTGCTACACACGGACGGCAGAGCGGCTTACGGCGCAGCGGAGGCGGGAGTCTGCATAGCCAGTTTAACATAACCCCATGCGGGAGCAACGTTTGTGCCCGGCTGGGAGGTGAGTATTTCAGTGGATCAGTTTGAAGATCAATTTTTAACAGACAGTCACGAGCCTCTCGGGATCCCGTTCGACGAAGAGACTAATTTCTTCCACCCCGAGGAAGTTCAGGATGAAGAGTTCCCTGCTGCCCAGCAGGTCGAAGAGTCGATCTACACCGACGATCCGGTGCGAGTGTATTTGCGCGAAATGGGCGCTGTACCGCTATTGACTCGCGAGGGAGAAGTCAACCTGGCCCGGCGAATGGAGCGGGGAAAGCTGCGGATGCAAAAATCCATCAGCCGCTCCGCGGTGGTGCAGCTACGCGTGGTCGAGGTCGCCGAGCTGTTGAAGCAGGGCGAAGAGGAGCTGGACAACTTTGTAGACCTGGGAGACGTTGAAGAAGGCAGCCCCGCCGACACGAAGAAACAGACCGAGGTCCGTGCGCAGTTCACCGAGATCATCGCGCTGCACAAGCGTGAACAGCAATTGTTCGAGAGAGTGGATTCTGTCCCGCTGAGCAACAAGAAGATCCGGCGCCGGTGGATTGGCAAACTCAACCGCTGCAAGGTGGAAATTTCACGAGAGATCCGCCGGGTAGCGTGGCTCCCCTCACGCTGGAAGCAGTTCGCCAAGGAAATCGAGCATGCGGTGGAACAACTGGCTCATCTGGATCTCGAATTCCGCAAGCTTGAGGGCCGTAACGGTGTGGCAGCGCAGGCCCGGGCGCGCGAGCTGAAGCGCGAGATTCGCAAGCTCGAGACCGCGGCCGGCGCATCACTGATCGATCTGAAGCATAGCCTGTCCGTAATCCGTCACGGAGAAATCGAAGCCGAGCGCGCTAAGAAAGACTTGGTGGAAGCCAACCTGCGACTGGTGGTCTCCGTCGCTAAGAAATACGTCAACCGCGGGCTGCACCTGCTGGATCTGATCCAGGAAGGCAACATCGGTCTAATGCGCGCCGCCGACAAGTTTGAATACCGGCGCGGTTACAAATTCTCTACCTACGCCACCTGGTGGATCCGGCAAGCCATTACGCGCGCGATCGCCGATCAGTCTCGCACCATCCGCATTCCGGTGCACATGAACGAGAGCATGAACAAGTTCCTGCGCGCCACGCGCGAGCTTGAAAAGGAACTGGGCCGCGCTCCCACCAACGATGAAATCGGCCGCCGGATGGATATTCCGGTAGAGAAAGTCCAGAAGCTGAAGACCATCTCGCGCGATCCGGTGTCGCTTGAAACGCCCGTAGGCCGCGATGGTGAATCGGCGCTGGGCGACCTGATTGAAGATCGCTGGGTAGGTTCCCCGGTGGATGCCGTGATCGACTCCAACGTCCGGGATGAGACCGCCAATATTCTAAAGACCCTGTCTCCAAAAGAGGAAAAAGTGATCCGGCTGCGCTTCGGCATCGGCTGCGAGCGCGAGCACACTCTGGAGGAGATCGGTCAGGAGTTTGATGTCACTCGCGAGCGCATCCGTCAGATCGAAGCCAAGGCCTTGCGCCAGCTTCGGTCGCCTGAACGGGCGCGCCATTTGCGCGCTTTACTTGCTGCCAGGTAAAGCCGCTTCTTGCTCCATGTGAAAGGCCGGGCCAATAGTCCGGCCTTTTTTATTTTGGTACTCTTAGCGCAGGAGTTATCATGCGCTCGAAGGCTCTATGCACGCTCGGCATGATGGCATCCATGGCCAGTTCGCTCCCAGCCGACTGGAAGATAACTACCGTTACGAAATCCACGCAATGGCAGTCTGTCGAGACTGAATACTATAAGGGCACACTGCGGCGCTCGGATTGGTCCGATCTAAATGGGAATCACAAACGCGTCCAAGTTTTGGATTTTGGTAACCGCCGCCTGACGGTCTGGGATTTTGATTCACGCCAATATACTGTACATCCATTCAACTCGCCGCGCCTTGCGGCAAAACCTCTGCCTGCCGCCGCCGTGATCACCACAGATCGAGCAACTGCGGATACCGGCGAACGCCGGACCTTCTTTGGCCGGACAGCTCGGCATCTGATCACGCACGAACGCGATAGCCGAATCGAGGGCGAAACTGTAATCGACGGCTGGTACATCGATTCAGAGGGGTTGCCTTCGCAAACGCCTGAGGCGGTGCTTGTCGGCCACGTTGTCGGCCAAGCGTACGGACCGCCGGTTATTAAAATCAATCAAACGGGACCGAAGCCCAACGGGCTCGCCGTTTTGCTGAAGAAGACTTCCGCGCATGAAGAAACGACCAGTGAGGTCACCGAGCTGAAGGAAGGTTCACTATCCGATAATTTGTTCGAGCCTCCACCTGGTTTTGAACGCGTTATCCGGTTTCGGGACGAGCTCCGCCTGACCTGGCAATGGCTTCAGGATTGGGTGGCGAGTTTGTTCTCCTGAGCCACGAATCTCCGAGCTCGTTGTCTAACCGCAAGAAAGGTCAGAGTGAGGCAGGCCGCCAGCAGCACGCCGTCTCGCAGCAGAGTCCTGGCGGTGATTGGCTCGCCCAGGCCGAAGCATCCGCAATCGATCTTCAGCCCTTGCGCGTAGGCATGCACCATAATGCCGAAGAAGACGCCCAGCAAAATCGCGGCTGCGGCTGCGGTGTAGCGCAGCGCGATGCCCATCGCCAGCAGCAAGCCCAGCAATAACTCCAGCCATGGGATGGTCCGGCCCAGCGTCAAAACCGCCCACTGAGGCAATAGCTGGTAGGCGTCGATCGACATCGCAAATACCAGCCAGGGCTCACGGAGTTTCGTATATGCGGCGTAGAGAAAGACCGCCGCCATGATCAGGCGCAAAGGTAGGATCAACCGCCGCACGCTATTGGGAGAGCAACTGGTCGATGAAGCGGCGCAATATTTCGTAGCTGGCGCCCCCGGGAACCCGATACTGCTTCGACCGATGGGTCAGGATCAACGTGGGCGTGGCCGATACATTGGCATTGCGCCCAGACTGAATATCCTGCTGCACCTCGGCGATGATGGCTGGGTCCTTGGCCAGCGCTCGTACTTTCTGCGCTTCGACCGGT
>DATMMD010000086.1:0-23863 GCA_035569875.1 Bryobacteraceae bacterium
TATTGACGCTGGCGCTCGGCATCGGCGCGAACACGGCCATTTTCACCCTGGTCAATACCGTTCTCATCCGCCCGCTTCCTTATAAAGATCCCGGCCGCCTGGTGATCTTGTGGCAGCAGCCGCCATCTGGCGGAGTCAATAACCTTTCCGCGGCGGACTATCAGGATTGGCGCGATCGCAGCCGGTCCTTTAAGCAGACGGCCGCGTTGACCGGGGCGGCATTTGATTTCACGGGCGGTGACCGGCCCGAGAAAGTGTTCGGACTCCAGGTGTCGAGCACACTCTTCTCGACCCTCGGCGTAATGCCGGTGCTAGGCCGAGCTTTCTTACCCGAAGAGGAACAGCCCGGCGCAGGCCACGTTGTGATCCTGAGCGACGATCTATGGAAGCGGCGCTTCGGTGGCGATCCCACACTGATCGGTAAGACCATTTCCATCAATCAACAGAACTACACAGTCGTGGGAGTGATGCCACGCGGTTTTCAGTTTTGGAGCTACGAGGCCGAGCTGTGGACGCCGATCACGCTCGATCCCGATCGCAGCGCCCGCAATTTTTATTACCTTGTCGCCGTAGCCCGGCTCAAATCGAAAGTGACCCTGGAGCAGGCCCGCGCTGAGCTAAGTTCGATCGCGCGGCAACTAACGCTCGACTACCCCAAGACTAATAGAGGCTGGGGAGCAGCCGTAGTCCCGGTGCGTGATGAACTAACCGGCGACGCCCGGCTGCCGCTGCTATTGCTATTGGGTGCAGTGGCGTTAGTGCTGCTTATAGCGTGCGCCAACGTCGCCAACCTGTTGCTTGTTCGGGCGGCGGGACGGCATAAAGAATTCGCCATCCGTGCCGCGCTTGGAGCAGAACGCCTCGATATCGTTCGCCGGCTTCTGGCCGAAAGTTTGTTGCTCGCCGTTGCCGGCGGGCTGTTCGGAATTCTCCTGGCACATTGGAGCATTGCAGCTTTAATCGCACTCAATCCGGCCGGCATTCCGCGGCTCCAGGAAGTCGCCATCAACTGGAACGTTCTCCTCTTCACCGGAGTTGTTTCGCTGGTCACCGGAATTCTGTTTGGACTCGCGCCTGCCGGCCGTATCTCACGGCTCGACGTGAATGACGCATTGAAGGAAGGCAGCCGCGGTGCTTCGGAAGGGAGGCGCGGCAGCCGGACTCGGGATGCGCTTGTAATCGCGGAAGTGGTGTTGGCGATGGTGCTGCTGGTCGGAGCGGGGCTGATGATTCGAACTTTCGCGGCGCTCGAAACTGCGCGCACTGGATTCCCGACCGAGAACCTTCTGACGACGAATTTCGGAGTTCGTCCGGAGCAATATTCCAGCGAGCAACAAGTCTCCGCGGACTTCGAACGGGTGGTCGAGCACGTCCGGTCTCTTCCCGGAGTCATTTCGGTAGCTTCGGCGACCAATCTTCCTATCGGCGAGTGGAATCAGGGACGAACGTTTACCATCGAAGGCCGGCCCCAGAAAGAGGGCGAGATTCTTGCGGCCGGATACATCAGCATCAGTCCTTCTTACTTCGGGACGATCGGTCTTCCACTGCTACGAGGGCGTGAGTTTACGGAACGCGACCGATTCGGTGCGCCGGATGTTGTAATCATCAGCGAATCCATGGCGCGGCGCTTCTGGCCGGGCGAAAATCCGATCGGCAAACGGATCATTTGCGGTGCACGCCTGTTTCGTGGGCGAGGGCTCGGCACACCGGTTCCACGCGAGATCGTCGGAGTGATCCGCGATGCTCAGCACGTTGGACTTGAATCGAATCTCAGCACGGAGATGTATGTGCCGCAGATGCAGAACACGACGCCATTTACGTGTTTGCTGATTCGGACCGCGAGTGATCCGCACCAGCTAATGCATCAGATCACGCGCCGGGTCAACGAGATTCTCAAAGATTCGCCGGTCACTGCCGCAAAAACGCTGGACGAAGCACGAGCAGTATACTTTTCACGCCCGCGATTCCAAACCGTAGTGCTGGGCGTCTTTGCAGGCCTCGCGCTGTTGCTCGCCACGCTAGGCATTTATGCCGTCATGGCCTACTCAGTAGCACAACGAACCCACGAAATCGGAATCCGCATGGCCCTCGGCGCGGATGCCCGGAAGGTTCTTGTTTTGGTGCTTGGCCACGCCCTGAAACTGGCGCTTATCGGTGTTACTCTGGGGCTCGTCGGCGCATTCGCCTCCACGCGGTTGATGGCCACTCTGCTCTACGGTGTCACACCCATCGACACAACCACTTTTGCCGTCGTTTCCGCGCTGCTGGTAGCCGTTGCGGCGCTCGCGAGTTTCGTTCCAGCTTGGCGCGCCGCCCAAACCGATCCTGCCACTACCTTCCGCAATCAGCTATAAGAGAGAGATGCCAAATCCGAGAGTAGTAAACGGAATCGAGGAACTGAAATCGCTCACCGGCCAGGAAGTGGGTGTTAGCGACTGGTTAACCGTCACGCAGGAAATGATCGACAGCTTCGCCGATGTCACCGGCGATCATCAGTGGATCCACGTCGACCCTGAACGCGCTAAACGCGAAACGCCTTTTGGCTCAACCATCGCTCACGGATTCCTGACCGTATCGCTGCTCCCGCAATTGTCACAACAGGCTGTGAACGTAAAAGGCGATTTCAAGATGCGGATTAATTACGGGTTCAACCGGCTCCGGTTCGTTTCACCCGTACCGGCGGGATCAAGGATTCGCGCGCGTTTCGCCGCGCAGAAAGTGACCGACAACGAGGTCACCTGGCTAGTGACAGTGGACGTCGAGGGCCAGGAAAAACCTGCGGTCGTAGCAGAGTGGTTGAGTCGCTTTTATTAAATTGTCTGCGGGCCATCCACTTTGACAGGGCTTTTGCCGCGCACGACTCCGAACAGATGTGCTCATATCCTTCTTGGCCCGCCAGGCCTTCGTCCCAGGCCAGTAAAGTGAAGCGCTCCGAGTCTTGAGGCCGGAGCCACCAATGATTCGTCTCTCCCTTTTGGTTTAAGCAGTAATCGCATTTATATGGGCACAGAACCTTCATAGTGTTACCTCCTCCGACTTAACACTTTACTAGTAATTAGACCGGCTTTTGTATAGAAATGTTACGTAGAAGTTAGTCCCTTAGGGACAGTATTTTGGCCTAAGGTGTTTGGGGGTTAGACCGGCGCTTCTACGACCTCCGGCATCTCCACGCCGGCGTCGTCCCGAATCAACAAATGCACTAACAAATAGCTCGCAATCGGTAGCAATGAAAAGACAAAACAGATCGGCTGGAAGCCGTATCTTTCGATGATTTGGGCCACCGGCCGCGAAACAATGGTCTGCATAGTACCGTAGGCGAAGATTAAGGCCCCGACGCCAAATGCCGCCCGGTCGGCACCGTAAATATCGATCGGCAGGGTGTAATGGTTCGTACTCCATGCACACACCCAAAAGTAGCTCAGCGACATTCCGGCCGTCGCCAACGCGGGAGTAGGCAGCAGCGGAATCGCCATTGTCCCCAGCAGAAAGCATGCAGAGATCAGGCATGCGCGTTTGCGCGCAGCCACCGGACTCATGCCGTTTCGAATCAAGCGCCACGAAAAGAACCCGCCCAGCATCGCGCCGAAATAGCCGCTGATGGGAACGATCCAGGTGTAGTTGGCCGCTTGCGGAGGAGTCAGATGATGGGTGCGGATTAAATAAGTCGGCGGCCAATTCGTCCAAAGGCTATAAACGGTCATGCCCAGAGCATTGGCGATAATCAGCGCCCACAGTTTCGGATCTTTGAGCAAGCTGAACGACCCCGCTCCCGCATCCCGTTTCGGCTCGACGGCTGGAGGAATCAGGCGGGAGGTAAGCAGCCATACCGGAATCCAGGCCAGGCTCAAAATGCCGACCGCGAAGAACGTCCAATGCCAACTGTACTGATAAGCGAAGTAGACCGCGAAGCGCGGCGCCAGACCAGCCCCCAGGCTCAAACCAAGCTGGCTCATCGCGGACCCGACGGCGCGCTCTTTGGGCAGCAGATACATGCCGACCGCTTTCGCCACGGCCGAAACTCCACTCGCTTCCGCCATGCCCAGCAGCGCTCGCCAGAAGAGCAGTTCGTGAACACTATGCGACATGCCGGTGCCGATGCTGGCGGCCGCCCAGACCGCGACCGCGATACAAGCACCCCGATTCAATCCGACGCGATCGATGAACCAGCCTACGAAAAGCGCGCTCAGCGCGTACGCCAGTGAAAAGACCGAAAGCAGCAACCCGTAGTCGTCGTAAGTGAACGGAAACTCCGGCTGCGTCCTCCAGATGTCGACCATGGTCGCCAGCACCTGGCGATCGAGATAATTCAAGACCGACGAAAAAACGAAGATCGTGATCGCGACCCAGCGACCGGGCATCAGCGAGCGCATTCTGTTGATTGTAACAGTCACTATGGTTGCAACTGCGCTAAGCGCGCTTCTAGGAAATCCAGAATCTTGGCCGCGTTGCCGGAGCCGTCCACCGGAAGCCGCAGAACACCGGCGGGCGTGAATTGCGCACCCTCAGTGTCGCTGACGATGTTCATCAGGCGATCGGGCTGTATGCGAGCCTCCTGGTGGAACTTGATGTTCAGCGCCCCCTGACGCCGGTCGATTGCTTCGATACCAAGCTTCTGCGCCGCGCTCTTCAATACCGAGAATTTGAGTAGACTTCGAACCGCGTCGGGCGCCGGACCGTAGCGATCCTCGAGCTCGGCCAGCAGCTCGCTGCCTTGTTCTATGCTCGAGGCATCCGCTATTCGCTTATAGGCGCGCAGGCGCTGATGTTCATCGGCGATGTAGTCGCTCGGAATACGAATGTCGAGACCGAGGTTGAGCGTCGAATGCACTTCGAGCGGCACCTCTTCGCCCTTAAGCTCGTGCACCGTCTCCTCCAGCAACCGGACGTACATGTCGAAGCCCACCGCTCCGATGTGCCCGTGCTGTTCGCCGCCAAGAATATTTCCGGCCCCGCGAAGTTCAAGGTCAAGAGCGGCGATCTTGAATCCTGCGCCTAGGTCGCTAAACTCCTTGAGCGCGGCGAGTCTTTTGCGCGCGATCTCGCTTAGCTCGGTGTCGGCCGGCACCAGCAGGTACGCATACGCCCGCCGGTTTGACCGCCCCACACGGCCGCGCAATTGATAGAGTTCCGAAAGTCCGTAGCGCTCGGCGTTCTCGATGATCATAGTGTTGGCCAGCGGAATATCGAGCCCGTTTTCGGCGATGGTCGTACAAACGAAAACATCGTAATCGTGGCGCATGAATCCGAGCAGCGCTTTCTCCAGCTCCGTGTCGCCCATCTGCCCGTGCCCCACGCCGATGCGAACACCGGGAATCAGTTGTTGGATATCGGCGGCGCGTGAAAAGATGCTGTCCACGCGATTGTGGATGAAATAGACTTGTCCGCCGCGGCCCAGCTCCTGCTCGATCGCGGTGCGAATCAGCTCAGGATTGTAATGCGCCACCACCGTGTGGATCGACAAACGGTCTTTCGGTGGCGTTTCGATGACCGACAAATCGCGCAATCCGAGTAGTGACATATGCAGCGTCCGCGGGATTGGCGTCGCGCTCATGGTGAGGACGTCCACGTTGTGTTTGAGCTGCTTGATGCGCTCCTTGTGGCGCACTCCGAAGCGCTGTTCCTCGTCGACAACCAGCAGTCCCAGATCGCGAAACTGGACGTCTTGCGAAAGCAGGCGATGCGTCCCGATCACGATGTCCACTTTGCCCTCGGCCAGCCCGGCGAGCACCGCCGCAACCTGCTTCTTGTCCCGAAAGCGGCTCAACATCTCAACGTGCACAGGGAACGGGGCGAAGCGGCGCTTGAACGTTTCGAAGTGCTGATACGCAAGGACCGTTGTCGGCGCAAGCACGGCCACCTGTTTGCCGTCGCCCAATGCCTTAAACGCCGAGCGCATGGCCACTTCGGTCTTGCCGTATCCGACATCGCCGCACAACAGGCGGTCCATCGGATTCTTGTTCTCCATATCCTTCTTGATTTGTTTGATGGCCGCGAGCTGATCTTTGGTTTCGGAAAACTCGAAGGCGTCTTCAAACTCGCGCTGCCAGTTGCTGTCGGGAGAAAAACTAAAACCTTCTGCCATGCGGCGCTGTGCGTACAGCTTCAACAGCTCGTCGGCCATATCGCGCATCTTGGCCTTGACGCGTGACTTGGTTCGCGACCAGGTTGCCCCGCCCAGCCGGTCGAGTGCGGGCGTGGCGCCTTCGCCCGCTCCCCGATATTTCTGGATCAGGTCCATTCGAGTCAGCGGCACGTAGAGCTTCGCTTCGTTTGCGTATTCGAGCAACATGAAGTCGCCCTTGTTTTCCCCCTGAGTGATCTCACGAGTACCCAGAAATTTTCCGATGCCATGCGTCACGTGAACCACATAGTCGCCGGGCTTCAGATCGGCCATGTCGGCGGTGAAGGCCGCCATTTGCGACTTGTTCGGTCCGGACTTGGCGATCAGGTCGCTCGGATCGAAGAGGTCTTCCGAGCCGAAGACGGCAATGCGCGGTTCCGGAAAGACGACGCCGCGCCGAACGAGCCCCTTGACCAACAGCGTGCTGGCCGTCTCGCCGGCGACATAGGAGCGTTCCGCCAGATACGGCCGAGTCGCGTCGGCCGGATCGAGCCCCAGCTGGAAGGGAACCGCGTACTCCTGAAAAATGTCGGCCAGGCGCTCCAGCTCACCGGTGGATTGCGCAAAGAAAACCACGCGGTAGCCTTGCTCCACCAGAGTGCGCGCTTCGGCGACCGCCGCCTGAACATTGCCGTGGAAAGCGAGCGAGGGACGGGAGTGGGAACTTTCACCCGGCAGGTGTGTGGTTGGATTCACCTCGAGATCTAACTCTCGGAGTGCCAGCGACGCTTTAGTCTCGAAGGTCGCCGCCAGCTCAGGCCACACGTAAAAATTCTGTTCCGGAGGGCAGGGAAATGGGCGTGAGTCATCCAGCCGCTTCCACAATCGGTCGGCGGCAGCGGCCACCTGCTCGGGCTCGTCCAGAACCACGATTGGATTTTGGGCCAGCGAAAGTAACGACTGCGTCCGCGGGCGCACCAGCGGTACCAGAAATTCCCAGCCCGGAAATGGATCTCCCGGACTTGCTACATCGAGGTTCTCGGCGAGCTCAAGCAGAAGCTCCCTGGATTTCGGATACTCGGCCAGCGGCAGCAAAGTCGTCTCGGCGATTTTCATAACGGATCGCTGCGTGTCCACGTCGAATCTGCGGATCGATTCGATCAGATCCCCGAACAGCTCGATGCGGATGGGCTTCGAAGCTTCAGCCGGGAAAATGTCCAGGATGCCGCCTCGCAGCGAGTATTCGCCGACCATTTCCACGGGGTCCCGTTTTTCGTAGCCGATGCTTGCGAGGTGCGCGAGCAAATCTTCGAGCGGAATCTCCTCTCCGACGCGCAGCGTCAATGCAAGCTGTCTGTAGAAATCCGCGGACTCGGTGCGAAGCAGCGCCGCGGCGACCGGTGTGATGGTGATGGTCGTCTTGCCCGAGGCCAGCCGCCAGAGTCCGACGGCGCGCTGCTCGCTGATTTCGCTATGCGGCGACAAGCGCTGCAGGGGCAGCACGTCGAAGGCAGGGATGACCTGCGGCCGCGGAAAGTCTGAGGTGACCAGCAGGTCGAAGAATGTTTCGACCAGTTCCGCAAGCGCCTCGGCTTCCTTGTTGCCGTCGACCACAACTATCAGGTTTCGTTCGGTAGCTTGCCAGAGCAACACCAAATACAGCGCTTTGGCCGTGGTAGTGAGACCAGAGAGCGAACCGTGCGCCGACGGATTGCGGATTAGCCGTGTAACGGCCTCTTGAAATGCCGGGTCGCGGCTGAGCGATTGAAACAGGTCGCGTATGGCGGGATGGATCACGAAGGGTGGCGCGTGATAGGCTTTGGGCGCCGATCACGTGTTTCTGCTCCCATCTTATCGTGGACAGGATGGAGGCTCGGCTTAAGCGCCGCGCGCGAGCACATCCTCTAGGATTCCGGTAGTCGAGTATCCCGGCTCCAGCGGGAGCGCCAACACCTTGCCACCGGCGGCTTCAACTTCTTCACGACCGGCGATGAAGTGCGACCAGTCGGCGCCCTTGACCAGAATGTCCGGCAGCACGGCAGCGATCAGCTCGCGCGGCGTGTCTTCGTCGAAGAGGGTGACCGCATCCACAGCTTGCAGCGCGGCTGCCAGCTCCGCTCGCTCATCCTGCGATACGAGCGGCCGCGTGGGACCTTTCAACCGCTGGACGCTGGCGTCGGTATTCAATGCCAAGATTAAAATATCGCCCAGCGAGCGCGCACTTTCGAGCAATCGAATATGGCCGGGATGCAGGATGTCGTAACAGCCGTTGGTAAAGACCACCTTTTTGCCGGCTTGCTTCCATTCCAAGCGTTGATCGATCAGCCGTTCACGAGTGAAGATTGTGCTCAAGCGCCTATTCTAACTTGCAGGCTACGCTGGCCCAGTGCTGGAAGCGCTGGCCCAGTGCTGGAAGATGTCAAGAATGGCTACAAGCTTTTGAGAATCACCTTGCCCGCGAAACTGGTTTTGTTCGACCTCGCACACCAGCCAGTCACTTTCGGAGTGCTCCTTTTGAATCGAGGCCATCATTCGGCCGTCGAGTTGGGTGCCGGCTAGATCGATGGTAACCATCCAGCCGGGCGTGTCGAGCGTCTCTATGGTCACGCCGCGAACGCGCTCCCACTGGCCGTCGGTTTGCGCCTGAAACCAGGACTGGAGGAATTCGACCGGGTTCATGGTTCATGATAGTCGGACTTGACTACTACTGTAGCCCCTAGTTTCTTGACGAATCATGATCTGTCATGATATATGTTAAGTTAGTAGAAAAGGGAGCCGGTTATGGCCCAGAACCGCGAGAAATTTGCCACCCAGGTCAATTCTAAGATACTAAGGGCCGTCCGCACGCTTGCCGACAAAGAAGGACGGCAGCTTCAGGCGCTCGTGGACGAAGCGCTTGCCGATCTACTCGAAAAGCGCAAGTACGGTAAGCCCCGCGCACACGTCATGAACGCTTATCTCGGAAGCCATGAACAATACGGCCCCCTTTATAAAAAACTTGCTGAATGACGGACTACCTCACGGTAGTTGAAGTACTCGTCATACATGCCGACCAGATCGAACGTTACGGGGGCTCTCACGGCATCAGAGATCCTGGGTCGCTGGAAGCGGCACTCTATCGGCCGCAGACTGGCTATTATTCGGACCTGATCGAGGAAGCCGCCGCACTTTGGGAGAGCCTTTCGCAGAACCATGCATTCATCGACGGCAACAAGCGCACGGCGTTCGCCGCCACCTATACGTTTCTCGTCATCAACGGCGCGCGGCTCATCGCCGGTGCCGAGGACACTTACACTTTTGTCGCCGCGCTCTACGAAGCCAACCAATTTAGCTTCGAAAGCCTAGTTCGGTGGTTGCGCAGTCACGCCCGCATTCCTTGATGACTGTGCTCCAGCGGCGCGACTTCGTCGGTCACCACCACAAAGTTTTTCAACCAGGCATTTCCGAAGGAAGTGGTGATCGCTACGTCGGCGGCATCGCGGCCGGTGGCCATCAGGACGCGTCCAATTCGCGGACGGTTGTTACGCGCGTCGAAGGTCCACCAATGATCGCCGATGTACGCCTCAAACCAGGCGCTGAAATCCATGGGCGGTCGTGCGGGAACGCCGATATCGCCCAGGTAGCCAGTGGCGTAGCGTGCCGGAATATTCATACAGCGGCAAAACGTAATGGCCAGATGCTGGAAGTCGCGGCAGACACCGCGGCGATCCGCATAAACATCACGGGCAGTCTTGGTGGGGCTGGCGAAGTTATAGCCAAACGTGATATTCGCGTTGACCCAGTCACAGATCGTTTGTACCCGCGACCATCCCGGTGCACTCGACGTGAACAGATCGCCGGCCGTGTTCATAAGTTGATCCACCTCGCAATAACGGGAAGCGAGCAAGAACCGGAGGACTTCCGGCGGCAGATCTTGAACAGGCACCTGCCTGGCGCCGGGATTGGTTGGATCAGGTTCACCTGAGTCCTCAATCAAAGTCGAGTTGTAGAGCCGGACGGGTCCGGCGGGCGCTACGAAGCGGGAACAGATATTGCCAAACGAGTCGCGATACATGTCAACAGGCGCTGCCGGGCTGAGCCGCAGCTCATCGGGCTCCCGCAGGTCGCCGATTCTGGAGGGATGAACGTGCAGCATCGCGACCATCGGGACGGCCGCTGGAATGTCGAACTGAATGTCGTAGCCTAATCGGATCAGCATTGGCTCTCCCGAATAATGGACGCTCGAGGGTGCCTTGCCGACGAGGCAATCGGCGACGGGGCTCTTTAAGCCGCCATACAGGTTCATCTTAACCGAAAGTGGAAAATGCGACAATGACCCTTAGCTCTGTGAGTAAAAAGGTGCTCGTCATATATAGGGAGGCGGATAAAGTTGTACCCTACCGCGACGCGCTAGTGGCAGCTGGGATCGATCCGGTGCTGCAGGGGGCGAACGTCTCCTTGTCCCTGGATGGTTTCGAGGGCTTAGTGCTCACCGGCGGACCAGATGTCGATCCGGAGCTCTATGGCGAAACGCGGCACCCGGAAACGGATGAGCCGGACGGTGAACGTGATGCACTGGAAGCGTCCCTGCTGAAAGAGGCGTTGGCGCGAGATCTCCCTATACTGGCGATTTGTCGCGGGCTTCAGATTCTCAACGTCTGCCAGGGCGGCACTTTGATCCAGCACTTGCAGGCGTCGCAGCGGCATCAGTGGACCGGCGGCCGCCGCGATCAGCCGGTGCACGAAGTATCGATTGAGAAGGGAACACTCCTCGCCGAAATTGCCGGGAAGGATCGGATGCAGGTGAACTCGCGCCACCATCAAGCGGCGAGGACGGTGGGCGGCAATCTACGGGTGTCCGCCGTCGACGCGAACGATGGAACCGTCGAAGCGCTCGAGCATCCCGGAAAGCGGTTTGTTCTCGCGGTGCAGTGGCATCCTGAAGATCAGGCACTGCATGATGCCGGACAATTGAAGATCTTTCAGCGCTTCGGCGCGGCCCTGGCCTAAAAATTTAATTAAGGAATCAGATGACATTTTGTCTCGGAGTCACTGTGAAAGAAGGGCTTGTAGGTATCGCAGATACTCGCGTAGTGTCCGGGTCGGAGTCGCTGACAGCTCGAAAGGTGGCGACCTATCAAGGGCCGGGGTATTCCTTCTTTATAATGACGTCGGGGCTGCGATCTCTTCGCGATAAAGTCCTGCTGTGCTTCGAAGAGGCGTTCAGCAAGCAGATTTCCGCGAGAGAACGGCTATTCAAGCTGGTCAACCTGTATGCCGCGCAGGTGAGGCGGATTGCAGCCGAGGACGCCAAGCCCTTGGAGGATGCCGATCTGCACTTCAACATTCATTCCTTGATCGGCGGTCAGATGACGAGCGATAGTTCGCATCGGTTGTTTCTGATTTATCCGGAAGGGAACTGGGTGGAAGTGGGGCCGGACACGCCGTATCAGATCATCGGCAATTCGGGATTTGGGAAGCCGATTCTGGAACGCTCGTTGACGCACAGCGATCCGATTCTGTACGCGTTCAAGCTGGGCGTGCTGGCGTTCGATGCTACGCGGCTGTGCGCCTCCAATGTCGATTTTCCGATCGACCTGGTGCTGTACCGGCGCGGGAGCTATGAGCTGGTGGAGCATCGCTATGAGCGGGAGGAGTTGAACCAGATTTCGAGTTGGTGGCAGGAGCGGATGCGGTGCGCGGTGGATGAGCTGCCGTCCAAGTGGGTGGAGGCAGCGTTTTCGAAGCTGAGCGGATCGGGGCCGTAATTACCACGGCTGCGTTGCTAACAACACGATGCGGATTGGCTCGTTTTTATTTTCTCAGGCTGCGGATATAAGCGACCACGTCATCCAACGGACCTTCATCATCTGGCCATGGACGCATTAGGTGTGCCATCTGGTCTGTGGCAAGGCTTGCACGCTTTGTCGTAGACAGCTTGGCCCGTCTTGGCGTCGGCGCCTAAACCCGCGGTCGCCACACCAGCCGGCCAGGGTCAATGTTGTGAGGATGATTCGCATATTCGTTCTCCTATTTTTGTTAGCATCTTAGTGCTTTTCAACTTCTGACAATCGATCCGCTATTCCCAGAGTTTTCAATATTTCGGGCGCCGTTTCTTCGATCGCCAGCGACTGGTGGCATGTGTTGCAATCCTGCGTAATGGTTTTCTTATCCGGTGCGGCATGGCTGCCGTCGTGGCAGCGGAAGCAGCCCGGATCGTCGACGTGGCCGAGATTATTGGGGTAAGTCCCCCAAGTGACCTTGAGATCGGGAAAGACGTTGTGCCGATAGATAGCGAGCAACGTTTGGCCGGCGGCTTGGATGCCGGCGGTGCGTTGGCTGGCTACGGCCGGATATTTTCCCTGATAGTAGGCCGACAAACCGGCGGGAATCTTTTGCGACGCTTCCTCGTCGCTCGAGTAGCTGGCCTTCAGCAGCTCGATGGCTGTCTTTTTGACGAACGGCAACCCAACCGGAATCTCACCGCGAGCCATTGCTTCATCGACCGCACGGTCGGGCGGCTCGAAGGAATGGGCCGCGCGGTTGTGACAATCTACGCACTGCATCTCGAACGTTGGCAGTGAACTGACTGTGATGGGCTGGGCGTCTCCGGTGAGGTAGGTTCGCAGGACACCGGTGCCGCTGTTGCGATATTCGACCCACGGGATGATTTGGCGTTTCCGGTCCGATGCGGTATACCGGATTCGCACGCCGGGTCCCAAGTGAGCGCCATGGATGCCACCGACTCGTCCGCCGCCCACCAGCATTGTCAGAATTGTCTCGGTGCGGGTATTGGCTTCATCATCCTTAAATTTCGAGATGACCCAAAGGCGTGGCCCAATAGACTTCTCGCGGGAATGACACTGCTCGCAGGTGTCGGCCGACGAAACCAGACGATTGTTTTCCAGCGCGGATTCGATCGGGCGGGGATAGGAGTCAAATAAAACGGCCGCGAGCTGCCGCGTACCGGCCATCTTACTTTGCACCCAGCCCGATGCGCCAGGCGCGACATGGCAGGAGACACACGCTAGCTGGGTGTGCGGCGGATTTTGGTGAGCGGTGAACTCGGGCTTCATGACGTGGCAGCTTTGACCGCAGAACTGCACTGTCTCCATGTGTTCGACAGCGCGATAGCTCACCTGGCTACCGATAACGATGTTCGCCAGAGTCATGACGCCGAAGAAAATGCCAGCGCGCCGCCAAGCTTCCCCGCGATTGGGAAGAGCGGAGAGATTGCGTGCCACCCGGCGCTTGCCGAGAACGATGCCCACTGGAATCAGCACCAGCCCAGTGAAAAACACGACGGGAATGGCGATGAAAACTAGGAGCCCAATGTAAGGATTGTCCACATTCCCGCGAATGTGCGTAGGAAGCAGGAACAGCCAGGAACAACCCGCCAGAGTAACAAGCGTAACTCCGGCCATTGTGATCCAGTGACTGGTGAGCAGCACTAGGAAGGGACGTTTCTGCTCGCTGCTCATGGTGTCCTCCCGTTTGCCGAATTCAGAAAAGCGATGAGATCGGCCATCTGTGCGCGTTCAAAACGCGGCCAGGCGATTCCTTTACCCTTCATCTGATCGAGCATGCGAGGGCCGTGGCGCCACAGGGCGGAGACCATGTTCGCCCCGTTGAACGTCTTGCCCGTGAGCTTCGGCGCGCCGCTTGCGGCGTCCTCATGGCATGCGGCACAGCGTTTGGCGATGAATACACGGCGTCCAGCCGTGACATTGCCCGAACCTTCGAAGAATTCTGAGGCCCACAGATAGCTCGCGATCTCGCGCATCTCTCCGATGGTCAATTGCGGCGGCGGGGCGGCCATGCGCGGCTGATGGTTCCACATCGCGGCGGCGATGTCGGTCAGTGTCGCGCCTCTCAGTCTGCCGGCGAACGCAAGTTTCCCGGCGTGGCATCCTGCGCACCCTTTGGATCGAAACAGCGGCTCGCCCTCGGCTCCAGTGCTGATCTCGACTCGCGCGGCTGCGTTGCGTATTTCCGGCAGATTACGCAGGTACACCAGCAAATCCGTCAGATCCTGCGAAGACAGCTCAGGCCATTTCAGATGGCGATTGGCGAACTCTACACGCATGCTGGCGCCGTGATTCCACATCGCACTGGCGAGGGCAATTGCCTGGCCGATCGATTCCCATTGCGAGACCGGCCTGGCGGCCGGAGGATTGGCTGAGGTCAAGCCGTGACACTCAGAGCAGTGTTTCGATTCGAACAGGCTTTTACCGCGTGCAGCGTCGCCGGGTTTTTCGAACCAACGCGTCGCGTAGAAGTACGCGAAGAGATCCGCCGCGGCTTGATCATCCAGGTCGCCCGCGCGGATGTCACGCTCGCGCAGGGACGCCCACATCGCGGGCGCGTGATTCCACATGGTGGCGGCCAGCGTCGCTGGAGTAAAGTTGCGATCGACCAGCCGTCCCAGGTCCGGCGCTCGGCTCCCGCCCTTCCCATTGATACTGTGGCATTGAACGCAAGCGAGCTTCTCAAACAACTGCGCGCCGCGCTCGGAATCGGCAGCGATGGTGGCCGCCTCGAGCCCGGCGGCGGTGACCCAAAGAATGATAAGTTTCAGCATCATCGCGTCAACCTTATTCCCGTGGTCACCAGATGCGTGCGGAAGCCCTCATATAGATAGAACGCCTCACCGTATCCGTAGTACTGCCATTCGGTGAACCAGTTGAGATTCTTGCCGAGCGGCAGCCAGAGCTTAGCGATCGGCTGATAGTAACTGCTGGGACGGCTTCCCGATGAGATGAAGAACGAGCCCCCGGCCGTGAGTTTCGGAGAGACTCGCGAGACGCGCGGCAGATTGAGATTGAACAGTGCAGTTGCGGTGTGAGAGTTGTCGCGATACCGGGACGTTTGCATCGCCAGATCCTGCGGCGAGAAATATCCGATATCGCTCCGCAAATCGGAGCGGGAATAGGAGCCCTCGAAGTCCCACTTCTTTCCGCCGGCCGGCGACCAAAACACTGACAGCGATTCCTGATGGGCCAGGTAATCATAGCCCACGCCGGGCAGGGGATTGTGATTGTTCAGGATCGTGAAGTCGGCCGACAGACTGAGCGACGCCGTGGCCGCATAGCGGGCTTGCCCACGGACCTTTTGGTAGTCATAGAGGCTGGTGCGGAAATAAGCCCCACCGGTCGAGCCGACTTCAGCGTCGCCGGTGATGGAAAGTTTGTGGCTGGGGCGAAACGTCACCGCACCGAGGCCGACGTTGCGCCGCAGCTTGCCCTGATCCGCACTAGCCAAGCCCGCCGGTGGAAGGATCGCATCACTCGCGTCGCCCCATACGTAGCGGTAGCCGCCGCGCAGCGTAAGCTTAGAGGTCGCGTCGAAGAATACGTCGATCTCCTGCTGGTTGTAGTTGGTCGCGATCGACGAAGCCAGCAGCGCGGTCATCGGCCGCGAAACTCCGGCGCCGGCAAGAAGCTGATTCGATGCTGCCGAGCCCGCGCCGTGCAGGCGGTCCGTCAGCCACGATTCGACGATCCGGATGCGATGCAGAGGCCGGATTTCGGCGCCGAAGCTGGCAGTCGTGTGCGGCAGCTTCGTAGCGGCTGAGAGCAGATATTGCTGGCTGCTATAGAAAAGAATTTGGTTTTGCAGATAAAGATTTCCCGTAGCGGCCTGCTGATAATGAACGTCACTGTCGCCCTGGCTATAGAGGAACTGCCCGTAGAGGTCCAACCAGGAGACCGCGCTGGCCGTGAACAGACCTTTACTGAAGACGCTGGTGCCGCGAATCCCGTAGCTGGCGAGCAGGCTCGTAAGATCTAGCGTTCGCCCTAACACCGGCGTGAGCACGTTGCCAAAGTTCGTCGATCCAGGGCTTTGATACACGCTCTGATCGTCTTTAAAAGTCGTGCCGCCCTGTTCGAGCGTGGCATGGAACCGGCGCAGCTCGAAACGAACTCCGCCTCGATAGAGACTCGTCTGGTCGTGCAGTTGGTTCGGCACGGGATACTCATTGCCGTCGGAAACAAAGGTCGTCGCACCGTTTCCGGAGCCTGAATCGCGATCGTAGGAGAGATACGGAATGAACCAGTTTCCCGGCAGCAAGTCGAGCATGAGATTGGCGAAGCGGCGGCGCGTGTCGAAGGATTGCTCGTTGAGAACGATGCCTCGTGCTAACAGCGGATCGGCGTAAGACGGCAAGAAGTTGAAGTAGGCGATGTCGCGATAGTCGGCGTTGAACTCGTATAGCTTCGTTTTCTTGGCATCCAGATGGAAGCTGGAATAAGGATCGTCCCCCCAATCATACGCTCGCACGTGAATCTGGTCGAAGGCGCGATGCTTCGGATCGGTAAGAGTGAACTCTGCGCCCAGCAGTTTCGGTCCCGAGCCGAGGTTCACGATGCTGCGATAGGCGTCGAAGCTGCCGGCGACACCCGTGCGCCAGCGATAGCCGAAATCGATCGAGCCGGTAAGCCACGATTCGTTAGCAGGCACGGGCGATTCCGCCGGTTTTGAGTCCGCCGCCGCGGGGGCGGTCGGTTTCGAATCCGCCGGTGCGGGCGCGGCCGGCGGTGTCCCGGCTTGCTGCTGAGCCAGTATTGGCGCGGCCAATATTGACGCGGCCAGTATTGGTGCAACAAGGGCCATGCTGAGCCACCCTCTCATCTCAGTAGATTCCGGTCCACGTGGCTTCCGTGGATCTTCTGGTGGCACACCGTGCAATTCTGGAATCGCGGCGAGCGCAAATCGTGAAACGCCGGAGGCACGACGCCCAAGACTCTGCTGACTTTGACTGTCGGCAGACTTGCATGACACTCCAGACACAACAGCCGTACCTCGTGCCGGACGAGCATGCGAGGGTTGGCCGATCCATGAGGCTCGTGGCAGGTTGCACAGCTTTCAAAACGCACCGGCGCGTGCTCAAACGTGAACGGGCCGCGCTTGTCTCCATGGCACTGGAAACAACCGGGCTCATTGGCGGCGAAAATTTGCGTCATCGCGGGACGGATGCTTCCGTGCGGATTGTGGCAATCGACGCAGCTCATCACGCCCTCGGGCAACCGGTGATGAAACGGCTTTTGGAACTGTGCCCAGGCACTCACATGGCAGCTTCGGCATTGCTCATTGATCGCCGACGCTTTGCGCATCACCATCCCAGAGGGCCCATTGGCGTGGACTTTGTGGCATGCGGTGCATGAGACCTGGTCCTTGGCGTGGCTGCTTTGCAACCGTCCAACGTTCGTGGGCTGGTTCAGGTGACAGCCAAGACAGATCTGGTCGGCTGCGGCGGCGGTAAGCTTCGCCGGATTGCGAATATCATCCGCCGATACCGATTCGGTGTGCTTCTGCGCGGGTCCGTGGCAGGATTCGCACGCGCGGCCTTGCCAGCCTCGTTTCTTATCTAAATCCACCAAATGATGCGGACTCTTGGCGAAGGCGTTAGAAATGTCTTCGTGACAGGCGCCGCATGCTTCCGACCCGGCATAGGGACTGGTATTGGGAGAGGTGGCGCTCTGTCCTGCCGCAGCGCTCGAAATCAGCAGGACAAGCCAGATGGACTCAATATTGCGCATGGACCTGGTCGACCGCGAAGGCGGCGGTGGAACCGTGGCAGACGACGCAGCTTTCGCCAAGCGTGGTCGTGTTCGCCAATGCGTGAGAAGCGGTCGTGATTTGGACGTGACAGCCAGTGCAAGCCGAGGAGACCGGCTGGATAGGATTGATCGGCCCTTGCGGATCGAGAACTGCTTTGAGACCCGTGGGCAGGTTCTGCTCACTGCCGTTGGCGTGGCACATCGAGCAGTTGCGCGTGTCGGTGGCCGCTCCGGTCGGGCTCAGCGCTGGAAACAGCGTCGAGCTGAAGTCATTGTGGCTCCCGCCGAAACCAACCACTACGTAGCTTCGATTAAAAGCCTGCAAGTTGATTCCGTAATGAATCCGATGAACCAGCAGATTAAAGTTGATGCCCTGCGGGGGCGCGGCGAGGTCGGCAGGGACCTGCGCGGTGACACGCACGGACGCGTCTGTATTGGATGGATTGTGGCATAGCACGCAGTATTCGGTGTTATTGCGTAGTGTTCCATGCAGCGATAATCCGACGTGGCACTGATTGCAATTAGCAAGTGCTACTATGCCGCGCCGCAGAACCACCGGCGAACCATCGACTGAAAAATACACGACCTTATTCGGCGCTCCGTATTGGATGCTCTGTTGCGAGGTCGTACCAGCCAGAACAACTTCGGTCCGCCGGGCCTCCACGCCGATTGCATACGTGCCGGCCGCGTTCGCTGGAACCATGTGCGTGAACGTATAGTTGCAATTGCCGCTGTTATCGCAGGCTGCCTTAGCAGCGCTTTCGGTGACATATCCCGGCGTAGTGACTCCGCTTCCGAAATTCATATAGCCGTAGTCGCTAGTGGGTCCGGCCATGGTGAACGAGATCGATCCGAGCTGCGATAGCGGAATTCCGTTACCGCCGCCATCTTGGACCGTGAAGGAAACCACCGGCGCGGTTCCCGCCGCGCCGCCTTGCACTTTGGTGATGTTCACCGCCAGCCCCGTTAACAGGGACGAAGCCGTCGGCGCGACGTGCGCTCCCTTGATGGACGCGTCGAAATCGATCTCGCCTTGCGGGATATGGCAGGTCGCGCAGAGATTATCGTCGAACTGCGGTCCGCCTGGGTGATTCACCCCGGTCGAGAAGTTGACATCGTCGTGGCACGATCCGCAGGCCGCGCGAGTAGGATTCAAGAGATAGGCCGTCGCCTGCGCCGCTTGCGTCGTTTGCGAATGGCAGATCTCACAGCGCCGCGGATCACCGGGGTCAGCAGGGAACGCCACATTGGAATAGTCAAATTTTCCGAACTGATTCTGCGCTGCAACGAACGGAGCGCCGGCCTTCACGCTGGGGAGATTTTCACCCATGTGGATCTTGTGGAAGAAGACCTTAGCGTCCATGCTGACGCCTGTATTCGGATCGGAGTTCTGCGGCGTGTGACACAACACGCACATGTTCAGCCCGCGCCGCGATCCGCCATGCGCCGACAACTGATCGTGGCAGGCATTGCAACTCACCGTCTCGATCACATCGCGCACCTGCGTCACCGGGGCTCCGCTCGGAACGAAGTTGAACGTCGCGCTTGCGAAATTCGTGCCCAGATTGTAAACCGTCAGATTGCGCGACCCGTAAATTCCGATCGTATGGGTAGCGGTCGCGTCGAATCCCGAAGGCGCCCTGGTGTGAAACTTATATTGGTACTGTCCTGCGCTCAATGCCGTCGTCGTGCCGCCGGAATCCGCGCCAGGCTGTTGTATCGTCCCCAGCACAGTGCCCGTCGCGCTTCGCGTTGTGTACGCCGTATACTGTGACTGATTACTGGGGATTGTTGCCGCGACAAAACTCAGACTGATGATGCCGGGTGTGGTGACGCCGGCCGCATCGAGCGCCAGACCGCCAGGATCGGCAATCGTATATACCACCCAAATCGTGCCGTCAGAGCCGATCTGAGCGGAGTTGATGGTAATTGCCAGACCGGGCCGAACGAACTCGACTGAGGCCTGGTCGGCAAAGAAAGCCTTCTCGTGCGAGGAATAGTCCTGCTTCTTGCTCGCGCCCAAGCTGAGCGCGATCAGAGCTACGAACGCGGGCGTACGCCCGAAAAAACGAAGCCATTTCATCGCTAGGGACCTTATCGGCGCAATAAGGCACTTCTAGGTCCGACTCTAAAAGCTTAAGAATGATTGAAGAAGTGAACCACCGAGCGACCTTATAAGGTCAGATGACTACCGAGAGTCACGACAATTTGAAGGACGTTTTACTTCCGATACTTGGTCCTTCCGGAAGGTGTTGCGTGAGATGTATTACTTGCTAAGCGGAGTGAGTCGGACTGGAGTCAGGCCTCCGATGTTGCTTTCTCCGTTCGGGCCAACGCTCACTATAACTTCCAGCTCTCCCACACTCGGGGCACAAGCCTCCTTCACCGTTGGATGAGGTTGTCGTGGGGGCCTGCCTGTGACAACAGTTGTCCGTTAATCAACGGGCAACGCCCGAGAATTTGGGTCTAATGTCGTACACCGACCTCAGTCGAGTCTGGCCGGTCGAACAGTAAGCTATATTCCCCAACGAATCCCAACCCTCGCTCCCAAACAAATACGAACAATTCCTGCCCCGCGGCCGACTCCAGCACCGCCTCTGCGTTGCGCCTAGGATGTGAACGATCTTTTTGACCATTTGGCTACTCTTCGTCGATCTGGGAAAGCAGTTGCCGGCTGTCGAACCGCAAAGAGCCGCCGCCGGGTAGATCCAAGCTTGACAGGTCGCGCAGCACTAGGTTGCCATTGACGAACACGGCCGTGGTCCGGTCTTCCGGATCCATCAAAATGATGTGACGGACACCCAGCTTTTCGTATTCCCGAAGCTTATTCAACATCGCCTCCATCCGGTCGTCCGGCGAAAGAACCTCGATCACCAGCACTGGCACTTCAAATATTGCCTTCTCAGCCCTTCGAAATGGCTTGGACATAACCAGAATATCCGGGACACGATAGCGGGTTTCTTCGGTCCGCAGCCGGCACGATGGACGCACAGCCAGATTGAACTGCTTCCGAAACGCGACGACATGACCCACCACGATTGCCTGAAGAGCGCTGTGGCTTACATCTCCGACATTTCGCTCCACAAGGACGCCATCCACGTATTCGAGGTCTCCGTCCGGATAGCTGGCGTTCAGATATTCCTCGCATCACGATCGACTCCTAGAATTGGTGGCCACCATCAAACTGGGCCTGATGTTCGACCGACTCTCACTAGCGTCATAGTTCGCCCATCTGTTGTGGCGGCTCCATGTACGCTGAAACGTGCCTTGTCGCTGCGAGTAGCCGACTTTGAGCGGCAGATTCTCCCAGAGTACTTCGTGGAATGTCAGAGTCTTACCGTATCATCGCGAGGAAGGCAACACCGGCTGGAAATGACCGAACGTGCCGTGAAAAGGACCAGAAGGAACACCAAGTGCGCGCGTGATGAGGCGCACGACCGTCGTTTTGCCAGTGCCAGGGTTGCCGGTAAAGACGAGATGCAGCGACAAAGCTTCGGTGCTCACCCACTCTCCTTCCTCAGCTGTCGAACGCGCAGCAGGCTCGAGATGGAAAGGAAGTCTCGTTTCACGGGTTCCAAACCGATTAGGCCCATGCTTCAATCGAGCGTCACCTGAGCGAGCCGGAGACGCTGGTCGTGTCGCACCTGTTCATCCAGGCGTGGGGACGGAAGCCTTAGACGATTCGACAGTGCAGGCTTCCTGAGTCGGGCGCACTTTGGCGGATAAGCGGTACAGTGCGAGGTAGGCGATCGCGCCAGTGGTATTCAGCACTGCCAGGAATGCGAAGCCTCCCCAGTAATTGCCCGAGAGCGTGCTGATCAGCATTCCGAACAACCACGGCCCAATCGCGGAGCTCAGCATGCCGATTCCGGCGTAGACTCCTGTGCCGCGCGCGATGGCCTCCGGCCGGACCATAGTGTGCATCAGTGCGCCGTTCAACGCGGCGGTGGAACTCGCGACAAAGATCAAGGTGGAAAGCAGGAGCGCGCTGGCGGTGGTCGAGAGCATCTGCCCGGGAATGATCAGGAGCACGAAAGCCGCTGAAACCCAGGCGCCGACGAGTGCGCGCTGCATGGTGCGATCCGCGAGGTAGCCGACCAGCAGCGTCAGGACGGTGGCCAGAACGTAGCCCATGGTGATCCATCTGCCCATGTCCTTGAAGGGGACATGGCGGAAGGTAGTGAGATAGCTGGGAATCCACTGCACCAGCGTATAAATGGTGGTGGTGGATGCGAATTGGGCGACGGTCACCAGCCAGAAGGGAGCACTCTTGAGGAGCTCGCTGAAGCTCGGGGGCTCCACGTGGGCGGGACTCTTACGGTCGGTCTCGATATCACGCAATTCCTGCTCGCGAATACCTTTACTCTTGCTTGGCCAATCGGCGACGAAATAGAAGAGGGCGGCTGGTAGCAGAGAGACCAGGGAGAGAGAAACCAGCGTGCCGCGCCAGCCGCTGGAGAGGATCAGGACCGTGACGGCCGGGATGCCGATGGCGGTGCCCAGAGTCGATCCCGTGATCCAGAAGGCTTGCACCCGCGAATGCTCGCGTACGGGGAACCAGCGGTTGGTGAGCGCGTTGCAGACGGGCCACAGGTTGCCTTCAGCGACGCCGAGCACGAAGCGCATCCACATGAGTTCCTGGATGCCGTGCGCTTTCGAGGAAAGGAACAGCGCGCAGCCCCAACCGAGGATTCCGCCCAACGCGCAGAGGCGGGGTCCGAACCGGTCGACCAGGAAGCCCCATGCGAAGATCGAGACTCCGTAGCCAATGAAGAAGGTGGACATCAGTCCCCCGAGTTCTGCGTTGTGTCCCACAAGGTTCAATTCCTTGAGAAATTTCGCATCGGCGATGAAGAGCGAGACGTTGGTCTTGTCGATCTGGGCGATTATCCACAGGAACAGGAGAGTGGGCGCGACCAGGAGCCAGCGGCGGCTCATGAGCCAGTTGCGGGTTGCCGCACCGCTGACATCAGACGCCACGGTTTCTCCTCTCGCTAGCCAAACCCCGACAAGGGCGCGTATCACCGCCTTTGTAGACCTCGCCCACGCCCCCCGCGCCGAGGGGCGAAAGGACTTCGTAGGGGCCGAGCTTGTCGCCGGGAGATAGCGGCATAAGAGTGTCGACAAGTATATCGCTGTGGGTCAACAAATGGGTCTGGTCTTGTATAACGGCGCACTCGGAAACGATCTGCCTATCTCTCGCAGGGCGCCGGCCAATCGCCAGAATTCTGCAAACCAGCCCGGAGTTCTGGATCTGGGAGGCTGAACAGAAGAGGCGGTTGATCGGCCGTCCAGAGACTCACAGCCTGATAAACGCGCTACCCTTCGGCGATCCCGCCAAGCGTTGGCGCACCACCCCAATAGACGGGAACCCGACTTTTCAAGTGGCAGCAAGCGGTCCATAAACATTACGGCATTACTCGGGGCGATCAGGTCAGTGGGGAAGTGGAGCCCATTATCTGCTTCTTGGCATGTCAGCGGTTCAGGCGCGGGCAGGCTCCGTCCGCTTCACTTCGAACCGAATCGGCAGTCTGGCAGGACCGTGCGCGATGAGGCCCTCGCGCGGCTGCCACGGCTCATCGCCAGCGTATTCAAAGCTCTCGAATCGCGACAGCAGATCGGACAGTGCGATTCTTGCCTCCAGACGTGCCAGCGCTGCGCCGAGACAGAAATGGATGCCGTGGCCAAATGCGACGTGAGGGTTGGGATCGCGGGCGATGTCAAACCGGTTGGGATCCGGAAAACGCTTAGGGTCTCGGTTCGCGGCGCCCACCATCGGAAGCACAAATGCGCCCTTCGGAATTGCCGTGCCGTGCACCTCCACATCGCGGAGCGGCGTACGCATCATCCATTGGAAAGGCGAGCGATAGCGCAGCACTTCTTCAATGGCAGACGGGAGAAGTTGCGGCGCGTTGCGCAGCCTCGAGAGTTGGTCCGGGTGGTCGAGAAAGGAAAGAACAGCGTTGTTGAGCAGATTAGTCGTCGTCTCCTGCCCGGCGAACATAAGCAGCCGGAAAAACGCGAGTATCTCTTCGTGCGTCAAACGGTCGTCTTCCACTTCCGCTTCGAGGAGGCGCGTCAGCAGATCGCTTTGCGGCGATTTTCGCCGCTCACCGACGCGCTCCACCAGGTAGGCGCTCATCTCGTTGGTTACGCTGTTGAAATCGCGCATCGCCTGTTGCGCCTGGTCGCCTCCACTCCGGGTGAAAGTCAGGCCAAGGATTTTGTCGTTCCATCGCTTGTAACGGGGCCAGTCTTCTGG
>DATMMD010000087.1:0-5220 GCA_035569875.1 Bryobacteraceae bacterium
TCCTTCCCGAGATAGTGATCGATGCGATAGATGTTTTCTTCAGGAAAGAACTTGTGCAGAGTCCGATTCAACGCCTGTGCCGTCGGCAGGTTGTGGCCAAAGGGCTTTTCAATGACCACGCGCGCGTTATCGGCACAGCCGGACTTCGCGAGCCCCTCGGCCACTGTTCCGAATAGGCTGGGCGGCACGGCAAGATAGTGCAGAGGCGCTTTCGCATCGCCTAATTGTTTGCGCAGTTCGGTAAAGGTGGCAGCATCGGCATAATCGCCGTCGACATAATGCAGCAGGCTCACGAGTTTTTCAAACGGCCCCTGCTCCAGTCCGCCATGTTCTTCCAGGCTTTCTTTAGCACGCGCTTTCAGCTGATCGAGATTCCACCCGGCCTTGGCAACGCCGATGATCGGGACATTGAATCCCTCATCGCGAATCAGGTCTTGGAGCGATGGAAAAATCTGCTTATAAGCGAGATCGCCAGTCGCTCCGAAAAATACAAACGCATCCGACATTCCGTTCGACATGTTTGGTAGGCTCCGCCCCGCGTTTACTGCTTCGAATTCGCTATCGCTTGCTTTGCCGCCGAGACTACATGCTCGACGGTGAAGCCAAAGTGCTCCATGACGACCTTCATCGGCGCCGACATGCCGAATGTATGCATCCCCAGCACCACACCAGTACGGCCGGCATAACGTTCCCAGCCGATTTGTGACGCCTCTTCGACGGTGACGCGCGCTCCAATCGCTGGCGGCAGCACACTATCACGGTAAGCCTGATCCTGTTCGTCGAACAACGCCCAGCAGGGCATGCTGACCACACGCGTCTTAATGCCTTGCGCGGTGAGTTGCTCCCGGGCCTGGACGCACAGTCCGACCTCGCTGCCACAACCGATGAGGATGACATCGGGTTTGCCATCGGGCGCGTCGATCATGACGTAGGCGCCTTTGGCGAGCCCACTGGCCGCCGAAAATTTCGTACGGTCGTAAATCGGGAGAGCTTGCCGGCTGCAGATGATCTCGCAGGGATGGTCCTTGATCGAGAGCGCAATGCGATAGGCCTCGGTCATTTCATTCGCATCGGCCGGGCGAATCACCAGCATTCCAGGGACCGCGCGCAGCGAAACGAGTTGCTCGATCGGCTGATGCGTCGGACCGTCCTCGCCCAGGCTGATGGTGTCGTGCGTCCAGACATGCAAGGCCGGAATTTCCATCAAAGACGACAAACGAATCGCGCCCCGGGCGTAATCGGTGAAGATCAGAAATCCTGAACCGAACGCGCGCAGGCCGGTAAGCACCATGCCATTTACGATGGCGCACATCGCGTGCTCGCGAATACCGAAGTGGAAGTTGCGGCCCTTGTAATTTCCCAACTCGCCTTTGGCCTGAAAGTCGCCGGCGAACTCGAACTCCAACCGGGTCTTGGTGCTGGGATACAGATCGGCGGCGCCACCCATCAGCCAGTTAATCTTCTGGGCCATCGCATTCAGCACTTTGCCGGACGCGTCGCGCGTTGACATGCCACTCGCGCTCGGCGGAAATGTCGGCAAAGCCTTTTCCCATCCTGCCGGCAGATCGCGTGTCTTCATGTTTTCGACATCCGCCGCCAGATCGGGATATTGCGCCTTGTAGCGTGCGAACATCCCATCCCACTCCTTCGACAGCGTAGCGCCACGCGCGCCTATCCCAGCGGCGAAGTGCTCGTGTACGCCGGTCGGAACAACGAAGGACTCATCCGGTGAGAAGCCGAAGAACTCTTTCGTCAACCGCACCTCTTCTGGGCCAAGCGGCTCACCGTGAGCTGCTGAAGTGTCCTGCTTATGCGGAGCGCCATAGCCGATGTGGCTGTGCACGATCATCATCGTCGGCCGGTCGGTGGTTTCGTGGAAGCGCTTGAGAGCGCGCTCGACCAATTCAATGTCATTCGGATCGCTGACCCGGGTTACCTCCCAGCCATACGCCATGAAGCGCGTTGCCACATCTTCCGTAAATGCCAGGTCGGTGTGACCTTCGATCGTCACGTGATTGCAGTCATAGATCCAGCACAGGTTCGACAGTTTGAGATGGCCGGCAAGCGACGCAGCCTCGCTGGAAATGCCTTCCATCAGGCAACCATCGCCACAAAGCGCATATGTATTGAAGTCGAACAAATCGTAGCCCGGGCGGTTGTAGTTTGCCGCCAGCCATTGGCCGGCAATCGCCATTCCGACGCTGTCGGAAAGACCCTGCCCGAGCGGACCGGTTGTGGCTTCCACCCCCGTCGTCCAGCCGTACTCCGGATGCCCCGGACAGCGACTCCCCGCCTGGCGAAATGTCTTGATGTCGTCGAGCGTGACCGCAAGGCGATCCTTCTCGGTATAGCTAGCGTTCTCCGCTTTGATACCCGCCAGGTGAATCAGCGCATAGAGCAGCATCGAAGCGTGGCCCGCGGAGAGAACAAAGCGGTCGCGGTTAGGCCACCACGGTTGCTGCGGATCGTAGCGGAGGACCTTCTGCCACAGCGCATAGGCGGTGGGAGCTGCTCCCAGTGGCGTGCCCGGATGACCGGAATTGGCTTTCTGTACGCCATCAATCGCGAGAGTGCGGATGGTGTTGATCGCCAGTTGATCGATATCAGTGCGAGTATCTTCCTTTGCCTGTTGCGGAATCATAGGCCGACCTCGTTACCTAGCGCTCATAGCAAAATTGTCATCTTCTTGCTGAACCGAAATAAACAGCAAACGTTTCGTTGACGTGCCGCTGGGAGAGAAAGTTGAGCTGTGCTGCAGTGGCTCAGAACGAAAGTGCCGCACATTCTATCCCAAACGAGGCAAGAATAAAAATACATTTCTACACCCACATTGTGGGATATCTAGGCAGGAGGATCAGCGAGCAGGAAGCTTCACCGGCTCGCCCCGGTCCACCCGCTGGAGAAAGGAAATACCTTGCCGCTCGGCCCAGCGTCCATCGTACCCATTGGCATCTGCCAGAAAAGCACAATGGCCCCCGTGAGCGGTCTCGATATAGGTAATGTTCGAATTTCGGAGCAGCTTTTCGCGCGTCTGTGGCGACACACGAATAAACGGATCGTCGAGAGAATGCAAGATCAACGTTGGTACTGCAATGCCATCCACCACGCGCGCGGCTGCAGCTCGCGTGTAATAGTCCTGGGCATCGCGAAATCCCGAGTAGCGGGCAGTAATCTGATCGTCAAAATCGCGCAGGCTGCGCATGCCACGCAAATGGCGGACATCATAGCGTTCGGGATAAAGTGCCGCCTTGCGACGCATACGCCGACGCAACCCCTGCAGGAATTTCCACTCATAGATACGGTTTGCCGGATTGTGCAAAGCGTCCGCCGAGGGCGCCAAATCCATGGCCGGCGAAACTCCCACTCCGGCCTTCACCTCCGGGGGCGCTTCGCCTCCCCACTCCCCTAGCAGCTTCAGGACAAGGTTGCCGCCCATCGAATAGCCCACCAATGCCAGCTTCTGCAGCCCATCCTCAGAGATCAGCGTTTTCGCGATAGCTCCAACGTCGGCCGACATACTCGAGTTGTAAAGCGTTGGCCCAAGATGTTCGGTGTCGCCGCAATTGCGCATGTTCATGCGGACCACGTTCATACCTGCCGCCCAGGCTTTACCGCCGGTGCCGATCACATACTGCGAATCGCTGGATCCTTCCAGTCCATGCACGATGACTACGGTCATCGCCGTCTCACGCTGCGCCTGCCAATGACACTGGCAAAGTACTTGCACACCCGGTTCGACGTTGAACAGTCGATCCTCGGCAGGAGGCAAAGCACTGTGGCGCGGCAGGAAGTTGCCCGCAATCGTCTGCGCGTGTCCGTTGATGAAAGGACGGCGCGGACGGAACGGCTCACCGAAGAAATCGTGCACGCGCGTCGCTCCGCCCGGCAAAGTATGCGGTGGCGCGGCGATACCGAAGGATGGATCGTTTGCGGCGATGAGAGGGAACTCCCTGTATCTATAATAGAGTCTCTGATGCCGTGCCCGGTTCGCTCAATCGGAGCAAAGCTATTTTGTCAGAGCTGGAGCTATTGATGCCGATCTTCGAATACCGTTGCGAATCTTGTGGACACAAATTTGAAACCATCGTCTTTGGCGAGCAGACCCCGCAGTGCCCTAAGTGCCATACCGAGAAGCTGGAGAAGCAGCTCTCAACCTTCGCCGTCAACGCGAAAAGCAGTTCCGCGTCGCCAGCCGCTGGATGTGGCCAGCCGAACTGCTGCATGATGAACGGTGGCGGCTGCGATATAAACTGATTTCCTGACCCGATTGCCGTCTAGCAAGCGCCGTATCACTTCATTTCGCTTGAAGCAATCGCTCACGGGCCTAGTAGTGCTCGGATTCCGCCTCCACCTAGGTTAAACCGAACTTGTCGCCAAAATTAGCTATTCCCATCCGGGTATATTTGCAGTACATTTTCGCTTCCGCTTAAATCGCGTTTCTTTGTTCTCCGCACTCGTCCGATAGCAGCCCTCGGCCGCATTGCCCGTTCCCAGGCAACTGTGAATGTGCATACGGGTTTGCATGGCCGCGAGTGCATTTGCCTTCCAACCGGAGACACGAATGCCACATTTGCGCCGTCAATTAACGTTTTTGCCCCTGATCGTTCTCTTCTGTCACGTATTAATAGTTCCCGCCGCCGCCCAAACACCACTGCGACTCAAAGGGGTGACCCCGTGCCGGTTGGTGGATACGCGTAACGGCCAACCAATTCAGGGCGGCACGGCGCAATCCTTCAACCTGCCCAGTCTGGCTCGGTCGGGAGGAGTTGGAGGTGCATGCGGATCGTTCGATCTTTCTTCGGCATTAGCTTATTCCCTTAATGTGACGTTGGTCTCAGGTGGGACGCGCGTGCGTTATCTGACGATCTGGCCAACCGGAGAGCCGCAGCCGGTCGTGTCCCTGATGAACTCGTTCGACGGTCGAACCAAGGCAAACGCCGCTATCGTCCCGGCCGGTAATGGTGGCGATGTCAACGTGTACGTCAGCGATACCACAAACATCCTGATCGACATCAACGCCTACTTCGCTTCGGCGGCCGACAGCTCCTCATTGGCGTTCTTTCCGCTCCCTCCGTGCCGAATTGTCGATACCCGAAGCAGTGGCGGACCCCTTCCGGGCCATCAGGAACATGACTTTTCCATCCCTGGCAACTGCGGTATACCCTCTAATGCGCAAGCCTATTCGTTCAATATCACGGCGCTGCCGGCGGGACCGCTGGG
>DATMMD010000088.1:0-4474 GCA_035569875.1 Bryobacteraceae bacterium
CAGCAGCGCGACCACTGGCTCGGCGCCGATGACGTTGCGCGTAGTCGTCGCGGTCGCGATGGCGATTTCGGCCAGATCAACCGCCGACGGATCGATCACCACGCCACAGTCGGCGAATGCCAGAATGCCATTGTGCCCGAAGGCACGGTTCGGGAGAGCCACAATGAATGTGCTCGAAACGATGTGGACTTCAGGCGCCGTTCCCACTGCCAGGAGCGCGGCTCGCACCGTTTCCGCCGTGGTGTTCACCGCGCCGCCGACGAATCCCTCCGCATCGCCGGCGGCCACCATCAGGGCCGCGGTGTAAAGCGGGCTTCTAGCGACCTCGGCAGCCTCCATCTCGGTAATGCCCTTAACCCGCCGCCGTTCGAAATACAAACGCGCGTACTTTCGTGCGTCCTGCGCCGGCGCAGGACGATCCGGCCCCAATAGAATGGGCGTGACCAAGCCTTCGCGCTGGAGTCGTTCGGCGGCCGACTGGACACGCGGGTCGTCACCTTCCGGGAATACGATGCGCCGCTTCGGCTTCACCTGGCGGAGCCTCTCGATTTGCGCAGTGAGAAACGCGGCAGCCGATTCAGGAAGTGGCATCAAGGTTTCATGATACCGGTGGAGTCGCCGCACTGGACTTCTTGACGTTGTGGCGGTACTGTTCGACGGCTCGATTGTGTTCTTCGATCGATTTCGAAAACTGGTGCCCGCCCGAGCCGTCCGCTTTGGCCACGAAGTACAAGTAGTCCGTTGCGGCTGGCTCGAGCGCCGCCTTGAGTGAAGCCAAGCCGGGATTCGCGATCGGGCCGGGAGGCAGACCGGCATGCTTGTAGGTGTTGTACCGGTTCGCGCTGTTGAGGTCGGAGCGATATATCGTACCGCGGTAGCGCTGCTCGAGCAGCGAGGCATAGATCGTCGTGGGATCGCAATCGAGCGCCATGCCCAAACGGAGCCGGTTCTGAAATACCGCTGCCACTTGCGGCCGTTCGTCGGGAACGGCGGTTTCTTTCTCCACCAGCGAAGCCAGCGTGACGGCGTCGTTCACCGCGGTCGGATGATCCGTTTTCTGTAGTTCCCGCCAATTCTTGCGGAACTGATCGGTCATCATCTGGCAAAGCTGTTGCACCGTCGTTCGCCGCGTAAGGCGGTAAGTGGACGGGAACAGGTAGCCCTCCAGCGTGGGTGCTTCAGGCGCCAGGTCGCGGATCAGCGACGGATCGCGGGCAACGCGCAGGAAATCGGCGCCCTTGATGAAATCGAAACGGTCGATACTGGCCGCGATGTCGAACATGTTGCTGCCTTCCGGAACGCTGAGCTCGTAGAAAAATACATCCCCGCGCGCAATTCGCGCATACACCCTGAAAACGGCCGCCGGCTCGGAAAACTGGTATTCACCGGCCTGGAGCCGCGCGTCCGGACGCAGCGCCCGCACCGCCAGAAACTGCCAAGCGTAGCGAATCACGCCGGATTGGGCCAGTTCCGCCGCCATCTCGGACGTGCTGGTGCCGCGCGGAAAATCGAGGATCACCGGTTTCGAGAAACCCTGATAGGGACTCGTCAGCGAAAAATAAGCCACTCCCGCTCCTAACGCGATCAGCAATAAGATCGCCAGAAGCAACCGAAGAATAACGCCACCTTTGTGCGAGCGACGATGTGTCATGGATGCCCGGAATCGAGATAGCTCTCGAGCAGAATTACCGCCGCCAGCCGGTCCACCGCTTTGGCGCGCTTTTCAATGCTGATGCCGCTCTCGCGAAGCACGCGTTGCGCTGCTACCGTGGTGAGACGCTCATCCCAAAACTTCACCGGAATGCCGCTGGCGGCCCGGAGCCGCTCTCCAAAGTCGCGCGCATATTCAGCTTGCCGCCCTTCCTGGCCGCTCATATGCAGTGGGTTTCCCATCAGGATGAGAGAGACGTTTTTCTCCGAGGCAAGTTGCGAAATCCGCGCCAGGTCCTCGCGTATATTGGTCCGTTGGAGCGTTTCAAGCCCTTGAGCGGTTACGCCCAACTCGTCGCTCAACGCCAGCCCAATCCGCTTCTTGCCGAGATCCAGCGCCAGTACCCTGCTTTGAATCATGAAAATTCGAGACGGCTCCGTTTGCCGTTCCCTATGATTTCATTTCATCATAGAAGAAGCCGGCTCCCAGATGTCTACGATTACGCCACCATTGCCGACAGGCAAAGTCAGCCAGACCAGTGTCACCGTACTCGCGGTGGCGGCCAGCATTGCACTGCTTTACTTCGGGCACATTTTTTTCATCACCATGGTGATTGCAATCACCATCGCATTCCTGCTGGACCCGGTGGTCACTTTTTTCGTGAAGATGCGGCTGCCCCGAGCAGTCGCCAGCTTCGTCGTCTGCAGCATCACGCTGCTCCTGCTGTATTTCATGGGACTGGGCTTGTACACCGAATTGTCAGGTTTCGCCGAAGAACTCCCCATCTATAGCCAGCGCATGAACGATTTGGTGGATAACGTTGCCACGCGAGTGGATCAGGTCGAGAAGCGGACTTACCAGATCCTGGTCCCCAAACGATTCCAGGAGACCCAGCCAATCCAGGGAGCGCCCCCGGCAGCGGCGCGCCGGCGCGGATCGAAACAGGCCCCCGAGCCTGTGACGCCGGCGCCCATTCCCGAGGTGCGTATTCATACCGAGCCGACGCCGCTGGTGACGTACGTGTACGGCTATCTCCGATCGTTCTATGACGTGCTGCTCATGGCGAGTTTCGTGCCGTTCCTGGTCTATTTCATGTTGAGTTGGCGCGACCACATGCGCCGCAGCTTCCTGTATTTATTCAACAGCGCCGGCCGTCAGGTGGTGGGAAAAAGCTGGGAAGGCGTCGCCGACATGGTGCGAGCCTATGTCATCGGAAACTTCATTCTCGGGCTTATGCTATCCACCCTCAGCTCGCTTTTCTTCATCGCCATACGCCTTCCTTACTGGCCGCTGGTAGGACCGCTCAGTGGTTTTCTCAGCCTGGTGCCATATGTCGGGCTGCCGCTGGCGATTCTTCCGCCGCTGATGGCGGGCTTGATCGTTCCATACACGCAGCCGGCGATTTACATCATGATCACAGTGGTGGTGGCGCTGCTGCATCTGACCGCGCTGAATCTGCTTTATCCCAAAGTGGTTGGCTCGCGCGTCCATTTAAATCCGCTGGTGGTGACGATCGCGCTGATGTTCTGGGGCACTCTGTGGGGCGCGGTTGGCCTGCTGCTCGCGATTCCCATCACTGCCGCCATTAAAGCCGTCTGCGATAATGTCAGCAGCTTGCAAGGATTCGGCAAGCTGCTGGGAGATTAACGCAGCAGTCGAATAAGCGCGCCAGTCCAGATGAGCAAACAGTTTGCAATATTTTTCGGCATCGGTGTGGTGGTAATCGCGATTGCGGTGGCTCTGGTTCTTTCTTCCACCAAAGGCTCGCATCTGGTGCTCAATGGCAAAGTGCTCAAGGTCCGGACCGGAGCGTTGAGCGATAGCGACAGCATCGCCGTGATGGACCTGCGCATGGAAAATCCGTCCAATCTGGCATTTGTCGTTCGCCAGGTGGAGGTGACGCTGGAGAAGAAAGACGGAAGCATGGCGGACGGTTTGGTGGTCGCGAAAGGCGACCTCAAGCAGTTGTTCCAATACAACCGCTTCCTGGGCGACCAATACAACGATTCCCTGACCATCAAAGACCAGATTGCGCCGCACGCCACCGTCGATCGCATGCTGGCCGCGCGCTTCGAGGTCAAGAAAGATGATTTGGAAGCCGCGAAGGCCATTCATGTGAGCATTCAGGATATGGACGGCCCGCTGTTTGAAACCACTGCTCCGGTGAAGTAGCTCTACTTTGCGGCGGCTGTTGATTCGACCGGGCGCTATCGGCGATTCGATTCTGTCGCTGCCCGCGCTCGAGTGCCTGCGGTCGGACTACACCGAGGTTTGGGTCCGTTCCGAGGTCGTGCCGCTGGTCCTCTTTGCCGATTGCGTCCGGTCGATCGCTTCCACGGGTCTGGATCGGATGGGCCTCGAGGACGTGGATCCGCCGGCGAAACTCGTAGCTCTATTGCGGTCGTTTGACTCGATCGTCTCCTGGTATGGTTCGAACCGCGAGGAGTTTCGCGCCCAGATGAACAAGCTTGGCGTAGCCATTCGATTCTTGGATGCGCTGCCTCCGGCCGGCGAAAGCGTTCACGCTGCCGATTTTTTCTTAAAACAAGCCGGGTGCGGCGGCGTCGCAATTCCGCGCATCCCGTGTCCGCCCGCTCGGGCAGGCGATTTCGCGGTCATCCATCCGTTCTCCGGAAGTCTGCGGAAGAACTGGCCCTTGGAGCGTTACCGCGAATTGGCTCGGCGGCTGAAAATGCAGGTGAGTTGGTGCGCTGGTCCCGAAGAACAACTCGAGAATGCAGTCCGCATGGATAACCTCTACGAACTGGCGTGCTGGCTCAACACTGCGCGCCTCTATATCGGCAACGATTCCGGGATCACGCA
>DATMMD010000089.1:0-2098 GCA_035569875.1 Bryobacteraceae bacterium
TTCCTGACTCCCCAACGCAGCGTCCATTTGTTCGCGCAGCGTAACGAAGGTCACCAACGGCACCGTTGGCACAATCTCCGAACGCGTCTTGCGAAAAGCCGCGATGGCCTGAGCCTTTGTCGGCGAGTGTATCAAGAACACCAAGTTCCCCAGATTGTCGATCCGTCGGGTCGATAAGGGCAGGTAGACGGTCCGCGGAGGCCCCTCCCGGATGTCGGAAAACTTAGCGTCTTCCGCCAATCCAATCACCCGGCATGCCACCGGATCTGGAAACTCGTTGGAGTCCTTGCTGCGCATATATCTTCCCAACGCTTGCTCGTGCGGAAAGAAGAATGCCGCGGCCGACTGATTCAAGATGCACACGTTGAGTTGACGCTCATTTTTCTCAAACTCGCGGCCCGCCAGGATGCGCGTCTTCATCGCCTGGAAGTATCCGGGGCCGACGTCGTTATAAGCCAGCTTAGTATCCTCGGGCGGATTGGGCCCATCGGCCACGGCCTGGAAATCGGCAACAATCTTCTCTCCGGTCATGGGCGTCTGCGAGGTGGCGGCCGCCGCATCCACGGCCGGCATCTCCATCAGGCGGTCCACCATGCGCTGATAGAGGTCCAGCTTGGCGTCGCCTTTTTGCGGCAGGGGAGACAGTGGAGAGGTTTGTATCGTTACGTGATCCAAATCGAAACCCGTGTTCTCACTGCGCAGCTTGATCACGCTCTGTGACAGCAGCGAAGCCACCACCACCAGCACAAGCGACATCGCCACTTGAATCGGAACAAACAAGCGGCCGGCGATCTGCCGGCGCCCGCCCAAGGTGTTGCGGGCCTTCAATAGCAAGCCTGGATCGGTGTGAGCCGCTCGCCAGGCCGGCAGTGTCCCGGACAGCAGAGTGGTCAGCACCGCGAACAGCGCGGTCATCCAGAAAATCGCCTTATCAGGATGGACCGACATCGGTTCAAACATCATCGGGTCTCGGAAGAAATGCAGTAAGAAGCCGCTGCCGTACCAGGCCGCGATGGCACCCAGGCCGCTGCCGGCGAGGGCGATCACGAAACTCTCGGTCAAATACTGACGCACCAGCCTCACCGACGAAGCCCCTACCGCCGTACGCACCGCAAACTCCCGCTGGCGCGCGGCGACACGCGACATCATCAGGCCGCCAATGTTGACGCAACACAGCAGCAACACCGCTGCCACCAAGCCTTGCATCAAATATAAGGGCCTGGCGTAAGTCCGGCTCACGTAGGTCGGCAATCCACTCCGAGCCGAACTGGCCTTCAGGTACGCCTTCTCGACGTACGGATTATGCTGAAAACGGGGAGGAATAAAGCGCGCGAACAAGCCTTTCTGCAGGAGCGCCAACTCGGCATTTGCCTGCGCCATCGAGACTCCCGGTTTGAGCCGCCCGATCACCGAACCACCAAAAGTCGAATCTGGATCGTCGAGCACATTCTTATTCGCCAGAATCGGAGCGAACTGGAAAGGCAAATACATCTTTGGCTCTTCGCCTGGCCACACCCCGTGGAAGTCGGGCGGCGTAATGCCCACTACTGTTACTGGCACGTCTGAAATCTTAATCTGCTTGCCCACGATATCCGTGGCACGACCGTAGAAATCGCTCCAAAAGCCATAGCTCAAGACAACGGGCCAGCCCCCTGGGGGACCGCCGCGCACATCGTCATAAGGGGCGATTAAACGGCCCCGGTAAGGCTGAATTCTCAGCAGATCGAAGGCGTTGCCGCTGACCATTACCGCCAAATAACCCTGGACAGATCCGTCCTTGTCTTTGATCAGTGCTTGGTTGCCATCCCAGGCGGAAAGGTCCCGGAAAGAGAACTGTTCCTCGCGCAGGCCTTGCAGCATTCGGTATGGCATGAAGGAATTGTTCTCTTCCGAATCGGGCTCCGCCGCGCTGGGTATCCCAATCTTCACTAGATGAGACGCGTCCGGCGTGGGCAAGCTCCGAAGCACCAGCCCATAGAGCAACGTAAAGATGGCGGTGTTTGCACCGATGCCGAGAGCCAACGTGAGGACGGCCGTCGCGGATAGGACGGGGTTCTTGCGGAGCGACCGCAGGCCCAACACGACATCGCTATACCAG
>DATMMD010000090.1:0-17809 GCA_035569875.1 Bryobacteraceae bacterium
TGAGCCCGAAACTCACGCATGAGCCGACCTTTTATCTGAAAGAGTATTTCTCAACCCTGGAAGAGGCGCGGGCGGACCTGATGGCGCTGTGGAATGTTTGGGATCCAAAGCTGCGCGAGTTGGGGCTGATTTCGAATCCCGACGTGGCCAAAGCGATGTATTATTCGTCAGTGCGCGTGGCTCTCACACAACTCCGGCGGATTCCCAAGGGCGACACCATCGAAGAGGATCATGAGCGAGACCGGCAGCTCATCGTGAATTACATCCGGGATAAAACCGGAGCCATCGCCGAGGAAAAGCGCAATGGCAAGACCTATCTGGTGATTCGCGATTTTCAAAAGATGCGGCAGGGAGTTGGCCAACTGCTAGCGGAGTTGATGCGCATCAAGGCTGAGGGCGATTATGCCGCGATTAAGGCGCTGGTGGACAAATATGGAGTTCACTTCGATCCGGCTCTGCGCGATGAGGTAGTGGAGCGCTACAAGAAGCTCGATATTCCCACGTATTGGACCGGCATTAATCCGGAGCTGAACGCCACTCTCGATTCGAAGAAGAATGTGTCGAAAGTGGAAATCTCCTATCCGCGAGATTACGTGAAGCAGCAGCTCGGGTATAGCCAGATCTATAAAGGCGTTAATTAGTCGGAGCGCAGGGCTTGCATGACGTCGACGCGCGCCGCACGGACCGCCGGCAGCAGCGACGCAAAAACCGCGGCGGCCAGCAGCACAATCGCCGCACCCGCCACCGGAGCAGCGCCCGGCATCCGTACATCAGTAAAATAGCTGCCCGCCAGACGCGCCAGCGCGAATCCGCAAGCCGCACCCGCGATCACGCCCGCTGCAGCCATCACGGCGCCTTGGGCGAGGACACCCATCACCAGGCGCCTGGGCTGCGATCCAATGGCAAGCCGGATGCCGAACTCGCGGGTCCGCCCGCTGACCGAGAACGCCAGCACGCCCGCGACGCCGACCACCGCAATCGCCAAAGCGACGGCCGCAAAACCGCCAAACACCAGCGCGTTCAGCCGGTCCGGCGTCAACACTTCCGCGCGGACGTCCTCGAGCGTCGCAGCTCGCTCCACTATTTGGTCCGGGGACATTTCCCGGATAATACGCGTGACAGGCGACACCAACGCATACGGGTTCGTGTGGACATGAATAAACAGACGTTCCCCTCCGATTACCTGCCCGAAGGGGTGGTAAACGCTGAGGGCCGGACCGGGCACGACATTCTCATCGTCGATATCGGCTACGACACCCACGATACGCCGTGGAATGGGGCTGACATCGATGAACTTCATCACCGGATCGGTCCACATCAAGTGGTGATTGATGGAATCCTGGTTCGGGAACATGCGCTGCACCACGCTCTGGCTAACGATAACAACCGGGTCGCTGCCTTTTCGATCCGCATCGTTGAAGTCGCGTCCGGCAATAATGGGGACACCGAGCGCTGCGAAAAATCCAGGCGAGACTGTACGGAACCGAGCGCGCGGATCCTCCTCGCCGGGAGCACGAACGTGGCCCTCCGCCGAGAACTGGAACGGGAACGAATTACGCGCGTCGCGCCACGGAACGATGGTACCGACCGCGACGGCGTCCACGCCGGGCAGCTCTTTAATGTGGCGAATCGCTTCCTTGTAAGATGCCACGTTTTGTTCGTCGGTGCGTCCGTACGTCGTGGGGGGCACGTTCAACGCCAGAACGTTACGCGTGTCGAAGCCGGTGCGAGTCGCCTGCAGCGAAAGCAGCGTCTCGATCAGCATGCTGGCGCCGGCCAGCAGCACGAAGGACGCGGCGATTTGTGTCACGGCGAAGACGCGCAGCCGGCGGTTAGTGCTGCCGGTGATCCGCACGCTACCGCTCGACAGACCGAATCCATGCGACGTGTTGGCCGACGGAAGACGCGGAACAAACGCCAAAAGCACCGCCGCGACAACTGCCAGCATCGCTCCGACCCACAACATGCTGGAGTCGACTGTCAGGTCAAGGGCGCGAACCGAGAATCGGGACGCGTAACGAGCCAGGATGGCCACCATCGGACGCGCGCTCAGCACGCCGAGCATCGCACCGGCGCCGCAGAGCAGCAGGCTTTCGGCCAGCAACGTACGGCGCAGCGCGCTGCTGCTGGCGCCCAACGCCGCACGGATGGCGAGCTCGCCTTCGCGCCGAACGGTCCGCGCGAGAATCAGGTTGGCGACGTTCGAACATGCGATAACGAAGACCAGGCCGGAAGCCACAAGCAGCACTAGTAGTACGGTTCTTGCTCGCGACGTGATCTGGTCGCGCAGGCGCACGGCCTCGATCCGGAAATCGGCCTTTTGCGAATACGCTTCGGGATGCGCCTTGACCATGGCGCCGTGAACCACGCGCAGCTCGGCGCGCGCCGCGTCGAGATCCGCACCGGGCGCGAGCCGTCCGAAGAGCTCAGTCATTCGATGGACTCGTCCGGTAACCATGGTCGCCGACAGATGATGCGGGCTGGTTACGATGTTGGCTATTATTTCGGTTTCGGCGGGATACGGAACGGACGGTTCCAGCACGCCAACGATAGTGGCCGAACGCGCGCCGAGCCGAATGGTCTTTCCGAGCACCGCTGGATCGCTCTTGAGGCCTGTCGACCAGAAACGATAAGTCAACACTGCCGCGCCGGCGGCGTTCGGACCGTCGTCACGCGCGTCGAGCAGCCGGCCGAGAACTGGATGCAGTCCCATCACCTCGAAATACGATCCGCTGACGACGCCGGCGCGGACCTCGCGCGGCTCGCCCAAGCCAACCATGGAGAAGCCGATGGTGGAGAAGTCGCCGAACGCGCTTATCGTTTTGACGCGGTCGCGCAGATCGTGGATCTCCGGCACAGAGAATGCAGCGTTGTCGAAGCCGATGCCGCGCGCGCTTTGGC
Organism: Bryobacteraceae bacterium; assembly: GCA_035569875.1. Classification (GTDB taxonomy): domain Bacteria; phylum Acidobacteriota; class Terriglobia; order Bryobacterales; family Bryobacteraceae; genus Palsa-89. Next base: position 2,902 of record DATMMD010000090.1, read on the forward strand.
GGATGTATATCAGCCGGTCTTCGTCGCGGTTGACGAGCGGGCGTAAGAGCACTCCACGTACCAAGCTGAAGATCGCAGCGTTGGCTCCGATACCGAGCGCCAAGGTGATCACCACGGTGACCGCCAGTCCTTTGGTGCGCATCAACGACCGGGCCGCGAATTTCAAGTCGTTCAGGAAGGTCAGGATGGAATCGATCACGGTTAGAACCTCCAACCCGCTAACTATTTGACCGCAAATTGGGGGAGAGCCGAGGGCCGCGAGTTGGTCAATAGCTCCTGGTCAGCAGCTTGCCGCCTGCGCCAGCGAACGTAATCAACTATCCAGCGGGTGCCCTCGTAGGTACGCCAAAACGGGTTGGTGCGGAGCAGCTCGTTTCGGGCACTCAAGATTTCGCGACGCGCAAAGCGTTGCAGTTTGTCGCCGTGCTCAGGGAGCAGCATCCAATCGACGGTCTCGGTAGACATCCGGGGCTCACGGCATGCATTCAACTCCATCACTACTATGCGGCCATCGGTTGTTATGGGGTCGCCGGTAGCATTGCGGGCGGAGCGTGGGAGGCCTTCCCGAGTGGTCCAGTCCAAGATGTCAGCGCAGGATGTGAAAGCCAAATCATAAGCCACTTTGTCGCGCTCCTGATCGATGTTCTCATCGATTTTATGCGTGAGCCTTCCGCCTGGCCGCAGATACGCGAAATCGATATCCCGGGTAGCGGCTCCAATCCAAATCTCCTGACCGTTCCAGGTAGGAGCTTCCCTCCACATCCGAATATGGTGACGTTTGGAAACGTCGTTCAAGCCCTTCTCCCAGGACATATCTGGCTCTGCGCCATTCAACAATAAGGGGGACATTGGCGCGGCTAAATCGCCTCGACGCTCGGCAACGGCGCGAATCCAATTTATGCGGCCGCGAACAGACGACCGATTAGCTTGGATCCAGCCGGCGGCATCGAAGGCAGTAACGACTTGATCGTGAGAGCCAATGAACAGCACATTTGTGAGGTCCGATGACCGGCCGGAGCCAGGGGCATGAGTCCGATATGGTAAAGACGCAACAACTCGCTCTAACTCGTCGCGCCGGTCGTCTGTGAGTTGGCCGGCAATCTCCTGTCCTGGGTTGAGCAGCGCGCCTAAGAACAGGGGGCGACTCAAGTTCAAGGTCAGTTCAACGCCGGCAGGATAATAAATCTCCGGCTCCGGGAGTTGCACGAGGATCGACCTGATTGCCCAAACTGCCAGGGCCGCATGAAACTCCCACTGAAGCGCAGTTCTTATGTAACCGCTAACTCTGTAACAAAGGCTTCCCGTCGAGCGGACGCCGTGGATGCGGCCGTCGCGGTTAACGCGCTCGCGTCCGTTGTCCACTTCCGCTACTCGCGCGGAAATTGGAATCTTCCCGCCTTCAAGCGAAATCAACTGGTTGAATTCCAAATCGAGCCCGGCGATTTCGTGGCGTACTCCGAAGCCGACGCGCGTTACAGCTTTCACCTTTCCAGAAAGGATGGTTCCAGTCCGCAAGGCCGTTTCGCCGTCCAGCGTGAGAGGCGCAATCAGAACGGCGCTGAGGGGCGACCCAGCACGGCTCGCATAAGAGCCGACGGCGGACGTGAGACGGACGTGAAGTTGTGTGCCAGGCGGCGCCACGCGATTGGTGAGGGTGCTAATCGAGAACAGGAGGCTCAGCAGTGCCGGCGTCATGTTCTATAACCCTTCCTGCAATCGGTGTTCATCGGCGTTGGCGGGATGGTCGCCCGATACTTATATCGACGGCGCGAAGAGTGGCGATAGAGGCGGCGCAGGAGTTCGATCAACGCGAAGCCTCAAGCCCCAGATTCGCCTGGCTCCTGCCATCGCCGGTCCGTATCAACATATTATTGAGGACTCAGGTGCCGTGATGCGCGGCACCTGGCATGCTAGTCTATCACGCGGCTTGGGTGAGGAGCGCCGAAATCCTCGGCTGTCACCGTGTCGTCATAAACGGGGCTCCGAATCGGCCGGCGAGGAGCCGCTGAAGGCGTTTGCGAACATCCTCGGATAGAACCATCGGACTAGAGGTGCTTTGTGCGGCAGCCGAGATACTCTCACCGGCGGCTTCGCCATTGACGGGGGTGGCCAGATAGCCGTGCACAGCGCCCGTGCTTTTCTCAATGGCTATGCCGATGATCTGCCCCTGGGAATTAATGGAACATCCTGTGATTAGGAACAGGGGCGAATCGGCGGGAGCCAAGGTGTTGAGGTCGGTCATCACACCGTTCCGCCAGAAAAATGCGCGTGGGTTAAACTTTGCGTCGAGCGACACGCCGACGACATCGCCTGCGTCGTTAATGCCGATGGCAGCGCTATTCGCGTCACCGGGAAGTGTGCCGAGATCCTGCATACCTGTACCCTCGGTCCACAGGAAGCCATGAAAGTTTGTGTCCCCGGCCAGGTCGGAATTACCAATCACCTGACCTTTGTTATTAAGGTTTACAGCTTCAATTCCGTCGCCGTGTCCTGTCCCTCCGAGGCTGCCGAGATCGGTCACCCCACCGGCTCGCCAGAGCAAGGCGTGAAGGGGCGCAAGATTGACCAAAGCAATCTGGTTAAAGGCTGCGCATTCACCCGACGCACCAACCACCTGGCCGCTGTCATTGATCGCGAAGGCGGCTCCGTCCGGGTCGCCGGCGACGGTTGGGAGTTGCTGGATCTGGCCATTTACCCAGACCACTGGCTCAAACTCCAGTTTTTGGGCGCCCGTCGCCGGGCAAGTTGGGTCCGTTGTGGCATTCTCCGCCATCCCAGCTATTTGGCCTCCATTGTTGATGCGGTTGGCGCTGCCGTTGTTGCCCCCCAGCATCGGGAGCGGAGCCATCACGCCCGCCTGCCATAGGAATGGTAAACAGGTAGTACCTTTTGCGGGAAGCCCAAGCGCCTTGGAGCCGCAAAAGTCCTCACTATTCGGATCTGAAGTGGAGGTTTCAGCTTGACCTACGGCCTGCCCATGTTCGTTAATGCCAAACGCTATGCTGTTCTGTCCTCCGAATGCCGGGGGTCCAAAGTCCCCCCTCCAAACGTCGTACCAGAGGACAGCATGCTCGGTGCCGTCAGGAAAACCTGCGACGCCGATTACTAATCCATTATTGGTTATCATTTCCGGCTGGCCAGCCGCTCCGCCTACAGCGCCGAGGTCCCTGACGTTATAGCGTGGCGCTGGCTGTGCTACCGCAAGCGCGGCGAGCAAGCTGCTCGCGGCGACGATCGAAGTCACGATTGATTTCATATGTCCCTCCATTCAGGTAGGCGCAGAATGAGGCGCGGAACTATCAGGCACGGGTAAATTTGCGGGCGCAGCGGTATAATTCAGCCCATATAGCAATGCCTAAGGCGAAACTACCCGGTGAGCCGGGCGTGGACGATATAAGCACGCTCCTCCGTGCCTGGAGCGAGGGTGATCGGAGGGCGCTCGAAAGGCTGACTCCCATCGTCTATGGCGAATTGCACCGCCTGGCACGCCGCTACATGAAACGCGAGCGTCCGGGTCACAGCCTGCAGACCACGGCTTTGGTAAATGAGGCCTACATGCGCCTGGTGGACTATAAACGCATGCAGTGGCAGAATCGCGCCCATTTTTTCGCGGTTTCGGGTCAGTTGATGCGTCGCATTCTGGTTGACCATGCCCGGCGGCATAACATCAAACGCGGGGATGGCGTGCCGCATGTTCCCTTGGAAGAGGCGTCCATGGTAGGCGGCGGCCCGGCTCGGGACCTGGTGGTCCTAGATGACGCGATGAACGCGCTGGCACGGCTCGATCCACGCAAAGTGCAAGTGGTCGAAATGCGCTTCTTTGGTGGACTTAGTGTGGACGAGACGGCCGAAGTGCTCAAAGTCTCGGCCGTCACCGTGATGCGCGATTGGAGCACAGCGAAGGCCTGGCTTTATCGCGAAATAAGCGGGGGCGCTAGTTGACCGGCGGCCAAGCGATGGATTCTGAACGGTGGAAACAGGTCGACGGTTTGCTGCAGGCGGTCCTTGAGCGTCCGCCCGAAGAGCGCGATGAGTATCTGCGGGACGCATCCGCCGGCGACGAGGCGCTGGAGCGCGAAGTCCGGTCGCTGTTGGCGTCACAGCAGGAAGCAGGAAGTTTCCTGGAGAGCCCGGCCATGGAAGTGGCCGCGTGGGCGCTCGGCCGCCAGGAGAGCCCAGACCCGCAAGTGAGCCAAGACACCCGATCAGGGAGTGATCTCCTCGTCGGCCGGACCTTCTCCCACTACCGCCTTACTGGAAAGTTGGGCGGCGGCGGGATGGGCGTGGTCTACCAGGCCGAGGATCTCGAGCTGGGCCGTTTCGTGGCCCTGAAATTCCTGCCCGAAGAACTGGCCCGAGATGCACAGTCATTGGAGCGCTTCCGCCGCGAGGCGCGAGCGGCCTCGTCTCTCAATCACGCCAACATCTGCACTATATACGAGATTGGAAAAACCGATGAACGGTCCTTCATTGTAATGGAGTTCCTGGATGGAACTACTTTAAAGCATCGCATCGGGAGTGGTTCGCTGGAAATGGAAACCGTGGTTCCGCTTGCTATCGAAATCGCCGACGCATTGGAGGCAGCTCACTCGGCCGGGATCATCCATCGCGATATCAAACCGGCGAACATCTTCCTCACTAAACGCGGTCACGCGAAGGTTCTCGACTTCGGATTGGCGAAAAACCTTGGATTGGCGAAAATAGGTTCCGTCCTCGACCATCGCGCAGACGCTGGCGAAACCGCAGGGCCAACCCTCACCCTGGAAGAACAACTGACCAATCCAGGGGGCGTGGTGGGGACCGTGTCGTACATGTCGCCGGAGCAAGTCCGCGCAAAACCTTTGGACCCACGCACAGATTTATTCTCGTTCGGCGTGGTGCTCTATGAAATGGCTACCGGGAAGCTGCCATTTCGCGGGGCGAGCTCAACCATCGTTTTTGATTCCATACTCAACCACGCACCGACGCCTGCGGTGCGACTGAATCCCGACTTGCCGGTGGAATTTGAGCGCATCATCGACAAGTGTCTCGAAAAAGATCGCGACCTGCGTTACCAGCACGCTTCGGAAATTCGAGCCGACCTGGAGCGCCTGAAGCGGGATTCGGGGCGGGAAACGTCGACACGAGTGTCGACGCAGCGCGCAAGAGTGCGTGCGCCACTTGGTTTCGCGGCCGCTGTGACAGTTCTGCTGGCGTTCTTAATCGCCGGTTACTTCTATCTCCACCGCACACCAAAACTCACGGACAGGGACACGCTTGTCCTGGCGGATTTCGAGAATAAGACCGGCGATCCGGTATTTGACGGAACGCTGCGCCAGGGACTCGCCATCCAACTCGAGCAATCGCCCTTTCTGAGAATCATGGACGACGAGCAGGTACAACGAGACCTGCGATTGATGAGCGTTGCTCCCGCGAGCCACGTCACAAATCAGATCGCACATGACATCTGCGTGCGGGACGGAGCCACGGCCATGATCGGCGGCTCCATCGAGAGCCTGGGTAAGAACTTCGTCATTACGCTACAGGCAGCCACATGTCAGGGTGGTGCGACGCTGGCTCGGGAACAGATTCAAGCGGGCGATAAAGAGCAGGTCTTGAACGCATTGGGGACCGCCGCCACTGCTATGCGTGCCAAGCTGGGAGAGTCGCTCAACTCGATCCAAAAGTTGAATCGTCCGCTCGAACAAGCCACCACCCCATCGCTCGAAGCCCTCCAGAGCTACACCGTGGGTTATTCCGAGATGGGCCAGGGCCAATTTCTGGCCGCTGTCCCGTTGTTTGAGCGCGCCATTGCACTCGATCCAAATTTCGCGATGGCTTACTTCATGCTCGGCGTCGCGTTCGAAAACGCCGGGGACGTCGCGCGCAGCCGGGAATCCACACGAAAGGCTTTCGGTTTTATCGACCGAGTTTCCGAGTTTGAGCGGGACCGCATTGCGACTAGCTACTACTCGTTTGACGGCCAGTCTGAGAAGGCGATTGACGCCAATCGGTTGGGTATCCAGAACTATCCCCGCGATTGGGGATTCCATAACAACTTGAGTACCGAGTACATAGACCTGGGGCAATTTGAAGAGGGGCTCAAGGAGGGCCAGGAAGCGACTGGGCTACAGGCGAACGTTGAACCTCCGTACCGGCGCCAACTGGACGTCTACATATGCCTGGATCGGCTCGCCGAGGCGAAGCAATTAGCGGAGAGACTGCGGGCGCAGGGACTCGGCGGAGCGAGGATCCACCAGCGCTTCCTCGAAATCGCTTACGTCGATGGCGATGCTGCGTCCGCTGCGCGGGAGATTCAATGGTTCGCAGGCAAGCCGGCGGAGTACCTCAGCTTCGGCTTGCAGGCGGCCAATCAGAATGCACTTGGCCGGCGTCGCGAGTCGAGCAAACTGTACCGGCGGGCCGCGGAGACAGCGGTTCGCCGTGGGCTCCGGAACGCCGCCGCCGAATTTGAAGAGGCCGATGCGCGTGCTGACGCGCTGTCGGGTAATTGCCAGACCGTGCGGCGACTGGGGCGTCCTGCGCTGGCACTGGCCATGTGCGGCGATGCGGCCCAAGCGGAGAAGCTCGCCGGGGAGACGTCGAAGCTGTTTTCAAACGGAACCCTCTGGAATGCAGTGCAGCTGCCCGCGATTCGCGCTGCGATCGCGCTCAAGCGCGATCAGCCCGCCAAAGCCGTGGAACTGCTGGCCTCCGCCTCGCCGTATGAGCGTGCTTACCCCGAGGCGGTGTACCTGCGGGGCTTGGCTTACCTGGGTCTGCGTGAAGGCGCTGAGGCAGCGGCTGAATTTCACAAGATCCTGGATCACAAGGGCGCCAGTTGGGGCAGTGCTTGGCAACACCCCTATTGGGGACAGTTCTACTCGCTTTCCTACTTGGGGCTGGCGCGCGGCTCCGCGCTCGCTGGCGACCCGGCGAAAGCCGGAAAAGCCTACCAGGATTTCCTCACAATCTGGAAAGACGCCGACCCTGACATTCCTATACTCCAGCAAGCCAAGACGGAATACGCCAAGCTGCAGTATTAACGCGGCTTGTTAGAGCCTGGTGGGGGGCGGTTAGGCCGACAGCGCCATGGCGCTAACGACGACCAAGACGGCGCAAACGTATGCTTGTATCATGTTGTTTTATAAAGCCCCATTCAGGCAATCGCGGAAAGCGCCGATGACTAGGCTGTGACCCAACGAGCCTTACTTTTAGCAACTGCACTAGGGCTCTCTTCCTGCGTATTGCTCGCCCAACCGGATCGCATTCCTGAAAACCTCGACCTGCGGGACGTGGTTGCCATAAGAGGCAACGTCAATCCAAAAGCGCAGGCGCAGTTTGACCGAGGGGCTGCCGATCTGTCGCTAAAACTGGACCGGATGACGCTCATGCTGAAGCCGGCTACAGATCAACAGGCGGCCTTAGAAGCGCTGCTTCGGGAACAACAAGATCCGGCTTCCCGGAATTATCACAGCTGGCTTACTCCGGAACAATATGCGGATCGCTTTGGTCTCAGCCCAGCCGATATAGAAAAGATCGTTTTCTGGCTGCGGTCGCGAGGTTTGACGGTTGAAGAGGTCGCTCGCGGCCGGAATTGGATCGCTTTCAGTGGTTTCGTCCCCGAAGTACAGGCTGCTCTACGTACCGAGATTCATCAGTACAACGTTGCCGGTGAGATGCATTTCGCAAACTCCAATGAGCCATCTGTTCCGCGGGCGCTCGCCGGGTCTGTCCTCGGTATTTTAGGGCTCGATGATTTCTATCCGAAGCCGCCGAAACATTTCTGGAGGCCGCCAGGCGTGATTCCGGACTTCACCTCTGGATCGAATCACTATCTGGGGCCTGACGACATCGCGACTATTTACAATCTGAAGCCACTGTACAACCTCGGATATTTCGGGAACGGGCAGAGCATCGCGGTGATGGGTCAGTCGGACATTGTAATGTCGGACATCAGTGACTTTCGTGCCATGTTCAACCTGCCGGCCGCCGTCCCCACCAAGATTTTGGTCGGCTCAGATCCTGGCTTCGACCCTAATGATCTTCAAGAAGCCGATCTCGATCTCGAATGGGCCGGCGCGGTCGCGCGTAATGCGAACCTGATTTACGTCTACTCACTTAACGTCTTTAATGCGGTGACGCATGCGGTGAATCAAAATCTGGCGCCGATCATCAGTTACAGTTTCGGCGGATGCGAACCCCAAACAAGTTCCTCAGTCGGTCAGTCATATCAGCAAATTGCCCAGCAAGCCAACGCTCAAGGTATCACCTGGGTCGCGGCATCCGGAGATGCGGGGGCGGCCGGATGCAATTCTCAAGCAGACTCCACGGCTACTCAAGGTTTCGCTGTAAACCTCCCTGCCAGCGTTCCAGAGGTCACTGGCGTGGGTGGCACGGAGTTCAACGATGGCAGTGGAACCTATTGGGGGAGCACGAATGGAGTAAACTTCGGTTCCGCACTATCCTATATTCCCGAGATAGCCTGGAACGATACCGCTAGTGTTGGGACCTTGGCGGCCTCGGGCGGCGGTGCCAGCATCTTTTTTCCGAAACCAATCTGGCAGACAGGGCCAGGAGTTCCAGGTGATGGCGCGCGCGACGTCCCTGACCTGGCACTGAGTGCATCCGCGAGCCACGATGGTTACCTTTACTGCAATAGCGGCAGTTGCGTCACGGGCAATCCCTTTTCCGTGACCACACTCATCGGGGGAACTTCTGCCTCGACGCCCATATTCGCTGGTATTCTCGCGGTGCTTCAACAGTACCAACTCAGTCAATCATTCCCAACTACTCCGGGCTTGGGCAACATTAACCCGGCACTCTATCGGCTGGCGCTAAACACTGCCAATGTTTTTCACGACATCGTCACTGGCAACAACATTGTTCCTTGCACGCCTGGCACGACGGACTGCCCAATCTCCGGATCGTTTGGCTACAACGCTGGTGTGGGTTATGACCTGGTCACCGGGCTAGGCTCGGTTGACGCATGGTCCCTAACCAGCTCCTGGCACACCAGCCAGTGTACATACACGCTGCCGGCGTCAACGGCGGTATCGAGCGCCGCATCGGTTTTCTCGCTATCTATCGGAACCGAGAGTAGCTGCCCTTGGACGGTGTGGACCAACGCCACCTGGGTCACGATTAACCCTTCTACCGGTACCGGCTCGGGAAACGCCAATCTGTCATTTGCGGCGAACAGTACGTCACAGCAACGCGCTGCCACGGTCTATGTCGCGGGTCAGACCTTCACGCTTACGCAAAATCCCCCAAGTGCCTCGCTGTCGATTAGCAAGGCGCACTCCGGCAATTTCACTCAAGGACAGCAGCACGCGGTCTACAGCGTGACGGTATCGAATGCAATGGGCACAGCCCCAACGAACGGAACCGTGGCGGTGACCGAGTCGTTGCCGTCCGGGCTGACACTAGTTTCGATGGCTGGTACGGGCTGGACTTGCGCGTCGATCACATGCACTCGGAGCGACGCTCTCGCCACGGGCGCAAGCTATCCAGCGATCACTGTAACGGTCAACGTGGCTGTCAACGCGACTTCCCCACAAGTGAATCAGGTAAGTCTATCTGGCGGTGGATCGCCGACCGCAAGCGCGAACGACTCCACGATCATAACTGGCGGTGCACCCACTCCCGCGTCTCTGGTGATTCGTAAGACGCACTCCGGCAGTTTCACGCCAGGGCAGCAGAATGCGGTGTACACCGTGACTGTTTCGAATACGGTGAATAGCGGGCCGACGAGTGGAACGGTGACGGTGACCGATACCCTGCCGCCGGGGCTGACGCTGGTGTCCATGGCGGGTGCGGTGGCGGGTTCGGGCTGGACTTGTTCCTCAACCACGTGTACACGGAGCGATGCTCTGGCCGCTGGCGCGAGCTATCCAGCGATCACTGTGACAGTTAATGTTGCGCCTAACGCGAATTCTCCGCAAGTAAACCAGGCGAGCGTATCTGGGGGCGGTTCAGTTCGTACAACGGTCGCCGATTCCACAACCATCAGCGCCAATCAGCCGACCTTGTCTCTCAGCGGAAAATCGCTCAATTTTGGCGCCAGCGGCCCCCTGGTCACCAGCAGCCAGACCATTGCAGTGAACTTCACGAACGGTTTTGGAGTGGCATGGACCGCCTCTTCTAATCAGGCCAATATCGTGGTTTCGCCAACGTCGGGCACCGGTGAAGGAGTATTCCAGGTCAGCGCTACGGCAGGATCGAGCGGCGTTATTACCGTCAGCGCACCGGGAGCGGTGAACTCACCGCAATTGGTCTCGGTGAACGTCTCGAGCGTGTCGCCGGGCGTCCCCTACGGCTATTTCGATTCGCCCATAAACAATACCACCGGCGTGGCCGGGGCGATTCCCGTCACCGGTTGGGCGCTGGACAATATCGAAGTAGCGAGCGTAGGAATCTGGCGCGAGCCGTTGGTGGGCGAAACAGCCTCCCCCAACGCGCTGGTGTTCATCGGCACTGCCGTTTTTGTGGCCGGTGCAAGACCCGATGTCCAGGCCACCTATCCAAATGCGCCGTTCAACTACCGCGGCGGCTGGGGCTATCTGCTGCTGACCAACTTCCTGCCCAACTCGAGCGGGTCGGGCGCGCCGGGTAACGGGACCTACAAGCTCCATGCCATTGCGGTGAATACGGGAGGAAAAACTTACGATCTAGGGACACGCAGCATCACCGTAGACAACGCGCATGCCTCGAAACCGTTCGGCACTATCGACACTCCTATTCAAGGGGGCACTGTCGCAGGGAACGCGTATGTGAATTTTGGCTGGGCGCTGACTCAGAATCCCTACGCCATCCCCGTCGACGGCTCGACGATCACTGTGATCCTGGACGGAGTAGCGGTGGCGCATCCAACGTACAATCAGTTCCGCAGCGACATCGCGAGTTTGTTTCCCGGGCTGGCGAATAGCAACGGAGCCGTCGGCTTTTACTATATAGACACGACGCAGCTCGCCAATGGGCTTCACACCATAAGCTGGAATGTAGTTGACAACGCCGGAAGAAGCGCTGGGATCGGCAGCCGGTACTTCATGGTCGCGAACACAGGAACCGGAAATGTGCCTGCGGTGGACCAGCCGATCGAGCCGGCCCAGATCGCCGCTGACGCGGCCGGCGTGTATTCTATGTCGATCGAGGAGTTGGACCGGATCGAGCTGCCAGTGGGCGCGACGCATGGTTTTCTGCTCATGAACGACGAGCGCCAGCCTCTACCGGTCGGTTCCACGCTTAAGGCCGGGCGTTTCTATTGGCAGCCGGGGCCTGGATTCCTGGGCGACTATTACCTGCTGCTCGAGCGGGCGGACTCGACGCTGGTGCACGTACACGTCAACATCAAGCCAAAATCCTACGCCGCGCACGAATCTCGCTAGCCAAGCTTCTTCGAGTCACAACTTCGAGAGTTCGTCGAACATATTGGCGAGCGCCTTGCGGAATTCCGCCGGTGTGTAGACATCGTACAGATGAGGTTGCAGCGGCTTCAAAGTGCGTTCGAGCGAATCGACCGGTTCAGTCACCGGCCCACGGACCGGCTGCGACATCGAGCCTCGCCGCAACCGTCTTTGTTCCTGCTCGAAGGGATTGATAGGCTGTCGCTCCGGAAGGGAATGATAGCGAAAATAAAATACCTCGGCATCCGGTTTGCCGGCGAGTTCGATGGGATGCAGGTCCTCACCCGATGCGAACGCCATAGGGCCGCTAAGCACAATCAGGATGGGCAGCGCATCACTCTTCAAATCTGGCTTTGTCTTCGGCGCACCACTCTCGATTCTGCGGCTGACTTGGGATACGAAGAACTGCGCGTTTTGCCGCCGATTCTCCAGCGCATGAATGTCAATTTTATTGGGACCTGCCTCCTTAAGCGATGCTCCCAATTTCGGCCAGTCAAGGTCGTGTACGACGTCTTGCTGGAACATCACATGCTGAGTGGTGAGGTCGAGTAAAGCTACATTCAAGGTTCCATTCCGAACATTCGTCTGAGCGAGTACCTTTAAAGCGGGTATCAGGCTGGTCAAACTCAGATTGCTGATTTGCTCGGTTCGCGAAGGCTCGCCGGCGGAGACAGGTGATGCGTTCACTAATACATCGACTCGAACCGGACGGCGTGCTTCAAGCGGTAAATTTAATCGACCGGTGATGTTCGGCAAGAATAGATCGTCCGGTGACTGTGAGGCTCGCAGAATCTCTACCGGCGGCAGATCACGCCAGGAGCCCGCCAATGGATCGTTCTTGAGAGGATTCACATGCAACTGCAGTTGCATGGCGCTGTGCTCTTTGGTGGCAGTAGCGAGAACCACGAGCGAGATACGATAGTCGCCCGGGGTGACGAAGGCCGCCGGAATGTAGGAGACGTTCGACTTGCCGATGTCGTCCTTGACTAGCTGCAGATCGATGGCTTCGTGAGTCTGGTAAACCTGGTTTTCGTTGTCGCTGAATTGCACTAACACCACGAAGAAACCTTTGCCGCGGCGCCGCGCCAGCTCGTTTCCATCCACTTGGATATCGATCTTCGCTTGTAAACGCTGATGATTGGAGAGTTCAACCGGCAAGACACGGGCGGTCCAGCGGATGTGCGCCTGATCGCCTTGATCCACCCAGGTGTCAAACGGAAGGGTCTTGAAAGCAGGATCCAGAGAGCCATTTTGAGCTGATATGGCCTTAACGCCGCCGACCAGAAGAAGGGCGGCGACGAGCCGGAGGAATCGGTGCATAGCCGTTCGACGTGCGTCGCTCAGATCACCGTTTCAGTGATATTCGACGCCGAGTCGTCAGGTGCCTTTCTTGGTTAGTTCCTTGTAGACCACCTCGGTGAAACTGGCGAAATTCGGCCCACGGCCGCCACCTGGCGCAGTCGCCGGAGTGGGCGGATCCACGGCGGCCTTGATCTCATCCAGGGACTTTCCTTGCGCGACCATGGCTTTGATCTTCGCCCGCTTGGCTTCGGTATCAGCCAGCCGCTTCTGAATGCCGGCTTTGGTCTGCACGTCGCCGTGCCCAGGCACGAACGTGTCTGAGTTGAGAGCGGCGATTCCCTTGGTGGTGGTGATCCAACCTTCAGAAGACCCGTTCTTCTCCAAATGGATCAAAGGATCGGGACGCTGCGTGGCGATAATATCACCGGTGAATACGATCTTCTCGCTGGGCAGATAGACGATCAGATCGCCGCTGGTGTGCGCCGGCACCCAATGCAACACTTCCAGTTTCTCGCCGTCGATTTTGAGATTCTCCTTGTTCTTGGAGACGGCCTGGGTCGGGAGGTGATCCTTGGGAGGCGCGCCCCGTCCACCGGCAGCGAGAGCGGCTTCCTGCTCCTTCTGGTTGTTCTCGTGGGCAATGATCGTGATGCCAGAGGGGAACGAAACCAGCCCATTGACGTGATCGCCGTCGCTATGCGTGAGGATGACAGTGGTGACGGGCTTGGGTGTGATTTTCGCGATGTCATCCAACAATTCTTTTCCGCCCGCGGCGGTGGTCTTGGCGTCGATAACGATCACGCCTTTGTCGCCGACAATAACGCCACTGTTTCCACCGCCACCCTCGATCCAATAAACGTTAGGTTTCAATTGGTGGACCATGAACGGCGCCGCCGGCGGAGCTTGCGCGAGAGCCGACGCGGCGAAAGTGGTGACGGCGGTGACCCCGAAGAAAAAACCCTTTCCATAATGCATAGGTGGCATTCTCCTCTTCAAACAGACTCTATCACGAGCGGCGGAAGGCCAGCGAAATCGTGGATCTGTTATCTATCGTGGATCTGTCATCTTAGGAGTAGGAGCCTTTTCGAACAATATGGCCAGATATTTAGTAATCGCGATGCTGGCGATCCTGTTGTCCTGCAGCGAGCCTGCGAAGACACGCGAGGGGGCGACGGTGAGCCGCGCCACGCTAGACAATGGACTGCGGGTAGTGGTTGTGCGCGATCCCCTAGCTCCAGTAGTGACATTGGAAGAGAATTATCTGGCCGGCGGCGATGAGACTCCTTCTGGCTTCCCGGGGATGGCGCATGCCCAGGAACACATGGCGTTCCGTGGGTGTGCGAACGTCACCGGAGACCAGATTGCCGCCATCAATGCCCAACTGGGTGGATTTACCAACGCTGATACGCAGCAGAACATTACGCAATATTTCAATACAGTCCCAGCTGAGTATCTGGATCTGGTGCTGCGTATCGACGCGGCCTGTATGCAGGACGTCCAGGATAGCCAGGAGGAATGGGACAAGGAACGAGGCGCCATCGAGCAGGAGGTAGCGCGCGATCTTTCGAACCCCACCTACAAATTCATTACCCGTTTGAACGAGGACTTGTTCGCCGGCACTCCTTACGCTCACGATGCGCTGGGCACACAGAAATCGTTCGACGCAACCACCGGCGCGGCGCTCAAGGATTTTTACAAGAAATGGTACGCTCCGAACAACGCCATCCTGGTGATTGCCGGCAGCGTCGATCCCGACGCCACAATCAAAAGAGTCAAAGAGCTTTATGGCCCGATTCCGAAGCGTCCGCTTCCTCCGCGGCCGGAGGTGAAATTGCAACCGGTGAAGGCGGAGTCTTTCACCATGGAGAGCGATCTCCCTTACCAGCTCGCGTTCCTGGCGTATCGGACTCCCGGCAGCGACAGCCCGGATTACGCCGCGATGCGAGTGGTGAGCGAGGTCCTTTCAAGCGAACGCGCGGATCTGTATACCCTCGTGACAAAGGGTGACGCGCTGGCGACAGAGTTCGCGGTTGCGGAAACATATCCCAAGGCGAGTGTTTCATTCGCGGCGGCGGCCATTCCATCGGGCGCGGATGCATCCGCTATTACTTCGAAGTTGAAGGAAGTTGTTGCCGGTTACCTCGCGAAGGGATTGCCTGCCGATCTGGTGGAGGCCGCCAAGCGCAAACTCGTGGCGTCGGCGGAATTCGAGCGCAATTCGA
>DATMMD010000091.1:0-13320 GCA_035569875.1 Bryobacteraceae bacterium
CGGCGGACATTATTAAGCGCGCCAGACCCGCGTTGGAGCGGGCGCGTGAGTTGTACGCTTGGTAGCTTTGACGTCTGGAGTCGAGATTAGGGTAATCATCTCCGCCGCCGCGGCGGATTGATGCCTTGTCGGGCGCTTCGTGTAGGTGCTGACCGACCACCTTTGGGCACCGTGCGACTGCGGACGCGCTGCGCTTCATCACCTAATGACTAAAAGAATCTGCTTGCCTTTTTTCTCCCAAGGCCAGTGATGAATTTGACGACCGCAACAGTTTTCAGAACGTTCTTAATTCTCATCGGGTTTCTCGGCGCGATTTATCTCATATCGGCTCACGGACGGCGCGTTAATTGAATCGAAGATTGTTTGCTGAAATGTGCTGATAACCGAGTACACGTGAGTGAACTATATCCCGGTTTCGGAGCCGACGGAAGCGCTGGGTGCGAAGCGAAAACAAGTCCGAGAACCGATCGTCGGCACCGCCGCTCTCATGCGAGCCTGACAACGACGCGGCTGGCGGGACTATGTTTTTGCAAGCAGCTCGATTCTTAGTTTCAAACCCCTCTGTTGATTCCAGGGGTCCTGCGTTGGCAGGCGGTGTGGAGCTATCTCAGTCACGGTAAGATGCCAAGCACAGCGCCGGGACGCCGGTGACGGATCTTGATCCCACTCCACATCTCAGCTACGTCATCCGGCCAGTCGGAGCATCCGTTTCACCATCCTGGTGAATGGCAGCACCACGCCGTGCTACCTCTTGCTGTGATGCTACCGCCCAAGTTCGTGAAGGACTCGCCTAAATCGCTGCCGCTGCCCCTCGTGGTGTAAAAACTGCAAGGACCACCGCAACTACAAACAGCGCCAGCACGTCGCCCCAAAGGTGCCCCATGTACTGCGTGTTGGTGAGCGACTGTACCGCCATGATTCCGCCGTGAACAATGCTGGACCACACGGTAAACCAGATCAGGCTTTTGTGCCCCAGGGGATTCCGAGATGCAATCACCAGGAAAACGCCCAGAGTGGCGTAAATGCCGAGAATCATCTGGAGGTATTCCGATTGTCCCGCGTTCCAAGACCAACCGGACGGCCACAGGATGGTGAGCGGGTAAATACCGACGATGAAGATCACACCCACCACGAGCAAAGCAATTCGCAAGTACTTAACGCGGTCGGATTCAGCCATACGTTTCCTCCTTTGGAGTGTCTGAGAGTATATCTCAGATAACGCACGGCTAAAAGCGGAAAGAATCGTGAGCTTGCTCTCGCTCCGATAGCCCGATCTACTCGATGAATGGTTAGGAGACCCGTCGGATAGACTGGGCTATGAAGGGATCGAGCTGTCCCTTTGATGCAGCGACACCACCGAAGGGTTCTCACTTCAGCCTGTATCATTCCGTCTCACCCGATGTGCTTCCCGACCCCTCCGGCCAAGCGATCGCACCCACGTCCTCGACCCAGCACGCGTCGAGCAGATCGGGCAGATGGACGACGAACGAGCGCTGTTGCCAAATGACTTCAGCCAGCCAAGTCTGTGCGTTGCGGCGCACTTCGACGCTGGCACCACTCGGAAGTGTGCACGTGTCCGTTGTACCAACCGGGACGGCCAGGATCGGCTTTCCGAGCGTATACGCGCCGTGCATCCTGCGGTTCCTGAGCACGCATCACGCCATAAGCCCGACTGAAATTGGACTCGAAACGCCAGGGATATTTGTCAAATCTCAACTCCGAGGAGCGCATATGGTATGATTCCCACCAGCCTCACCCACCACAGCCGATCCGGCGAGCAATTTCGTCAGTCGGATATCCCCTGCGCGTTGAGTTAACCACCAAAAGGAGTAACGAATGTCAGATCAAAACAAAGCTGTCGTGCGCCGGATTATCGAAGACTACTGGAACAAGAAAAACCCAGCGCTCGCGGTCGAGCTGTTCGCGGCGGACTGTTCCTGGCATATTCCGGGCGGAGAACTCCCAAGAGGAGTACAAGGGGCAGCGCAACTTTACGGACCTTATGCAACTGCGTTCCCAGACTTTCGTTTGACGATTGAGGACATAGTTGTTGAGGGTGACCAAGTGGCCGTGAGCTACACTTTCACCGGCACGAACAAAGGCCAGTTGGGCGCGGTACCCGCATCTGGCAAGCGTGTCACCGTCCCTGGTATTGCGATATTCCGTTTGGCGGGCGGCAAAGTTACCGAGGCACGTTTGGTATGGGACACGCTAAGTCTGCAGCAGCAAATCGGGGCTTTGCCAATGGCGAGCGGAAAAGGGGCTTCGTAGATCCAGTGCAGGGGACCCGGGGAGCGCAAGGCGACAATTCGCGGTGAACGGAGTGAGACCGCCGCAAGACTTAAATCACCTGTGGTCCGCAAGAATTCCGTCGGATGTTAAGCGACCTCCTTTTCCAGCCGATAATCGTGATGCAATCCGCCGAGGACCGGCTTTGATGTGATTCGGTGACCGACGGGAGCCCGATGCCTATGGTTGCTCGCCGGAACACTCGGCTGGATTGGTTCGTCAGCCGCAAGTGTCGCTCGTTGAAGGGGATGAAATAGTCCAAGCACTCCCGTCGGATGGTCCCGATCAGTCGTTCGCAGAAGCGATTGGCCGTTGGCGCTTGAACAGGTGTTCTAATTACTCGCACGCCGAAGTCGTTCAGCGTCAAATCGAGCGAAGGCGAAAAGATCGAATCGCGATCGTGTATGACAAACCGGTAGGGATGCAAGTCCGCAAAAACTTCTCGGAACTGCTGGGTCGTCCATTCTGCGGTAGGATGAGCCGTGACATTACAATGCAGTATCCGCCGCTAGCCGATTTCCATCGCTACGAAGACGTACAGAGCCCCGGAAGCTCAGCGTGACGGATATAAAGAAGTCACAAGCCACAATCGCTTTCGCTTCGTTCCGAACGAACGTTGCCCAGCGCTGATTGGCGCCTCTGTCTGGATGTTTTCTATTCAAGTATTTCTTGACGGTCCGCGGTGAGATGCGGATGCCGACCTTGATTTTCAGTTCGTCAGCGATCCGTTCCTCTCCCCAGGTAGGGTTGTCGTGTGCCATCTCCCGAATCAATTCGCGCAGGTTCCTTGGCACTTGCGGTCGGCCTCGCTTCCGAGACTTCCATCTCCAGAACGTCCGGAACGCGGTGCGATGTCATTCAAGGAATGTCTCAAGCTTGACAATGACTAGAGCTTCACGCCAATCAAGGAACCTGGAGAGCAAGACCATGAGGGCGCGTGTGGCAGCGGTCGAACGTCGAGGCTGCACCCGGCGTTCCTGAAACAGAGCGAGCTGTTTGCGAGGAACAGGTTCTCGGCGATGACGGCGGCGCGGGAAGAAAGGAACAAGCGGATGAGCAGGAACAAGCCACATTCTACAGGAGCTTGCAAGATCACCTAAGGCCAAGTGAAAGGTCGGATCTCTTTTTTGCGGAGGACAGGTAATCGACAATCTCAACATCCCCCTGCGCTTGGGCCTCGTCATTCCAAATGAAGCAAGAACGTGATCGATAGGTCGACTTATAGCGTATAGCGCTTGGGTACCGGGTCCAGCGGACTAGATTCAGCTTTACTCTAGTTCGGAACTCAAACCAGAACTTGGAAGCGCTGCTAGAAAGGCAGCGTCTCGGTATTGTTACAACTGGTCCATTTCTGAACCATCCCCGAAACGGCAGACTTATAATCATCCAGGTCCAGGGGCTTGCGAACGAAGTCCCTTGCGCCTAGAGAGTATGCGCGATCGACGTCGGCTTCGTTTTGGGATGCGCTGAACACAACGACGGGCGTAGTCTTCCTGCGAGGATATGACGCCAGCACTCCGTATCCGGAGAGCTTTGGAATGTTTAAGTCCAGAATGATAAGGTCCGGATTGTAATCGGGTTCCATCAGTATTTGAAGCGCCTGCTCGCCATCGCGGGCTATGTTCAGATGGACCGACGCAGCAGAGTCGCCGAGCGCTTGTCCGACGAGGAGCGCATCTCCGGCGTTGTCTTCAATGAGGAGCACTTCAGCGGCAGCCGAGTTTTGGTCCTGATTCTGAACCGTTTCGATAGCTCCATTTTCGGTGCAAATGTCGACCTCATCATAGAGACCGCCGCCAAGACGCAGTATTCTCTGCGCCACTTCCCGTGCTTCAGATAAGGTCGCCAGAGACAATTTCGTTCTCTCGCGCCTTCCATTTTTTCGGACGCAGTGAAGTGTCAGAGTTGGTTCTTTGTCCACGACTATATTTCCTTCCCAGACGTTAGACACCGCCCGACCTAGAACATTTCCCAGTAATTCGCGGGGGCTGGAACGTAACGGTTAGCTCTTGGTCGTAAACCTATAGATTGTCGTGCTGTGAAACGCCTGGCCAGGCTTGAGTACCGTGGAAGGAAAGCCGGGCTTATTCGGCGAATCGGGGAAATGCTGGGTTTCAAGGCAAAGGCCGCTGAAACGACCGAAGGGCTTGCCGCCCTTGCCTTTAATCGATCCATCCAGCGAGTTGCCAGTGTAAAACTGGACTCCCGGCTGGTCGGTGAACGCCTCGAGCACTCGGCCGCTGGAGGGATCTTCGACGCGGGCCGCCAAACTGGGCGCAGCGCCATTCTTGTTGAGCACCCAGTTGTGATCGTATCCCTTGCCAAGCTTGAGCTGTTCGTCATTCTGTTCGATCCGCGCGCCAACCGCCGTCGCTTTGCGGAAATCGAACGGAGTACCGCTGACGGCGCGCAATTCTCCGGTTGGAATCAAGCCAGAATCGACGGGAGTAAAGCGGTCGGCGTTCAGGGTCACGATATGGCCCAGGATGTCACCGTTGCCCGCGCCCTTCAGATTGAAGTACGCATGGTTGGTCAAGTTGAGGACAGTATCTTTGTCAGTGGTGGCGGCGTAATCAATCTTCAGCTCGTTGGCATCCGTCATGCGATAAATTACCGTGACCTTCAGATTTCCCGGGTAACCTTCCTCGCCGTCCTTACTCAAGTAGGTTAGTTCGAGGCTGTTGTCGGGCAGTTCGCGCGGCGCCCAGACCGCCTTGTTGAATCCGTGTACGCCGCCGTGCAGGGAATTCTGGCCATTATTGGCGGCTAGCTTATACTCGACCCCATCGAGCGTGAAGCGCGCGTGCCCGATCCGGTTGCCATAGCGGCCGACCAGCGCACCGAAGTAAGGACTCGGGCTGGTGAGATAGTCGTGAAATGTGTCGAATCCCAGAATGACGTCGGCCATCGTGCCATTGCGGTCCGGCGCTTGGAGGGAGACGACAATTCCGCCATAGTTAGTGATCCGAGCCTCGAGGCCATTCTTGTTGGTGAGCGTATAAATCTGGACTGGCGCGCCGTCGAGTGTTTTGCCGAACTCGGCCCGGGTAAGCTTCGTTTTCGCGTTCAGGGTCATGGATGCCGCCAATATCAAAATTGCCGCGTGTGGTTTTCGCAAACCGTTCTCCTCAGCGTAGCGTTTCCCGACTCAGTTCGGGAGCTATTAGAATAAGGGTCTGTGAAAGCGATTGCAAGCGTAGAAAGGCGATCATGAACGCTTCGTCGCGTTTGCTCACGCTTTCTGGCGTCGACCTGGCAATCATCGCCTTGTACTTCGCCGCCGTGCTAGGCATCGGATTCTATCTGAAGCGCTACACGCAGACCGGCGAGGATTTTTTCCTGGCCGGGCGCGAGATGACTGCCTGGGTGGCGGGCTTAAGCTTTCTAGCGGCGAATCTAGGCGCGCTCGAAATGATGGGCTGGGCTGCATCGGCTTATCAATACGGCATTCTCGCCACGCACTGGTATTGGATCGGCGCCATTCCAGCCATGCTGTTCCTCGGCCTGGTCATGATGCCGTTCTACTACATTTCGAAAACGCATTCGGTGCCGGGGTACCTGAAGCTGCGTTATGGTGAATCGTCGCGCGCGCTGGCGGCGATCTGTTTCGGCTTCATGACGGTGCTCATGAGCGGTATCAACATGTATTCGATGGCGCTAGTGATGAAGGTGGTGCTCGGGTGGGACATCCATTTCAGCATCTGGATCTCATCGCTTACGGTGGCGGTGTACGTCGTTCTGGGCGGGCTGCTCTCGGCGATTTTCAATGAGGTTTTGCAGTTTGTGCTCATCTGGCTGGGCGCGCTACTGATCTCGATCCTGGGTTTGATCGAAGCCGGGGGCTGGAGCGGCGTGGTGGAGCGAATCGCCCACAATTTTCCGGGGCAGAGCTACACGCATCTATGGAGCACGCTCGGATCGTTTGACGATAATCCGATGGGCATTCACTGGGTGGGGATCGTCTTTGGCCTCGGATGGGTGATTTCGTTCGGCTACTGGACGACGGATTTTCTGGTAGTCCAGCGCGTGCTCGCCGCTAAAGATCTTCGGTCGGCCAAACTTGCGCCCATCATCGGCGCCGGATTCAAGATGCTAGTGCCGTTTATCGTGATTCTTCCCGGATTGCTGGGCCTGGCGGTGCTTCCCGAACACCTGGTGGGTGAAAGCCAGGCGGTCGCCTCGGGAGGCCACAGCTACAACGAAGTGCTGCCGATCATGCTGGCGCGTTACTGCGGACCGGGATTGTTGGGGCTTGGCATCACGGCACTGATGGCCGGGTTCATGTCTGGTATGGCGGGCAACGTGAGCGCGTTTGCGACGGTGTGGACTTATGACATCTACCGGCCGTTCTTTCGCCGGCAGGCCACCGATGCGCACTATGTCTCGGTCGGCCGCTGGTGCACTCTGCTGGGTGTGCTGGTGAGTATCGGCACGGCATATTTCGTGATGCAATTCCAAAGCATCATGGACTATGTTCAGGCCCTATTCAGTTTCTTTATCGCTCCACTCTTTGGGACCGTGCTACTCGGCATGTTGTGGCGCCGCGCCACGCCCGCGGGCGGCTTCTGGGGCCTTTTGAGCGGAACGGTCTCGGCCATCGGGCTGTGGGCCTGGGTGAAGATCGATCCCACGGCGCTGCGATATGTAGCGCTCTCGCCGAAAGCGAAGGACATGGCGGAGAACATGTATCGGGCGTTATGGTCATGGATCGTGTGCGTGTTGGCCACGGTGGCCGTCAGTTATGTGACCCGTCCGAAACCGATGGAGGAGTTGACTGGGTTGGTTTACGGCTACACGGACCTGCCGTCGGAAGGGCACTTGCCGTTGTATCAACGCCCCATCTTTTGGGCCGGCGTGGTGGCGGTGGGGTTCGTCATTTTGAACATTATTTTCTGGTAGACATTTTTGGTCAGCGTTTTGGTAAACAACAAATGCATCGTCCTGGAATGGTTTCGATCTGGTTCTTCGTTGGCGCGTTAGTGCTGATTTACGGCGTGTTGATTCTGGGCGCCGGTTTGTATGAACAAGCAGTCCCGCCCGAGCATCCGGTGGTGCTGGCCAACCTGCACGCAGGTATCTGGTGGGGTGCGCTTCTGATTGTGCTGGGTGCGTTTTATTCGTTTCGATTCTCACCGTGGAGAGGTAAATAAATGGACGCCAAACCGCACCGCATGACTTTCGGGATGATCGTCGGGAACCGCGGCTTTTTTCCCGATCACCTGGCTCAGAGCGGGCGCACGGAGATGATCGCCGCGATCGAGAAGGCCGGCCACACCGTGGTGGCTCCGGGTGTTCAAGACACCAAGTTCGGAGCCGTGGAAACGCGCACGGAAGCAGGGTGCTGCGCAGAGCTGTTTAAGAAACACAGCGATGCCATCGATGGAGTCATCGTCACGCTGCCGAACTTCGGCGATGAGCGCGCTATTGCCGATACGCTGCGGATGGCCGGTCTGAGCGTTCCGGTGCTGGTGCAGGCGACGCCGGATACGCCGGGCCGGATGGGCATTCGAGACCGGCGCGACAGCTTCTGTGGCAAGATGTCGGCCTGCAATAACCTGACCCAGTACGGAATTCCATACTCGCTGACATCGCTTCACACGGAGGCCCCGGATTCCGATGTCTTCCGCCGCGATCTGGACTGGTTCGCAGCGATCTGCCGCGTCACGCGAGGTTTACGGAGGCTTCGAATCGGCGCCATCGGCGCGCGACCTGCCGCCTTCAACACTGTTCGTTACAGCGAAAAGATCCTGGAGGCAAATGGTATTTCGGTAGAGCCGATCGACCTTTCGGAAATCCTCGGCCGGATCGCTCGCATGGGCGATCAGGACTCAGGCGCTCAATCGAAGTTGGAACAGATCCGGCGCTACGTTCCGACTAACGGTGTGCCGGCCGAGCCGCTCCTCAAGATGGCCAAGCTGGGCGCGGTGGTGGATCAATGGATGTTGCAAACTCAAGTCGCGATCAGCGCCGTGCAGTGCTGGACCTCACTGGAGGAATTCTTCGGTGTCGTGCCTTGCACCATTATGAGCATGATGAGTGAAAATCTGACGTCCAGCGCCTGCGAGGTTGATATTTGCGGCGTGGTCGGCATGCATGCGTTGCAGCTCGCTTCGGCGACGCCCAGCGCCTTACTCGACTGGAACAACAATTACGGGGACGATCCCGATAAGGCGGTCTGCTTCCATTGCAGCAATCTTCCAAAGCATTTCTTCAAAGAAGTCCGGATGGATTTTCAGGAGATCATCGCCGGTACGGTGGGCAAGGAGAATACTTACGGGACGTGCGTGGGCAGAGTAAAATCCGGGCCCATGAGCTTTGCTCGTTTTTCGACTAACGACCGCGAGGGCTCGATTCATGGTTACGTCGGCGAGGGCGAGTTCACCGACGATCCGCTGGAGACTTTCGGTGGCGCGGGCGTCGTGCGCATCCCGAAACTGCAAACGCTGCTACGCTATATTTGCGAACGCGGCTTCGAGCATCACGTGGCGGCCAACTTGGCACCAGTGTCGTCGGCAGTACGGGAGGCGACCACGCGTTATCTCGGCTGGAGCGTCCACCAGCATGAATAGGTCATGAGCATAGTCGCCGGCGTCGACTTCGGAACCCTCAGTGTTCGCGCGTCGATCTTTGACAGCATGAGTGGACGACTGGGTGCGGGAGTAGCCGAGTATCCGCTGCTGCGCAAGAAGGAAGATCCCGACCATGGCGCGCAAAGCCACGCAGAGCATATGCGTGCTCTGGCTGAAGCGATGCACCAGGCCATCGAAAGTGCCGGGATCGACGGCGGCACTATCGAAGCTATCGCGCTAGACACTACTGGCTCGAGTGTAATCCCCGTAGATGCGCGCCTCGAACCAATTGATGACTATTATTTGTGGTGCGACCATCGAGCTTGGAAAGAGGCGGGAGAGATCACCACCGCTGCGCGCCGTCACGGGCTGGAGGCGATCGATTGGTGTGGTGGCATTTACTCTTCCGAATGGGGATTCGCGAAGCTGCTGCACTGGCTACGCAACAATCCAGAGAAGCGCCATCGTTTCCGGACGGCGCTGGAACACTGCGATATGGTGGCGGCGGTGCTCTGTGGAATCAGCGATCCAGCCCGGGCGCCGCGCAGCATTTGCGCCATGGGTCACAAGTGGATGTGGAACGCGGGCTTGGGCGGATTGCCGGACGAGAAATTTCTGGCGAATCTGGACCCGCTGTTTAGGGGCGTACGCGCCAAGTTGGACGGCCGCTACGCAACCTCTGATCGTATTGCGGGGCATCTCACACCTGCATGGGCGGAAAAACTGGGATTGCGCGCAGGAATTCCGATTCCGATAGGCGCTTTTGACGCGCACTGGGACGCTATAGGAGCGGGAGTGCGATTGGGTGACGTGGTGAACGTGGTTGGCACTTCCACCTGCATCATGGCAATTAGCGAAAAGCCGGCGCTGATTCCGGGCGTGTGCGGCGTGGTGCCTGGGTCGATTCATCCCAAGTACGCCGGCATCGAGGCCGGACTCTCGGCTACGGGCGATATCTTCGATGCCATCGCGCGCCGCGCGAACACGACGGTTATGGAACTCTCGCGCGGCTTGGAAAAATACCGAGGCGGCGAAACCGGACTCGTGCGGATCACTTGGGACAACGGAGATCGCACAGTGCTGGTGAATCCGGAGCTGAGCGGAGTCACGCTCGGCTGGAGACTGACGCACACCGTTCAGGACGAGCTATTCGCGGCCATCGAAGGAACGGCCTTCCACACGCGCGTGATACTGGAGCGGATGGAAAAACATGGCGTACCAGTATGCCGGATCATCAATGCGGGAGGCATCCCGCAGCGCAATGCCGTACTCAATCAGGTATACGCGAATGTGATGGGGAAGCCGATCCTGGTGCCTAATGGCGATGTGACCAGCCTGGGGTCGGCCATCTTCGCGTTTCTTGCCGCTGGGGCGTTTCAGAAGGTCGAGGAAGCGCAGGATGCACTTTGTCCCGGCTACATTACGATCCAGCCGGAGGAATCGAGCGCCGAGATATATCAGGCATTGTATCCGCTGTTCCGGAAACTGTACTTTTCTTTCGGCGGCGGGGGCTCCAATCCAATAGAGCTAGGCGACGTTTTGCCTGAGTTGCGAAGAGTCGCGAGCCGGGCGCGAGGAGGCCAGAGTGCTGGAAGCGCTGCGGGCTGAAGTCTACGAGGCGAATCTCGAACTGGTTCGCCGTGGACTGGTGCTCTACACGTTTGGCAACGCGAGCGGCGTCTCGCGCGAGGATGGTCTAGTGGTGATCAAGCCCAGTGGCGTTCCTTACGCGACCATGACTCCAGCCGACATGGTGATTACGGATCTGGAGGGTCGTGTGGTAGAGGGCAGCCTGCGGCCATCGTCTGACTTGGCGACGCACATCGCGCTGTACCAGGCTTTCCCATCGATCGGCGGTATTGCGCATACACATTCTCGCAATGCCACAGCTTGGGCGCAGGCCGGCCGCGAAATCCCTTGCTTCGGTACCACGCACGCTGACTACTTTCACGGGCCCGTGCCGGTCACCGACCCCCTGACACCGGCCGAGATCGAATCGGACTACGAAGCCAATACCGGTCTGGCGATCATGCGGTTGATGAACGGTCGCGATCCTATGGGATGCCCTGCCGTATTGGTTTCAGGGCACGCGCCGTTCTGCTGGGGCAAGTCGGTAACCGATGCGGCGCATGCCGCGGTTATCGTCGAGGAACTGGCCGCGATCGCATTTCAGACTTTGGTGATCAATCCCGACGCCAGGCCGATTTCCAGTGCCCTACACGACAAGCATCACCATCGCAAGCACGGCCCGAAAGCCTACTATGGCCAAAAGAAGCCGTGAGCGTCACTCGACGCGTAAGCGTAAGATCGTGAGCGAGTGCGCTGGGAATGTGTAGGAGAAAGCGTTTTTCTCCAACGGGGCCGCCAGCGGGCTCGTCTTTGGAACAACTTTCTTGTCGTCGCCGAAGGTGTGCACCGCCTTCAGATCCGTATAGTTCATTTGCCAGACGCCGACATCCTGCTTGAGCATGCCCTCTTCATTCTGGATGCGCGTGGCGATATCCTGCGACTTGCTGCGGTTCAGCACGTTGACATAAACGGCATGATCGCGAGCGTTGTAGGTGGCCGACACGTCCAGGTAAGGAAGCGGTTGCTGATTGGCGGTATAGGTCGGTGAACTAACCCAAGCATGCAGCGCCACGTTCCCCCGTTGTTTACCGTACTCGAGAATCGGGAAGTAGATCGGCTGCAGGAAGAGTCCCTGCTTATTGGTCATGATGGGCGCGATCACGTTGACCAATTGCGCCAGGTTCGCCATCTTGACCACGTCGGCATGGCGGAAGAACGAATTGAAAAACATTCCCATGGCTAGCGCATCCTCGAAATTGTAGATCTCTTCCAGGTGTTCGCGGCTTCCGGTGCGATACCAGACGTTCCATTCGTCGTAGGCGATGTAAATGGGCCGGGGATTGGTCTGTCCGGTTTGGGCGGCCTTGATGGCGGCTGCGGTGGTGTCGATGTAAGAGTCGATTTTTTGCGATGCGGCTAGGAATTGCTCGAGATCGTTCTGGCGATCGCCGATGTAGGTGTGGAGCGATATGTAATCGATCTGGTTGCGCAACTCGTTCACGACGGTGCGGTTCCAGCCCAGCCAATCTGCGTTGTAATTGCTCGATCCACTGGCGATCAGTTTGATGGAAGGGTCCACCAGACGCATGGCTTTGGCCGCTTCCAGCGCGAACTTGGAATAATCCTCAGCGTTCTTGTGTCCGAGCTGCCACGGGCCGTCGATTTCGTTCCCGAGCCCCCAATACTTCACGTTGTAAGGCTCTTCGCGACCATTCTTGCGGCGTTGATCGGCCCAATAGGTGTGGCGGGATTCGTTGGTGTATTCCACCCAATGGCGCGCATCCTCGACGGTGCCGAGTCCGGCGTTGATGCAGATATAGGGCTGCGCGCCGATGCGCTCGCAATACTTCAGAAACTCGTCCGTTCCGAAGCGATTGGATTCCAGGTCGTGCCATGCCAGCTCGGCTCGCACCGGACGCTGGTCCTTGGGACCGATGCCATCTTTCCAGTCATAGCCCGAGGAAAAGTTGCCACCCGGATAGCGCAGGATGGAGACGCCCAGGTTCTTGACGGCGGTCATCACGTCCTTGCGATAGCCATCTTGGTCCGAGAGCGGACTGCCCTCGTCGTAAATACCGCCATAGATCATTCGGCCAAGATGCTCGGCGAAATTGCCGAAGACGCGAGGATCCACTTCACCGATGGTGCGATCGATGTCGATCTTGATGCGGGCAGGAGCGGTTTGCGCCGCGGAGGCCACAGCCACGAGAAAAATACAATTCCGAAACATCAGAATCGGCTATTATGACACGACGTGCACGGCGCCTGTGAACGAGTAAACGACCCCTGCCCGGAGGAGTGGCCTGCTACAAATGCTAAGCTAAGACTTGGAGAGCCGAGACTCGTCCTTGAAGCAGAGATTTTCAACGCGCATTGGCAAGAACTGGCTGGTTCTTTCCCATGTTAAGGATTCGATCTGGAATTTACAGATCTGGGGCGACACGCCGCTTCAGGCGGAAATCTCGGCCGACAACGAACTGGAAGCGAAGGAGACTTCTTTTCAGGCTGCGGCCGAACGGCTGCGCGCTGAGCATCCATCGCTTGAGATTCCGCCCCAAGCGGTTTGGAACGTTGTTCTGAAGACACGTTGGACCGTACGCTAACTCAGCTCGATCCAACGGGGATGAGTGGTTGTTTTGGCTAGGCTAAAGTTACCTGCTCGGCTTGTAATCCTTTGGGCCCACGCTTCACGACAAACGTAACCCGAGCGCCTTCATCAAGTGTGCGGTAACCGCTAGCTCCAATGGCGGAAAAATGAACGAAGACGTCTTCGCCATTCTCACGCTGGATAAATCCGAATCCTTTTCCAGCGTTGAACCACTTCACTGTCCCTGTTTCTTTCATGCTTTCTTCTATCTCCTCTTTCTAGCGATATGAATCTTTGACGTCTCTA
>DATMMD010000092.1:0-27282 GCA_035569875.1 Bryobacteraceae bacterium
GGCCCAGGCACGGGCGCAGGAATGTCTTCGAGCGACATCGTCTCCGGCTCGCCCCAAGCGTGTACGCTCCAGGCTTTCATGGCCGCACCGTCCGACCCCCTAACCTTTGGCTTTCTTCACTTCTTCCACCAGCGCGGGCACCACCTCGAAAAGGTCGCCCACAATCCCGTAGTCCGCTACTTCGAAGATGGGCGCGTTCGCGTCCTTGTTGATGGCGACGATCGTCTTGGCGCCTTTCATCCCAACCAGGTGCTGGATCGCGCCCGAAATTCCGACTGCCAGATACACCTTCGGCGACACGGTCTGACCGGAGCTGCCGACCTGGCGCTCCATCGGCAACCAGCCGCTGTCGCAGATTGGCCGCGAAGCTGCGAGCTCCGCGCCCAGAGCTTTGGCCAGTTCTTCGACGATGGGGATATTCTCCTTCTCCTTGATGCCACGACCGACTGAGACGATGATGTCCGCTGCGGTCAGATCCACAGCACGCGCCGATTCGCGGAACGGATCGAGAGGTTTGGCACGGATCGCTTCGGCATTTAAATCGGGCCCAAAATTCTCCATCTGTGCCGAGCCTTCAGCGAGTTGATCCGCTCGAAACGCGCCGGCTTGGATGGATGCGAAGTACGGCTCCGCACCGCCCGGCTTCACGTCGGCATTCAGTTTGCCTTGAAAAAGCTGCCGCACGAAAATTGGCGCGCCGGATTCTACGCGAAAGCCGATCGCGTCGCTGATTAATACTTGATTGAACCGTGTGCCCAGCTTGGGCGCGAAGTCGCGCACCTGGTAAGTGTGCGGGAAGAGCACAATCGACGGATTGACTTTCCGTAGTAGTTGCTCGAGCGCGGCCGTGTAGCCGTCAGCCGTGTAGGATGCGAGCAACGGATGTTCGATAGCGTAGACCCGGTCCAGTTTCTTGCGAGCCAGTTCACCGGCAAGCGCGGCAATTCCCTGCCCCGCCACCGCGGCGGAGATGGCCTGTCCTGTTTTTTCGGCAAGCTGCTGGCCGGCTACCAGCGTTTCCCACGACATGCGGTTCCAAGCCCCGCCACGCTGCTCGGCCACTACTAAAATACCGCCGCTCATGGCATTGCTCATATGACGCGCACCTCGAACCTGAGCTTCTCCACTAGTTTCGCCGCCGCTTCTTTCGCGGTCCCCTCCAGCATCTGCGTCTGTTTGGTTCGCTGCGGTAGATAAACGCGCTCGATCACCGCTGTGGGCGTCGCCGCGACTCCCAATTCGCCGGTCGTTACTTTCTTGATCTCTTTCGTCTTAGCTTTCTTGATGCCCATGAGGGTCGCATAGCGAAGCTTGTTGATGCCGGACTGGATAGTTAGCACCGCCGGCAGCGGCATCTCAACGTTTTGAAACCAGCCGTCTTCGAGCTCCCGCTTCACGCGGATCCCGCCATCTGTCTTTTCGACGGCCATGATGATGGTGCCGTGAGGCAAGCCGAGGATCTCCGCCACCACGACGCCCGTCTGGCCATAGCCTAGATCATCCGATTGCAAGCCGGTCAGAATGAGGTCTGGTTTTTCCGCCGCGGCTGCTTTTGCCAGCAGCTTAGCGATGCCCAGCGTATCGAACGAGCCCAGGTTCTCGTCTTCAATGTGTACCGCACGGTCGGCGCCCTTCGCCAGAGCCTCCCGAATGGTTTGGGAAGCGCGCGCGGGTCCGGCGCATAACGCAATTACTTCGCCACCGTGCTTCTCCTTCAGTTGGAGAGCTTCTTCGAGGGCGTAAGCATCCGGCTCATTGATCTCGAAACTAAGATCATTCTCCTGAATCCAGCGTCCGCTCGCGTCGATACGGAGCTGCGAGTCGCGCATGGGTACCTGCTTGATAGAAACGATAATCTTCATGGATGTGGTGAAGTTAAGCCGGGCGCTGACAGGTCAGCCCGTGAACCTCTTAAAAATCAGGCAGCCGTTCGTGCCCCCGAAGCCAAATGAATTCGAGAGCGCATACTCAATTTTCATCTCGCGGGCGCAGTTGGGCACGTAGTCGAGATCGCACTCCGGATCCGGAAAATCGTAGTTGACTGTGGGCGGTGCGATCTGATCGCGAAGTGCCAAGACTGTGATACCGGCCTCCAGCCCACCCGCGCCTCCGAGCAAGTGGCCGGTCATGGATTTGGTCGAGCTCACTGCCAGTTTGTAAGCATGTTCGCAGAAAGCGCGCTTGATAGCCGCCGTTTCGATCTTATCGCCGACTTCGGTGGAGGTACCGTGCGCGTTAATGTAATCGATCTGATTGGGTTCAATACCCGCGTCTTTAATAGCAAGTCGCATCACCCGGAAGGCGCCGTCACCATCCTCGGGTGGACTGGTGATGTGGTGCGCGTCCGAGCTCATGCCATAGCCCACGATTTCGGCCAGTATGCTGGCTCCGCGCCGGCGAGCCTGTTCCAACTCCTCCAGGATGAGCATCCCCGATCCTTCACCCACCACAAAACCATCGCGCTGCGCATCCCACGGCCGCGAGGCTTTCTCCGGCTCGTCATTGCGCTGTGACAGGGCGCGCATAGCGGCAAATCCACCGATGCTCATGGGCGTCACAGCGGCTTCCGCGCCTCCGCAGATCATGACGTCCGCGTCGCCGCGCTGGATAATCTTGAACGAGTCGCCGATGGAATGCGCGCTGGAGGTGCACGCTGTGGCGGTAGCCGAATTAGGACCTTTAGCGCCGGTACGAATAGACACATAACCCGATGCCAGGTTGATTATGGTGGCAGGAATGAAAAACGGAGATATGCGGCTGGGGCCTTTTTCGAGCAAGGTCTTGTGCTCGCGCTCGATTACTTCGAAACCGCCGATTCCGCTGCCGATATATACGCCCACGCGCTCCGCATTGTGCGCGTCGATCCGAAGCCCGGATTGCTTCAGTGCGAATTCCGAGGCCGCGATCCCGAACTGAATGAACCGGCCCATTTTCTTGATCTCTTTGCGTTCGATGTACCGGTTGGGTTCGAAATTCTTGACTTCCCCGGCAATCCGGCAAGTGAAGTCCGTAGGGTCGAATTGTTCGATGCGGGAGATCCCGTTCCGCCCCTGGCGGATGGCCTGCCACGTTTCCGATGTACCGATGCCAAGCGGAGTCAACAGGCCGACTCCGGTGATTACAACTCTGCGGGACAAATCTTGCTCCACCCGGTCTTACTTCTTTTTCTTGTTTTCGATATAGTCGATGGCGTCTTTGACGGTAGCAATCTTCTCGGCGTCTTCGTCAGGAATGTCGATATCGAAGGCTTCTTCAAATGCCATCACCAGTTCCACGATATCGAGCGAGTCCGCGCCAAGATCATCGACGAACGAGGCAGTGTTGTCCACTTGGCTCTCGTCTACACCCAACTGCTCGACGATGATCTGCTTCACTCTTTGTTCAACCGACATGAGTCCTCCCCATAGTCTGCAAACTCAATGATTCTAGCGACGATGGCGGTTTGCCGCAACTATGCCGGTTCGCCATTCGCAATTCGGTCCGGTTTCTTCCCGTTACGTCTGGTTAGAATCAGATCAGTGCGGTCCGAATTCTTCATATTAGCAGCACTTGCACTCGGGGAGTCCATGCTTCCCGCCCAGGACGCCTTGAGTACTCAGACGCTTCCCCAAGTTGCGCGGCAGGCGTCCAAGTTCTGGCAGGCTGCCTCAGGCTATTATTGTCGCGAAACGTTGCATCAGAAAGCACTCATATTCCCTAAGCCCAAACTCCGGATTGGCCGAAAGGCTACCGAGGCGGTTAAACCTGAATTCAAAGATCGGGAGATCATTTCCTATTACGCGCTGGGCAGTTTCCGCAGTACTCCGGAAGCGCTGCACGAGTTCCGTCAAGTCTTACAAGTGAATGGCAAACCAGTGATGCCCGAAGCTAAAGCGCTCCAAAGATTCCGGGCGATTTTGGATTCCAAGGACGACCGCGCCCGTACCGAATTGCAGGAAGATTTCGATCAGGCGAACCTGGCCGTGGCGGCCACTGATTTCGGCCAACTGATTCTGTTGTTCACCAAAGCCAATCTCGAAAAGTATATTTTCGAGCGCGACAGCTCAGCGCTCATCGGCGCCGATCGCGCAATCGTGATCAAGTTCCACCAGAACGCCGGCCAAGAGGCGTTTCGCATTGGCGAGCCTGGCAAACAGGTGAAACAACCGCTTTCGGGAAAACTTTGGGTACGCGAGTCCGATAATCAGCCGCTCCGTATCACCTTGACTTCCTCCCGCCAACTGGAATCCGATGAGATTCGCGATGAGGCCAGTGTCGATTATGCTCCCACGGCAGCTGGAGCGGTGCTTCCCGCGTCGGTGGTCTATCGCCGATACATCAACAACGAAATGAAAGTCGAGAATGTATCGCAATATTCCGATTGGCAGCCGGTGAACGTAAAGTGAGCCGGATCGTTTATCTGCACGGTTTCGCGAGCGGTCCAACATCTAAAAAAGCGCGGTTCTTCCGCGAGCGATTCGCACAGTTGGGAATCGGCTTGGAGATTCCCGACCTGGCGGACGGCCATTTCGAACGGCTCACGATCAGCGGACAGCTTCGGGTGATCGAGCGGGTGTCGGGAGGCGAACCAGTCTCTCTCATTGGTTCGAGTATGGGCGGATACCTCGCGGCGCTGTTTGCTGCGCGCCACGCGGAAGTCGACAAACTGGTGCTCATGGCGCCGGCCTTCTGCTTTTCGTCGCGATGGCCGCAAACTTTGGGGGATGCAACGATGGAAGAATGGAAGCGCAAAGGTGTTCTCGACGTCTTGCACTACAGCCAGGGACGAACCGTCGAGCTGGGCTATCAGTTGATCGAGGATGGCCGGAAGTACGAGGATTTCCCGGAGGTCCGGCAGCCCACGCTGATTTTCCACGGCAAGAACGACACGGTCGTGCCTTCGGATCTTTCCGTTCAGTTTGCCACCCGGCATCCCCGTGCGCAATTGCATTTGATGGAGTCGGACCACGAGTTGCTGAACGTGTTGGATGACATGTGGATGGCGACCGAGCGATTCTTATTCGGGGATCAGGCCGCGGGCGGGAGTTCGACGCGATCGTAGATACGGCTGAGCGGGAGAGAGACGCCGATGGAGACAATCTTTAATTCTTCTTCAAGGGTCTGGTGGTCTCGCAGAGTCCACGTGTGATTTGCCTGGCGCGCGTATTGCTCGATTCGGATCTGGTCCTGATCTAAGAGGATATACTCTTCGAGCGAATCCATGGCTCGATAGTGCCGGAACTTAATGCCGCGGTCGTACTCTTCAGTGGACAGCGAGAGGATCTCAAAAAGAACGATAGGTTAACAAGAACGTCCTAATAGGCATCGGCCGCGCGAGGCTTTCCGAAGACCACCAAGATATCCGGGTAGGTGTACGTCCGAGAGGAAACGCGAACGCGCAGGTCAGAACCAAAGGCCTCCCCTCCCCGTCCCCGTAGTGCCAGATACAATTCGCCTAATATGTTCCCCTGCACTCGACCATGCCGAATAGATACCGCCGGCCTAGCTACCATCTCACCGTCCAACAACTCGCTGCGAAATTCCGCTGCGCGATCAATCGCCAAATATTGCTCTTCTGTGAGTTTGGTCAAACCGCTACCCAAGCCCGCTTCTGCGCGCTCTCCAACACCTTTTCGAGAAGCACCATTCCACGTAAACCGTCTTCGAACGTCGGATATTCCACCGGCGCCGACGAATTCGCTATCTTAGCGTAAAACCTCTTGAATACCTGCTTATGAGTGTCGTCGTAGCCTTCACTGTGCCCGCCCGGTAAGTCGGCATAAGCGGCCGCCTTCGGATCAAGCAGCGACGGGTCCTTTATGAGCAGCGCGTTCGGCGTGTTGCGCTGCCCGATCCATAGCTCGTCGGGCCGCTCCTGGTTCCAGGAAACTCCCGCTTTGGTTCCATAGATTTCGACCGTGAACATATTCTTTCTCCCGGCCGACATCTGGCTGACTGTGAAACATCCGCGCGCGCGATCGCCCAGATGCAGCAGTACCGCCGCGAAGTCCTCGGTATCGATGGGAACGGCCTGATAGTCCTCAGCCTTTA
Organism: Bryobacteraceae bacterium; assembly: GCA_035569875.1. GTDB lineage: Bacteria > Acidobacteriota > Terriglobia > Bryobacterales > Bryobacteraceae > Palsa-89. The sequence continues at coordinate 6,031 of DATMMD010000092.1, forward strand.
ACGTCTTGCCAGCGAAAGTCTCGATCGATCCCTTGGGTTTCTTGCGGGTCTTGTGAAACGTCGCGAAATCGGCGCACACGGCAGCGATCTTGAGCCCCGTGAGGTGCTGGATCATGTCCATCCAATGCGATCCGATGTCGCCCATGGCGCGTAGCGGACCATTCGCCTTCGAATCGATCCGCCAGTTCCAATCAGTGTCGTACAGTAACCAATCCTGTGAGTAGGTGCCTTGCACGATCAGAATTTCGCCTAGTTCTCCGGATTCGATCATGCGCCGGACCTGTTGCACCACCGGGTAGTAACGCAAATTGTGCTGGATGCAATTCGCTAGACCAGTCTTTGCCGCCAGGCCCACTAACTCGCGCGCTTCGCCGGCGGTAATGGTAAAAGGTTTCTCGCATAGCACGTGCTTGCCAGCTTCCAGCGCAGCCTTGCACATCGGATGGTGCATGGCATTCGGCGTCAATACATGAACCGCGCGAATCGTGCGGTCTTCCAGCAGAGTCTTGTAATCGCCAGTAGTTCGTTCCACTCTTAAACTTAGGCCGAACTGGTGTGCTTTGTCCTCGCTGGATGCCGCCACACCCGCGATTTCAACGTAGCCGAGCCGCCGGATATTCTCCGCATGAACCTTTCCCATGAAGCCGGTGCCGATGATGGCGGTTTTGATTTTTTCCATAAGAAAGTGATTCTCTTTCGTCGATACGAGGTATAGGCTTGGTAAACTAGGATTCTACAGGAAATGATCGTTCGTATACGACTTGGCAACGGCTCCCGGGTGCGCCGGAACCACCGCAAGAACCAGCATCTTGCACTGGGGCTGGCTGCGCTTTTGACCCCCGCCTCCGTGATGGCAATTGTTCTGGGCCTATGGAGGATCACCGCCGACCTTAGAGCCACCGGGGAATTTCCGATCAGTGTCGGCCTTTTTTCCCACTGGCAGGTCTGGACCACTGGAGCAGCTATTCTCGAATTCCTGGCCATCGTTTTGAACCGCTATGGAAATGCGGAACCGGCGCTCCAAAAACCCGTAGAAGAATCCGAAGCCTAAGCTGCAGTCATAAGTAATCGAGATGTAATCCATTTTGTGTGGCACTTTGCCACACTGTGCGTTTCCCGACCGCCGTTGTGAAGTCGCTGCTGCCGAAAACCGCGACGCGGTACCAATCTCTGAGAATTCCGGAAACTTTGGCGGTGTTCGTGCATCTGTGAAGATAGAAGGTCACAGAGGACATGTCAGTTACACGAATTGGAGCGATATTTCAACCCGTAGGGATGCGGGCAGTATCCGTTTTTACGGATAGCAGTTCCACTATCCCGGCGAGGTTACGACGGCTCTTTGAGCAAATCGTAGTTGCGTCCGAGGCAGCGCTGAACGTCCTTCCGGCGCTTCTGACGCCCGCAGCTGTGACTGCTTTAGTACTAGGTCTGTGGCGTGTCAGCGCGGATCTCGGCTGGACCGAGAATTTCATAATTGCCAACGGATTTTTCTCGCACTGGCAAGTATGGATCGCGCTTGCGGGCGTTCTTCAGCTCGCGGCCGCTTCCTTGGCTGCAAAAATCAGCAATGGGCGAGTCTAAGACTTGCCGAGTGTCCAGATCAACTCCCACCCCAAGATTTCTCAAGAAAACAGAGCGATGTTCTGATATTCTGAGTCTAGGCGGGCCGTCCTTTCATGTCTTTCCGCAGTAGAACAAGGACCGGAATCTTTTACGTCCCCGGATTTCCCAAGGGCGTCAAGTGGCTGCTCATCAGCAATGTCGCCGTCTTCTTGCTGGGCTTCTTCGCGCAACTGGTTCGGTTAGACCGGCCGCTCGGCATCTTCGCGCTAATTCCCGTCGAAGTGGTGAAGGACTTCTTCGTGTGGCAGTTAGCCACCTACCTATTTCTGCACGGCGGATTTGGGCACATCATTTGGAATATGCTGGCGCTGTGGATGTTCGGCGCCGACCTGGAACGCTCATGGGGAACCCGCCGCTTCGTACAGTTTTATTTCTTCTGCGGAATTGGGGCCGGTGTGTGCGTGGTGGTGGCGAACTACCTGCTCCCTTGGGGCAATCCTTTGATCCCGACCATTGGCAGTTCAGGCGCCATATTCGGCATCCTGTTGGCATACGCGATGATGTATCCCGACCGGACCATCCTCTGGGGCTTCCTGATCCCTATTCAAGTGAAGTATTTCGTGCTGATCATCGGCGTCATCGCATTTCTCAGTTCATTCCAAGTCAACAACGGGGTCAGCGAATTCGCTCACTTGGGTGGACTGTTGTTCGGATATATTTTCATGAAGTCACCGCGTGTTCAGTTTGACCTGGCTGGACCAGTGCGGAGGCAATACCACGATTGGAAACTCCGTCGCGCAAAGAAAAAATTTCAAGTTTACTTGCGGAAGCAAGGTTCAGGCCGAGGCCCGACACTGCACTGAACGGGGTTAATATAGGTAGTGAAGCGGCTGGTAACGTGCTTCGGCGGCAGAACGTCTTTGGTTTTGATATAGTTTCCTCCAACGGTCTTATGAAATACTTGAAAGCCATCGTTTTCTCAGGGGCAGTGTTGGTGCTGGCCGGCGTTTCGTTCCGCTTCGCCGCAGCCCAAGGTCCAGGGCCGGGTCAATCGGAAACCGTCGCCAAGCCGAAGAAGAAAGACGCGCCCGCGGAGGTCACCGACGAGCCCAAGATTCCTTCCAAGTTCTCTAAGAAGGACAAGGACGTTCCCGAAGGCCTGCCGACCTTCAGCAGCGATGTCAATACCGTCCAACTGGAAGTAGCGGTGCTCGACAACCACGGCCACTTTATTCCCAATATCCCGCGCGGAAACTTTCGTGTCCTGGAGGACAACGTTCCTCAGCAGATCTCTGGATTCAGCACCAATGCCGACGCGCCCATGACCGTTGCCATGGTGATCGAATTCAACGCCCTTTTCCAACAGTATTGGTCGCAGGGCTGGTATCAGACCCTGGTCGCTTCCTACGGTTTTGTGGAGACCTTGAAGCCCGACGATTATGTAGCGATCATCGCATACGACTTACGTCCGGAGATCCTGACCGATTTCACCACCGATCGCGGCAAGATCCAAGAGGCCATGCAGCGCTTGCGGATTCCGGGCTTCTCGGAATCCAATATGTACGACGCCTTGGTCGATACCGCGCAGCGCATGACCAACATCGAAGGGCGTAAGGCAATTCTGTTGATCGCCACCGGTCGTGACACTTTCAGCAAGCTCACCTTCGATAAAGCCCGCAAGGCCATTCAGGAAGCCGGCGTACCGATCTACGCCATCAGCCTGCTTCAGGCGTTCCGTATTGTGGCCGATGCTTACATGTCAGACTCGCAGCGCATGGATTTCTTGCAAGCCGACAACCAATTGAATACTTTCACGCGCGAGACCGGCGGCGAAGCCTTCTTTCCCCGCTTCTATGGTGAATTCCCGAACATCTTTCGCGACATCGGAAACGCGCTGCGTAATCAGTATTCCATCGCATATAGCCCGTCCAATCAAGTTAAGGATGGCAAGTTCCGCAAGATCAAAGTGGAGCTTGTGAATCCCGATAACGGAGAGCAGTTGCGCATCACCGATCAAAAGAATAAGCCAATTAAGTACTCGATCGTTGCGAAGCAAGGCTACACGGCGCCGCGCGCGGTGGAATAATTCTTGGCCTCGCGCCCGGGTTACACATCTTCGTCCTCTTAGTCAAGCTCTCAATCTTGATCCTTTACAGGTTGATAGAAATTCGTTGACAGTAGTGTTGCACGTCTGCTAATTTCATTGGGTCTTTTCTAATGACGAACTCCTCCTCGTCGCAGAATCCGTGCGGCCGGATTCTACTTGTCGACGATAATTCAATGGGACTCGCGGCGCGTCGCAGCGTGCTGGAAGAACTGGGCCATAAAGTGGTCACGTCGAGCGCGCCGCAGGATGCGCTGGAACTGTGCGTCAAGCAACGGTTCGACGTCGTGGTCACCGATTACAAGATGCCAAAGATGAACGGCGTCGAGTTTATCGCGCGTTTGAGAAAGCAACATCCCGCGACGTTAGTGATTCTCATTTCAGGCTTCACCGATACGTTGGGCTTGAACGAATCCAACACCGGCGCCGACGTCGTTCTGCAGAAGAGCTCGCATGAGGTGACCCAACTCATCCGTGCTGTCAATCGGCTGCTGCGTAAACCGCCGTCCAAGAAGCCGCCGGTGTCGCAGGCCTCCGCAAAGGTCGAGAAGCGCAAGAGCCGCTAGACTTCTTCATGGCTGACATCGTTCATTCCATACAGATTTCTGCTCCTGCCTCCGCAGTCCACTCACTAGCGTCTACTCCAGGCGGCCTGGCGAAATGGTGGGCCGCCGATGTTTCCCAACCAGGTGGCACCGTCGAACTCGGTTTCTTCAATCGCCAGACCGTGTACCGCCTTAAACAGCAACTCAACCATCCGCCGGATCGGGTCGAGTGGCTATGCGAAACAGGACAGGAATGGAGCGGAACGAGGCTGGTGTTCCACGTGGAATCTCGTGGAAACGGCTCGCTTCTCCGCTTTACTCACGGAGGGTGGCAATCGGCGACGGATTACTTCGTTTCATGTAATACCGTTTGGGGTGAGTTGATGTTTCGTCTAAAGGCTGCCGCTGAAGGAAGATCGCCCGGACCTTTGTTTCTGCGCGATAGTCTCGCATACTAAGGCCATAGCTTCTAAGGTTCAAGAGGCGAATCCTTGCTTCGTCGCGGTAAAGTAGAGGTAGATGCCCTCATTTCGCGCGCTGATCGCGATCAGCATGTGCGCCGTGCTCGTAGGCGCCGCCACCCGTCCCAAAGATCCTAAGAAACCAGCCGACTTAGGTAATTCAACCGCTCGAAAATGGATGCGCGGCATGAGCCTCCACGACAAAGTGGCGCAATTGGTCATTATGCCGGTCTATGGCGAAGTTACCAACGCCCGATCGGCCGCCTTCCGCAAGTATCAACACTTCGTGCGCGATCTGCACGTGGGTGGTGTGATAGTCACGGGCCACGTCATTAACGGGACCGTCCGCAACGCGGAGCCCTTCGCCATGGCGGCGCTGCTGAATCGTCTGCAAAAGGCGTCCAGAGTACCACTACTAGTTGGGGCTGATTTTGAGCGAGGCACGTCCATGCGTGTCACTTCCACCACAGCTTGGCCCTACAGCATGGCGTTCGCCGCCGCCAAGGACCTGGACGGAGTGAAGTACGAAGGCGCCGAGACGGCTCGGGAAGCGCGCGCTCTGGGCGTGAACTGGCTGTTCGCGCCGGTCGCTGATGTCAATAACAATCCCGACAACCCGATTATCAATATCCGCTCCTATGGAGAAGATCCCGCCGAAGTCTCGAGTTTCGTCGACGCCTTCATCGCTGGCGCTCACTCGGACACTCACAACCCGGTGCTGGTCACAGCTAAGCATTTTCCCGGACATGGTGATACCGCGCAGGACAGCCATATTGGCTTGGCCAGGTTAGATGCCGACCGCGAACGCATCGAGTCCGTCGAATTGGCGCCCTTTCGAGCCGCGATTTTAGCCGGCGTCGACTCGGTGATGACCGCGCATCTGGCAGTTCCAGCGCTTGAGCCGGAAAACGAACCCGCCACGGTATCCAGCAAGATCATCACCGGCGTACTTAAGGAAGAGCTGGGCTTCAATGGCATTGTCGTCACCGACGCGATGGATATGGAGGGTCTCGCATCCCTGTACGACACAGCCGAAGCTTCCACCCGCGCCATCGAAGCCGGAGCGGACGTACTGCTAATGCCGAAAAAGGCCGAGGACGCGATCAACGGCGTGTTGGCCGCTGTCCAGCGTGGCAGAATTTCTCGCCAGAGAATCGACGAAAGTGTTGCCAAAGTTCTCGCAGCGAAAGCACGGCTGGGGTTGAATCGGAAGAAAGTAGTGGACCTGGATGGGATCGACGACGTGGTTGACTCGCCCGAGGCCGAGGAGCGCGCCCAGCAGGTGTCCGATCACGCCATCACGCTCGTCAAAGACGAAAAGGACGCGCTTCCGCTGCGTCATCCCGAGACCACTTGCTTGGTCGCAATGACCGAGAGCCGCCGCAATCAGCAGGGACAACGGCTGATCGAAGAAGTCAAGAAACGCGCGCCCAATATGCTCACGGTCACGGTCGATCCTGCGATGAGCAAGGACGATCTCGATCAGGTGAGCCAGAAAACAGCTGAGTGCACCCAGATAATCGCCGCGGCTTACGTCACGGTCAACGCCTACCGCGGCAACGTCGCGCTGGCGGGAAGCTTTCCAGATTTCCTGAACGGTCTTATCGCGGGCAAAGCGCCGGTGACACTTGTGGCGCTTGGAAATCCGTACCTGGTACGTGCCTTTCCGAATGTCAGCTCCTACGTCACGACTTATAGCCCCACGCCGACTTCCGAAGTGGCGCTGGCAAAGGCGCTCTTCGGCGAAATCGCCATCACCGGCCACTTGCCCGTCACCATTCCTGGCGTCGCCAAATACGGCGATGGCGTGCAGCTTCCGGCAACACATACTCCACAGAAAGGGTTGTAGAAAATGGTAGAGATTACGTGGCTCGGCCACGCGACGTTCCAATTTCGTCTGGACTCCGGCGAAGTAATCGTGATGGATCCATGGGTGGAGGGCAATCCCAAATATCCGAAAGATCATCAGTTCAATCGCATCGATGCGATTCTGGTGTCGCACGCCCACTTCGATCACATCCACGACGCGGTTCCCTTGGCCAAGAAGTTCAAGCCGAAAGTGGTGGCGATCTTCGAAACCTGCCTCTGGCTGACATCCAAAGGCGTCGAGACCTGCAGCGGCATGAACAAAGGCGGCACCCAGGATGTCGGCCCGCTGAAAGTCACCATGACGCATGCGATCCACAGTTGCGGCATCCAGGATGGCGACCAGGTCATTTACGGCGGCGAGGCGGCCGGTTACGTCCTGCACTTAAAGGATGGACGGACCATTTACTTCTCGGGCGACACGGCGGTCTTCTCCGACATGCAGCTCATTGAGAAGCTCTACCATCCAGATCTGGCGTTCCTGCCGATCGGCGACTTTTACACCATGGGTCCCCGCGAAGCCGCGTTAGCCTGTCGCCTGCTCAAGCCCAAGAAGGTTATTCCGATGCACTTCGGCACCTTCCCCGCCCTCACTGGCACGCCTGACGAAGTTGCCGCGCTATTGAAGGATTTCCCGCAGTCCGAAATCTGGCCGCTAGAGATCGGCAAGCCGGTGAAGTGGTAGGCGATAGATCGCGGGAGCATTCGCGCACGCGATCCAGTCCTCTGGGCGCTTTGATCGGGTAAACTTAGCTGAACCACACACCCGAGGTGATTCTCGATGCCATTCATAACGCTCACTCGCCTTTCTCGACGGTCCCCTGCCTGGTTCGTGATACCAGCGCTGTTCGTCGCGCTCTTCCCAACCCAAGCCCAGGAGCCGCCCGTCAGCCTTCCGGTGCCGCCTCTTGGCCCTGGTCCGTTCGTGTTCGATACGGCGGAGCAACATAAGATTCGGGTCGCGATTGTGACCAAGGCGCTGGCGCACCCTTGGAGCCTGGTGTTTCTGCCGGACGGCAGCATGCTCGTCACCGAGCGGCCTGGCCGGCTTCGTATCATTCGCAATGGTGTGCTGGATTCCAAGCAAATCAGCGGCCTGCCGTCTATCAGAACGAAAGGAAACGGCGGCCTTATGGACGTCGCGCTGCATCCTCGGTTCGCCGAGAATCACCTGGTCTATTTCACCTACACCAAGCCAGTCGAAAACGACCGGGGCGCCCCCACGGTTGCTCGCGGAAGGTTGGAAGGCGGCGTACTCGCGGATGTCCGCGACATTTTGGTCACTGACTCCCGGGAGGGCAACAGTGGGCTCAGCGCGCGGATCGTGTTTGGGCGCGACGGGATGCTCTACATGGCGACCGGCGGTAATGTGGAAAAGGTCGCGCAAGAGCCAGGCAGCCTACGAGGCAAGATTCTGCGCATGCGCGATGATGGTTCGGTGCCGCCCGACAACCCCTTCGTGGGCCGTGCGGGTTACCGGCCTGAGATTTACACCCTTGGACACCGGAATTCGTTGGGCCTTATGGTCCATCCGGAGACTGGTGCTTTGTGGAATAACGAAAATGGCCCCAACGGCGGCGATGAGATCAACATCATCCTTCCCGGCCGCAATTACGGCTGGCCCATCGTCAGCTTTGGGCGCGACTACGCCGGCCCGCGCGTTTCGGAGCACCCCACGCGGGAAGGTCTGGAGTCTCCCATCATCGTGTGGATACCCTCCATCGCCGTCGCTGGAATGACCGTTTATACCGGCGACCGTTTTCCTAAGTGGAAGGGCAACATTTTTGTCGGTTCGATGCGCACTGGCGAGATCGCTGGCACTGGTCATCTGGAGCGCATTGTGTTCAACGGCAAAACGGAGGAGTTGCGGCGCGAATCGCTACTCGGCGAGTTAAGGCAGAGGATTCGCGATGTCCACCAGGGTCCGGACGGGTACCTATACCTGCTGACGGATGAGGATGAGGGGGCGCTTCTACGGATAGAGCCAGCGCAATAGGCTCGGCTCCTTCGGACGCGAACGCCGTGATAGTTCTGCCTCAGCGAAAGCCCTGCGCTACGATAAAACTGAATGCGGTTGTTGATCATCGACGACGATGTCGAACTGTGCGGCCTTCTGAAAGAGTTTCTGCAGCGAGAAGGCTTCGCAGTCGAGTGTACCCATGACGGCCAATCTGGTCTGGAACACGCCAAGCAAGGCGGCTACGACCTTATTATTCTGGATGTGATGCTTCCTGGCCTGGACGGCTTCGAGATTTTGAAGCGACTTCGCGCCGAGAGCCGGGTTCCAGTGTTGATGCTGACCGCCCGGGGACAGGATGTCGATCGCATTGTCGGCCTGGAGCTCGGCGCCGACGATTACCTTCCTAAGCCGTTCAATCCGCGCGAGCTTTCGGCCCGTGTAAAAGCGGTTCTACGACGCACTGAGTCCAAGGTAAATCGGGGACGGCTCGAGGTCAACGGCGTAGTGCTCGACCCTGGTAGCCGCCACGTCACCCTGGATGGTAAGGCAATTGAAGTCACGACGCTCGAATTCGATATCCTCGAACAGCTCATGCGCAACGCCGGGCACGTCGTTTCGCGCGACGGCCTGATGGAGAGCCTTTACAACCGGAAATCCACGCCGTTCGATCGCTCGATCGATATGCACGTCAGCCATCTGCGGCGCAAGCTGGAAGGCGGCCGGCCGGTGATCAAGACCATTCGCGGCGTAGGTTATCAGTTCTGTCAAACGCCCGAGGACGCGGTAGCCGGATGAGATCGCTCTTTGCAAAGACGCTGCTCTGGTTTCTGGCCACCACCGCGGTCGCGCTCGGCGGCTTTATCATAACCACCGCATTGACCGTCTCCTCCGCCACGCCGCGTGGGCCTTTGAACATGCTCCTCAATGTTCAAGTCGAGGAAGCCAAGCGCGCTTATGAAACCGGCGGACGCGGCGCTCTGAACGCGGTACTCGCCAAATTTCAGCAGGTCACTGAGACGCAGGTGGTTTTCACGGATGCCAAAGGCACTGACCTGGTCACTGGCAATGCGCGGCCGGATCTGCTGCGGCGGCAGGAGCGCCGGCGTTGGCGGCTGCCCTTTCCTTTTGGCGGCCGGCGGCCCATCATCGCGCGCGCGGATGCGAGCCGGCAATACTGGCTGTTCCTCATCGACGAGCGGCGCAACGCCTTCTTCTTCCTCCAGCCGCAACATCTGTGGATCATTGGTCTGGTGATCCTGCTTTGCTACGGCTTCGCTTATCACCTGACCTCGCCTGTGCGCCGGCTGCAGGAAGCGGTGGAAGGCTTCGGCCGTGGCGATTTTTCAGCGCGTGCCGAGACCAATCGTAAGGATGAACTCGGACAGTTGGCCACCAGCTTTAACCAGATGGCGGATCGCATCCAGACCCTGCTCGCGGCTGAGCGCCGGCTTCTGCTGGACATCTCGCACGAGCTGCGCAGTCCCCTGGCCCGGCTGGGCGTAGCCGTCGAGCTAGCCCGCACTGGCGAGGATCGCGAGAGCATGCTGGATCGCATCCAAAAAGAAGCCGACCGCCTGAACGAGCTGGTGGCCGAGCTACTCCAAGTCACGCGCGTCGAAGGCGATCCGTCGATGCAGAAGATGGAGACGGTACAGCTGGATGAGCTGTTGGGCGATCTGGTCTACGATTCGTTGCTGGAAGCCAAGGCTAAGGACTGCACGCTGCTCCTGAAAGCTCCTATTCCGGTGACCTTGACTGGCGACGAGGAACTGCTGCGGCGCGCTATCGAGAACGTCATCCGCAATGCGATTCGTTATGCACCCCATGGCACACCCATTGATGTTGAGCTGAGCCGAACAGGTGCCGTCGCGCAGATCTCGGTTCGCGATTACGGCCCAGGAGTGCCGGAGGATGCGCTGCCGAGGATCTTCGATCCGTTCTATCGCGTGGATTCGGATCGCAACCGCATGAGTGGCGGCCTGGGCCTGGGACTCGCGATCGCCCGGCGTTCAGTCGAGCTGCACAAAGGTAAGCTGACCGCTCGTAATGCGCATCCGGGCCTGCTGACAACCATCGAGCTTCCAGTCACCTCCGCGCCTACTATCGGCGAACCATCCAAGCAGCCGGCGTGGCCTACTCCGGTTTCAACAGCTTGAGAGTCGACGGCAGCGAGTACAAACTCTCAGGCTCCTTCGGATTGTCAACCTTCACAGAGTCGGAAAAGATCTCGTAGATTTTTTCGCCATTGCGGTCGCGCTGGATGGCAAACGGCCATTGAACCCCGCCGGCATCGCGATACTTGGTGTAGCGGGTGACTTCCTCATTGCGATCCTTCGTCACTTCGTCGCGCCGAAAGAAGACTTGCCGCACCGGCAGCTTGGTGATTTGATGAAAATGGACCGTAGTGGTCCGGTTATCGGCGTCGGTGATGTCGACGATTTCCACAGGCGAGTTTTCGATCACATCCGACCCCCGAGCTTCAAAAATCATGCCCGGCTCATGCAGCCGCACTCGTAGAATGTAGAAGATGTCGCGCAGCGTGGTTTCCTTGTAGCGCTCAAAACGGTCGGCCGGGATGGGCCGCGCGCCCCGGTACGTGATGTCCCAGGCTTCTTTCTCGGTGAACAGAACGCCGTAATCCTCTTTCTTGCCGAAGTTCTCGCGCTCTCGTTGCGCCAGCTCATGCTCCGTGTCCTGAACACCGGCATAGTAGCGCGTATAGATCCTAGCGATACTCAGGCCCGACAACTGCTCGCGATAAAACGAATACGCCCGCCCGGTCTCCTCGCGATTCTCCATCTTCAGGTAACGGTCGCCGCCCAGCGCATCCAGGCATTCGTTTACGATGCGCTTGCCCTTTTCCTGCGCCGTCTCGGCCTGCAATACCAAAACGGACGCCGCGGCTACGGCGACCCAACTAGTTAACTTCATGGCTTCTTGCTCAGCACCTCTGCCGTCAGTCCGGAATTGATCTTATAGCTATCGATCTTCACAGTGGCGAATTTCTTGTCGCCTTGCATGGTGGTCCACTCGAACGGAAGGCGGATTCCGTTCACGTCGCGCCAATCGGCGAAAATCTGCGAAACAGTCCCCTGCCCCCCTTCCCGATACGATGTCTTCGAAGGCAAACCGGTCTTTTCATCTACCTCCAATCGCACATTCTCGCCGTCTTTCGACGAAATTTCGAGCGTGCCTTCACCGGTGTAATTCACAGTGCGATTGGCGTCGCGGTCGCTCATTGCGAGTAAAGCGATCTGGCGGAATAGCTCGCCGCGCACCTGCTTCACAACCGCGGGAGGAAGCGCCTGCATGCCCTGCATACCCGCCATCCATCCTGCACTCCCGTCCGAATACACCGACTGCTTGCCGAAGGGCAGCTCGATATCCTGTCGCAGCGACGATGGCGCCAGAAAAGTATTGGTCTGCTTCACTTTCATCACCGCGCCCGGAGTCTGTATTTCGACGTTGGCCTGATACTGTAGATCCTTAACAGCCGAAAGCTTGTCGGCGCCCCCCAAAGCCTGTTGAACGCGCTGCAACAGGGCTTTTCCTTTTTCCAGGCTGGCTGGATCGGCCTGGGCCGCTTCCTTCTTCGGCTCCGGAATTGTCAGATCGAGCGGCTCGACCTTCATGTTTAATGCGGACAGCGGCGTCCCAAACCCCTCCGGATTCCCCACCGCCACGTAGGTGAGATCTTCCGGTTTAAAATACTTCCTCGCCACCCGTAAAACATCGGCCTTAGTAACCGCTGCGATGGCCTTCTGATACTGAAAAATGAAGTCGCGCGGATAGCCGTAGTATTCATACTGCACCAGTCGATTCAGAGTCTTGCTCGGACGGTCGAAGTGGAAAACAAAGCCGTTCAGTGTAGTGTCTTTGGCGGTCTGCAGTTCCTGGTCGGTCACTTCGGTGGTGCGGATGCGGTCTAATTCCTCGCGAACCGCTTTCAAAGTATCCACAGTGTGCGCCGACTGCGTGCTGCCTGAGATTCGGAACGTTCCGGGATGGTCGTAGGAGGCTGCCCAACTGGAACCGATGCTGTAGGCCCAGCCGTGTTGAGTCCGCACATTGCGGAACAACCGGCTCGAAAAGCCGCCGCCCAGAATCTCCGAAGCCACTTCTAGCGCCGGATAATCTTTATCGCGTAGTTCCCCACCCAAATGTCCGACATTAAAGAAAGTCTGTGTGACGTCCGGCTTGGTGGCGAGGAAAACGCCAGGCGTGGCGCTCTGCTGCACCTTGGGGAATGTGGGCACGGCGGGCTGCGTATATTTCCAACTTCCCAGAAGCTGCTCCAGCTTGGTCTTCATGTCAGCCGCCGGGAAATCGCCATAAATCGCGAGCATGATATTTGCCGGAAAGTAATAACGATGGTAGAAGTTCAACAGATCCTGGCGCTGGATGTTATCGACGTCGGCATATTCGACCCGCCAGCCGTAAGGCGTGTTCCGCCCGTAGAGGATATCGCTGAACTCGCGTCCTGCAATGCCGCCCGCATCGTCGTTCCGCCTGGAAATTTCGCTTCTCAATTGCGTCTTCGCCAGATCCACTTTATCCTCGCGGAACTCTGCTGACGTCAGGAAGTCCTTGAAGACTCCCAACACCTGATCGGTGTTTTCCTTCAGGCACGAGAACCCGATGGTGCCGCTGCTCTCGCCGATCTGGCTCTCCACCTGCGCTGCCACGTTCTCCAGTTCCTCGTCTAACTGGTCGCCGGTCTTTGCACGGGTGCCGCCAGAACGCAGCACTTCGCCGGTTAAACCCGCCAGCCCGCGCTTGTCGGCGGGATCGAAGAGATTGCCGGTCCGGATCAGCGCGCTGCCGGATACCAATGGCAACTCATGATCCTCCAGCAAGAACACCTTGATGCCGTTGGATAGCGTGAACTCTACCGGCTCGGGAATTTTAATGGCTGGCAGCGGCGGGTATTTCAGATCTTTGTAGGACGGCAGCACGGTCGCTCGGCGCACTTCAGTTTGCGCGGATGCAAACGCCGCCATGAGCAGGAACGCCAGGAAACCGAATCTCATTTCCCTTCTCCTTTGGAAGCGGCCGCTCCACTTGTCGCCGGCGCGACGGTATAAACCACCGTGCGAGCCTCAGGAAGCAGGTATTTCTTGGCGACGCGTTGCACATCATCGGCTGTCACTTTTTCAAGCTCGTCGATGGCTGTAAACATCTTGCGCCAACCGCCGTAATTGACGTAATAAGACGTCAGCTCTTCGGCCATACCAGAATTACTGTCTAACTTTTGGATCAGCGCCGCCCGAAACTTGGTTCGGATCCGATTCAATGTACCTTCGTCCACTTTTTGCGTCTTCACTTTCTCGATGACGTCGTAGCAGGCCTTTTCGTTCTCTTCCACCGTGTGGCCCTGATTGGGGATCAGAAAGAACAGAAACAAATTAGGATACTTGCCGCCCGGGAAGGAAGGCTGCGCGCCTGCTCCCAGCGCGATCTTTTTGTCTCGAACCAGATCTTTATAAAGCAGGCCGGTTCGTTCGCCCGACAGGATCTCGGTAAGCACGTCGAACACCGGGTCGTCTTTATCGTTTTGATTTGGCCGCTTGTACGCGATAGCAATAAAAGGTTGCGCTGGTGACTCCACTTTGACGCGCCGCTCGCCATTTTGTACCGGCTCAACCGTGCGGGGTCCACTGGGCAGCGGGCCGGACGGCAGGATCGAAAAATATTTGTCAGCCATCCGTTTGCAGTCCTTCGGATCCACGTCCCCTGAGATGGCGATAGTGATGTTTGCCGGCACGTAATATTTCTTGTAAAACGCAATCGCCTCTGGCAGCCGGAAATTCTCGATATCGCTGGCCCAGCCGCCCGGCATGTTGTGGTATGGATGCGCCTCAAAAGCGGCGGCAAGCAGCGCCTCCACCAGCATTCCCTGCGGGCTCGATTCTACCCGCATGCGGCGCTCTTCCCGAACCACATCGCGCTCCTTATAGAACTCGCGGAACACCGGATCATAGAAGCGCTGCGATTCCAGAAGGAACCATAGCTCCAGCCGGTTCTTCGGGAAGTTATAGAAATAGTTTGTGGAGTCTTCCTGCGTGCCTGCATTCATGCCTACGCCGCCATTCTCCTCGATCAATTGAGGATAGGCATTCGGAGTCACGAAGCTGTTGGCTTTATCCATGGCGGCCTTCAGCTCCTGCTGCAGATCCTCCAGCTTCTTAGGATCGGCCTTCATCCCTTTATTGCGCTCGGCGTCATATCGATCATAGACGCGCTCTACTTCCTCCATAGCCTGCTTTTCGAGCGGGTAATTCTTGGTGCCGATGGTCTCAGTCCCTTTGAACGCCATGTGCTCGAACATGTGCGCGATACCTGTTTCCCCGCTCGGATCGTCCACCGAGCCGGCATTGACATAGGAGTGAAAGGAAACCACCGGCGCCTCGTGCCGCTCAAAAATGATGAAGTGCAGGCCGTTGGCCAGCGTGAATTCGGTGACGCGCTTCTCAAAGTCCTTCAAAGACTGAGCAACCAGCGCCAGGGGGCACAGCAATAGAACTGCAAACTTACACTTGCTTGATTTCATGAGGGTTCGGTTCTCTCGAGTGAGCTACTTCTATTATTGTAACGGGCCAAAGCGGCTTTGCGTTCCACTTTGCTCGAATCAGGCATCCCCCTCAAATCTTGTCAAAAAAGCCACTAGCCCGCCTAAGGCAGACTGAAGCCGTTATATTTGTCAACCGATCCTTTAGTGAAGGACCCAAACCGAGTACTACTGTACTTCGGGTACCCGAACCATTGGGATCAAGCTCTCGGGGGTGTCATGAAGGCGATTGGCAAGTATCAAATAATCGAGGAGATTGGGACCGGCGCCGCGGGCACGGCCTACCGTGTTCGCGACACCGCCGCCGAGCGCGAGTTTGCGCTCAAAGTCCTGTATTCATCCCCCAGCGCCAGCCCCGAAACGAAGGATCAGTTTTGCCGGAGCTTGGCCAGTTATGCCGAGTTGCGCCATCCCAACATCGCCAAGGTGCTCGACATGGGCGAAGCTGACGGCGCCCTTTATGTGGCGACGGAACTGCTCAACGGTATTGATCTACGCCGCCATTTTGAAGAGCGCCGGGTTTGGCCGCTCGAAGTGAAGCTGGAGTTCATCGCCGCGGTCGCGGACGCCCTGACGGTTCCCCACTCCAAGGGCATCGCGCATGGCAATCTGAAGCCCGGAAACATCTTTATCGTGGCCGGCAAGTACCCTAGAATTCTCGATTTCGGCAGTGGAAAGTGGCTGGAGGTCGTCTTGGCCGCTGGTGTTAAGCCCTCGGCGACGCTCCCCCACTACCTGGCGCCGGAGCAAATTCTGAGTGAGCCCTTCGATACCCGCTCGGATATCTTCTCTTTGGCTGTCATCTTGTACGAGCTGCTCACCGGTAAGTATCCTTTCCAAGCTGAACCCAGTCTCATCCCGCGTGAGATCGTGCATTCAGAACCGGAGCCGCTTAGCAAACTGGACCCACAGATTCCCGAGGAACTCGAGCGCCTAGTGACGCACGCGCTGAACAAGAACCGCGGGCACCGGCTGCAATCGGCTGCCGAGTTCGCGGCGGGCTTGAATAGCATTGCGCAAAACGTGCGAGATAGCCGGACCGCCCCCGAGCCCGTAATCGCGGCATCGGCAGCGCAAGCGGTGCCCCCAGCCGCCCCCCAGTTACCCGCGATTGTATCGGCTCCTATGCCGCCCATCGTCGTCCCGGCGATTCAACCGCCTCCCGCGCCCGCAGTGGTTACGCCCATTCCTCCTCCCGTGCCCGCGCCAATCGCCGCGCTCGCCCAGCCCACCCCTGCGCCGGCTCTCGCGGCCATAAAAACGGCGGCACAAGGACGTCTGAAAACATCGTTTCCTTTGCCGGCCATATTACGAAAGCGCATGATCCCGATCGCCATTGCGGGAGTGTTAGCGATCGCCGTATTCGGAACACTGCTGTCGCGTCAGAGCTCGCAGGCGTCCCAACGCCAGAGCGACTCGCCGGCAATACAACAGACTCTAGTCACGCCGGCTGCTCCCATATCCGCGGCGCCGGCGCCCATTCCCGCCCAGCCCGTAGAAACCGCGCAAGCACCAGCCGCTCAGACATCCACGGCGTCTCCTGTAGTGGTCGAGGTTCAGCCTGCGCCCGAAGTGATTCTGCGAAGTCAGGTGAAGCCACTTTGGGAATCAGGTAGGTATGCGCAAGCCCTGAAGCTAGTGGAGGCGATTTTGGCCGAGAATCCAACCCACCCTGCAGCCCGCGCTTGGAAGAAGAAGATTCGCGCTGCGCAAGATGCCGAAGCAGCCATTAAGTAGGATGCCCATGAAACGAGCTATGTTATTTGTTCTGTCAACCGCGCTTTTCGGAGCCATGCCAGCGCTCCTTACCGCGCAACCTATCGCGGAGAACAAGCTGCCCTCTGCCCACGCGAAGAAGTCCGACGATCCGTTTCTGAACGGTGCTCCGTTCACCTTCGATCAGGTACTCAAGCTAGTCGGCGACAGTCCCATTCCGCTGCACCGGAGAAGAGACGCGATTCAAGCCCGCGGAATCGATTTCGCGTTGGGCTCCGAAGAGCTCGACAAGCTCAAGGCAGCCGGTGCTTCCGACGACGTGCTGGAGCTGATCAAGAGCAAGGCAAAAGTCTCCTCCGCAGCTACGGCGCACGTTGTTCCCAAGCCTGCGCCTACTGGCGGCATAGTTCTGAGTTGCAGTCCCAACGAGTGCGATATCACCCTGAATGGCAAATCCATCGGGCCGACGCTCGGTGGAAAACTGGAAGTCTCCAAGCTCAATCCCGGTAAGTGGGTGGTCGATTTCAAAAAGGATGGTTACCTCGCGCATCAGAACACGGTGACGGTTGAGGCCGATAAGGTCGCCACGCTCGCGGCTGTCCTGGAGCCAAGCAAGGGCACGTTGGAAGCTTACGGCACGGCTCTGTTCAAGAAAATGATTCAAGCCATCGGCGGCGACGATGCTGTACAGGCGCTAGCTAGCGTTCAGGCGGTCGGCAGTACGACCATTTGGACGCATGACGGCACCAGCGTGCGCTGGACACTTTTGCTGCGTAACCGTCCCGACCGCGCGCTGTTTCAAGCCCGGGCGGGTAACATACTCCACGAAGTCTCGTTTATTGGAAGTCAATACAACAACAGCAAGAACCTGAAAGGGCCCGACGCTCTGGAGCTGCCCACGCATTTTGGCTTCATTCGCGACGCCATGCTTGCGGTAGTCATCACGCGGCTCCAAAATCCCGAGTTCAAGATCACGGCCAAACATGCTCTGCCGGCCGAGGGTGACGAGTACACATTGCTCGCCGAGAACAGCGCCGAAAAGGTCTCCATCGGCCTTGATGACCAGTCGCGTCCGGTCCGCGTTAAAATTGCCACCACCACCGGAGTCGGCTCGGCCGCTATTGCTTATTCTGAGTACTTCAAAGGCGATAGAGCCTACTGGCCAAAGTCCGTGCAGATCAAGCCAGATGGCTGGCAGCATGGTATCGACGTTCGCTTCGACACCATGGACCTCGGAGCCCACTTCAGCGAAAGCGATTTCAAGATGCGCGGCAAACCGCTGGCCAACATCGGAAACTGACCAATCGTTTCAGACCTTTCCTAAGCCTGCGTTGTCACAGAGCAACCAGAAGAAGTATCCTCTGGGCAGGTACGCGGAACCAATGGCAAGTGAAGGCGTTGAAAAGCTTCGGGCCGGTTCGCGGGAAGAGCTGCTCGGAAAGCTGCGCGAAAGGATTGTCAGCTTCGCGGCATCCAGAATACAGAGGGATGCCGCCGAAGACCTGGCCCAGGAAGTCCTGATCCTGCTGCACGAGAAATACGGCCACTTAGAACGTTTGGAGGATCTTCTCCCGCTCTCACTCAAAATCGTCCGCTTCAAAATGATGGCCTTCCGGCGCAAAGCACAGCGGCGCGGCGAGTACACCCAAATGCCCGTGGATGAAATTCAATTGACCGGCCATTCAAACGACCCTTTCGAGGCCGCCCAACAACGCGAAATGCGCGCCAGGCTCATCGCCGCCATATCCAAAATGGAAGAGCGCTGCCGCAAGCTGTTCGCTCTTAAACTCGAAGGCAAGACCTTCGCCGAGATTCAGGACGTTCTAGGTGCTGGCTCTATCAATACCATCTACACCTGGGACTTTCGCTGTCGAAAACACTTGCTGGAATTGATGGGTGGAGCTTGGGAGATAAGCCGATGACCAGCGACCAAGCGCGCAAGCTGCTGGGCGGATACGCCACCAACTCGCTCACCGAGGCGGAGCGAACCGCGCTGTTTGAGGCCGCTCTCGATGATCAGGAGCTCTTCGATGCTCTCCAGCACGAAGAAGCGCTCAAAGATCTGCTGGCCGATCCTGCGTCCCGGACTCAGGTTCAACAGGCCCTGGCGACGCCAGCTTCGCGCGCCTCGTCCGCCTGGTGGTCCAGAGGATGGCTGTGGGGCGGATTGGCAGGCGCAGTGGCTGCCGCTGTGCTAATGGTCGCGGTGATTCGTTCAAACCAGCAGCCCAAGTATCAAGCGGCGCGTCTCGCGCCACCCGCCGCACCTATACCCGCAGAGCCCTCCAGACCAGCAGTTCCGGCACCGACCCAGCCCAAGTCTCGGAAGCTTCCGGCGGCCACACGCAACGCCGTGCAGACCGACCGCGAACTACAACCGCCCGCGGCAGCCTTGGCTACACCCGCACCGCCCCCTCCTCCTCAACCGGCCCCGGCCGCAGTGCCACAAGCGCAATCGTTCCGGCGGGAAGACGTCGCGCGAGCCCGTGCGGTGAGCGCTCTATCCGCGGGGACAGGAGGAATCGTTGCCGGCCTCAACGCGCCCTTGCTGCAGTACTCACTGGTCAAGCGCGATCTGGAGGGTACTTATTCAGCCCCGAACCTGCGTCCCCAGCCGGGCGACCTGGTTCGCTTGAGGGTCTCAGCAGCGGTCGCGGGTTACCTGTCTCTCTCTCAGTTCGATCCCCAGGGCGACTGGAAACGGCTGTTTCCTGCAGCCGATCAAGGTCTCCTCGTGGCCCCCAACATCGCGGCGATTATTCCTGATTCCCCGATCGTCGTGACGGACAGGGAGCAGAAGTTCCGATTGACGCTTGTTCGGGCGGACACGCAAGCAGCCGCAGCTCCGCTGACGGTGGATATTACTATAGGCCCCGGC
Source organism: Bryobacteraceae bacterium (assembly GCA_035569875.1). Classification (GTDB taxonomy): domain Bacteria; phylum Acidobacteriota; class Terriglobia; order Bryobacterales; family Bryobacteraceae; genus Palsa-89. Next base: position 25,692 of record DATMMD010000092.1, read on the forward strand.
AAAGCTCCCTAGTTACGGTACGGCCTCCAGCCTCTCCAGCAGCACCACCATCCTCCCGGCGGCCTCGGCGCGGCCGCCGAACCGTAGCTCGTTGTAGGCGGACGTGAGATCCTCCACCAGCACCGCCACCTCGGGCTCCTCCAAGACGCGCGCGAACTCGCAGGGCGTCAGCCATACCGGTTTTTCGACCCCTCGACGCTTCAGCACCTTCAGCATGCGCTGGTAAAGCAGAGTGGCGTCGGACGCCTCCGCCTGGCCGCGCTGCACCTTGAGCACCCGGCGCCGCGTGTTCCACCAGCGCCATCCGTCTTTGCCGAACAGTAAAGCCAGCAGCGCCAGCGCGCCTAGGCTCGACAACCAGAACCCGTAGCGTTTCGCGAAGTCCAAGGACTCGTTCCACCAGCGCGGTCCGGCCAGGCCCAGGCGATCAAACCAGTTCAGCCCGACGTGCCGGCTCGATTGCCCCATTTTGCTGGCGAGCTGCAATTGCCGGTCAAGGTTGTAGTTGACCACCCAATCCTGCCAGAAGACCTCGGCGGCGTCCGTATAGAAGCCCAGGCGCGTCCATAGCGATACGCGCGGCGGATTCGGATCGGGCGGCGTCGGATCGAAAGTCGTCCAACCCCGCCGGGGCATCCACGCCTCCACCCAACTGTGTGCGTCGGACGTTCTTATTAACTGCGATCCGCTGATCGGATTATAAACTCCGCTCTGAAATCCAGTCACCACGCGCGAGGGAATATCCACGGTGCGCAACATCACCGCCATCGTGGACGCGAAGTACTCGCAATGACCCTTCTTGCGGTGGAACAGGAAATCCGCAATCGGGTCCTGCGGCTCGGTCGCCGGTAACTCCAGTGTGTAACCGAAATTGGTTTTCAAATATTTCTCGATCAGTCGTGCTTCCACGATGGGCGAGGCTTCCGCGCCAACGATTTTTTGCGCCAGCTCCCCAACCCGCGGATCGATGGGCGGAACTTGAAGGTATTCCCGGCGCACTGATCCCCGCAACGGCTCCAGGTAATCATCGTTGAGGTCTTCTGAACTCGAAGGATCCAGGCGGCTATAAACTTGGTAAGACACATTGCGCGCGTCTCCGTACGCGAGCGTGTAATTACCCCCCGCGCGGCGAATTACCGTTGAGTCGATTCTAAGGAACTCCGGAGTGCCGGCAAAGAACAACGCATCGGAAGCGATATCGTTTAGGTAGACAAGATAGGAGATGTGCCCCGCGCCAGGGCGCAGCCTGGCATCGTCCAATTGGACCTGACCACTTCGATCCGGCCGGATGGCCTGCCCGGGTCCCTGCAAACTAGTCCAGACCCGTCCGTTGAAATTAACCAGCACTGCGCCGCGCCACTTCAGCGACAGTCCGCGGTCCTCCGGCCGGTCCATGTGAACGTGCATCACCGGCGAATTCTCTTTCTTGATCTCTCCGATTTCCCCCAATACCACCCGATTGGAGAAGCCCGCCAGATAGTAGCGATGCGAAACCAAGTGCTGGAAAGCCGCCCGTGCCGTGCGGGGCAGGAAGAAGAACAGTCCGGAAGTGATGACCAGGATACCGGCCGAGACTAGCAAAGCCACCGCC
>DATMMD010000093.1:0-2336 GCA_035569875.1 Bryobacteraceae bacterium
AGTTGAGTTCCAGGCCGCGCCGGGATTCACCATCCTCTTCGGCCCGTCCGGAGCGGGGAAAACCACTTTGCTCGATTGCGTGGCTGGCTTGGCCACGCCGGACTCGGGTCGCATCTCCGTCGGCGATCGCATCTTGTTCAACGTCGCCAAGCGAACCGATCTCCCAGTCGCCAAGCGGCGCGTCGGATACGTCTTTCAGAACCTCGCGCTCTTCCCCCACCTGACGGTGGAGCAGAACGTCCAATACGGCCTCGCCCATTTGCCGCAGTCCGAGCGTACCGCGCAAGCCTCCGCGATTCTGCACGCATTCCGCATTGCAGTTCTGGCGCGGCGCTATCCGCGCGAGATTTCCGGAGGAGAAAGTCAGCGCACGGCGCTGGCCCGAACCCTGGTGACCGACCCCGCCGTGTTGCTGCTCGACGAGCCGCTGGCCGCGTTGGACGCAGCGACAAAAACAAAAATCATCGACGACTTGCGCAGCTGGAACCAGGCTCACCGCATTCCGATTCTTTACGTCACCCACAGCCGCGACGAAGTCTTTGCCCTGGGCGAGCGCGTGATTGTCCTAGATGCCGGACGCATCGTGGCCCAAGGCACGCCCCACGAGGTCATTACGGCTCCACTGCAAGAAACCGTCGCGCAATTGGTAGGCTTCGAAAACATTTTCGACGCGATCGTGGAATCCGTACATCCGGCCCGCGGCACGATGACGTGCAAAATAACATCCTGCCGCATCGCCGCAGACGGCGGCCCGGTCCTGCTCGAAACTCCGCTGGTACGCGGAGGCGTCGGCTCTGCACTGCGGGTGGGAATCCGAGCCGGCGACATCCTGCTGGCAACGGCTCCGCCGGTCGGGTTGAGCGCGCGGAATGTGATCCCGGGGCGGATCATCTCGCTCGAGCAACGCGATGTAATCGTCACCGCCCGCGTCAAGTGCAGGGTCGAGATGGAAGTCCACCTCACCCTGGCGGCCCGCGATTCGCTGCAACTCGCCCCTGGACGCGAAGTGTGGCTGGTGATCAAAACCCACTCCTGCCATCTCATGCAACAAATAACACCTCACACTCGTTGAGGAGTCGTTTCTTGACGCGATTTTTACACTCTCATAACAACCGTGTTTTCTCGCTCTGGTAGCGTATCGCTTCGTCTCAGGAGGACTCCATGCCGCACCCACCACTTCCAGCAGCATCCCGGCGCGTCCTGACTACATTCGTGTTGGTTTGCCTGTTCGCGGTTCAGCACTCCGCCGCCCAAACCGGCCTGTGGGCGAGTCATTCGCACGACGCGCAACACACCGGCGTCTCCTCTGTGGCCGCGCAACCCTTCGGCAAGATTCATTGGCAAGTGCCGGTCGACCTGGCGCCTCCGACGGGAGAAATCTTCATCCACTACGGCTCGCCCCTGGTGACGGCGGCAAACACCGTGATCGTGCCAGTCAAGACCGGCCCGGACAAATTCCGGATCGAGGCTCACAACGGCGCCACCGGCGCGTTGCTCTGGAAGGAAAGTACGGGATACACCGCGCCTACCGCGGCTTTTCTGCCCGGCCTTGGTGCAGCGATCGACGGCGACCGGCTCCTGGTTCCGGATAACGCCGGCAGCGTGCTGGTTCGAAAAAATCCGAACCTGGCGAAGGGTGAGATGAGCCGGCTGTACTTCTACGGGGCGGCAAACTATCTGGCGGACCCGCAGGCCTACCAGCAGAATGTGCTCATCAACACTCCGCTAACGACGGACAGCAAGGGAAATGTATTCTTCGGCTTCCTGGCCGTGGGCCCCACCCCGATCGGCTTGCAGAGCGGCCTGGCTCGCATTACTCCCAGCGGCGTCGGAACCTGGGTCACGGTAACGGACCTCAGCGGGGATCCCTCGATCACAGAAGTGTCGATGAGCTGCGCCCCGGCCGTGTCGAGCGATGGCAGCATCGTCTACGTCGCCGTCAGCAGCGGCGATTTCGGATTCGGCTACCTGCTCGCGCTGAACAGCCGCACGCTGGCGGTCATCAACCGGGTGCGCCTCACCGATCCCGCCTCAGGCCTGGACGCGACCATGACCGATGAGAGTAGTGCGACTCCCACCGTCGGTCCAGATGGCGATGTGTACTACGGTGTTCTCGAAAATCCATTCCCCGATCACAACGACCGCGGCTGGCTGCTCCATTTCAACTGGGATCTTTCGCAGCAGAAGATTCCCGGCAGTTTCGGCTGGGACGACACCGCCTCGATTGTCGATGCCTCGCTGGTGGCCAGCTATCACGGCCAGTCGAAGTACCTGGTCATGACGAAATACAACAACTACGCCTCGGTCAATACCGGAGACGGGCATAATCGCGTTGC
>DATMMD010000094.1:0-27613 GCA_035569875.1 Bryobacteraceae bacterium
TCTCGCTGGTAGGCGGTGTGTTTGCTGACCGTACCGAAAGGCAGAAGCTGCTGCTCGGTTCGCAAGTGGTACAAATGACTTGCGCATTTTTCCTGGCGACTTTGTTTGCAACCGGCGTGGTGCACGTGTGGCATATTCTCACGCTGTCGTTTATCGTGGGCACGGCGCAATCCTTTGGAGGACCGGCTTACCAGGCGCTCATTCCATCGCTGGTGAAACCCGAAGATCTGCCGAACGCTATCGCTCTGAATTCGATTCAATTCAACCTGGCGCGCGTGATCGGGCCGGTGCTGGGAGCGCTGGCGCTGGCGATCGGCGCGGCCTGGTGTTTTGCGCTGAATGGCATCTCGTTCATCGCGGTGATCATTACGCTGCTGATCATCCGTCCACATTTCATACCGACCAAGACGGGAGAATCCGTACTGAGCAGCATGAAGGTAGGATTCCAGTTCATCCGCAAGCAGGGCGCGATGGTAGCGTTGATCGTATTGGCGTTTTCGATGACGCTGCTGGCGTTTCCCTTGGTCGTCTTTCTGCCGGTTTTCGCGCGCGACATTTATCATGGCGATGCCAGCGTTTTGGCGACGCTGATGGTGAGTCTGGGCATCGGTTCGATTTGCGGCGCGTTGATCGTAGCGGGATTAGGAAAATACAAGCGTCAAGGAAGGGCCGCTTTGATTATGCTGGTGGCGCTGGGCGGATTGATTACCGGGTTTGCGCTCTCGCGGTCGTTCGTCTTGAGCTGCGTTCTGCTTTTCCTGAGCGGTGGCACGCTGCTGGCCGTTTTTACGACGGTCAGCTCGCTGGTCCAAATGATTACGTCGGACCAGATGCGCGGACGCGTGATGAGCGTATACAACGTAGCCTTTCGCGGCGGAACCCCTTTTGGCAGCCTGGTAGTGGGCGCGCTGGTCAAGGAGTTTACTGCACCAAGGGTAATCGCCTGCAACGGAGTGCTTCTGGCAATTCTGGGGCTGTATTTTTTGCTGGTCAATCGCAAAGTTGTGGCGTTGTAACCGAGATGCACCCAATAGCGTCGAGTAAGAGATGAAGACGCTGGTTTTAGTTTCTGCTCTTTTTGCCGCCGGTACCTGGGACGACTCAGAGCTCCTCAAGGCACGGGACCGGCAAGATCGATCGACACTAGAGAAGATTGCCGGCGAGCTTCGCACTTCCGCCGAAAAAGATCCCAAGGACACTGTGGCGCAGTACCGGCTGGCATTGGCCGAATCTTATACCGCCGAAGTTGCCATCGAAATGCGGGATAAGGCCGCTGCTAAGAATGCAGCCGAGGCAGGGATTGATGCCGCCGAACGCGCGGTGGCTCAGAAGCCGGACTCGCCCGAATATCAGCGAATCCTCGGGACGCTTTGCGGCCAGATTATTTCGGGCAACGGGATGGCGGCACTGAAGTATGGAAAATGCGCGCTTAGCGCCGTGAACAAAGCCATCGAGCTGGATCCAAAATCGTCGATGGCATACCTGAGCCACGGCGTCGGAAACTACTATCTGCCACCGGCTCTCGGCGGCGGCATGGACGTGGCGGTAAAGGATTTCCGAAAGGCGATTGAATTGAATCCTAAGAACGCGGATGCCTGGCTGTGGCTGGGGATTGGGCTGAGGCGCGAGAATCAGGCTGAAGAAGCGCGACAGGCGATCGCCAAGTCGGTGGAGTTGAATCCGAACCGGGTGTGGGCGAAGCAGCAGCTGGAGAAGACGCCGGCGCCATAATGCGAGATTGGGTCGCCAGGGCGCGGCTTGAGGCGTCGGCATGAGCGCCGACGCGGCACGCAAAGAGTGCGCGCGCCACGAAGCAGCCTGGCTAGCTAAACTGATCGACTTCCGAGCGGGTGGGAATCGAGGACTGCGCGCCCAAGCGGGTCACCGAAATTGCGGCCGCGGCATTCGCGAACCTGAGCACCTGGGCGATGGGCCGATCTTCCGCCAGCGCAACAGCTAAAGCAGCATTAAAGACATCACCCGCAGCAGTTGCATCGCGGGCAGTCACGGAAAACGCCGGGGATTGGATCTCCACGTGGGCGTCGCTATAGAAGCAACCCTGATCGCCGAGCTTCAAGACTACCGCGGCGGGACCGCGTTCTTTGAGCGCTCGAGCTAGCGCCGGCGCATTAGAGATCGAAACACGCTGCGGAGGCAATCCCAGCAGAAGGGACGCCTCGCTCTCATTGGGAGTCAGGATATCGACGTTCGAAAGTAGTTCGGCGGAGAGCGGCACAGCCGGGGCTGGATCCAGGATGGTGCGTGCTCCTTCCTGGCGGGCGATTTTTAGCGCGGCGGCGACGGTATCCAGCGGCGATTCGAGTTGAAAGAGCGCCAAGCGAGCTCCGCGAAGCACGGACCGTGTCGCTTCGACTTCTGAAGCGATCAAAGCGTGATTGGCGCCGGACGCCACCACGATGGAATTTTGCCCGGAGCGGTCAACCGAGATCAGGGCTACACCGGTGGCGTGCGAACGGGAGGCGTGAACAGCGCTGACGTCAACACCGGCCGCCGAAAGACCGGCTTTGAGATGGTCCCCAAACGTGTCATATCCCACACGACCGACCATTCGCACTCCAACGGAGCTGGTCGCGAGTCTAGCGGCTGCACAGGCCTGGTTGGCGCCTTTACCGCCGGGTAGCATCTGGAAGTCGCGGCCCAGTACGGTCTCTCCGGGGGCAGGAAGGCGGTCAACCTCCACGACAAAATCCATATTGAGGCTGCCCACGACGACGATTGTCGTCATCGATTGAAATCGATGCCGAACTTCTTCAGTTCCTCGGCATAATAACGCCGGTGGAGCAGATCCCACTCCTCGGTGCCTTCCGGAATTTCCTTCTTTTGGGAGCGAATCTTAGTACGCGCGGCGCGGTCGACTTTCTCTTCAACCGCCAGCAGCTCGGTCATCGATTTGACAATCTCCAGGCGCACATCGTTGGGATCCTTCTTAAGGCGAAACTCCCGCGCTTTGCGGAAGGCGGTCACCATCTTGTGCGAGATATCGTTGACTTTGTCACGAGAGAGCTTCATGTTATCTCCCGTATCACGCCCGGAAGCGCGGATCACTTTGCGCTGAGAAATGAGAGTGTTCTTGATGCGCCGGAACATCTCCTGATAGCTAACACTTTCGCGCCGCATGTAGTCGCTGTACTGGCTAAGCAGCTCGCGGACTTCGTCGTTTAAACGATCCTCTACTTGCAGCTCTTCTTCAATCAAGTGGCCGATCATTTCCGTCGCGGCGTCGGGATCAGAAGTCTCAATGATCTGCGGGGTCAACCGCTTTACGAGCTGTCGGGACAGATACGCGATGAATTCTCGACTCAGCAGCATGCTTGTGTTATTTGAGGCAGCGAACGACTACGGCTGCCCGGCCCGGAATTCTCCCTGCGACGGCAAAGACGCTTGATTGTACCCAATTCTCGCACATTCAGTTGGGAAGTTCTCCGCTGTGATGCTGGAGAAAGTCTTGATCGATCGGCTTACGTCCGCGAAAGCCCTCGTGAACGCCGTGCCAGAATTGAATGCCGGACTCGCCCAGCTTCCAGCAAAGGTAAACCTCCTCGCCGTGGAGTTGAGTGGGAAAGTCGATCAGGCCGATATCCAAGTCCTTCACTACGCATCCGAAATCGTGGATTCTCTCGATCACTTCTTTGAGGCGAAGCGCTACCGATTCACGCTGGTTTTTTTGTGCACGCACTTTGGAATGATCGACCAGCACGCCTCCGAGCATTGTTACGCGGCGCGCGAAGTCTTGCCACTCGGACTCTGCCTGCTGGTATTCAGACTTGAGCGCGATCGCGTCGCGGATCGCCGACTCCACCTCGGGCAGCAATTGTTCGGCCTGTTGCAGGGTGAAGAACCGGGGCATCCGATCAGAGTGGGCCAGACTTACACTCCAGAAACCTGGACGGCCAGAGAGCGGCTTCTGGGACCATCAAACTCCGCGAAGATAATGCTCTGCCAGGTGCCCAGGAGCACGGATGCGTTGCGCACCTGCAGGCATAGAGTCTGCCCCATCAGCATGCCGCGCAGATGCGAATCGGCGTTCTTTCGCTCGCAATCGGAATGCGCGGGATCATTGTGCCGGTAGTACTGCTCGCGGAGAACCACTTGTTCAAAGAACCCCTTAACGTCCTGCAGCAGCGCATCCTGCCATTCGTTAATGAAAACAGCAGAGGTGGTGTGCAACGACTGCAGATGGACTATACCATCACTGACTCCGCTTTTCCGCACGATCTCGTTGATACGATCGGTGATGTTGAGTAACTGCATCCTTTCGTTGGTGATCCAGTCGATGATGCGATTAAACACCTTATAGCCGCCCACCGCGGTATCGTGTGCCGAATCCCCTTCGGCTTCCAGAATCTGAACTTTGGGTTTACCCATTCAAAACTTCCTTTTATCAGGTATGCGGCTCATCAGGTACGCGGCCGGTGCGGTACATGCGAATCAACACCGGTTAACTTACTCGATTATAGCAGTGCATACCTCTAGTACCCGATCGCGGATCGTTAGCGCAATTCCTGCGGAAAAAACACGCGAATCGTGTATACGCAAGAACGGTTTCAAGCGACCGTAGATTTCTAACCTAATCATAGGGGGGAGATATAATTGTGAGAATTCATAAAGTTCTAGACATTCTAGAAGCCTTAGCTTTAAGTGCCGGTTGGGTGTCACTGGCTGGTGTAGTACAGGCGGCGACGCCATTTCTCGTGGTTGGACCATAGGCGGTGCAGGCTAGTGTCGTTGGTCCGAATTACGGCTCTTCACTTGCCAGCTAGCCGGTCTCAGTCCGGGTGTAACCTGTTACGATCCTTTTCAGATTCGGCGCGCCTACCACGTTGACACTTTGATCAATGCCGGTTTCAGTGGCAAAGGAAAGACGATCGTCATCATCGATGCATTTCAAAACCCGAACCTGATTGCCCAGCTAAAATTCCAAGACAACTTTTTACGGTCTGCCCAGTTTGAACGGGCTTGGCGGCGCGACGAATCCCAACTTAGGCACGTCCACCCAGCTGGCGCCGGACGGATTGACCCCGTTCGTACCCAGTGACGCCAACATGTCGCGATGGGCCCAGGAGATTTCGCTGGACGTAATGTGGGCGAACGCCATTGCTCCGGGCGCAAACATCACTTTGGTACTGGCGAAATCGAACGCCGATGCCGACATCCTAAGCGCCACGAAGCATGTAATCGACAATAATTTCGGCGACGTCATTTCCCAGAGCTTCGGCGAGGATGAGAGTTGCATGGATCCGAACCTGCTTGCGGAACAGCATCAGTTGTTTGCCGAAGCGACGATGAAGAACGTCACAATTTTCGCTTCGTCGGGCGATTCGGGCGCGGCGCAGGGGACATGCGACGGAAAATCTCTGGCTCAAGCTGTTTCTTCACCCGCCGTTGATCCACTGGTCACGGGCGTGCGGTACGGAGCTGCAGGCGGCTCGCTATTGCCTGACGGCCTTGGGATGCAATCCAGCCGTGAACCCGGTTCGTGGAACCTACCAGGGCGAGATGGCATGGAACGAGCCTGGAATTGGCGCGACCGGAGGCGGTTTTAGCGTGTTGTTCGACGAGCCGTCCTACCACGAAGGAACCATACACGGCGGGACGCAGCGGGGTGTCCCGGACGTGGCATATGACTCCGCGGTTTTGCACGGCGGAGTGTTGACGTACCTTGATATCCCCGGTCTGCAGACGGGCTTTTATCTCTTCGGGGGCACCAGTGCTGGTTCTCCACAATGGTCAGCCATTCTCGCGATTGCCGATCAGGCAGCCGGACATAATCTGGGCTACATTAACGCGGCGCTTTATCACATTGCTCAAGCCCTGCCACACTACGCCGTATCGTTAAATGACGTGACGAGCGGGAACAACTCGTTCGGAGGAGTGGCGGGCTTCGCAGCCGGACCGGGCTGGGATCCCGCAACTGGTCTTGGCACTCCGGTGGCGGATCAGTTGGTTAGTTATTTGATCCAATTCGTCTCGCCGGGTGATGGAACAGCCGCAATTGCGGGATCGATGCCTCATACGCACGGCTATCCGCCGGCGCCCGGACATCAGAAGCCGCATTAATCCGCATCGGTTGACAACAGGCGTTGGAATCGCCGGAGTCGCGACTGATTAGAACACTTGCGGCTCCGGCGGAGCCATCTTTGGGAAAGTGATGTTAAGGCCGATACTCCAGCACCAGCGTCGTGATATCGTCGCTTAGCTCCGTGCCCTCGCTGAAATCCTGCACCACTTCCACTAACTTTGCTTGTAGCTCGGCGCAACCGAGCGACGAGTTGGCGCGCAGCGTTTCAGCGAAGCCTTTCCTATCAAAGAATTCGCCCTCGGCATTTTCTGCTTCGGAAAGACCGTCGCTATACATGACGATTTTGTCCCCGTGCAGGAGGTGGATCTGCTTCATCTCATAAGTCGCAACATCCAGCATCCCAAGCGGTAATCCGGTACTTTCCAGGTGAATCAATTCTGAACCGCGAACAAGAATCGGCTTAGGATGACCGGCATTCGACCAGCACAGCTTTCCGTTTCGTGCCAGGGTGCAATAAAACAAGGTCGCGTATTTCTCACCCTTGGCGCGTTCATACAAGAAGCGGTTCATGCGCGCCATCACGTCTCCAATTTCGGTAGGCCCTTCGGAAGCAAATAAAAATGCGCCTTGCAGCAAGGCCGCCAGCAGCGCCGCGCTCACGCCCTTGCCGGACACGTCCGCAATTGCGCAGGCGAATGTGTCGGAGTCAATGTGCCGGACATCGAAATAGTCTCCGCCCACCTGGCGCGAAGTGACGCTCGATCCGGCCGCGCGAAACCAGCCTTCCGACGGAAGGCCGGCGGGCAGCAGATCCTGCTGAATAGCGCGCGCTACGTTCAGCTCTTCTTCCAGCCGCTGCTTCTCGCGCTCCTCCTGGAGCAATCGGGCATTTTCGAGAATGGTGGACGCCTCGAGCGCGAGGGTCTGCAGAATCTCCCGGTTGCCCGATGAAAGGTCAGCCGCGGCTCCGCGTGAATCCATGTAGAGAACGCCGACCGTATCGTTGACAGAAGTGGCAATGGTGTCCTGCAATGAGCCCGTACCAGTCCGGACGTGCACCAGCGGCACGCAGACCACGCTGCGCAGCTCCAGATCGGCAACCGACATTTCCGGACGCACGCCTTCCTGGCCCAACGGGTCGAAGGTCATCGATAGCAACTCACGGCGGGTGCTAAGCGCGCGGTGGATCAGCGATCGCGGCACGCTGAGATCCGAACTGCCCAACGGAATTCCGCGCTGGTCGCGCGCCACGGTCACTTCAAGTTCTTCTTCCTTGCGAAGCAGCAGGAAGCCACGCTCGGCGCCCGTCACCGAAAGCGCCGCATCCACGACGGCCGCCAATACGTCATTGGTGGAAAGTGAGCTCTGTAGGGCCCGCGCTACTTCCACCAGAGAGCGGAGCTTGGCTAAATTGTTGGCGCCCGAGCCTTGCTGAGGCGAAAATTGCTCCATGATCCGATGGATTTCGTCTTCTTCAAGATTGAAAATCAACCGGTAGGAATCCTGAAAACCGAAGTCGATCCGGTCCGAGTCGGCCAGCCGGTGGCGCTTCACCCGCTCACCATTGACATGCACGCCATGGCGGCTGTTCAGATCTTCGATGAAGTATTCGCCATTCTCGGAGAAGATGCGGGCGTGATTGCGCGATGCTCTGTTATCGCGCAGAACGAGATGGTTGTCGCCTTGACGGCCGATCAAGAAGGGCAGGCGATCGAGCGGCATGCGGCTGCGATTTCCGGACGGATTGATCACCGCCAGAGCCGGCACGCGATGGCTCTCGCCGGGCTGAGCACTCGGCGTAGACATCAGTTAGTGGCTCCGGGGATGACGGTGAGGGGCCGGCGCAGTCGGGGAATCGTTGGACGCGGCCGCGGCCAACTCTTTGGCGCGCAGAACCTGACAATGAGCGCAATAACCACCGACCTCGGTCCGGGCCAGAACAATGTCGAAGCCGAAATGGGTTTCGATCTGCTGCCGCATCTTCTTCAGCAGGTCGCCGAAGAACTCCTCGATCTTTCCGCAGCGCAGGCAAATCACATGCGCGTGCTCCTGCTTCAAGCGCGTTTCGTAGTAATGCTGGTCGCCATCATGGTGCATCAAGTCCAACTCGTCCACCAGTCCGCCGGCCTTCAGCAACTTGAGAGTCCGGTAAACGGTGACCCGGTTGAGCTTAGGATCTTTTTCGCGCGCCAGTTCGTAGAGACGGTCAGCGTCGAGATGTTGGCCCGATTGATCGATCAGATCGAGCAAAATCTTACGCTGCCGCGTCAGCCGGACACCGCGTTGTTGAAGCGAATCCTTGATGCCTGAGACCGCCATGAGAGCTACCGGAGTTGTCTCCTTGAAGAGTACCAAACCAGGGCCTGGGCGATTTGCTCTTGTCGTGTCACCTATATCATGGCCGATTCGCCGATCGCAATCGCGGTTTCAGTACGAAGCTCTCTGTCCCTTGCCATACCAATGAGAACGCCCTTCGCGAATGAACTTCTCGCCGCCACCAAGCTCCTTCCAAAGCTCTTTGCCCAAACCTCTCAAAGCCAAAAGCGGATCTTGCTGGGTTGAGCATTTTGGCTTGGGTTTGGCTCCCCGGCTCCCTTCGAGTCGAATTCCCTTTGGCATACAACCAATCTGCAGTAAAATTGTCCGCGCAGTCAACTCTTGCTACAATCACCGTGCATGTTCCGCAAGGTCCTCATCGCCAATCGGGGCGAGATCGCGGTGCGCGTCATTCGCGCGCTACGCGAGCTGAATATCGAGAGCGTCGCTGTCTTTTCAGATGTCGATCGCACTGCGCTGCACGTTCGCATGGCGGACGAGGCTGAGCACATTGGTCCGGCGCCGTCATCAGAGAGTTATCTGCGCATCGATCGCATTCTCGAGGCCGCGAAAAAGCATGGGGCTGACGCAATTCATCCGGGCTATGGATTCCTGAGCGAAAACGCCAATTTTGCGGACGCTTGTGAAGCTGCCGGACTCATATTCATAGGTCCAACGGCTGATTCTATCCGGCGACTCGGCTCGAAGACAGCCGCTCGTACTCTTGCCAAGGAGGCCAACGTCCCAACCGTGCCGGGCAGCGAAGAGCCGGCCAAAGATATCGAGGCGGCGCGGAGGTTGGCACGGGAGCTGGTGTATCCCGTTCTGCTTAAGGCGTCGGCGGGCGGCGGCGGCAAAGGAATGCGGCGTGTCGATGCGGAGAGCGAACTGGAAGCCGCTATCCGCGAAGCATCGAGTGAAGCCGAGCGTTCTTTCCGCAACAGCGAGATCTACATCGAAAAGCTGATCGATAAGCCGCGACACATCGAAATCCAGATCGCGGGCGACCGGCATGGCAACTTGGTCCATTTGGGAGAACGGGAATGCTCGCTGCAGCGCCGCCATCAGAAGATCGTCGAGGAGTGCCCTTCGCCGATGATCACTACGCATCCGGAAATGCGCGCCGAAATGGGCGAAGCCGCGCTTCGAATTGCGCGATCCGCCGGATACTCCAGCCTGGGTACAGTGGAGTTCCTGGCCGATGTCCAGGGCAATTTTTATTTTCTGGAGGTGAATACACGCCTGCAGGTGGAGCATCCGGTCACCGAACTGGTTACCGGTTACGATCTGGTCCGTCTTCAACTGCAGATTGCCGCCGGCGAAAAACTGCCTTTCAAACAGGAAGACATTCAATGGCGCGGTTCGGCGCTGGAATGCCGCATCTGTGCCGAAGATCCGGAAAACAATTTCTTCCCTTCCCCCGGCAAGATTGTCCAACTCCGCGAGCCCAGCGGTCCTGGCGTACGGCTCGATTCGGGAGTCTATCCCGGCTGGACGGTACCGATCGACTATGACCCGCTGCTTGCCAAGCTGGTGGTATGGGATGAAAATCGAGATGCCACGATCCGCCGCATGCTACGCGCCTTAAACGAGTATTCCATCGCAGGCGTCGAAACCAACCTGTCCTTCTTCCGCGAGATCATGGATGATCCGGTATTTCGAAAAGGCTGGCTGCATACCGGCTTTGTGGGCGACTTCTTCGCACGGCGTAAACCCAAGTCGATGCCTTCGCAAGAGCTGGAATTGGCTGCAGCCCTAGCCGCCGCACATTCCAAGAACGGACACGCCAAGAACGGCCAACCAGCCACCAGAAGCCAGAAACCAGAAACTAGTAATTGGCTCGCCGATGGCCGGGGCAGTCTGCTCCGATGAAATGGCAGATTCTCATTGACGGCCATCCAGTGGAGATCGATCCTCAAGACCTGGAAGCCGTGAAAGAAGTAGAGCCCGGCGTGTACTCGGTATTGATGGATGGCCGGAGCTTTGAAGTTCGCACGATTGCGGCACAGGACGTCTTGAGTGTGGAGACCGGGGGACGACGCTTCACAGTGGAAGTACGTGATCCTCGGAACGCCAGCCGGCAGTCACGAGCCGCAACCGGGAGCGGGCGCCAAAGGATCTCGGCTCCAATGCCCGGCAAGGTGGTTCGACTGCTGATCCGTGAAGGCGATGCGGTCGATATTGGTCAGGGGTTGATCGTGGTCGAGGCAATGAAGATGCAAAACGAGATGAAGGCGTCTCGCGCCGGTCGCGTGGTGGAAGTGTGTGTGCGCGACGGCGATACAGTGACCGCGGGCGATACTCTGGTGGTGATCGAATAGATTCTGCCAGAATAAGTAGTTGCCATTCGATTCCAAGGCATATGGCACACTGGTGGCGGAGATCCTGGCGCTCGATCAGAGCGGGGATCGGCTAATTCCACTGGTGTCCGGTTCATGCTCTTCAGAGTTGGCGCGCAAGCGTTTGAAAGGACAAAAGGCGCTGGATTTGTTTCCGCGGGCTTATGCGGCACAAGAAGCCCTGGGTGGATTGTGGCTTTACTTTTCCTGCTTTGATGAATGTCATGAGATCGTGCAAGATTTGAAATCGCCGGAAGCGAGTTTTTGGCACGCGATCCTGCATCGCCAGGAGCCGGATCCCGGCAACTCCGCGTACTGGTTTCGCTGCATGGGTGAGCATCCTGTATTTCGGGATCTGACGGCTGCCGCCAAAGACATCGTTGCGCGCCATCCCCGCGCCGGATTTCGAATCGCCGGCGATTGGGATCCTTTTTTATTCGGGAACTTTTGCGAGCAAGCGCGCCAGGAACCGGGGTCGGCTGCGGAGCGCGCGGCGATGGAGATCCAACAAGCAGAATGGCAGCTCATGTTTGATCACTGCGCGAGGTCCCGCCCGTGAGCCGGGGCCGGAGCTGGCTGGTGATCCTGGTTCTGGGCGCGTGCGCCATCACCGCCTGGGTCGCTTTCAAAAAGACCACGCCGCCTGAGGTTGACTTCACAAAGGTGGTTCGAGAAACGATGGTCAGCACGCTCCCCACCAACGGCAAAGTGGAACCGATCGAGTGGCTGCCAGTTCGAGCGGAGCGAACCGGTCTAGTCACCAAGGTGCTGGTAAGCCGCGGACAGCAAGTGAGCAAAGATGAGCCACTGATCGAGCTTGACACGCGAGTGGCGACCGCCGAAGTATCCAAAGCGCAAGCAGCAATAAAGGAGGCCCAAACTCAACAGCAAGTGCTGGAGCAGGGGGGACGGATTGCCGAGCGCCAGCAGACCGAGGCCGACCTGGCGCGGGCGAGGCTGGATCTGGAAGCCGCGCAGAAGACTTCTCAGACACTCGAACGATTGGTGGCCAAACAGGCCGCGACTCGTCAAGATCTCGACTTAGCACGCCAAACCGTCCAGCAGTTGCAGCTCAGAATTCAGTCTCTGGAAGAGCACAAGGCCGGGTTGGTGACCGGCACGGACAAGGAGATCGCCCGGGCGAGAGTCCAGCAAGCTGAATCGACGGCCGCGATTGCGCGCACGATTCTGGACCTCAGCGTCATCCACGCGCCGATGGATGGGACACTCTACGACTTCGATCTGAAGCAGGGTGCCTTCGTGAATGCGGGCGACCCGGTCGCGAAAGTGGGGAGGCTGGATCGTGTTCGCGTGACCGTTTATGTCGACGAGCCGGACCTCGGCAAGGTGCGCAAGGGCGAGGTCGTGAACATCACCTGGGATGCGCTGCCCGGTCATCAATGGAAGGGCGAAGTGGACAAGCTGCCGACGCAGATCGTTCCGCTGGGGACGAGGCAGGTGGGCGAAGTAGGTTGCGTGATCGAGAATCCGCAACGCGACTTGATCCCCAATTCCAACATCAATGCCGAAATCCAAGCGACGGTGGTGGAGAAGGCGCTGGCTCTGCCCAAGGAAGCCATTCGGCGAGAAGGGTCGGAAACGGGCGTCTATGTGCTGCAGGGCGATCGCGTGGTGTGGCGCAAGATCGGTGTAGGCGTTTCGAGCTACACCAAGTCGCAGATTCTTTCGGGCCTCTCGGAAGGTGACGCGGTTGCGCTACCAACCGAGAAGCCGCTCAAGAATGGCGTCAAGGTAGAGCCGGTTTACGAGTAGGCTCTTAGAAATAGAGCTTCAGCGCGAACTGCAGAATGCGCGGGTCAAACGCGGCTTGCGGCTGGCCGAAAGTCGACGACGCCGCGTTTGTACTCATGGTCGAGAAGGCTGCGATCAAGCCGGCCGGCGAAATGGCGCCCACGAAATTGGTGTGGTTGAGAATATTGAAGGCTTCGGCGCGCGCCTGAAGACTGAATCGCTCCGTAATTTTGAATTGGCGAACGAGAGCGAGGTCGAAATTGAAAGAGCCCGGGCCCCGCACCGCGTTTCGGCCCAAATTGCCATAAGTGCCGACTGGTATCGACGTTGAAAATGCCGCTGGGTTGAGGAACTGATCACATATGCTGGAGGTACCACAGTTATGGGACGTGGCATATGCGTTTGGTAGGAGCTGATTGGGCCGGTCATTACCTAGGCCAGTACGCGAAAAATCGGTTCCCGCCGCAGCTCCACCATAATTCAAATTCAGAGGCTGGCCGCTGGAAGCATGAATGAGGGGCGAGATCTGCCAATTGCTCACAACATGCTTCGCCCACGCATTGCTGCCGTTCCACCAGCTTTGCGCCAGCACGTACGCGTTGAAGTTGTAACGAGTGTCGAATACGCATGGGCCCCAGTCCGCATGCCGATTGAAGACTTGCGAATTCGCCGACGCCGCTAAGGCCGCGCCGAAATCATAGTCGGACAGGCAGTAGGAATCGGTAAAGTTCGCGTTCGCCACGAAATGCTGCGCCAACCGGTGTTGTACCGAGACGAGCAGGCCCTCGTAGTGAGACACTGCCCCGTCGTCCGTAGTGTCAATGCTCGCGTAGGAGCCGCCAGTGGCGGGATTGGCCGAGTAGAGGAGGCGGCGTTGATTGGTATTGGTTGTGGGAGAACACGGCCCCGCTGCTGTAAGGCCGTACTGACCGGCAGTACAGTTGCCCGGAATATACAACCCGGGATTTCTTTCCTCGGAGATCCACAGGTGAGTAGTTTCGTTACCAAGATAACTTACCGACGCCACCCAACTGTTCGCGATCTGCCGCTGATAGGTAATGTTCCACTGGGCCACATACGTGGGTTTGGGATTGATCGGCATGTTGACGTAAACGCCAAAGTTCGGGAAGAACAGGTTTCCATGCTGCGGGAACGGGTTTCCCCCGGGATAGCCGGCCCAAGGATTGGTGAGAGTGCCAGTTGCTCCGACGTCAATGGAATTTCCGTAAGGCGGATTGGTGGTCTCGCGCTCATTGAACCATGTTTCCGTTGAGTCGTATAGAATGGCGCCGCCAGCACGGAGGGTCTGCTTGCCGTCGCCATGGGGATTCCACACCACGCCAACGCGCGGCCCGAAATTGGCCATACGACCGTTCCACATGGCATCTGGGATTCCTGGGTCACCCTTGAAAAACAATCCAGGAGGCGCGGTCGGATTGACAGTACTGCGCTGGCCAGCATAAAACGCTGGCAAACTGAACGAAGTTCCGCGACCATATTTATCGGGATCGGCGAAGGTCGGCTCCCAGCGCAGGCCGAAGTTGAGCACGAACGTTTTTGAAACTTTGAAGCTATCCTGCGCGTAGATACTCATCACCCATTGCCGCAGATCGTCGGGAGTAGCATTTGTTTGTATAAAGTCGCTCATGCGTCCCGTCAGGAAATCGGCCAATCCCATTCCGGTGAACGAGCCGTTGAACGCTGGTGCGCCATTCTCGTCGAAGCCGGAGATGGTGTTGTTCTGAATTCGAAGGAGGTTGAAGCCGAACGAAATCTGATGGCGCCCGCGGATCAGATCCACATCGTCGCCAACTTGGAAGCCGTTGAAATTGAAATGTCCGGGAGCACAGGTACCGCAGAACGTTGTGAAACCGCCGCTCATGCTCGAGATCAGCAGGAAGTTCGGCACCGCGCTGTACATCTGCGATCCGAGTTGTGTCCAATTGATTGGCGTGGGCGTTGGCCCGCGATTATCGCGGATACGGTTAAAAGTGAAATGGAACGCATTTAGCGTACTGGGAGTGAAGGTGTAGTTGTCGCCGATAGTCGCCGACTGAGCCCGCTCGAAGTTACCGGGTTGCGTCGTGGTAAGCAGATTGGTGCCGTTGAACGTGGGCGGATTCTGATAATCAACGATGAAGTATCGGCCATACAACGTGTGCTTCTCATTCTGAACCCAGTCTACCCGCCCGATCCATTGATCCTCATCTCCGGTTACTGGTATGCCGAAGGTGACTTTACCGCACTGATCGGCAGAACTGATCGGCAAGAATTTTGTCACCGCGACCGCCACCGGGTCCAAGAGCGAAACTGGAATCTGATTGTTCGCGAAAGGCGCCTTGGTGGTCGGGTTGAGGAGCTGAACGCCCCTGCCGTTTGATTGGCATACCGGTCCAGCGATCGTGCTGAAATCGCCTGCCAACATTGCTGCCGTGGGAATATGCGTGATCGACTGCGGCGGATTAGACCGGTTGCGTGTGCCCTGATACCCTCCGAAGAAAAACAGCTTGTCCCTGATAATTCTTCCGCCGGCGGTTCCCCCGAACTGATTCCGTTTCAAAGTATCGTGTCCGGTGGTTGAAAAGAAGTTCCGGGCATTCAAGTCTCCGTTCCGGAGGTAATCAAACATGTCGCCATGAAATTGATTCGCCCCAGATTTGGTCACTACGTTCACAGTGGCTCCGGGATGGGTGCCGAAGCGGGACGATACGGCACTGGTCTCAATGCTGAACTCCTGGAGCGCGTCGGGAAATGGGAACGGCATGTTGACATTCGACATTGCGTCCGTGTTGTCCCCGCCATCCAGCAAATAAGCCGTGCCGTTGGATTGCCCACCTGCTACTGAGATGCGGGTGGCGCTATAGAACGTCTTGCTGCCAGTGTCACCTCCATCGCCGTATGATGCCGCGCCGAGACTCAGAATCAACTGCGTCGCCTGGCGCCCGTTGAGCGGCAGATCGTTAATGGCCTGCTGTTGGATAACCGACGAGACTGAGTTCTCTTTGGTTTCCACCAGGCTGGTGGCAGCCGTAACTTCGACCTTCTCCGAAATCGAGCCAACCTGCAACGTGACATTGACCTGGATATTGTTATTCACGACCAGAACGATGCCAGTCTGCAGGTAGTCCTTAAATCCGTTAGCCCGGACTTCGAGCGTATAAGGACCCACCGGTAGATTCGGGAACACATAGTTGCCTGAGGAATCGGTCGTGGCAGACCGCACCGCTTGCTTTTCCGTTTCTGTCATCGTTACCTGGGCATTCGGTATGGTCGCACCGGTCGGATCTGCCACCGTGCCACTGACCTGAGCCACCGCCACTGCCTGGGCGCGAGCCCGATTCGGCATGGCCAGCCAGCAAATTATCGAGAGAGTGAGGGCTACAATAGTCGACCGAGACATTTTCATCATGAACTTAACCTCCTGAAAGCAACCTGGCTAACACCGGAACGCGGTTATCGCGTGGCTATAGCGTTACAACCCGTTGAGACATTCTAAGCGGATTCAGCAAGTGTGTCAATCGGATTCTGCTCTGTTTTAGCCCATTATTCCCAGCAAAGGAGGCTATTCGATTGAGAACGCTAGGAGAACATTTCCGGGTTGATCTGTTTCGAAGACCCGTAACCCGATCCAGCGAACAGCATGCCAACCCGCGGTCGTGGTACCTGGCGCTCCCATGGTTCCACTTTTGGCCTGAACCTTAACCGAAAGCCCATTTGGGCTTCAGCCGCGGCACCTGATCAGCCGGCAATGATTCAGCATGTT
Source organism: Bryobacteraceae bacterium (assembly GCA_035569875.1). GTDB lineage: Bacteria > Acidobacteriota > Terriglobia > Bryobacterales > Bryobacteraceae > Palsa-89. Next base: position 16,211 of record DATMMD010000094.1, read on the forward strand.
CTTCGCGTCGCCCGATTCCGCGCTTCCGAGCGGCCGGCCGCTCATGAACTCGGCCACCCGGCGCTTTTCTTCATCGGTCAAGTTTTGAGCCTGCACTTTCATCACGCCGCTGGTAAGTGCGGCATAGATGCGCTCGGCCGGAAGCTGACGCGGCGTCGACGGATCAGGCGCGCGGTCCGCCGCGGCCGGGTTTCCATGACAGCTCATGCCGTGTTTGGAAGACTCCAAATCCGGACTCGGTACCGGATGAACGCCAGGGGTATTGCGCTTACGCCGCCAGGACCAGCATAGCGGCGAGTAGCCATCATCTGAGGATTTGCGATCTGATGATTTGCGATCTTACGCTTCGCAAGATCAGCTTCCGATGAAGGATGCCGATCTGCGCGATGCCGACGCACCCTGCTGAACCGTCACTGGCCCATTAAACTCGGGCACCTTGATCGGTTCCAGCATAGCCATGATCTCAGCGCGCCGCTCTTCAAACCACGGCGGCAGCAGCATATGCGTGCCCAACTGTTCGTAGGGTTCGTCTCGCGCGAATCCACCGGGGGCATTGGCGGCGCATTCGGTGAGAATGCCGCCCGGGGAACGGACATAGATGGAATGGAAGTAATTCCGATCCTTGATCTCCGAGCAATCCGTGTAGCCCAGCTCTTCGTACAGATTCTTCTGTTCGGCCAGCGCCTCATCATTGGCGACTTCCAGCGCGACATGGTGACCCGTGCCGGCGCCGAATCCCCAGCTCCCGGCCGGCTTGTCCGGTTCGTGGACTAGAATCAGCGTCTTTGCAGCGCCGCCGGTTCCGACTTCGAAGCGATGATACGCTCCGTCCTCGCCGGTCTTGCGGAATCCAAGAGCTTCCACATAGAAGCGCTCTTGTTCTGGAATTTCGCGAACCGACAGCACTGGCCCGTGGAAACCGCGCATGCTCACGTCCGGCGTGATTTCGGGCGTGGTCCAGCCTTTGCGTTTATCTGCCGGGTCCTCGATCACCTCCAACTGCAACCCGGAAGGATGTTCGAAGCGGACGAAAGTCTGGCCGAAGCGCTCCTTAGCTCCGCCATGCTTGACACTGTGGCGCTTGAAATGATCCAGCCAGAACTTCGACGTCCCCGTGGGGATGGTGTAAGCAGTGGCTTGAATCTGGCCCGAACCGGGACGTCCCGGCACGCGCTTATAAGGGAAGGTCGTGTAAACCGAGCCCGTTTCTGCATTGGCGTTGGAGCAATACAGATGGTAGTGGGCATAGCGCCCATCAAAAAGAACCGTCTGCTTGATGAGCCGCTGACCCGCTACCGTGGTCTGAAAATCGACGTCTTCCTGGGCGCCGCTCGCGCAGACGGTGATGTGATGGATTCCGGTGACAAGAGACATATCAGTTACTTGCGGCGATTATATCATCGCCCGGAGATATAATACGTCGAGTGGTTGCCAGTGTGTGAAGGAGAGAAAGATGCCGCGAAACATTCTGAGTCTTAACGGCGTTCTGAGTTTAACGGCTCTGGTCGCGTTGTCGCAGGGAGTTTCATTCCCACAATCAGGCGCGCCGCCTAAGGAGGCCATCGACATCACGGATGCCGACGTGAAGGAAGTCTTGAAACACGCGCCGCCGGCCGTCGATCAACAGCTCAAAGTAGTCGACTTGGGCGCTTACAACTTGGGAGTCGGCATTGTCCATCGGGGCCCGACCAAAGACAGGGACGACGGAACCATCCCCGGCATTGCGCACCATCATCAAACCGAGACCTACATCATCGTGTCTGGATCGGGAACGCTGGTCACCGGAGGCACGATGATTGATCCGAAAGAGATTCCCAGCACCAGCGAGGCATATAAAGTTCTTAACGGACCGAGCGCTACCGGCGCCGTGAAGAATGCTTACAACCGTGTGGTCAAGACGGGTGATATCATTATTATTCCTCCGGACGTCTTTCACGGCTGGACTAAGATCACCGACCACGTGGACTATCTTAGTGTCCGTCCCGACCCGGATCGCGTCTTGCCCGCGGGTTACGTTAACCCGGCCATCAAGAAGTAAAAGATCGCGCGCAAGACCAAGCCCCACTGGATGCGCTGTACCGTTCAGGGCGATATCCTTTATTAGTTAGGAGGTTTCGAATGAGCCATCGAAGTAACGCTGCATTTCTTGCAGGCGTTTCGGCGTTCCTGCTGCTGGCGCCGGCACCTACTGCTGCTCAGGGCCCGCGCTCCGCGGCGAACGCTTCCACGTCGAAGGCTATTCCCCGCACGCCGGACGGCCATCCCGATTTGCAAGGTGTCTGGACCAATTCCTCGCTCACACCCTTGGAACGGCTTCGCGAATTCGAGGGCAAGCAGTCGGTCACTGAAGCGGAAGCGACCGCGTATGAGAAGCAAAACCTGGAACAGAACAATCGCGATCGGCGCGACGGTGGCGCGGACGCCGACGTAGGCCGCGCTTACAATGAGCTGTGGTTTGATCGGGGGAACAAACTCGCACGGATCGGCCAGTCCATTCGAGCTTCCTTTATCATCGATCCGCCGAACGGCAAAATCCCACCTTTGACGCCCGAGGCGCAGAAGCGAATGGAGGCTATTCGCGCGCACGCCCAGCAACATCCCGCGGATGAGCCCAAGGACCGGTCCTTGGCGGAACGCTGCGTCTACTGGGCGACCTCTGGGCCGCCTATGCTTCCGGGCCCCTATAACAATCTGTATCAGATCTATCAAACTCCCGGATACGTCATGATCCAGTCAGAGATGATCCACGAGACCCGCGTGATCCCCTTGGACGGACGGCCGCATCTGGCGGCTAACATCCGCAAGTGGATGGGCGACTCGGTGGGCCATTGGGAGGGCGACACGCTGGTGGTCGACACGACTAATTTCACCGAGAAGACACGTTTCCGAGGCTCCAGCGAGAACTTGCATGTGATCGAACGCTTCACTCGCCTGGACGCGAACACCATCGACTACAAATTCACTATCGATGACCCGACGACCTTCACCAAGCCTTGGACAGCGGAGCTTCCGTTCAACACGAGCGCAGGCCCCGTCTATGAATACGCCTGTCACGAAGGAAACTACGCTCTGGCCGATATCCTGGCCGGGGCTCGGGCCGACGAAAAGAAGAAAGAAGAATCGGCGAAGCAGAAATAAAATCTAACCTTTGATGCACCTCCATCCCGTTCTCCGCGCCATCCCCTTGCTCGCTCTCGCGACCACGCTAGCGATTGCTCAAGATCCCACGCGTCTCATGCAAACGCCCGAGATGAAGGCCGCGCTCGATGCTGTCAAAAGCAACGAGCCTCACTTCATCGACGAGCAGATCCGCATCTGCGAGATTCCCGCGCCGCCTTTTAAAGAGGAGACGCGCGGTCAGGAACTCTCGCGACTCTTTAAACAATTGGAGCTGGAGAACGTCCACATCGACCAAGCCGGCAATGTGATTGGCACTCGGACCGGCGCCGCGGCGCATCCGAACCTGGTGTTCTCCGCGCATCTCGATACTGTTTTCCCGGAAGGCACCGACGTCAAAGTCAAGCGCGAGGGCACACTGTTGAAGGGGCCGGGCATCGGCGATGATTGCCGCGGTCTGGTGGTGATGCTGGGCGTGATTCGGGCGCTGAAAGAGGGCAAAGTAAAAACGCCGGGCACCATCACCTTCGTCGCGGATACCGGTGAAGAGGGACTCGGTGATTTGCGCGGCACGAAGAATCTGTTCAATGACAGCCTGAAAGGCCAGATCGACAAATTCATCTCAGTGGATGGAACTGGCCTGAGTGTGACGAATATCGGCGTGGGGAGTTACCGCTACCGCGTCACCTTCAAAGGCCCCGGCGGCCACAGCTTCGGCGCGTTCGGGATGGCGAATCCCATTCAGGCCATGGGCAGGGCTATCGCCAAGATCGACGCTTTTGAAGTGCCGGCAAATCCTAAAACTACTTTCAATGTCGGCCGAGTTGGCGGCGGAACGTCCGTCAACGCGATTCCGTTCGAAGCCTGGATGGAGGTCGACATGCGGTCATCCGACAAAGCCTCGCTCGAAGCCGTCAACACCAAATTCAAAGCCGCGGTGAAGGAAGCCGTCGAAGAGGAGAACCGGCGCTGGAACAATCGAGGGCCGGTGACAGCATCCCCGGAACTGGTGGGATTGCGGCCGGCTGGAGTTACACCGCCCGATTCCGCAATTGTTCAGACCACGGTAGCTGTGTCGAAAATCTTCGGATTCGATGGGCGGCTCCGCGAAGGCTCAACCGACTCCAACGTTCCCATGAATATGGACATTCCGGCGATCACCATCGGCGGAGGAGGAATTGGAACGGGCGCTCATTCACTGAATGAGGCGTTTGATACCCAGGATTCGTATATAGGGACTCAGCGGGCGCTGCTCCTGGCGGTTGCTCTGGCACGCTGATTCCACCCCGTACGCAACCGTATTAATCCATTAAGGATCGCCGCGTTTGGCTTCCCTTGCACGAGCCTGAGGTCTATAATATGATATGGCAGTTTAGAGGTTGCACAGCGAAGAATGGCCTACAAAACAGTGCTGTCGGCGGGTGTCGGAATTCTCTGGCTGGGGACTATTCTTTCGGGGCAGCCGCTGCCCCAGAACTCGCATGTAGCATCTGCCTCCGAGGAGCGCGCGCTCCTGAATCAGTACTGTGTCGGCTGCCACAACGAAAAGGCGAAAGCCGGCGGTGGCGAGGCGGCCCGAAAGCTCACACTCGACGACCTGGATATCACCCACGTCGAGAAGGCTCCCGTGGAATGGGAAACCATCGTACGCAAACTTCGCGCCGGCATGATGCCTCCGTCCGGCATGCCCAGGCCGAATCACGCGACCTATGAATCGATGATCGCGTGGTTGGAGAATGAGCTGGATCGCACGGCTATTCAGAATCTTCCACCGCCCGGTCTCCATCGTCTCAACCGGACAGAGTACGCCAATGCAATTCGAGACCTGATCGCGTTTGAGATTGATCCTGCGAAATACCTGCCCTCGGACGATTCGACGCGCGGATTCGACAATATAGCCGGCGCGTTATCACTCTCCCCTGCCCTACTGGAAGGCTACACAACAGCCGCGTCCAAGATCAGCCGCCTGGCGATCGGCGATGTTTCGGAACCATCGCTAGCGACCTATCGCGTGCCGTCCGACACATCGCAGGATTATCACATCGAGGGACTGCCGTTTGGAACGCGCGGCGGGCTGATGGCGCAGCATGAGTTCCCCGCCGACGGCGACTATGTGTTCAAAGTCTTCCCCATCAACAAAGGCCTGATGGATAACAACATGTCCTTCGGGGAAATCACCGGAGAAAAACTCGAACTGCTGGTAGACGGCGAAAGAGTGCATGTTTACGATTGGGACAAAGACCTGGCGCGCGGAAAGGCGGTGCATGCCGGAACCACCGACGTCCATTTCCAAGTGAAGGCGGGACTGCACACTGTCGGCATAACCTTTCTCGCTACGCAATTGGCGCCGGGTAACGATTTGAACGAGCATTTCCTGCGCAGCACCATCGAAACTGGCGGCCTGCCGGGGTTCAAGTTTTTCCCGCATGTCGGCAAGCTGGATATCCTGGGACCTTTTAAAGCAGCGGGCGCCAGCGACTCACCCAGTCGGCGCAAGATTTTTGGTTGCCATCCGGCCAGTGCGTCCGACGAGACGGCCTGCGCGAAGCAAATCGTCGACACTCTTGCGCGACATGCCTTCCGGCGTCCGGTGACCAACGGCGATACCGAAATGCTGATGGGTTTCTATCAGCAAGGGCGTAACGACGGAAGTTTCGACACCGGGATCGAGCGGGCGCTGCAGCGCATACTGTCTGACCCGGAATTCGTTTTCCGTAAGGAAGCGGAACCGTCCAATGTGCCGCCGGGAAAAACTTGGCGGATCAGCGATCTGGAGCTGGCCTCCCGTTTGTCTTTCTTCCTCTGGAGCAGCATCCCCGACGACGAGTTAATCAATCTGGCCGGCCAGAACAAGCTGCATGATCCCGCGAATCTGGAGCGCCAGGTGCGCCGGATGCTCGCGGATTCCCGCTCCGACGCATTGGTAACCAATTTCACTGGCCAATGGCTGAATCTCCGCGCGCTGCACAACTGGGCGCCGACCCCGGCGCTTTATCCGGACTTCGACGACAACCTGCGCCTGGCAATGCGCAAGGAGACCGAATTATTTTTTGGCAGCATCGTTCACGAGGATCGCAGCCTGATCGATCTGTTGAACGCCAACTATACGTTCGTGAACGAGCGGCTGGCCAAGCACTACGGAATCCCCAATATCTACGGGAGCAACTTCCGTCGCGTCGATCTGGCACCGGAGTTTGACGTACGCCGCGGACTGCTGGGGCAAGCCAGTTTGGAAACGATATCCTCGCAACCTCAGAGAACTTCCCCGGTGGGACGCGGCAAGACGATTCTTCAGGTTTTTCTGGGCGTGAGTCCCCCCGATCCGCCGCCCAATGTGGAGATTGATCTAAAGGCCACCGGCGACGTTCACGGCGCGGGGCAGCCGTCGATGCGGCAGCAGATGGAGATGCATCGCAAGAAGGAGCCCTGCGCTAGCTGTCATAAGATCATGGACCCGATCGGATTCTCCATGGAAAACTTCGACGCGGTCGGGAAGTGGCGCACCATGGATGGGGACAGCGCCATCGACGCATCGGGTGTACTGGTCGACGGGTCAAAGCTCGACGGCGTGAAGGGCATGCGAGAAGCGCTGCTCCGCTATTCGCCCCAGTTCGTGCGCGTAATCGCGGAGAAGCTGTTCATCTACGCGCTGGGGCGCGGGACCGAGTATTACGATATGCCTCTGATTCGCTCCATCGTTCACGAGGGGGAACCCAACAATTATCGATTTTCATCGCTGGTGCTAGGCGTGGTCAAGAGCGATGCCTTTCAGATGAATCAGAAATTGCGGACCAGCACGCCCCGTGGTCCAGGCACAAATAGTGGCGCAGGTGCCCGGCCTGCGAGCGGAAGTTAGAATAAGGAGAGCGGAAGCAAAATGTTTAATACCAGGAAGCACATCTCTCGGCGCACGATCCTTCGCGGAGCCGGCGTAGCTCTGGCGTTGCCGCTGCTGGACTCGATGATTCCTGCACAAACTCGTCTCAGCAAGACCGCCGCCAAGCCCAAAACTCGCTTCACTGGAATTTTTGTGCCGCACGGAGCGGCGCCCGGATGGTGGATACCAGAGGCCGGCGGCCCGGGCGAGCCGAAATCGGAACCAGGCAGCAAGAATTTCAAGTACCCAATGATTCTGGAACCGCTCGAGCCGTTCCGTGAGCACACCGTCATCACCAGCGGACTGTGGTCGAAATCAGCCGAGCCGCCGCCTGGGCAGACCGGCGCCGACCATTGGGTGGCCGCGGCGTTCCTCTGCGCCAATAAACCGAAGAAGACCACCGGCGCGGATATCTACGACGGCACCACCATCGATCAAATCATCGCGCAGCAGATCGGCCAGGAGACGTTGCTGCCGTCGCTGCAGCTCGCATTAGAAGACCCCGGCGCCAATTCGAGCAACTGCGGTGAAGGCTATAGCTGCACTTATTCGAATACGATTTCCTGGACCAGTCCCACACAGCCGCTGCCCATGGAGCTGGATCCTCAAGTGGCCTTCGAACGCTTATTCGGCGCCGGCGGTAGCGCGGCCGAGAGAGCCGCCCGCCGCGAGCAAAATCGGAGTATCCTCGATTCCGTTACAGCGAAACTCGCCAGCTTCAAGCGCGATCTCGCGCCCGGCGATCGCTCGCGATTGGAAGAATACGAAACGGATATCCGTGAACTCGAGCGTCGACTGCAGATCGCCAAGAAAGCGTTGGGCAACGTCTCCACCGAGGGCGTCGTGGTTCCCGCCGGCGTGCCCGAATCGTTCGATGAGCACGTGAAGCTGCATTTCGACCTGCAAACGCTGGCATTCCAGGCCGACATTACCCGCGTCTCAACAGTGCTTTATGCGCGCGATTTAACCGCTCGCTCGTATCCCGAAAGTGGCGTAAATGGCGGATTCCATGGGATGTCGCACCACGCGGAAAATCCGGATACGATCGCTAAATACGCGAAAATTAACCAGTATCACGTCAAGTGTCTGGCTTATTTCGTCGACAAATTAAAGAAAACTCCGGATGGCGACGGCACATTACTCGATCATTCGCTGATTCTCTATGGCAGCAACATGGGCGATTCCAATCAGCATCTGCATTACGATGTGCCTCACTTGCTGATCGGTGGTGCTTCCGGACAGCTAAAGGGCGATCGTCATCTGAAATTCCCGAGCAAGACCGTGACGTCAGGAAATCTTCTGTTGAGCGTTCTGGACCTCTACGGCGTGCACCAGGACAGTATCGGCGACAGTACCGGTCCACTGCCCAATCTCGTATAGAGTTTCACAGGGAGGCAAGATGCGCGGTTCCGGCAGCATGACAATTAGACTCGCAGCTTGCACGGCAGTGCTGGCGCTTTGCGTATGCGCTTATGGCGCGAATAGCCCCGTGTCCGACGCGGCGATGAAAGGCGACAAAGCCGCGCTGCGAACCTTGCTCGATCAGAAAGCGAATGTGAATGCTCCCCAGGCCGATGGGGCCACAGCCATACAATGGGCCGCATACCGCGACGATATGGAGATGGCCGACTTGCTGATCAGCGCCGGCGCAAATGTGAGACTCGCAAACCGCGAAGGCGCCACGCCGCTTTATCTGGCTTCTATCCACGGCAATCCGGTAATGATCGACAAGCTGCTGAACGCTGGCGCGGATCCCAACGAGCGCGGGCCGGAGGGAGAAACGCCACTCATGCTGGCCTCGCGCGCCGGTAATCTGGATGCGATCAAGGTGCTGCTCGATCACCAAGCCGACATCAACGCGGCGGACAAAATCCGTGGCACCACGGCTTTGATGTGGGCCAGCGAGCAATCCCATCCAGCCGCGGTTCAGTTATTGATTGCGCGCGGAGCGAAGGTGAGCGCCGCCACGGAGCCCGATACTCGAAACTCCAGGAATAACCTCGCCAATACCGTCACGCAGAGATTGAACTCCAGCTTCGGAGTAGTCGGACAAGCCCGAGCCCGCGGTGCTGCGTCGCCGGGTTCGCCTGCTGCTCCCGCAGCCAGTGCCGGCCCTCCGAAGAAAACCCCGGACGGTGAGGCGGGTGGCGATGATGTCGCGATCTTCTTTGGCCCACCGCGTAAGAAGGACGGCGGCGGCTTGACGCCATTAGTATACGCGGCCCGTGAAGATTGCCTCGAGTGCGCGAAGATTCTGCTCGATGCCGGCGCCGACGTCAATCAGCGGACCCATTATGGATGGACCGCCCTATTGACCGCTACCCAAAATCGGCACTATAAGCTGGCGTCATATCTGCTGGACCATGGCGCCAATCCAAACATTGCCAACAATGGCGGCTGGACGCCTCTATACCTGGCGACCGACAATCGCAATATCGAAAGCGGTGACTACCCAGTGCGCGCGCCCGACATGGAGCACCTGGAGTATATCAAGCTGCTCATCGATAAAGGCGCGAACGTCAACGCTCGTATCTGCGGGACCGATTCGACTGAAAAGAAGTGCATTGGCGATAGCACTGAGACTCGCAACAACTTCACCATGCAGTGGCTATTTGAGGACGGCGCGACGCCATTCCTGCGAGCCGCGCAATCCGGTGATATCCCATTGATGAAACTACTGCTGGCCCATGGCGCGGATCCGAAGATCTTTACGGCCCATAACGTGACGCCGCTCGCGGTGGCGTCCGGCATTGGATGGGTGGAAGGTGTGACCTTCGAATGGTCGGAGAAGGAAACCTTAGAGGCCGTGAAAATGTGTCTCGATCTCGGCATCGATCCAAATGTCAAAGATGACGAAGGGCGCACGTCGCTGCACGGAGCGGCACACAAGGGCCGGCCCGAAGTGATTCAACTTCTGGTGGACCACGGCGCCAATCTCGACGCGCACGATGGCGGCAGCCGCGACAGCGTAAACGGGGCACTGTTAGGGAAAACCTGGGTTCCGCTCGATTGGGCGCGCGGCCTGGTTCGCGTGGGCGTTCAGTCCGCGATCCCGCATCCGGAAGCGGAAAAGCTGCTGGTCAAACTGATGACCGATCGCGGAATGCCGATTCCGCCGCCGCCGGCGTCGTCCATCTGCCTGACCAAGGGCCTGAACGGCTGCCAGTAAGTAAACTCACCTCTAGGTCTCAAACTGAGATCGATAGTGTAATCTGAAACGTACGAGCGTGAGGGCCACAATGGCAGGCCGCGAACGACTCAAAGGCGGCTAACCGTCCTCACTCAATGAATGAAGCCCATGCCTAAAGTACTAATAACTGGATCCTGTGGCCTGATTGGTTCCGACGTATCGCGCTTCTTCGCGCAGCAAGGTTTCGAGGTCCACGGAATAGACAGCAATCATCGGGCGATCTTTTTCGGACCGGAGGGCGATACCAGTTGGGTATTGGAACGCTTGCGGCGCGAAATCCCGGGCTATCAACATCAAGCTCTGGACATCCGGGAACGGGACAAGCTGCTGGCGTTCGTCGATGAGCTGCGTCCCAATTTGATCATTCACACCGCGGCGCAGCCGTCGCACGATCGAGCGGCTTCTATTCCCTTCCTCGATTTCGAGGTGAATGCAGTCGGCACATTGCACATGCTGGAAGCTGCCCGGAGTTCATGTCCCGAATCTCCCTTCATTCACATGTCCACCAATAAAGTCTACGGCGACCGGCCCAACCAGATCGCCTTGAAGGAGTTGGAAACCCGTTTTGAATATGACGATCCGGCGTTTGAGAACGGCATACCGGAAGGCTTTTCCATCGATCAAAGCAAGCATTCCTTGTTCGGCGCGTCCAAAGTCGCCTCCGACGTCATGGTGCAGGAATACGGCCGCTACTTTAATATGCCGACCTGCTGCCTGCGCGGTGGGTGTCTGACGGGACCGAATCATTCCGGCGTCGAGCTCCACGGCTTTCTGAGCTACCTCATCAAGTGCAACGTGCAAGGCCGCGAATATAAGGTTTACGGCTACCAAGGAAAGCAAGTGCGAGACAATATCCATTCCGAGGATGTGGCGCGCTTCATGTTCGAGTTCTGGGGGGCGCCGCGCGTGGCCGAGGTATACAATCTGGGCGGCGGCAAGAGCAACGCCTGCTCGATTCTAGAAGCGTTTCAAAAAGCTGAGCGGCGAACCGGCCGCCCGATGAATTGGCGCTATGTGGATGAGAACCGGAATGGCGATCATATCTGCTACTACAGCGACCTCACCAAGATGAAGGCCGACTATCCGGCCTGGGATATTACCAAGAATTTGGACCACATCTTTGACGAGATCGCGGCCAGTTGGATGGAGCGGCTGGCCAAGAAGGCCGTCTCGTGAAGCTATTGATCACCGGGATCTGTGGCTTTGCCGGAAGCTCTTT
>DATMMD010000095.1:0-28690 GCA_035569875.1 Bryobacteraceae bacterium
TGGTCGACCGGCTGGGCGCAACCTGCGTTACCAGATCGAGAATCCGCAGAATGCGTTCGTTGCGTCCAATAATGTTGGGGAAGCCGTATTGCTGCTTGAGGGCGCGTTTGAGTTGCGCGTTCTCGCGTTCCAGCCGGTTGCGGGCCAGCATGCGATCGATTTCGATCAGTAGCTTTTCGTTGTCCCACGGTTTGGAAAAGTAATCGTTGGCCCCAGCCTTGAGCGCGTTGACGGCTACCTCCACCGAGCCATAGGCGGTGATCATGAATACCGGAGTTTCGGTATCACGCTCGCGAATGTCGTGCAGCACTTCCATGCCGGAGCGGTCTGGCATCATCAGATCCAGCAGAATGAGATCGTAGCTGACCGATTCAGCGCGCTTGAGTCCCTCGGTCGCATTCTCGGCCAGGTCTACCGAGTAGCCTTCCAGACAAAGCAGGGTGTCGAGACTTTCGCGGATGTCGACCTCGTCGTCGACTACTAAGATGCGTCCCTTGGGCAAAGACGAGCCCGGATCATCGGGCGGCAGCAAATCAGGCATGTACCAGTTTTCTTGCCAAGGGAAGCTCTAAATGGAAGCGAGAACCAGCCGCCAACCGGCTCTCTACTTCGATGGTCCCGCCATGTTCTCGCACAATGCCATAAGTAACCGAAAGCCCCAGACCAGTTCCTTTGCGAGCGCCTTTGGTAGTGAAAAATGGATCGTAGATGCGCTCCAGGTGCTCGGGCGCGATACCCTGCCCATTGTCACTTACATCGATGCGCGCGAAACCATCCGCGTTCCAAGTCTTGACAGTGAGCCGTCCGCCCTGTTCCATGGCATCGCGCGCATTCAGGAACAGGTTCAGGAAGACCTGCTGCAGCTTGCCGGAATTTCCCTTCACACCCGGTAAGCTTTCCTCCAGGTTCAACGCAATTTCGATTCCCGATTTCCCCAACTGGTGCTCAATCAGACTCAAGGTCTCGCGGATGATTTTGTTCAAGTCCACTTCCACGAACTCGGTAGTGGATGTTCTGGAAAAGTTCAGCAGGGAATTGACGATTTCGCTGGCGCGGAAGGTCTGCTTGGCGATCTTGTCGAGCAGCTTGGCTTTCTGCTCGTCACCGGAAATTTGCTTGGCCAGCATCTGGGCATACGTGGAAATCACTGCCAGCGGCGTGTTGACTTCATGCGCCACGCCCGCGGCCAACACGCCGATGGAGCTCATCTTGTCTGCCTGGACCAAGCGGCGCTCCAGCTCATCGCGGTCGGTGATGTCGTCGAAGATGATCAGGCGGCCGATCTGATGCATATCTTTAGAGACCAGCGGCGCGATCGCCAGATTCAGAATATGGGTGGTCGAACGCGCGGTGGAGTATCCATTTCCATTACCGTTGGCCGCCGCTGGCGATCGCAAGACGAATTTATAGACGTTGTGGACGCCAGTATCGCCGCGCACCTGATCGAATCGCTCGCACAATTCCGCCGGGAATAGCTCGGCCAGCCTTCTTCCGACGGCTGATTGACGCGGTATTCCGGTCAGCCGTTCGATCTGGGTATTCCAACTCTCGACACAGTCTTCCAGGTCTACTGCCAGTATGCCGACATTAATCGATTCGACGATGTTCTCGCTGAATTCTTTCAGCCGCTCGTACTCATCCACCTTGTGCTGCAATGAACGGTAGAGCCGGGAGTTCTCAACCGCGATGCTAACGTACCCGGAAAGCGTTACCAACAATTCCACGTCGTCGCTAGAAAGGAAGTCGCCTTTGTCGGTCCGGCTGAGGCCCAGATAAGCGATGGTCCGGCCGCGCACGGTGCAGGGGAAGTAGTAAGTCAGATCGAGCTCGGAGATGGTTCGGCGCACCGAGATCGGCCATTCGTGCGATACCACGTCCAACAAATGCCGCGTGCGCTCGAAGAACAGGTATGGCTTCTGGGGCCGCGCATCGAGAAAGCTCAGATCCAGCTGGTCCAGCGGCTTGGCTCCCCGATCCTTGCGATGCCCCATGGTCATGTGGAGATAGCAGCGGTCGTCATCGTCGCCGCACAAGAAAAAGGCCACGTGCTGGATCGACAAAGTGTGGACCAGCCGGTCCGCCACCGAGCGCAGCATTTCGTCCAGATTAGTTTCCGATCCGAGCTCGCGGGCAAACTCGATTAAGGTGCGCCGGTAGTCGTATCGGTCTTTGTAGAAGAAATATCGATCCAGTTGTTCCTGCAACCAGTCGCGAATGGGTTGGAAGATAAAAGTGGCGAACAGGATCAATCCGACAATGGCCGCCGGGCTCAGATCTTCGGGTTTGGTGAACGAGAAGATGAGGCCGTAGAAGATGCCCAGCACCACCAAGGTAGCGAGAGTGTAGACATAGCCTTGCTGGAAGATGATATCGACGTCCATTAACCGGTAGCGCAGGATGGCGTACGCCCAGGTAACCGGAACCAGCATCAAAGAAAGCACGGCCAGCTTCTGATAGTGGCCGGGAAGGGCACCGAGGACATAAGGAATCGAGTAAATCAGGGTGAAAGGAACGATGCCGAACAGGGCGCCGTTGCGCAGATATTTCAACTGCTGGCGGACTAGCGGCTCGTCGGCCTGTGGGGTCTTGAACGCCAGCACCATTGCCCCGGCCAGATAGACCGCGCTGAGGTAGAGCATCCAGGTGCGGTCGAGCAACCAGCTGACTTCCAGCGGAGACGCGGAGACTCGCAACATGCCCTTGCCTACCAGCACATAAGCCGCAAGCAGAAGGACGCCGGGAAGGTAAACCAGCGCGACTCTCGGCCAAGAAGCCAGCCACTTCGGGCGTTCCGGAAATCCTAGGCAGAAATGCAGAAAGATGGTCGGGGCCAGGATGCCGGCGGCGACGTTGCCCCAGTAAATGACCTGATCGAAGGCGTTCAGCTTCCCGGTGAAGTGGAAGCAGGAAAAAACAAACGAAGCCAGGCAAAGGACGTAGAAGTGCACTGAGCGCGGCGCGCTAACGCGGCGATAATAGACGAATAATCCAATCAGCAAATACACGATGCCGACCGCGTATTGGTAGTATACGGCGCGATCGATTACAGTCTCGCCCACCACGACGTGAGCAGGAAATTGCACGTTGCCGCGGCGGACCAGGTATTCGGGCTTGTCCCAAATGACGATGTGTTGCAAGACCTTGGCAACGTCGGTCGCTTTGGCGATTGGATTTCCGGCAATCTGGACCAGGGTGTCACCATTGCGAATTCCGGCGTTTTCGGCTTCGCCACCCGCGGGTACATGCAGGGCGAGCACAGAGTTTTGACCGTTGGAATCGGTCCGGTCCACCCAGATAACGCCGTCGTCGGCCAGCCGGTAGAGGCTTTGCTGGCGAAAGTTAATGGTGGCACAGCACACCGCCGCCACTGTAAGGACGAACAGCAACGCACTGACGAATTGCGTCTTCAGATCCCTCAAGTGTGTGTGCCTCTCTCTGCCTGGAACCACTCTCGGAGGAGTACTCTCCCCAGCCCGCGCCTCCGGTGAGCACTTGAACTGCCAGGTTTGTCGACTGAACTTATCCATGAGAATACAGCATTTGCACACAGAAAACAAACGAGTTTGTACCAGCGATCTTGTTTTCGGGAACTGCCACTATTGGAAAGTGTATTCGTCCCAAAAACTGAATCAGGGAAAAGAGCCCGCAGGCCTTAGCGAATCCTATTGACAAGCCCGCGACTTGGGCTTAACATCTTTCTTCTAGAAGGTTGAGTTGGGCAGTTCACAACTGTCCATTGATGCTGTCGGCCCACGTATGACCGTGTTCTCTATCGGCGAGAAGGTGGTCTATCCCAATCATGGGATCGGCACCGTTGAGAACGTTAGCACCCGCGCTTTTGGCGCGCAATCGGAGCGCTTCTACCTGCTGCGTCTGACCTACAACAGCATGACCGTGATGGTGCCGTTCTCGCATGTCGAAGAGATCGGGTTGCGGAAGGTGACCAGAAACGGCGAAGTAGCTCGAGTGTTGAGCTTTCTAGCCGAGGGCGCCTGCCACGGCAGCGGCGACTGGAAGGACCGCTTCAAAGAGAACTCCGACAAGATGCGCAAGGGGAGCTTGCTGGAAATCGCTGAGGTTCTTAAGACTCTGCTCATCCTGCAGACCGCCAAGCCGCTCTCTTTTCGTGAGAAGAAGATGCTGGACCGGGCGCGGCACATGCTGATCACCGAACTGTCCATCTCGCGCGGGCTACGGGAAGTGGACGTGGTGGATCTGATCCAGAAAGCCTTGGCGAGGGCTTCGCTGTCGCTACCGGGTCCGCTGTAGTCCGTCACAGGCGCAGGTACCACAGGTAAACGACCTACACCTTAACCCGGAGTACGAAAATTTCCGGGCCATTCTTAAGTAATTTGCCGCGTGGTAATCCCGCCATTCGAACCCTAAGATGGGAGTTGAGGTCTTAGGCTCGGATGAAGTGTCGGTATTGCAACATCGCCCTGGCGCCGCTGCGCAGCCTAACAGACGGTGAGTTTTGTTGTGATGACCATCGGTACGCGTTCCATGAGGAACAAGCGGCCCCGATCGAAGTGTCACTGGAACCACCTCTACAAGGCGCTCTTTTCCCTTTAACCGTAACATTGCCCTGGGAAAGCCCGGATGCACTGCCGGCTCCGATTTGGAAGGCGGAGCCGAAAGAATTCAAAGCCGTCGTGGCCAAACCGGCCTCGAGTCTCCTTTCGCCATGGACCGAGTCAGCCGAGCCCGATCCTCCGGTGTGGGAGCAGGTGCTTCCACTCCGCTTTTCCGCCGCGCCAGCAGACTCAGATACAGGCTGGACCGAAGAGCTACCTGGAGACCTGGATTTCCCAGGCATTATCGCGCTGCCGCGGTGCGTTCTGGATCCTGTAAGTATTCCGGTGGAGCCCAAATTCGAGCAACCGGAGCTGGTAGCGGCCCCGGTACCCGCAGTTGCGGCAGGCGTTGAGCCGGAGCCGATATCTGAAGAAGCGCCGGCGGAGTTGACCCAGCCTTACCGCGAAGTCGCGAATTCCTGGCATTGGCTGCGCGACGCGTGGAAGAATGCGCCCACCGACCTCAAGGTCGTGACGATTCTGTTGCCGATTCTACTGGCTGTGGCAGTAGGGCCAGCGATGCCGAAAATCAAGGCCCGTTTGGGACCGCTGGCTTCGCTGCCTTCCCTGCACTCGGTGCCATCCTTACATTCGCTGCCCTCGCTACCGGTCCTGCCGGCCGGAAATGTACACCAGGTTGTGGCGGATCGCTTGAACAACCTGCATCAGACCATCTTGAACCGCGCGGCGGTGGATCTGACGGACGACTTCCGCTCCGGATTGGATGCCTGGGATAGCCATTCTAACCTGACTGATAGCTGGTCCTACGATGCGTCGGGCTTCGTGCAGCCGGGTCCGCTGGCGGTGTTCAAGCCGACCTCCGACATGACCGATTATCGGTTCCAGTTTCTTGGTGAGATCGATCAAAAAGGTCTGGGCTGCGCCTTCCGGGCGGCCAACCTCGACAATTATTACGCCGTTAAATTGGTAGTGGTCAAGGCCGGCCCGCTGCCCCTGGTCCGATTGGCGCGATACGCAGTGATCAACGGCAAAGAGGAGCGCCATATAGAAAAGCCACTACCGATCACAACACGTCCTGATACGCTGTATCGCATGTTGGTGGATGTTCGGGGCAGCGACTTCACGATCATTGTCCAAGGGCAGGTGGTGGACTTCTGGTCCGACAAACGCCTTCCCAGGGGCGGCGTCGGCTTCTTCTGCGGCCGTGGGGAAAAGGCGCGGGTTCGCTGGGTGGAAGTTTCGCACCAGTATGACGCTCTCGGACGATTGTGCGCGTATCTGGCGCCATACGGGTTCGACGGCAGAAATGGAAATTTCAACTAAATCATGAGCCAAACTAAATCGAGATCGGATGCAAACCCCGGCTTGGCCAAGCCAGCCAGCCTCTCGCGCGCGGTTTCGCTGCACATGGAGGGCAAGCTAAAGGAAGCTTTGGACGAGATCAATCGCGTGCTCGAGGCGGGGGACGAGACCCCGGAGCTGTTCTCGGCCAAGGCACAGATCCAGTTCGAACTCGAGTTGTTCGACGACGCTTCCATGAGCTACGCCAAGGTGCTGAGTGTGAATCCGAAGCATCCGGCCGCCAACTTCAACATGGCGATCTGTCACGACCGGCTGGGACGGTGGCAGGAGGCCGCCGAGTTTTTCGAGAAAGCGGCCCAGCTAGACCCAGGGCGGACGGATGCCCGGCTGGGGCTGGGGATTAGTCTGTTGCATCTGGACAAGGCGCCCTCGGCAGCTGAGAATTTCGATCAGGTTCTAGCGCAGCAACCGGATCACCCAACGGCGCTGTTTGGCAAGGCGGTCACGCAGCAGCTACAGTGGCAATTCGACGAAGCCGCTCGTATTTATCAGACTATCCTGGGCCAGAATCCCAATTCCGAGGAATGCCTGATGAACCTGGTCACCATCGGGATCGCCCGTAAGGACCAGGCCATGATCGCCGAATATTCCGAAAAGCTTTTGACGTTGCGGCCCAACTCGCAAACGGCTCTGGAGGGCTTAGCCACCTGTGCATTCGCCGCCAACGATTTCGAGGCGGCTCAACGCTATTGCGCCAAACTTTGCGAATACACGCCCGATAATTTCGATCGCTGGTTCAACCTAGGAGTGGCTTATCACAAGACCCGCAAGCTGGAAGAAGCAGCCAAGGCATACTCGGCCGCGGTTCGCATCCGGCCGGATGCCAAGCAGGCTCACGCCAACCTGGGCGTCGTCTACCACGAGTCCGGAGACTTGGTGAAAGCCCGAACCGCTTATGAGCGGGCGCTTCAGATCGCCCCGGATCTTTTCGAGGTGCTCCACAATCTGGCCGCGGTAATGGACAAGCAAGGCGCCAAAGAAGAAGCCGAGCGGCTCTACATGAAGCTGCTGGCCCGCAATGGTGACTTAGAAGACGTATGGTTCCGTCTGGGATTTCTGCGGCTGGAGCGCAGCGACAACCGCGGCTCGGCCGAGGCCTTTCAGGCCTGCACCAAGAAACGGCCGGACTGGCCGGAAGCGCAAATGAATCTGGCGATCTCATGCTGGAACATCGGCGACCACGATGGCGCGGCGAGAGCCTTCGAAGCTGTCCTGGCTCTGACGCCGGGGTCGCTGGACGCATTGCGCGGCTTAGCCGCTCTGGCAGTGGAACGCGAAAAGTTCGATCAGGCTCTGGATTATCAGGGCCAACTCATCGAGAAGGGGGAGCGCAGTCCGGAATTGTTTTACAACACCGGGCTTCTACTGCAGAAATCCGGCCAGTTGGAAGATGCTGCTCGTTTGTATCGAGAGGCTCTCGAGGAGCGCCCGGAATTCGCCGAAGCCTTGCTCAATCTGGGCCATGTGCTCAAGAGCCAGGGCCGGCCAGACGAAGCGCGCGATTGCTGGAAACAGGCGCTGGACAAAAAGCCTGAGCTGGCGCAAGGATACTTCGCGAAGACGAACTAGGGAGTCAGGAGACAGAAGTCAGGAGACTGAAGGGAGAAGGTATCCTGAATATTGGCTTCGTTAGTTGAAGTCCGGCCGGTCCAATCCCGCGATCTGGATCGCATTCTCGAAATCGAACAAGCCTCGTTCGGCCGGGATGCCTGGGATCGCGACCTGTTTCTCGAATATTTCCGGCGATGCCCGGATTTGTTTTTAGTGGCGCGGAGTGCCCGCCGGATCGGCGGCTACATCATCACCTGCACGGACACGAAGAGCACCGAGCTGGTATCGATTGCCGTGGATCCGCGGGATCGCCTGCGCGGCCTCGGCCGGGCCATGCTGGCTGAGACGCTGGGACAACTGCGATCGCGCCGGGTGAAGACATGGTGGCTCATGGTCGCAACGAGCAACGACCCGGCTATTCGCTTTTACGAGAGTTACGGCTTTGTGCGCACGCGGCGCAGCAAGCGATACTATGGAACCGGGCGCGATGCGTGGCGCATGAAATTGAAGATTTGAGTTAGGGCCACAGCAACAGGCACACGAAAATCCCCAGCCAGATCGCCGTCAGGAAATGCCAGTACAATGCCGAAACAGCGAATCGGCTGCGCTGGCGCAGGTAGTCGAAAATGACCACGCCCCGGTTGTTCGCCGCTCGAATCAACAGGTAACACAAGGCACCCATTCCGCCCAGCAAATGGAATCCGTGGACGACGGTCACGACGTAAAACAGCGAGCTATGCGGATTGTGCCGCAGATAAATCCCTTGTGCCACCAGTTCCTGAAGCGCCAACACCTGAGACGCGAGGAATGCGGCTCCGACGCACATGGTGACGGTAAGCGATCGGATGTAGCGGCGGCCGTCCTTGCGAGCCAGCCAGGCGCGCGCGTTCTCGATGGTCCAACTGCTGGTCAGAATCAGCGCGGTGCTGACCCACAACAGGCGCGGAACTCGAATGTGCTGCCAGTTCAGACTAGAACGGGAGCGTGCGAAGTATACGACTCCGATGGTGACGAAGAGAGCGGTAATCGAAACCAGGGCGAAACGCATGGCGAGCAAACCTGCGCCGGGAATATGCCGACCATCGCGGTCCCGCCGGCCACCTTCATCATCATCGCCGCCTCCGCCATTACCGCCAGGATCGATGCCATGCGGCCCTCCACCATTCGTGCCAGCTAGTTTTATTAGCTCGGTCTCAAGCACCGGGGGCATGTTTCTAAGATACTCCCGAAGGACGCAAAGTTTCCTGAAGGTTCAAGGCTTTCCCAACGCACACAACGGGTCGCCCACGACAATGTTCATCCAGCTCAGCGCTGGGATCGCGAGATAGTAACTCTCCGCCAGATTGCGGCCGTGGTAATAAGCGGGCAGCAGAATGTCCGGCCGTGGTGTGAATTGCAAAAATGGCTCGTAAACATGACCGGATGCCCCAGTCGCTCCTTCATGAATATAGTCGGCGGTCAAGGTCTGCGGCGATCCCGCGAAGTTTTTGGGATCAGACCAGGACGAGCTGATGTTCCAACTGTCGGGCGGGCGGACGAACGTGCGGCCATTAGTGGAAACATACTCGGTCATGATCGCACCGGGGAGCCAACGAAAACCCACCGCGCGCTGTTTTCGATCGGGATCGTTGGAGCCCCAGGAAGCATAGCCGATTACATCGCGCTGGTTATAGAGCACCTGGCCGGTATCGTCGAGAATCACGCGGTCTTTCGGCAGGGCGCGAGCCGCGGCGCTCAGCCAGCCATTGCCCGGTCCGCTGTCGGAGCCTTTCAGATCGATTACAAAACTACCCCGGTTGCGCGCCACCAGCGCCCGGTCGATGAGGCCTTTGGCATCGGCGAAATCGTAACCAGTGAGCCGGGTGACAAGATAGATGGGGAAATCCGGATGACGAAAGGGCGAGTAGACCTTACCGAAAAAGGGATTACGAATTCCCGCCGGCAGCAAATGCGGCTTACCCTGCATGTCGCTATAAAGCAGAGTCAACTCAGAATCCACCGAGGCCGCTTCCGCCAGCATGGTACCGATGTTTCCTTGAATGCGCAGCGGCACGCCGGAGGTGGTGGCGATGTAAAGAATTTGGTCTTGCAGCCTTTGCCGGCGGAGATAGGCGGAGATCGGCCGAGCGATCTTGTCGTCGTAATCGCCTCGCGAGATAGTCTCATCGGGCTTGACACTCAGCCGGCAAACATTGGTCAGCGGAATATGCCGACGCTCAACGTAATACTCGCCTACGCTGCGTGAGAGCGGTGAATCCTGGTTAATTACAACCAGTACGTTGTCCGGTTTCTGACCGGACAGAAGTGGTACTGCCGCCAGCAGCACGACTTGTTTGAGGCTCAAGTTCCATTGTAGGGGGCGCCCGACGATTCTACGTCTTCTTACTCGCGAGGTAGCGGCGCCACTCGCGCCAGTCTTCCGTCGTGGCCTTCACCATGGCAGCGGCGGCTGCGTGCAGCCAGTGACGAGGCCGTGTACTGAGGTCTCGGACGATCGCACGAGTGGAACGCGGCGTTCCCAGATGTACGTTCGCGGTTTCGAAACCCATGGCTCGGAGGAGCTTGGTTTCGTCGCGCTCTTCAGGCATATGGGACAGCTCAACGCGCGAGCAATCGGGCGCCAGCCGTCGCACGATCCAGCGGCCCTTAAGGTGTACGAAGGGGTCGATAGCCCGAACCGAACGATCCAAGATCTGCTGGTAACAAATGCGCAGGGAAGTGTTGTCGAGGCCAGCCCACACGCACGCCGAAGGGGCGAGCGCCTTGGCTTCGCGCGCTATCCTGGCGCCGCGATAGGGCGCTAGTGCGACGTAACGCTCGCGCCCTAAGCTGCCTAGCCCCGCGATGCGATGCGCGACGCGGTATTCCAGGGCGCGTTCGGGCAACAAACGCTCGATCGCTTTCAGCGCACTTTTGGGAACAGGCCCTTTCAACGTGGGCAGCGCGTCGAACTTCTTCCAGTATTGCCGCGGATCGCGTAGGATGCCGGTGACCATCGATCGCAACCAGGGATGATCTTCTGCTAGTACCAACGGTCGTCCGCCGGTCTCCAGGCCTCTTCGATAACCGCTGAGAATCGCGTCGCACGCATCTTCGGGGCCAATCTTCAGCCGCGCTTCGCGAATGGCGATATGCGCGCTGGCCGCCAGGCGCACCAGGTCAACGGTATAGGGGAGATCGTAGGCCTCGTCAAAGTCGTTGATGCCCCAGACCAGGCGGCCTTCTACGTCGCGCCAGGTTCCAAAATTTTCGACATGCAGATCGCCCACCGCCAGCACTTTGGGCGCTCGATGTTCGCGGGCGCAGACCTCTGGCCACAGCTGCATCCACCGGTAAAAAGTTGCACGAAGGAATGGGAACACATCCTGGGCCATGGCGTTGTGCTTGCGCTGGAGGTCGGACGGGAGCAGAGTGATCTTCTTTCCCAGCCAAGCCTCGTAGCTTTGGGTCGCTTTAGCAATCTTCATAGACGCTAGCGAACACCCGTCACGGGCGCGACGCCGCCAGCAATTCGGCCAAGTATTGCTTCCAAACCGACGGCAGCGAATGTGTGCCGTGGCCGCGTGTTTGGTCGGTGATCGGAAGCACTACGGCACGGCCGCCCTTAACGCGTTTGATCTCGCGTTCCAGGATGCCCAGCTCGGGTGGGTTCACTTGGTCGTCGGCCGAGTTGATGGCCAGCAGCGGCGCTCGAATCTTCTCCAGGTTCGGCTCCGGATCGTAGGTACGCGAGGAGTCGAACTGGTACAGCATATCGAAGCCATTGTTGGCGGCCATTCGCTTCTCGATGGTTTCATCAAATAGCCGGTCGGCATCTTCGCGTGTAGGCGCCTGCTTCTGCATCTGCAGCGGGCTGGAGGTCATGATGGTCAAAATGTAGACGGCCGTCCGCAGCCCGTTGACTGGATCGGCACGCAGAGCGTCGACGATCATGCGGCGGAAAAAACGGTTGCGGCCCGCTAGCTCGACCGGTAGGCTAGCCAAGGGCATCAGAGCATCCACAAAATCCGGATATGTCTCGCCCCACACCCAGGTTTGCATGCCGCCCATCGACGTCCCCATCACCAGCCGCAGGCGCTTCACGCCTAATCCTTCGGTGACCATGCGAAACTGCGCCGCCACCATGTCGTCGTAATCGTAATGCGGGAATCGCCGATCTAATCCATCGCTCGGCTTGCTCGATCTACCGTGACCGATCCCGTCCGGCAGGATGATGAAGTAACGACTTGCGTCCAGAAGCTGATCGGGACCGAACAGGACACCGGCGAACTGGTCTGACAGAAAACCTTTGCCGGCGCCGCCGGTTCCATGCAGAATCAACACCGCATTATCTCCGCGGAGCGTGCCCAACGTAGTATAGTGCAGTTTCAGTTCGTCCAGAATTTTGCCACTCTTGAAGCGAAAATTGTGAATTACAAAGTCCGATTCCGCAGGCGGCGGATAGTTGGCGGCAGAGGCGGCGAACGTAAACAGAACCAGGCAGATGAGGCGCACCGCTCGATTATAACCCTAGTTTATCGCAACCACCTCAAGCGGCGTGCTAACCTCGGGATCATGTATGGGGTCCGTAGACGCTCTTCCTTTGGATGAAGCGAGCGGGCATCCGGTCCGTCGAGAAGGCAGCGCAGTCAGAGATTTTCAGCACCGTTTCCGCTACGAATTAATCGTCGTCTTCGTGGCGACCGTTGTATTTTTCGGCTGCGCCATTAGCCCGCCTTCGCTCATGGACGATGTGGATGCCGTGCACGCGCAGATTGCGCGCAACATGCTCGACTCGGGTGACTGGGTAACAGCGCGTTTGGATGGCGTGGCTTACCTGGAAAAATCTCCGCTCAGAGATTGGGCCATGGCCGTATCCTACATGATCTTCGGCGTGCACGATTGGGCCGCGCGAATACCGATGGCAATGTTCACGGTCGCGTTGTGCTGGCTTACGGCGCGGATGGGATGGTGGGCGTTCGGAGGACGCGCGGGGCTTTACGCAGGCTTGATACTGGCGACGTGCGCCGGGCTGTTTTTATTCACCCGCGTCCTGATACCCGACGTGGCCCTCACTTTCACAGTTACGCTCGCGCTGTGGGGTTTTTTGCGGGCGCTGGAGGAAGACGAACCACATCCCGGCCGCTGGGCCTGGATTATGGCGACGAGTATCGGGGTGGGACTATTGGTCAAAGGCTTAATCGCGGCCATCCTACCGGCCGGCGCGGGTATCGCGTATTTGTTCCTAACCGGTCAGCTCTTCAAACGTCGAACCTGGAAGCGGCTGCGGCCTTTTTCAGGCACGCTGATTATTCTTCTGATTGCCGGGCCTTGGCACGCGTTGGCGACTATTCATAATCCGCCGTACTTCTATTTCTCGATGCGCAGCGTTCCGGGCGAGTATCACGGCTTCTTCTGGTTTTACTTCATCAACGAGCATCTGTTGCGCTTCCTGAACTTGCGCTATCCCCGCGATTACGATACCGTGCCGCGGCTCTACTTCTGGCTCTCTCATCTGCTCTGGCTTTTTCCTTGGAGCGCCTATCTCGCCGCTACTTTGCGCCTGAGTTATCGACCCATCAACCTGGCCGGCCGGATGCGGCTGTTGGCTTTGTGCTGGACTGGTTTTCTTCTGCTCTTCTTCACGTTCTCTTCCACTCAGGAATACTATTCGATGCCCGGCTACCCTGCCCTGGCTCTGCTCATTGGCTGCGCCCTCACCGGGCAAACTGTATCCGTTCAAAAATGGACTGGCGCCGGCCACTGTATGATCTCTGCCATCGCCGCATTGGCAGCTCTTGCGATCGCCATCATCTTGGTTCAAGTTTGGAGTCTGCCCACTCCCGGCGACATCTCCGCGGCACTGATTGAGCATCCGGAAGCCTACACGCTGTCGCTCGGCCACATGGGCGATTTGACCTTTAAATCATTTGCCTATCTTCGCGTACCGCTCGTTCTGGCGGGGGTCGCCTTCCTGATCGGCGCTTCGGCCGTCTGGAGGCGACAGCCGATCGCCGCGATTGTCGTCATGATGGTGTTGTTCGTCCACGCCGCGCGCATCGCGATGGTGGTCTTCGATCCCTATCTTTCTTCGCGCCCGCTGGCTAACGCGCTCATGCAGGCCCCGTCGGGCCAGCTCATCGAGGACAACGCCTATTACACATTTTCATCGGTCTTTTTCTACGCCAATCGCCGCGCCTTACTCCTGAACGGCCGTCAGACCAACTTGGAATATGGCTCCCATGCTCCGGACGCCCCGGACGTTTTCATCGATGATTCCGGCTTGGTACGGCTGTGGCGCTTGCCCGATCGATATTATCTGTTGGTGGAAGGCCGCTCTTTAGCACGCATCGAGCGCCTGGTCGGACGTCCCGAGCTTCACATCGTGGCTCAGAGCGGCGGCAAATACCTGTTGACCAATCATGCGAATTCTGATTGATGCCACGCCCGTGCTCTTGCGCAGCGTAGGCGTCAAGACCTATCTCTATCACTGGATTCAGCATCTTTGCCAACATGCGGGCAATGAGCAGATTCTCACGTTTCCACGTCTGGATAGATTGGCTCCGCTGAACCATGAGCGGTCCATTCTCACGCCCACTGAAACTTTTCCCAAGCTGGCGCTCCTCCACTTCGCGAACCTTAGTTCAACCCTGGCGGGCTGGGTGACCCCCAAAGCAGACGTGTTCCACGTCTCGAACCAGATTCGAAATCCCCCTAAAAAGACGAAGCTGACAGCCACCATTTACGACCTGACATGTCGTCTGATGCCGGAGTTGCACACTGCCGCCAATATTCAGGCGGACGAAAGCCTGGCACGGAATGTTTTCCAGAAAGCCGACGCGCTGATTGCGATTTCCGAAAACACGCGCTCCGATGCTATACGACTGCTGGATCTGGACCCCGAACGTGTACAGGTCATTTATCCCGGCGTCCCTGAAGTCTATTTCGGAGCGCAACCAAGGCCGGCCGGGCATCCCTATGTTTTATATGTGGGGACCATCGAGCCTCGCAAGAATGTCGACACGCTGCTGGATGCCTGGCAGGGTTTCCGGTTGCGTAACGATTTCGACCTGGTGATCGTGGGCTCGAGAGGCTGGGGATCGGAAAAGACCATGGCGCGACTCGGCTCCCGGCCGCAGGGAGTGCGATACCTAGGCTATGTCGGAGAGGATGAGTTGCCTGGGCTAACAGCCGGTGCCACGGCCTTCCTTTATCCTTCTCTATATGAGGGCTTTGGTTTTCCGGTTGCGCAAGCCATGGCTGCGGGCGTTCCGGTGATCACATCTAATTCATCGTGCCTGCCGGAGATTGCGGGCCAAGGCGCACTACTCGTCGATCCGCGCAGCACGATAGAGATTCAAGCGGCGCTGGAGAAGCTGCTCACCTCGCAGTCATTGTGCGACAAGCTTAGCTCCGCGGGAACCGATCTCGCGCGGCGATATCGCTGGGATGCCTGCGCGCGGCAGAGTCTTCAGTTCTTCCGGCGGCTCAGTTAGCGGCGAATCCCATGCGAATTTTGATCGACGCCACTTCGCTGCTTTTGCGGAGTGCCGGTATCAAGACCTACACTTATCACTGGATTCAGAGTCTGTGGCAGCAGGCCGGCAACGAGCAGATCCTGACCTTTCCCAGCATCAGCAAATTCGCGGCGCTCAATCACCAACGCTCCATTCTCAGCCCCGCGCAGACGTATCCAAAGCTGGCGCTTCTGTACGCGGCGAATCTGCTTCCGGTGCTGCCACTGCTGCGATGGGTGACAGCCCGAGTAGATGTATTTCACGTGTCCACTCAGATTTGGAATCCTCCCGGGAACACCAAGCTGACGGCGACCATTCATGACATGACCGGCCATTTGATGCCGGAGTTGCACACGGCGGCCAACGTTCAAGCGGAAGCTACCTTCGCCGCGAATGTGCTGCGCCGGGCAGACCGGTTGATCGCCGTATCGGAGAACACGCGAGCCGACGCAGTGCGCTTGCTGGGTTTGTCTCCTGAACGCATCGAGGTCATCTACTCCGGAATTCCCGAGGTTTATTTTGGCGCGCAAGCGCGGCCCGCCGCCCGGCCCTACGTCCTGTTTATCGGTACTATCGAACCGCGCAAGAATATCGACACTCTCCTCGATGCCTGGCAGGGTTTTCGCTTGAACCATGATTTCGAGCTGCTGATCGCCGGCGCGACTGGTTGGGCATCCGAGAAGACGCTGGATCGCCTCACATCCCGGCCGCCGCCCGGTGTGCGCTATCTCGGGTACGTCGCGGAGGACGAGCTTCCCGGTCTAACTGCCGGCGCGACTGTGTTTATCTATCCCTCGCTATATGAGGGATTCGGATTTCCAGTAGCACAGGCTATGGCGGCAGGAGTCCCGGTGATTACGTCGAATACTTCCTGTCTGCCTGAAATCGCGGGCGACGGGGCCTTGCTGGTGGACCCCAGTAGCCCCGCGGAAATTCAGTCCGCGCTCGAAAAGCTGCTCACATCGCCGGAATTGCGGCAGCAACTCGGCACCGCCGGACGCGCACGGGCTCAGCAGTATCGTTGGGAAACCTGTGCGCGCCGAAGCTTGGAATTTTTCCGGCGAGTTGGCTGACTATAGCAGGCTACTTGCCGGACCCCGGTGCCACGAAAAAGTCCCACACCTGCATGTTCACTTTGCCCTCGGTGTATTCGACCACCGCATATTCGCCAGGCTCCATGGGCTTCTCGGGCCAGATTTTGAAGAGCCCGTCGGCCACCTGCTTGCGGAATGTTGGCACCAAGTCCGGCTCCTCCATCGTTTCTTTGGTCACGGGAATAATGGTGAGCTTCTCCACCACGCGATTGCCTTTGTGGTCACTCAGGCGCAGGATTCCAAAACGCTCGTCGGCCGATAGCCGAATATAGAATTCCGGCTCCCGATTAGCCGTGCCGCCTGGCGCATGCGCGCCGTCCAGTTCCAGCGTCGCCTTGCCCGATACTAGTGGTATGGGGCTTAAGGCCTTCAGCACGGAACGTCTTTTGTCGGTAACGATTTTCGATTCTCCTACCTTAATTGGGACTAGCTTGCCGGCCTCGATCAGGTAGACACCTTCGGCGACGGGAATCTGTTCCACCTCTTTCCGGGCATCCCGTTCGGCTTTCTCTTCGGCGGCGTTGGCGGCCGCTTCGTCACGCGCCGTATCCTCGCGGCGCTTGATTTCGGCCTTCGTTTTATCCAGATCCACCAACGCAGCGGGGAGTTCCTCCCATTCGCCCCGGTCGACACTCAGGAAGCTTACGCGGTCATTTTCTACTTTGTATTCGCGCGCCAGTTGGTAGGTACCATCCTTCAGGTAGAGCTTAATGTTCGCCGCGCATAGCAGACAAGCTGTCGCGAACAGGACGTAACACGCTCTGATTAGCCCTCGCACTCTGCGTTCAGCCTTCTGCATTCTGCTTATCCTTCCACTGGCTGCAACCCGACGCTTCGAAGTAGGAGAAACTGCGATAAATTCTCGGATGTAATAAGCCCAAGCAACCGCCCATCCTGCATTACCAGCGCGCACGCGCCCGCGTGGGCCATCATCGGTAATACCTCAGCGAGATCCTGGTCGGGAGGAAGACTATTGAATTCGCGTTCCATAAAGCCGGCGATATATGCTTCAGGACCTTCCACCGCCAGCCCCCGCAGCAGCGCTGTGCGCCCCAGAACTCCGAGCACCTGGTCGCCCAGCATTACGGGAAAATCCTGCTGCGACGTGGAAAGCAGCAGGTTGGCCGCGTCTCGAATAGTGCTGCCATGCGCAAGTGTGTGGTATTCGGTGACCATGGCTGCTCGAACCGGAATGCCTTGGGTGAGCGATCGGCCGCGCGAGGCCGCGCCTTCGTTGGCCGCGCCGAGATAAATGAAAAATGCCACGAACGCCAGCATGGGCATATAAATGAATCCATACAAGCCCATGCTGAGAGCCAGCATGCGGCCCGACCAGGTTGCGATGCGCGTGGCCTCGTATTCGGATTTCAAGCGCGAGAGAATCGCTCGCAACATTCGCCCACCGTCCATGGGAAATGCCGGTAATAGATTAAAACCGGCCAGGATCAGATTGCTTAGCGCGATCCGATCGGCCAAGTTCCCATCCGCCGGCTGTTCGAGCGCGAAGAAGTTCATCCCGCGGTGCCGCGAATAGAGCAGCATGAAAATGAGACCGGCAATGGCGAGATTTACCACCGGACCGGTGAGCGCGATCCAAAACTCTTCGCTGGGCTTGGCCGGCCGGTCTAATCGCGCCACACCGCCGATGGGAAACATTACGATTTCCAGCGTCCTGATGCGGTATAGCGAGCTGACAAATGCGTGCGCGAATTCATGCAGCAGCACGGACACGATCAAAGCCAGAATGAATAGCGTGTAGTTGGCGGGCGACTGATTCGATCCCAGGCCGATTACGATCAGGAAAATCAGGAGAAGCACAAAGGTGAAATGCAAGCGAATCGGGACGCCCATTAACCGGAAGGATCCAACCGAACCGGGACTCACTATTCGCTCGGTGCTGCGCTGCTCTGCCAAATGTACCTCTGGACTTAATTTAGCGCACCTATTTAAAGGGTATCGGTTATAAAGCGGCCGATTTCGCCAGGATGTCGTACACCGGCTTGTTATCGGCGTAGACACGCCATTCTTGGATCAAGCCGTTTTCGACTACGGCGCGCCACGCCGCAGGCGTCCGCCATTTGGTTTCAGACGGCAGCTTCCCCTTCGCGCTGATGGTGCCGCCGGCGGCGCCGAATACCGCGACGATGTTTCCGTTTTGAAAAATGTCCTCATGCGACACCCAATAATCCGGGCAGAAGGCATAGTAGCCTTGCCAGCCTTTTCGCATGGTCGCGCGTCCGCGCATCGTCTGGCCGAGCGAGTCGATGAATACATGATTCTCCGTCATCAATTCCGCCAGCTGGTCGGGATCGCGCTGGTTGATGCGATCCATGAATGCGAGCACTATCTCGATCGGCGTCATCTACCCTCCTTGCCGCCCAACCCCGACAACAAACTCTTCACCGCTTCCACACACAGCACGGCCGCATGTTTCGACTCCGGAATTAATCCACCGACTGACGCTTCGACATCCGCGGTTTTCAGGCCGGCTAGCTCCTGGCGCGTCCGGCCCTGCATCCATTCGGTAAGCGCCGACCCACTCGCGATCGACGCCGTGCAGCCTCGAACTTTATAGCGAACCTCTACAATGCGCCCGCCCTGAAACGTCGCGGACAAGCGCAGAATATCTCCGCAGATGGGATTTGAGATCTCCACCATGATAGCCGGGGGCCCGAGTTCCCCCACGTTGCGCGGATTTTTGAAATGATCTAGAAAGGCTTCGCTGTACACGCGGGGTCCCTTTCCAATTATGAACATCTTTCTCACCGGCGCCACAGGCTACATCGGCAGCGCAGTAGCTGACGCACTCATGAAAGCCGGCCATTCGGTAACCGGCTTGGCGCGATCGGATGAAGCAGCCGGCCAGTTGCGCCTCAAAGGGGTCACCGCGCATCGCGGCGATCTGACGTCGCCCGCAAGCCTGTCTGGAGCGACTGGCGCGCTGGACGGGGTGATTCATACTGGCACGACGAATGACGGGGGCGTGGATCAGGCGGCGATCCGCGCGATGCTGGATGTGTTGAATGGCTCCGGCAAGTCCCTCGTGTACACCAGCGGCGTCTGGGTTTTGGGTGACACCGGAGAGACGCCTGCTGACGAGAACGCGCCGCTGAATCCTGCTGCGCTAGTCGCCTGGCGCCCGGGAGTGGAGCGAATAGTGCTGGATAGTGCCCAAAAAGGCGTGCGCGCGATCGTAATCCGGCCGGCTTTGGTCTATGGCCGTGGCGGCGGAATCCCGGCGGACCTGGTGAAGTCGGCACGCGAGAACGGCAGTGCCCGGTACGTCGGAACCGGTGAGAATCACTGGCCCGTGATCGATGTCGATGATCTCGCGGATCTGTACTTGCGGGCAGTGGAACATGCTCCAGCAGGCACGCTGCTGCACGTTGCCGATACCTCTGCGCATCGCGTGAAAGAGATTGCCGAGGCAGCTAGCGTGGGCGCCGGTGCGGAGGGCCGCGCCGAACCCTGGCCGTTGGATGAAGCCCGCAGGACACTAGGCGCCTACGCCGATGCCCTGGTTCTCGATCAGCGCATTTCCTCGGCCAAAGCTGCTTCCATGCTGGGCTGGAAACCGCGCGCCGCCGGAATTCTCGACGATCTGCGCCGCGGTTCTTACGTTTCGTGACCACTGTAGTGGCGGCCATTATCGAACGCGCCGGCCAGGTTCTGATCGCGCAACGAAAGAATCTCGGCTACCACCCGCTGAAGTGGGAATTTCCCGGAGGAAAAGTAGAGCCCGGAGAAACTCCTGAGTCCGCCGTGATCCGCGAGCTCCACGAAGAACTCGGCATCAGGGCGCGCATCGATCGAGAGCTCATGCGATACGAGTACCAATATACCGGACGCTCTCGGATTCTGCTGATTTTCTACCGGGTGGTGGATTTTGACGGTGCGCCCCGAAATCTCGACTTCGAAGAAATCCGCTGGGAGCAGCCTGCCCGGCTGGGTAACTACGATTTTCTCGAAGGCGACGCGGAGTTCATTGCGCGCCTGCCTGAAATCGCAAACGCTATTTCGGCGCCGCCGGAAGCTTGAACTCGAGTCCCCGCTCGTCGTTCAAACGCTGCGACAGATCGCGATCAATCAGGTTGATGCTGGCCTGATTGAGACTATGTTCGACGCTGACATAATGCAGCGTCGCGCCTTCCATCCAGTAGCCCAGCGCCTGTACGATGCTGTGATCCTTGAAGGCGATCAAATAAATTGTCGGCTGATCGCCGGAGTTGTTGGCGGCCACATCGGCGTAAGGATGCGAAGTGTTCTGATATAACCGCATCCCCGACTGTTGATCCGGCGCCGGTTCGTTCGAATTGTACTCGCGGACCTGAGGATTAACTTGCTGTGGGATGAAGTTCTGATTGATCACCACCGACGGCGCTTCGCCGGAATTGATCACCGGCGGCGCTTGATCCGCGTAGCCTGGTGCGTACGCTGCGTTCGGGTCAGACCCGTATCCGTACCCACTTCCGTATCCGTATCCGCCTCCATAGAACACAGGATATGGCACGATTACCGTGCGGCCATGCTGTGGATGGTTTGCGGACAGCGGACGGCCGACTGTGCCTCCAAACCTGAAATTCGGACCGTTAATCCCGCCGGGAGGAGTGACCGGCGCGTGCCCGGTTCCCGGATAAAGTGGGTTTCCAAACCCACCGAGCGACCAATAAGGCCCATGCCCTTGCCCGAACGCCGCCCCCGCCAGGCTCAAGAAAAAGATCACGCCTGTTGCGTAACGCATGAGCCCTCCTTTAGATCGATTGTAACCCACTGTGCAACCCACCGTTCCTTCTGATGCAGACGTCGAGCCGTGCACCCACGTTTCCTTAAAGCCTTACAAAGACATAATCCTAAAACGATATAATCGAAGCTATGCCGGAAGTGCGACATTCCGTCTGCGCCCTCGATTGCCCGGATTGCTGCTCGCTCCTCATCAATGTAGATGACGGAAAAGGCACCAAGTTGCGTGGAAACCCAAATCATCCCATCACTCGCGGATTCCTGTGCGGCAAGGTCGCCCGGTACCTGGAACGCGAGTACTCTCAGGACCGTCTGCTCTATCCGCAGAAGCGAATTGGCAGCAAAGGCGAAGGAAAGTTTCAGCGCATCTCCTGGGATGAAGCGCTCGACACCATAGCCGACCGCCTCAACGCCATCACGGCGGAGTATGGCTCCGAGGCCATCTTGCCCTACAGCTATGCGGGCACAATGGGCCTGCTCAATCGCGCTGGCATGGATTTGCGTTTCTTCTATCGGCTGGGAGCTTCGCGTCTGGACCGTACGATTTGCTCGTCTACAGGCGGCGCCGGTCTTACCGAAACTCTGGGCCATCGGTACGGCACCGAACCCGAACAATTCCAGCACTGCAAGCTCATCATCGCTTGGGGAGCGAATGTTCTCGCGACCAACGTGCACCTCTGGCCCTTTATAGTGGAGGCCCGCCGGCGAGGGGCCAAGTTCTACACCATCGATCCGGTTCGCAACAAAACCGGACACCTCTCCGATAAGCATTTCGCCATTTTCCCGGGCAGTGATCTTGCGCTCGCCCTGGGATTGATGCACGTGATCATCGGTGAGAAACTGTACGACACCGATTACGTCGACCAGTACACCGAGGGTTTCGACGCCCTGAAAAAGCGCGCCGCCGAATACACGCCAGAGCGGGTGGAAGCTCTCACCGGCATCTCGAGCGCCGACATCGTTTCATTGGCTAGAGAATACGCAACCATCCGGCCAGCGGGTATTCGCTTGAACTACGGCGTACAGCGCAGCGACCGTGGCGGCACAGCAGTCCGCGCGATTGCAGCTCTTCCGGCCTTGATCGGCTCCTGGCGCGAAGCCGGCGGAGGAGTGCAACTTACCACCAGCCAAGCATTCCACTTGAACCGGCCCGGTCTGGAGATGCCCGAGCTGCAATTCAAGTCGCCTCTGGGGCGCGAGGCTCGCATAGTGAACATGTCCGAGCTCGGCAAGGCGCTAACTCAACTGGGCGATCCGCCAGTGAAGGCCATGGTGGTTTACAACTCGAATCCGGCTACCATCGCACCCAACCAGAATCTGGTGCTCAAAGGCATGCGGCGCGACGATCTGTTCACCGTCGTGATGGAGCAATTTCAGAATGACACCGCCGATCATGCCGACATCCTTTTGCCCGCGACCACCTTCCTCGAGCACACTGATCTATACACTGCGTATGGACACTACTACATGCAGTTGGCGCGCCCGGCTCTTCCGGCGCCCGGCGAGACCAAGTCCAATGTCGAAGTTTTCAAACTGCTGGCGGAGAGAATGGGCTTTGAGGACTCCTGCTTCCGCGATTCAGAAGACGACATGATCCGGACGCTTCTGGACTCCGAGCATCCGTTCGTTAAAGGCATCACTCTGGAGCAGTTGGACCGCGAGCATTTCGTTCGCTTGAAATTCGCCGAGGACGGCCAGCCATTCCTGCCATTCGCGAACGGTGGATTTGGCACGCCCTCCGGCAAGTGCGAATTCCACGCCGACACTTTGGGCTATGAGCCTCCCGTGGAGTCCCGCCTTGGCGCCAAAGATCTGCAATCGAAGTATCCGCTCGAAATGATCTCCGCCAAGAGCCACGACAGCATGAATTCCACTTTCGGGAATCAACAGTCGGCCCTTCGCCAAACCTCCACGCTGTTCCTGCACGCCGAAGACGCGCAGAAACGCGGCATCCGCACTGGCGATCGCGTCCAGATGTTCAACGATCGCGGCAGTTGCATGCTGGTGGCCGATGTCAATGGCACTGTCCGCGAGGGAGTGGTTTGGGCGCCGTCGGTTCGTTGGAACAAACTCGCTCCCGACGCACGCAGCGTGAATGCCCTGACCTCGGACCGCCTGACTGACATTGGCGGCGGCCCCACGTTTTATAGCTGCCTGGTCGAAGTGGCGAAGTGCGGCGATTGAAGTAGTGACGGCAACGTATCGCCGGGCAGCCTACTAAGGCATCCGATCCTGTTCTGACTGGTAGTGCATCAGTTCGCCTTGAAAACCTGGTTTTTTTCAAGATGACTTCGCATGGCTGGGGCTGCGTCTCGGCGTCAACTCCCCACACGATCTTGTACTAGCGTTGTTCAGCCCGAAAGCGGAGGGAACGATTCGTACCTTGAGCGAGCGCCTCTACTTCCTGATCTTCCCTGCCCTCTTTGGATTAAACGTGGTCCCGTTCAAAGTCTGGACGTTCTTGACCGAGCTCGCGAACATCGCGCTGCTCATTAAAATCGCCGGGCGACTTACCGGGTCGCCACTTGCGGGATTCCTCGCTGCGATCCTATGGTCCGCGAATGCCGGATTCGCGCTGGCCCTCGGCTGGAGTTCCGCCTATAACGAGATCGCGTTCGGGTTCGTTATTCTTCTCGCCTTCCGCCTTTTCTCCGGTACATCGACACCGGCGAGCGAAAATACTGGGTTTGGCAGTGGATCGTATTCCTGGTCGGGTTCGGGGTCCGGCGATCCTATTCATTGCCGCGCACTTCGCGTTCATCGCCGCGCCGGCCGATCCTCATTACAAAACGTACTTCGGAAGTACACTGACGATGCTGTGGACTTACTGGGCGTACACGGTGACTGGGCTCCGGAACAACCAAACCAACCAACAAACGTTCTGGTTGGGCATTTCCGTTACGGTCGCCATCACCTAGCCCTGGTGTTCTTCGCCGTTATCAAGCTGCGTCTCCGCGACGACTTCAGCGAATACTACGTTGTGGTCCCACCCATTGGTCTCGCAATTCTGGGCGCGTGGGCGCTCGCCAGCGCGCGGGGTGGTCCAGCCGTAATCGTTGGCATGCTCGCTGCTGTGTATATAGCGCTCTCGATCGCCAGCCTCCACACCACTGAGAAGTATCTCTACAATCGCGCGCACCCGATGAAATATATCGTGCAGGACCTGGAAGCTCTTCCCATGGCAGAAACCAGCAAGGCGATCTTGATCGATGGCATCGATAATGAGCTGTTCAGGAGCGGCATTTCGCGATTCGTGATCGGCTGCGACGATGCTTTATCGCTCCTCACGAATCACCAAGCGGTAGTCTTGGAACTCAAGGGCCGGGAGCTGAGCGACATCACCGGCCGCTATCTAGCGAGGGTCCATTTTGCTTTGGATCACCCCGAGTTTGTCGCTGTGGCCGATCCTTTGTACCGTAATCGGCTCGGTCCCACCTGGTATTAGATCGAACAAAACTTTCGCTGGATACCGAAAACTGCAACCTTAAGAATCGCAGATCCCAAGATACCTGGTCAGAGTTTGGAGGTCAGCGGATATTGTCCCGCGGTGGTTCTGGCCCAAGGGCCCCTCGAAGTTTCCTTCCATGGCGATGGAATTGAGATCGGCTCGGCGAGCCTGAATACTCCCAACCAGAATTTCGATCTCACGCTTCCGCTGCCTTCCACACTGATCGGGCGGGCCTCGATCGAGATTGAAGTTGAAGTGTCCCACACGATTCGGAGGAGTGGTTCTGGCAACGACCCGCGCGTTGGGGCTAGTGCTCCAAACGTTTACGATTGAATAAGCATGAACTATTACGAACAGCACCATCAGGATTATCTCGAAGGATTGAAAACCTTCCTGCGCATTCCCAGCATCAGCACGCTTTCAGAGCACAAGCCTGATATCCAGAAGGCTGCTGAGTTCGTCAGGAGTGAACTAGCGAAGGCGGGCTTGCAACAGGCGCAGCTCATTGAAGGCCAGGGGAATCCGTTGGTCTACGCCGAATGGCTCGGCGCGCCGGGCAAACCAACCATCCTTTTTTACGGGCACTACGACGTCCAGCCGCCCGATCCTTTGGACGAATGGAGATCGCCTCCATTCGAGCCGGCGATCCGCAACGACAACATCTACGCGCGGGGATCAGCGGACGATAAAGGCCAGACCTATATTCTGATTAAAGCCGCGGAAGGGCTGCTGAAGCAGCACGGCCGACTGCCGGTAAACGTCAAGTTCCTGATCGAAGGAGAAGAAGAGGTCGGCGGCGAACACATCGAAAGCTACGTGGCTTCGAAGCCCGCGCGTATCAAGTCCGACGCCGCGGTGATCTGCGACACCGAAATGTTCGCGCCGGAGCTGCCTACTATTTGCGTCGGGCTGCGCGGCATCGTCTACGGCGAATTAATCGTTCAAGGCGCAGACCACGATCTGCATTCCGGCGTTTACGGCGGGGCGGCGCCCAATCCGATTCAAGCCATCGCCGAAATCCTGAGCACGTTGAAGGATCGCGAGGGACACATCCGCATCCCCGGCTTTTATGACCGCGTGCAGGAGCCCAGCCAGAAGGAGCGCACGGCGTGGGCGCGTCTTCCTTTCGACGAACAGGAGTACAAGGACAAAGAGGTTGGCGTGAAGGAGTTGGTGGGCGAACCGGAGATTCAGCTCTTCGAGCGCTTGTGGGCGCGCCCCACTCTGGAAGTACACGGCATTCGCGGCGGATTCACAGGCGAAGGCGCAAAGACTGTGATCCCCGCTCGCGCGCTGGCCAAGCTCAGCATGCGCCTGGTCGCCGATCAGCGCCCCGACGAAGCTACCGCGCAGCTTCAGAAGGCGGTCACGGCCGCGTGTCCCAAAGGAGTGACCGCGGAATTCAAGCCGATCCATTCAGCGCCGCCATCGCTCGTGAATCCCGACAACAAGTTCGTCCAGGCTGCCGCCGAGGCGATGAAGCAGGTGTTCGGTAAAGAAACGGTATACATCCGGTCCGGCGGCTCGATCCCGATTGTCGCGGCGTTCGACGCGTCCCTTGGCATCCCGAGCGTCATGATGGGTTTCGGTCTGCCCGACGACAATCTGCATGCTCCCAACGAGAAGCTACACCTTCCGAATTTCTTCCGTGGTATCGAAGCCGTAGCGCGATACCTGGAAATCCTCGGCGGCTAAGTGTGGCGGATGGTCAAACCGTGCATATCCTCACCGCCTCTTCGAGCGATTGCATCGGATCCCGCACGGGCACAAATTCGTGCGCGAAGAATCCCTGGAAGTTCAGGTCCGCGATGGCCTTGGCGATCGCCCGCCAATTCAGCTCCTGCGTGTCATCCAGTTCGTGACGACCTGGTATGCCGCCGGTGTGAAAATGTGCGATGTACTGGATGTTGTCGGTGATCGTGCGAACAATGTCGCCTTCCATGATTTGCATGTGGTAGATGTCGTACAGCAGCCTCACTCGCGGCGAATCCACTCGCTTCACCACCTCCACACCCCAGCCGGTGTGATCGCACTGGTAATCCTTGTGATTTACTTTGCTGTTCAGCAGCTCCAGGCAGATGGTGACGCCCTTGTCTTCGGCGATTCGCTTCACGCGGTTTAGCCCGGCCACACAGTTGTCCTTGGCCTCTTGATCCGGCATGCCCCGGCGGTTGCCGGAGAAAGTAATCACGTTCGGAACCTTGGCTGCTGCCGCCCGCTCGATGTTTTCGCGCATCTCACGCTCCAATGCGTCGTGGTTTTCTTTGCGGTTCCAGGAGTCGGGTATCGTACCGGCACCAGGAGTCATGGCCGGCGTAAGACCGTACTTCTGAAGTGTCGGCCAGTCGTCATGGTTGACGAGATCGATGCCTTTGAGACCGATGCGCGCGGCGTTCTTGCACAGATCTTCGAGGCTCATCTTTGCGTAGCACCAGCGCGCGGCCGACTGCTTGAGACGACCCGGGGTTTCCGCATCTGCCTCTTCGAGTAATCCGGCTAGTGGCGCGGCGCCAGCGGCCAACAATATTGATCTCCGCATCATGCGGACATGATATCTCGGATTTGCTTCTAATAAGCGGCGACTAGAGGAATTCTACGCGGCTCGTTCCACTTGCGGAGTTCCAGGAAATCTGACGACGCCTGAAAGCCTGCGGCGGCTGAGGCATAGCTGACAAGGTGCTGCGGAGACACTCGCCCCCAAGCTAGCGAGCGTGGAGTGAATCGCTTGCAATGTGGCTTCTTTATAGGGACTGTCGGGCCATCCTTCTACGGTGTGCAGGCGATGATGTTCAGACGCGATCCATTGGTAGCGCATTTTCCACTCCCAGTGATATTGGAGCACGCTGCGTGCCAAAGCGACCCAGCCGGTGCCTACTTCGCCTTCTTTGCCTCAACTAATTCTTTGCGAAGCGCTCGCATCTGCAGCCGGCGATTGATCTTGGCCTTCCGCTGTCGTCCGTAACGGGACTTATCTCCATTGTTAGCTGACATATGGTTCCAGCCTAACAGCTTTGTCCCAAAGAGTCCAAAAATTCCATATTGAAAAGTCACGCGGATGTTCCTAGTGGCCTACTACCAATCTGCAGTTGTGGGGTAAGGCCCCGACCTGCCAGTATTAGGGCTTCGGCTCCGAATGGCACAAACCTCTCTCAATAAGGGAAAGATCAAGATCTTGGTGCTCGAAGGCGTTCCGGTCTCTGGATATTCTGCTGGAGACCGCCGACCTGGTGACGCTTCACGTTCCGGAAACTCCACGAACTCACCAGATGATCGCCGACGGCCAATTGGTGGGGATGAAGAAGGGCGCGCATCTGATTAACGCCTCGCGTGGAACCATCGTGGATATCGACGCGCTGGTGGAAGCGCTCAAGTCGGGGCATTTGGCAGGCGCAGGCATGGATGTCTTTCTCGTCGAGCTCAAGCGCAAGCTGGAGGAAGTTCCGGGCACCATCCGAACCCGGATTCTTTACTAGCTCTCCCGCGACATGGCCGCCATTCTCATTTTCGCGATTACCTACCTGGTGCTGGCCATCGGGCGTTTGCCCGGCTTCCGCATCGACCGCACCGGAGCCGCCATCATCGGCGCCAGCTTCATGGTGGGCGTCAACGCACTCTCGCTTAATGAAGCCTATGGCGCCATCAATTTCGACACCATTATCCTGCTGTTTGGAATGATGATCGTGGTCGCGAATCTGCAGCTCTCCGGATTCTTCTCTCTGGTAGCCGAGCGGGTGGTCGAGCACGCCCATAGTCCCATAGTTCTGCTGGTGTCGATCGTTGCTGTAGCAGGATTGTTCTCGGCGTTTTTCGTCAATGACACAATGTGCCTGGTGCTGACTCCGCTGGTGCTGGAGATTGCTGAGACTCTCGACCGCAATCCGGTTCCTTATTTGCTAGCAGTAGCCATGGCCTCGAACATCGGCAGCGTGGCCACAATCACCGGCAATCCTCAAAACATGATGATCGGCAGCTTCTCCGGCATCCCCTATCGCGACTTTCTAGCGGTTCTTGCGCCCGTCGCCGCGGTTGGGCTGATTCTTTCGATACTCGTTATCTACATCGCCTTTCGACGCGAGTTTGGGGCGGCCGGTCCGGTGAGAATCGCGCAACAGCCAGTTAAGGTGGACCACCCGCTGATGTGGAAATCGATGATCGCTTCGCTGGCCATGATCGTTATGTTCTTCGTGGGATGGCCCGTTCCCAAGGTCGCTATCGTCACCGGTGCGGCCCTGCTGATTACCCGCCGCGTCGATCCGGAAAAGGTCTACCGCAGCATCGATTGGGGACTGCTGGTCATGTTTGCCGGCCTGTTCATCGTCATCGCGGGCGTCGAACGAACCTCTCTGGAAAATGATCTGATTGCGGTGGCCGGCCGCTTGCACCTCGACAATGTATTCCTGCTGAGTGGCTTCTCCGCGGTGCTGTCGAACCTGGTGAGCAATGTGCCCGCCGTGCTGGTCTTCA
>DATMMD010000096.1:0-10607 GCA_035569875.1 Bryobacteraceae bacterium
GCCGTGGGGCTTCCAATTCGCGCCCATCATGCAGCTTGCTTCGGCCCGACCCTATAATCCGGTCCAGGGCGTCGACTATTGGGGCTATGGAACCGGTGGCACTACCGAACAGGCAGTCCTCTTGAAGAGTTCACCCAATAACTACACTGCGACAGCAGGCTATTCCGCTGCCCAAGTCCTGCAGTGTCTCAACGCCGGAAACTGCACTATCGCCGGATACAACTCGCTGCGCGGAACGCCCTTTTTCCAGCTCGACACGCGCTTCAGCAAGATGTTCACATTCCGTGAGCACTACCGTCTGGAATTCTTCTTTCAGGCGTTCAACCTGACCAACCGCGCTAATTTCGGAGGCAATTACTCCAACAACATCCGCTCCGGGTCTTTCGGCCAACCTCAAGGGTTCATCGCTGCCTCGACCGTAATCATTCCCCAATCTTTTGTGGGCGAGGCGGGCTTCACTTTCCGGTTCTAGGTAGTCGCATCCGCTTCTGACGGAGGTGGGTGGTGGGGAGTAGGCAGAACAGGCTCCACTACCCACCACCACTTCCCGCTACCCACGCCCTATAATTCGAACAGGGCCTATGCGCAAACGTGTGGCATTCGGTTCGGGCGTCGTCCTGCTCGCCATCCTGGTGACGCTAGTAGTGTGGCAGGGCTCCTTCAACCTGGATCAGTTTGCGCCCTCCAGCATCCAGCAGACCTACCTGTTCTGGGCCGTTTCGACGCTGGTCTTTATTTTGACCGTGATGCTGGGGTTCATTCTGTTCCGGACCGCGGTGCGGCTCTACATCGAACGCCAGTCTAACCGGCCGGGGTCCCACATCAAGAGCAAGCTGATCGGCGGAGCGCTGGCCCTGAGTGTACTTCCGGTCGTCTTTCTGGTGCTGTGGAGCGTTTCGGTGCTGAACCGCAATCTGGATAGCTGGTTCAGCCGTCCGGCACGGAGCATGAACGTGGATCTGAGCCAGGTCGGCACTGCCTTGGATCAAGTGGTAAGAGACAAGCTGGACGCGCAGGCGCACTGGCTGGCATCGCAATCGATGGGCGAGAGCGCCGATTTCTACGAGCACTTTTGCATGGCTAACCAGATCGAGCACGCTGAGATTGAGAATCCGCGCGGGGTCAGGCGGCTTCTATGCTCGGTGCCGAAGGCGCACGACGGAGATCTCTACACCGCCGAAATCGCGACTAATGCAGGCAGGCTGACGCTTTCTGCCAGAATGCCATTGAATCTCGAGGCCAAACAGCAGGAGATCAATCGGTACGTGGCGGAATACAATCAGTTGGCCGTGGACCGGAAAGCGTATCGCAGCACGTACCTGCTGCTGCTATCGCTGATCACGCTATTCATTCTATTCTTCGCCATTTGGATCGCCCGCTATATGGCATCGCAGATCAGCACGCCTATCACGGCGCTGCTCAAGGCCGCCGAGCAGATTCGAAAGGGCAACCTGGGATATCGCGTGCACGTGAATGCCATTGACGAGATGGCCACGCTGGTGAAGGCCTTCAACGAGATGACCGAAGCGCTGGAGACCAATAGCAAAGAGCTGGAGGCGCGGCGCAGGTTCACTGAAGCTATCCTCGAAAGCATTCCAACCGGCGTAATTTCGCTGACCTCCGACGGCCGGATCCAGCGCGTCAATCGGGCGCTGATGGGAATCTTCCCGGAAGAGCAGGTCCTGCGGGCGGTGCGTCTGGGCGACCTATTCTCGCGCGAGGATACAGCCGAGATCCGATATCTGATGAATCGCGCCCGCCGGACGGGCGCCGCCGGCACGCAACTGGAGTACAAAGCTGAGCGCGGCATCCTGCACCTGGCGCTGACCGTAGCCGCTCTGGACTTACAGAGAAGCTCGGGTTATGTGCTGGTGGTGGAAGACACCAGCGAACTTCTGCGCGCCCAGAAGGCCGCGGCCTGGCACGAAGTAGCGCGCCGCGTCGCGCACGAGATCAAGAATCCGCTGACGCCCATTTCTTTGTGTGCCGATCGCATAGCCCGTCAACTGGATCGCGCGGAGCAGACCCCGGAAACTCGCCGTATCCTGCGGGAATGCTCGATGACTATTGCGAGCGAGGTGGAAAGCGTGCGGACGCTGGTGGACGAGTTTTCGCAGTTTGCGCGTTTCCCGGCAGCACAGCCGGTGGTGTCCGATCTCAACCAAGTAGTGGACAAAGCTCTCTCGGTCTTTGAGGGACGGCTGGACGGCATAGTGGTGCAGAAGGAACTCGCTGCGCTGCCGGCGGTCTGCATCGATCGCGACCAGTTCAAGCGAGTGGTGGTGAACCTGGTGGATAATGCCGCCGAGGCCATGCAGGATTCCTTCACAAAGCGGCTTTATATCGGCACACGGGCGACCGAAGCCGATTCAGTTGAGTTGGTGGTGGCCGACACCGGTTGCGGCGTTTCGCGTGACGACAAAGAGAAGCTGTTCCTGCCGTATTTTTCAACTAAGGGCCGTGGGACCGGTCTCGGCCTGGCGATCGTGAACCGCATCCTGGCCGATCATGACGCGACGATCCGGGTGGAAGACAACACGCCTGCGGGCGCGCGCTTCATTATCGAAGTGCCGACCCTGGCTGCGACCGATCGCGAGGCCAAGGCAGCTGAGCTTGCCGCCGCGGAGAGTCGATCTTGAAGGCGGCGCGAATTCTAATCGTCGACGACGAGCCGCTGATCCGGCAATCGCTCTCAGGAGTGCTGGAGGACGAGGGCTATCAAACGCACGCGGTCGGGTCGGGCGAAGAGTGTTGCGAGGAGCTGCGCCACACGGCCTACGATCTGGTGCTGTTGGATGTTTGGCTGCCCGGTATGGATGGCCTCGAAACCCTGGCTCGTCTCCAAGAAATCCCTTTTGCCGACCGTCCCGCGGTGATAATTATCTCAGGGCACGGCACCATCGAGACTGCGGTAAAAGCCACCAAACTGGGCGCCTTCGATTTCATCGAGAAGCCGCTGACCATCGAAAAAGTTTCGGTAGTGGCCAAAAATGCGCTTCAGCAGCACCGCCTGGAATTAGAGCTGGAGCGATTGAAAGGCGACGGCCGCCAGCGGCTGCAGATCATCGGCGATAGCGTGTCGATGAAGGCCCTGCGCCAGCAACTTGGTCTGATGGCCGCCACTAATGGCCGCGTGCTGATTTATGGCGAGAGCGGTACCGGCAAGGAGCTGGTGGCGCATGCCATCCACGGCAGCAGCCAGCGGGCTTCGGAAGCCTTCGTGGAAGTGAACTGCGCGGCCATCCCGGAAGATCTGATCGAGAGCGAGTTGTTCGGACATCGCAAGGGCGCTTTTCCCGGCGCGGTGGAAGACAAGATCGGGAAGCTGCAGAAGGCTCATGGTGGAACGCTGTTTCTCGACGAAGTCGGCGATATGAGCCTTAAGACTCAGGCCAAAGTCCTGCGCTCGCTGGACGAGCAGCGTTTCGAGCCGGTCGGCGCCGAAACATCCATTCAGGTGGATGTGCGGGTGGTAGCGGCCACCAACAAGAACCTGGAAGACGAAATCGACCGCGGGA
The DNA here is from genome assembly GCA_035569875.1 of Bryobacteraceae bacterium. GTDB lineage: Bacteria > Acidobacteriota > Terriglobia > Bryobacterales > Bryobacteraceae > Palsa-89. The sequence continues at coordinate 3,519 of DATMMD010000096.1, forward strand.
ATTTCCGCGAAGATCTTTTTTATCGCTTGAACGTGATTCCGTTCTCAGTGCCGCCGCTGCGCGAGCGCATCGAAGACATTCCGTTGCTGGCTGATCATTTCCTCAAGGAATTCACACTGGCCTACGGGCGCAAGCCCAAGGAACTGACAGCCGAGGCGTTTGAAGTGCTTCAGCAGCACCGCTGGCCCGGGAATGTTCGCGAGCTAAGGAACCTGATGGAGCGCATCGTGATCATGAATCCACAGGTACGCATCGACGCGCGGCACATCCCGCTCAATCCAGCCAAACGTTCGGGGTTGGAACGGCCGATAGAGCGCTTCGGAAGCCTCCATGATGTGCGGTCCGCCGCCGAGCGCGAGTATATCCTGAAGACGCTCGATGAGACTAAGGGAAATGTGAGCCGGACGGCCGAAATGCTGGGGCTGGAGCGCAGCAACCTGTATCGGAAGATGAAGGCGCTGGGGATCGTGCCGAAAGAGTAGACCTCCACTTACTTCAAGTGGCAGCCCAGGCAAGTGAATTTGCGGCCGTGACAGACCGCGCAGGACTCCTTGTCAAAAGTCGCCGTCTTCTTGGTATGGCTGTCCAGGAAATTCGCGGTATGAATCTCCGGCGGCTTCAACTGAGCATCCTGCGGATGACAGAATTCACAGCTATAGGGTGGTTCAACTTCGTTGTGGCAGACCAAGCAATCGGCCATTTGTGGCATGTTGGCGCGGCCCACCTTCTCTGAAATTTCCAGGCCGCGATGGCAGGCCTCACACTGATTGCTGGAATTCAGAAGCGGCCGGATCTGGGCGCCGTTCTTTCCGAGGTACGTGCCCTTGTCGATGGCGGCGGCGAGCACTGGCGCGACGTTGCCCAGCTTCAGGTGCTTTTGGTGGCTGAATTCCTTAAGCGGAGGCGGTCCGGACGCGCCGGGCGTCTGGGCCGAAAGAATCGTTGTGACGGCCAGGGCGAAGAAAGCGGCCTTAGCCTTTATAAGAAATCCGCCAGATTTTGTGACCGCCATCGTCAGAGACCAGGATACTGCCGTCGGGCAATTGCATGATGGCGACCGGCCGTCCCCAAACGTCGCGCGACTCGGGTGAAATCCGCCAGCCGGTGAGGAACTCTCGGACCGGCCCACTCGGTCTCCCATCCTTGAACGGTATGAACGAAACCTCGTAGCCTACTCGCTTGGAGCGGTTCCAGGAACCATGCATCGCAATAAAACTCCCGCCTTGATATTCGGCCGGGAATTGCTTGCCGGTGTAAAAGAGAAAATCGAGAACCGCTACATGTGACTGCAGCAGAACGTCGCCTGGGATGGTCTTCGCCACCAGGTCGGGCCGCTCGCCTTTATGGCGCGGCTCCTCATGAGGACCGGCGTAGGCATAGGGCCAGCCGTAGAACGCGCCCTGCTGGATGTGCGTGAAGTAATCGGGCACCAAGTCATCACCCAACGCGTCGCGCTCCTGCACACCAGCCCATAGAATATTAGTGCCGGGATACCAGTGTAGGCCGATCGGGTTACGCGTTCCCGAAGCGAAGATTTCGTGACCGCTCCCGTCCGGGTTGTAACGATTAATCGCGGCGCGCATCGGATCTTCACCGGTGTCCACATTTGAGCCGGAGCCGATTCCGACGTACAGCTTGTCGCCCTTCGAATCGAATAGCAGACTCCGGGTCCAGTGTCCTTCCGTGAAATTTTTCAGTGAAGCGATCTCCTGGCCAGCAGTAGCCGTCATGGCCCTGGCATCGTATTTATAGCGCTTGATGGAGGTCCGCTCGCCGACATACAGGTAGTCCTTCCAGATCGCCAGCCCGTACGGCCGGTCGAGACCGTCGAGGATTTTCTTACGCTCAGGGTCTTTGTAGCTCTTGTTCTTGTCGGTGAGAACGTAGACCGAGCCGGCCGAGCTGTCACTCACGATGATCTCGCCGCCTGGCGCAGTGTACATGAAGCGCGGCGTGTCGAATCCGCTGGCATATTCCTCGATCTCGAAACCGTGGGGAAGTTGCAGTTGAGCGCCGCTCGGGTGGGAAATAACGTGCGGGCGGTTATCGGACGACGGCGTGGCGTAGGGGGGCGGTAATTTGGCTTCGAACTGCTGCACTTGGGCTAACAATCCGCCCGCCAAGGCCAATAAAATCACGAACGAAAGTGTTGATTTCTGCATAGCCTCTCTCCCAGTGTAGCGTGCTGCTCGTGACCTAAACCATAGCTTTCGGGTAGCGGGGGAGATTGGCAGGAATGCCAAGATGCCGCGTTCCCCAGGCACAAAGGGCGCTCATGGGCTCGATGAGTTCCTCGCCGGCGCTGGTGAGCGAGTAGGTGACCTGGGGAGGCGAAGAATGGGTGATCTTACGACTGACGATGCCGTCCTTTTCGAGCTGGCGGAGCTGGGAGGTCAGGACTTTTTCGCTGATACCGGGAAGCAGCTTGCGAAGTTCGGCGAAACGTTTCGGACTGAAGCCCAAATGCCAGATGGCTAGGACTTTCCACTTCCCGCTGACGGTATTGATGGTGCCCTGCACGGGGCATCCGTAATGATTTTTCAAGCGGCGCCTCCATACTTACAAAAATGTGCGTACTTCCAAGTGACTACCAGATGGTTATACCATTCGGGTGGAGAAATAAAAATGATTTTGATTGCCGGGGCAAGCGGAAGTGTGGGCAGGATGGTTTTGGCGGAAGTAGCGCGAGGCGGGGAGAGAGTTCGCGCAATGTACCGTTCCCACGAGGATGCGGCGAAGGCGCCAGCGGGAACCGAGGTCGTGATCGCGGATTTTTCGAAAAAGGCCAGCCTTCTGCCGGCGCTGCGCGGCGTGGAGAGTGTTTATCTGGTGTGTTCTCCAATTCCGGAGTTGGTGCAGCTGGAAGGAAACGCGATTGAGGCTAGTGTCGAGGCTGGTGTGCGGCGAATCGTGCTGAATTCAGCTATGGGCGCGGGAGATTACACGACATCATTTCCGAGTTGGCATCGGGCGGTAGAAGACAAGCTCAAGGGGGCTAAGCTGGCGCACTGTATTCTTCGCCCGAACAGTTTTCTGCAGAATGTGTTGACGTACTATGCGCCGAGCATTCGCACGCAGGGAGCCTTTTACGGCGGAATGGGAAAGGCGCGGACGAGCTACCTGGATGTGCGGGATATTGCGGCCGTGGCGGCCAAAGCGCTGCGAAGTAGCGAGCATGATGGCAAGACGTATGAACTGAATGGGCCGGAAGCGCTGACGTGCACTGAGGTCGCGGAGAAAATCTCGCGGCGCGCGGGTATTCCAGTACAGTACGTGGACATTCCAGCCGAGGCGCAACGCAAGGCCATGCTGGAACAGGGAATGCCGGAGTGGCAGGTGACGGCGCTGCTGGAACTACAGGGATATTACACCGGCGGGAGGGGCGGAACGGTAGACGAAGTGCTCGAGGGGTTGTTGGGACGGCCTCCGCTTACGATGGATCAATTTCTGGAAGAATTTGCGGAAGAGTTTCGCGGTCAGGCGGCAAAGGCCTGATAAGGAGATAGGACGTGGAACCAATCAACGCAAAAACCGGAATGACCCATACGGAAGCGCGGGAATTTATCCGCCACCACTTCGAGGAGTTCGTCAACCGGAAGAACGTGCAGATTGGGAATGTAAACTTCGCTGCGAACTTTGTGGATCACGGGGCGGATGTGCCTCCAGGGATGGCGCCAGGACCAGCGGGAGCGATTCAATATGTGAGCGGCGCGTTGAAGCGATTCCCGGATCTGCATGTACAAATCGAAGACCTGATTGCGGAAGATGACAAAGTCGTGGTGCGGAATCAATGGACAGCGACGGATTCGCAAAACGGGAAGAAGCTTGCGTTCCGCGGCATAGTGATCTGGCGTATTGCGGGCAGAAAGATCGCGGAGCGCTGGGCTTACCTCGAGGCGCCGCATGAGGTTTGATCGCTGACTGCGGAGGGGGTCTAGATACGGTTGTCTTTCCTTTTCCGGTCATGGTAAAAGGGAGGGAGCGCTAGGGGCGCATCCAGTCCGCGGAAAGGGCCGTGCCCACCCACTCAAACAAATCGAAGGTTACGAACCTTCTTTCAGCCTGATTCGTGCGGACTCCAGGCACGCAGTGAAAGGAGATTCGTATGTCCGAAGCACTTCCCATACCCCCTCGCCCTAACCTCGAGCAATACAAAAAGCTCGCCAAAGATTTGCAACGCGCTTCGAGGTCGAGCGATTCCGATTCTGCCGTCCGAGATTGGGCCGCGCGCTGGGCTCAGGCTGCCGACTGGAAGTTTGATTGGCCCAAATTCAGGGGAACGAACGAAGGCGCCGCGAGTTGTAAACTTGCCGACGCCCAGCTTTTCATTGCGCGCGCGCACGGCTTCGCGAGTTGGCCAAAATTTGCCAGGCATGTGGAGGCGCTAACGCGCGAGAATTCGCCGGTTTCGAAGTTCGAAGAAGCCGTGGATGCTATCGTCAGCGGTGACTTGCCTGGGCTCCAGAAGCTGCTAAGTGAGAGCCCGGACCTGGCGCGCTCGCGGTCGACACGGGAACACCGCTCGATGCTGCTGCATTATGTATCGGCGAACGGCGTCGAGGATTTCCGCCAGAAGACCCCGAAAAACATCGTCGATATCACGAAGCTGCTGCTGCGGGCCGGCGCGGATGTAAATGCGGAGTCAGACGCGTATGGCGGCCGCGCGACGACGCTCGGATTAACGGCGACCAGTTGCCATCCGCACAACGCCGGCGTGCAGATCCCGCTGATGGAATTGCTGATAGAGCGTGGCGCAATCATCGACGGTCCGGATGGATATAGCGGGGTCAACGGCTGCCTGCAAAACGGGCGCGGGGAGGCGGCCGAGTTCTTTGCGAGTCGCGGCGCGCGTTTGGACCTGGAAGGAGCAGCCGGAGTCGGGCGGCTCGACGTTGTCAAAAGCTTCTTTGGTGAAGATGACAGGCTGAAGCCACCTGCGACCGAAGGACAAATGCGGGACGGATTCGCCTGGGCCTGTGAGTTTGGCCGGATCACTGTCGTCGATTTTCTCCTGCAACGAGGAATGAAGGTGGACGCGAAGCTCAGGCATGGAGAGACCGGCTTGCATTGGGCCGCGCATGCGGGACACGCGGCCATCGTCCAGGTATTGTTAGATCGCGGCGCGCCCATCGAAGTGAAAGAGGAACGCTTTGGTGGAACGCCTCTGGACTGGGCGTTGCATGGTTGGGGCGAACCGGAACGCGCCCAGCGGGAGCCCTATTACGAAATAGTTGCGCTTCTGGTGCGGGCCGGCGCCAAGCTCGACCCCGGGTGGCTGCAAAATGTTGAAAATCGGTATCCCGTCGCGGAGAAAATCCGGTCCGAGCCGCGCATGCTTGCGGCGCTCAGAGGCGAGTTTTGAGGTAGTTGTTGCGGCTCTTGATAACTATTTTGCGGGTATCGCGCAGGCCCCCCCATCCGAGGGTAGCGGTAGCGCGGCCTTCCAACTCTTTATAAATCGTGAAGAAATGCTCGATCTCGTGCCGGATGTGCGTGAAGATCTGATCGATATTCTGCACCTCGTCGTAACGGGGATTGCCGTCTGGAACCGCCAGGATTTTCTCATCGTCTTTCTTGCGATCGATCATCTTCAGCATTCCAATCGGCCGGACTTCGATCAGGCAACCGGAGAAACTCGGTTCTTCAACCAGTGCTATTACATCCAGCGGATCGCCGTCGTCCGATAGAGTGCCTGGAATGAAGCCGTAGTCACCGGGATAATGAACTGGAGAATAGAGTGTGCGATCCAGGCGGAAGAGGCCCAACTCCGCATCGTACTCATACTTGTTGGTGGAGTTTTTCGGGATCTCCACCACCATGCGGACTAGTCTGGGAAAGTCGTCTCCAGGGTCGAGATCGTACAGGCTGGGCTTCATCGTTCCAAGGCTACCAAGCGTAGGGGTAGCCTGGTAAAACGTTCAGGGGCGGCAAGTAATCGAAAAAAGTTCTTGCATTCCTTTTGATACTCGTGTCAGAATCTTTCAAGGCCCGAAGTGGTCCAAAGTGGTCGAAAGTGGAAGAGAAGCCCAAGCCGTCGCCAGTGGAGCCCCCTCGCGGGTCGGTTTCCGCTCATGTCGACGACAAGGGGCGGCTTAAACTGCCGGTCAACTTCCAGGAGTATCTGGGCGCGATAGGGGATGACAAGTTGTACGTGACTAGCGTGGACGACCGCATAACTAGAATTTACCCGATTTCGGTGTGGCAGCAAAACGAAAAAATTCTGGACGAGTTAGCCACCTCGGATCCGGACGCGGCCGAGGCACTGTTTTTTGTCACTAACGATTACGGCGCCGAGGCAAAGGTGGACCCGCAAGGCCGTGTGACTTTGCCGACCGATCTGAGGCGAGCGATGACCCTGGAGAATCAGGAAGTGCGGCTCGATTGGTCGCAGGGCGCGATCAATATCTATTCGAAGGCCGAGTACGAAGCGCGCAAGCGGCGGGCCAAGGAAGGCCTGGCCGACAAGTTGAAGGCCGCGAAGTTGAAGGGATTCAAGTAGTGGTTATGTATGCACGTCCCGGTAATGGTCGGGGAATGCCTGGAATACCTGGCCGTGCGCCCGGATGGCGTCTATCTGGACGCGACCGCGGGTTTAGGCGGGCATACGGCGGCGATCGCAGAACGCTTGAGGAGTGGGCTTGTGATCGCCAACGACCGGGATACGGAATCGCTGGAGATGGCGAAGCGAAATACGGCGCAGTGGGCGGATTGCATTCGCTACCACCACGGGGCATTTTCCGAGTTGAGGCCGGCTCTGGCGGCATTCGGAATAGAACGTGTAGATGGGTTGCTGGCCGACCTGGGTGTAAGCCGCTATCAGCTTATGGAGCCGGAACGCGGGTTTTCATTGATGGCCGAAGGCCCCTTGGACATGCGCATGGATCGCAGCCAGGGCACGACCGCGGACGAGCTTGTCAATTTTGCAGCAGAGAAGGAATTGGCCGATTTGATTTATCGATTCGGCGAAGAAAGGAGGTCGCGGAAAATCAGCAGAGCAATCGTTCGGGCGCGGCCCATACACACTACCGCGCGCTTAGCGCGAGTGATCGAGGAAGCCGTGCCCCGGACGAGCAAGCTGCATCCGGCTAC
>DATMMD010000097.1:0-3755 GCA_035569875.1 Bryobacteraceae bacterium
ATTACCAAGAATTTGGACCACATCTTTGACGAGATCGCGGCCAGTTGGATGGAGCGGCTGGCCAAGAAGGCCGTCTCGTGAAGCTATTGATCACCGGGATCTGTGGCTTTGCCGGAAGCTCTTTAGCCGAATGTTTGCTCGGCCGCCGCGAGGGACTCACGATTTACGGAATCGACAATCTGATGCGGCCCGGTTCGGAGACTAATCGGCGGAAGCTGCAAAAGCTGGGCGTCAAATTCTCGCATGGCGATATTCGCGCAGCGAGCGACTTTGAATCGCTGCCCGCCGTCGATTGGGTGATCGATGCCGCCGCCAATCCAAGCGTGCTCGCCGGCGTCAAAGGCGACTTCAGCAGCCGTCAATTGTTGGAGCATAACCTCGCCAGCATTGTTAACGTTCTCGAATACTCGAAAGTGCACAAAGCGGGCCTGCTGCTGTTGAGTACCAGCCGCGTTTATTCGATTCCAGCTTTGGCGTCGCTCCCGCTGCGCGTGAACGGAAATGCCTTTGAGCTGGATGACGCGTCGGCGCTTCCTCCGGGTGTTTCCGCAAATGGAATCGCCGTCGATTTCTCCACTCGCGCGCCCATATCCCTTTACGGCAGCACGAAGTTAGCATGCGAGGCCGTCGCGCTCGAGTATGGCGATGCGTTTGGCTTTCCGGTCTGGATCAACCGCTGCGGTGTCCTAAGCGGCGCCGGTCAGTTCGGAACGCCGGACCAAGGGATTTTCGCGTACTGGATAAACGCCCATCTTCGACGCCGCCCGCTTCGTTACATCGGCTTCGATGGCGCCGGAAAGCAAGTCAGGGATTGTCTTCACCCGCGCGATCTGGGCGCTTTGCTGGACGCTCAGATGCAGACCAATCGTGCGGCAGGCCAGCGTATCTACGCTGCCGGAGGCGGTCGGGAAAATGCGATGTCCCTGGCACAGCTCAATGCCTGGTGCGATACGCGCTTCGGTCCGCATGCCCCACATGCTGATCTACAGCCGCGCCCTTACGATATTCCCTGGCTTGTTATGGACAACTGCGATGCCCAGCGCACCTTCGGCTGGCGCGTAGAGGTTTCCACCGACACGCTACTCTCTGAAATCGCCGAGCATGCCGAGAACAATCCGGACTGGCTGGAGAAAAGCGGTTTGTGAAGGCGTCCGCCGCTCCGCCGGTCCAGGAAGCGCTGCATCTTCTTTCGGTAGTCATCCCCGCCCGGGACGAGGAAGGACGAATCGGCGCGGCAGTTGAACATCTCTATGTCGAACTGCGGCTGCACGGCATCGAACACGAAATCGTAGCGGTGGATGATGGCAGCAGGGACTCCACCTGGAAGATTCTCGAAGAAGCCAAGTGCCGAATCCCGACCTTGCGACCCATCCAGAACACCGACGAGCACGGTTTTGGCCGAGCCATTACTTTCGGACTCGACCACATCCAAGGTGATGCTGTTGTGATCATGATGGCCGATGAATCGGACGATTGCCGTGACGTTGTGCGCTACTGGCAAATGCTGAACGAGGGGTGGGATGCGGTCTTTGGCTCGCGCTTCATCCGGGGTGGCGGTGTGATTGACTACCCGTCGCACAAGCTCTTCATCAACCGGTTGGCAAACCTGTTTCTTCGCTTCATGTTCCATGTCCCGCTCAATGATTTCACCAACGCCTTCAAGGCTTATCGCGCCAAGGTCATCGATGGATGCCGCCCGTTTCTTTCGCCGCATTTCAATCTCACTATTGAGATCCCGTTGAAGACCATCGTTCGCGGCTATTCCTGGACCGTGATCCCCATCACTTGGAGAAACCGGCGTTCTGGAATCTCCAAGCTCAAGATCAGGGAAATGGGCAGCCGCTATGTATTCATCGCGCTCTATTGCTGGCTGGAGAAATATTTTGCGCGTGGGGACTATACCGCAAAGCAATCGTGAAAACTGTTCTAGTACGACTATTCGTCCGCATCTATCGGTAACGCAGGGCGGTGCTTCAATGAGTTGTCGCGTATGTTCCTCGGAAAAATGCGCTGCACTTCGGCTCGGTTTCTTCGAGTCGACCCCAAGTCTCGGACCATGCAACAAACCTAGTCTGAGAATCTGGGCGTCGTGAGTGCGCCTTGGTGCAACAGAAGGCCCTGGGCTGACGAGTTGATCAACGGACCGTCCGTAGCGCGCTGCGGAGTACTGAAGCAACAGCTTCATTGAATCCCTATATGAAGCGATCGTGTGCGGGCTGACGCCTCGCTCGATGGCGAGGTCGCGAAGGAAGAAAGTCGACAGGAGAGTGACGAGCGAAGGTGCGTTCATCAGCGACGCTCTTCCTTGATTAGGTAACCGAACCAGGCTTGGTGCCGGCGAGTAATCTCGCCCATGAGATCGTGGGTCAATTGCGATAGCGCTGAGAACTGGCTAATAAGACATGCTCGAGATACGTGGCCAGCAACGGCAACTTCGCACCAGGGTCAACGCTCTGTTCGCTCCAAAGGCGAAATCGCAGGACCGCGAAGGAATGCCGCAGATCGTGGAGCGCCGAAGGACTGCGACCGGGCTTCGTACCGCTGTCCACCTGTCCACCGGCCCAAGTCCGCCCTCGAAGTTGGTGGACACCTCGACGGTCGGTTTTGCCTGGCTGCGTCCCCAACCTCCCGGACGACGGACGGGAAGGCCTGCAGCCTTCAAAATACGTCGCGGCAGTTTCGCGCCGAATCCGCGTGACTTGTTGAATACGCCACAGCGACCAGCCGAGCCGGCCCAGCGCGATGACTTGCTGTTTCTCTCTTTGGTCAAGACATTCACCACCAGAGGGTAAACCCTCCGTCACAGCAATGTTCTCGATCAGTTATCCCGTTGGCCGCTTTTCAGGTAGGTGTCCACCTATGGCTGGTTTTGGGTGTCCCCCGAGTACATTCCCGCCGTTACCCATGTCGACTACTCGGCCCGCATCCAGACCGCGCATCGCGAGACCATCCCCGTTACCATCCGCTAATTCAAGGAGCTGACGGGCTACCGGTCAACACCAACTTCAATGTCCATGGGGAGCCGATCGTGTGCACACCCGAAGACGCCTTTCGGTGCTTCATGGGAACCGAGATCGAAGCGCTGGCCATCGGCAACAGCTTCCTTCGAAAAGAGAAGCAGTATCCGAAGCTAAGAAGGACTACAAATCAGCCTTTGACCTTGCCTAAGTTACGCAACACCCGTGAACTTAGTAACCGGAAGATCAATCCCCAGGCTTCGACAATCGCTTTCCACCATCTCACGCACCAAACCCTCAAAATCGGTCTTGGAGCGCCATCCCAGTTTGGCGTCAGCCTTGGCCGGATTCCCGATCAACACCTGGACTTCCGCAGGGCGATAAAATTCCGGATCGCTAACGAGATATTGGTCTGGGTCTAATCCTACTAATCCAAACGCCATTTGAACGAAATCTGCGACGGAATTGCTCTTCCCGGTGGCTACAACATAGTCGTCGGGGTCGTCCTGTTGCATCATCGACCACATCGCTTGCACATAGTCTCGAGCATGGCCCCAGTCGCGTTTGGCCTCCAGGTTCCCTAACCGCAATTCCTTGGATTGTCCCGCCAGAATGCGTGCGATCCCCGAAGTTATTTTGCGGGTGACAAACTCGAATCCGCGGCGCGGCGATTCGTGGTTGAATAAAATGCCGCTGGAGGCGTGCATGCCATAGGCCTCCCGGTAGTTACGCGTCAGGTCGAAGCCGGCGACCTTGCTGATCCCATAAGCTGAGCGTGGATGAAAGCGCGTCGTCTCG
>DATMMD010000098.1:0-2814 GCA_035569875.1 Bryobacteraceae bacterium
CCGCGACAAAGCGGCGCGCGACGACGGTCCCATCGTCTAGTGGTTAGGACACCGGCCTCTCACGTCGGGAACGCGGGTTCGACTCCCGCTGGGATCAATCGCTCCTTCGACCCATCAGCGAGCAGTCTCGTCGTTGAAATAACGAGCCAGCTCCGGAGACATCGAATCGACATCGATCTCGAAGAGTTCCAGCAACACGTCGTCGGGTGCGGGACACATGATGTAGCGCCAGGTGCCGAATTCGCGAACGCCACTTCTAAATGTCGTCCCCATCTCGAGCAAACGGCGATGCAGGCCCTGAAGGTCGGTCGTGCGAATCCCGACGTGATGGATAGCGCCCCTGCCGTCATCACGCGGCGGCTGCGAATATAGATGAAGGCGGCCGGCGCCGATCTTCATAAAGACGTTGCGGGCGCCGCCGAAATCGCCATCGAAATAAACCTCCGCACCGAGGGCTCGGACGTACCAGTCGATTGCCGCATTCAGATCTCGCGAGAAGAGGTGCACGTGGTGAAGATGGATCATCTGGCCCCTTATCGGATGGCGTTGGCTTCCTAAGGTGCAGATCCCACATAACGCGTTCAGTACTTAGGCGCAATTCCTGAAGAGGTCTCAATCTCTTTTTCGGCATCCATTAGCGGAGCGTCCACCAACAGAGTCGGCTGGCTGACTGTCTGTCGGCTGGCTGAAGCGACCAAAACTATCGCCGAAACGATGCGAAATCCGTAAGGGGTTTCGCATCTCATTTCTCGATTTCCATCCTGATGCGCGCGCAGCGCTCGCGCCTGCGGGGTTTGCCGCATGCACGGCAAAGTAGTAAACGCGAAATATCGGTGAGACGCGGCGCTGGGCATGATGGTTCCGAACCGAGGAGGAACCGATGTGAACAGATTGTCAGCCCGTTCGATGGTGGTGCTCGCGATCCTTGTGGTCTCGATCCATGACGTGCGCGCGCCGGCCGGCGCCGAACGCAGCGGCCCTTACAGCAACGCCAGTCTCAGCGGGACCTTCGTGTTCCGCACCTCCGGGAGTTCGCTGTTCACTTCGCCCAACGATTTGACCTCGGTGCCGGTTTACCTGGCCTCGATCGGATTAGTCAGCTTCGATGGTCAGGGGCTGCTGCGAGGATCCGTCGCCAACAGCGCGACTCGCACGGAAGTCATTCCCGCCGGCAGATACGTCACCCCGTACAGCAGCCAGATTTTGTGCAACGCGAAGATGACCGGGACCTATTCGATTGAGCCCAACGGAACCGGCGCGATGACTATCAACTTCACCCCGACCAACACTGCCGCCACCTGCGGCGCCAGCACCGGCGCTTTCAATATAGTGATTCTATCGCCGAGCGAGGTGGAGCTGGTGTCATCCGGCCAGATGATGGCCGACCCTTCCAAGGGCGAATTCAATTCCTATGTCGTGCAGGGCGAGTTGATTAAGCGGGCAATTGGCGAGCCTTACTCGAAGAGGCGCTAGCGTTCTCCGGCTGGGGCGGCGCGTTCTGCCCGACAGTCCCGTTCTTAGCGTACGATCCGCTGCGCACTGCATTGAGCGCGTTCGCCGTAGTGGCAGGCGACGCCGGCATCGCGCTGTCGGCTACCTTTGGGATACCGCGGGTCTGTCGATCAGCCTCGTCTCCGGCCACGTACTGCGCGGGACACTGCTCGGAAAGCCACCTCGAAGTAACTTCATCTGAGAGCCGATGAATTTTGAATATTGAGACGTGAACCGCGTATCGCTCGCCGGTCGAGCAATCATCCACAAAGGCGCGGCCGCAGTCGCTGCAAACCCGCTGAATCAGCGGCTGTCCTGGAGCCAATACGAGACGGCGGCCAATCCAGCAATGCGTGTTCCAACGAGAGAAAATGGTATCCATCGGCATACTCCCCGGTACACTCTCCGCCCGGATGCGCGGAGAGATCGTAAGTAAGGCTCATCGCGAGACCCTATAGTGCGCGCGAGACAGCAATAAGGCCAATGGAATCTGTCTCAAAAAGAACCGTTTTCAATGGTTTCAGCTAACCGACTTTGTCTCAAAAAGAACAATCCTATATGATTTAAATTAAGGCTGCGGGCTATTTAGACGCCCCCTATCCTCAAGCAACGAAATGGTGTACGTTAAATACCTAACGCTCGGATTGTTCCATTCTCTAAGCTCGGGAATTAGCCCGGGTTTTCTGTACGAGAGCTTCCCGGCAAATACTTACGGAGGGCGCAAATGCCCAGCAAATTGTACGTAGGCAATCTGGCCTACTCGGTTTCCAATAGCGATCTGGAAGAACTGTTTTCACAAGCAGGCCAGGTCCAAAGTGTCGCAGTGATCACGGATAAATTTTCCGGTCAATCGAAGGGCTTCGGCTTTGTCGAGATGGCAAATGCGGAAGATGCTTCCAAGGCGATACAGACCCTCAATGACACCGATCTGAAGGGGCGCAATATCAAGGTTAGCGAGGCCAAGCCCCGCGAATCGAGCTTCGGCGGCGGCGGTGGCGGTGGCAACCGGCGCGGCGGTGGCGACAATCGCGGCGGTGGCGGCGGCGGCCGCTGGTAAATTGATCTAGACTGGGCGGGTCCATGCGACCCGCTCAGTTGTTTTCAGGGCGCGCAGCTGGGGAATCGAACCTGGTTTGATGGCCCTCGGCTGTCGCGATCCCTGCAAAGTTGTCTTCATGAACTCCCGTCGGGGAGCAGGGATTCTCTCGCAAATTCAGTAAAGGAGACCCGGTGCCCAGAATATACGTCGGAAATCTCGCTGAATCAGTTACGCGCGATGATCTTCGCGCGCTTTTCTCCAAAATAGGCCGCGTCGGCGGCGCC
>DATMMD010000099.1:0-2497 GCA_035569875.1 Bryobacteraceae bacterium
CGACTGACGAGCACGGCTGCGACCGCGTTGTCGGGTAATGTGCTTTTGTCACGAGGTTCGGACCGATAGACGATGAACTGGCCGGTTGCGGGATCGAAGCGATGCAGGCCCGAATGGTGGGTACCGAGCCATATCTTGCCGTCCGTATCCTCGGCCATTGACAGGTAGACTTGGGCGTCAGCGCTGTTCCGGTCCACTTTGTAGACCGTGAAGCTGTCAGTCTGCGCATCGAAGCGGTCTAAGCCGTCGCCGGTGCCGACCCATAGGACGCCGGAGCGAGAGACCAGTACCCGATACACGGAATCGCTGCTGAGACTTTTCGGATCCGATGGAACGTGTCGATAGAATTTGGAATGACCCGTCTTCGGATCATATGCAACCAGCCCGTGTCCGTATGTGCCAAACCATATGAGCCCGGAATGATCTTGAGTGATTGTAATCACGGTCGGCTTCGGACCCAGTCCCATGGTCCGCAAGGTGCGACTCCCGGTGGCGCGATCGATTCGATTCAGGCCCTCATCATTGCCAATCCACAACGACCCGCTTGAGTCCTCGTAAATCGCACTTACGAAATCCGTGCTGAGGCTGTTTGGATTGCCAACCTCATGTTTGAAGGTCTCGAACATGCTGGTGCTGCGAGCGAAGACATTCGGACCCTTGGTATGAAGTCCCGTCCAGATGTTGCCGTCGCGATCCTGGAACAATGCGATGACTTTGTCTTCGGCGATGCTCTGAGGGTCTTCAGGGCGATTACCGTAGTGGACGAAGACGCGGCGCTGCCGATCGAATCGTAGTAACCCGATTCCAAAAGACCCCAGCCAAAGATCCCCATCGCTGTCTTCCAGAATCCCCATCACGCCCGTGGCGGCGGAGGCCGGGGGTTCTTTCTCATAGAACGAATACTGGGTGAGCGTGTTTGACTGACGATCGAGTAACGCCAGTCCGTTAGCTAAATGGTAGGTAATCCAAAACAGACCCTGCCGATCCTCAAAGAACGAGACCGCCAGGCCTTGTCTAAAAGGCACGCCGTGTCCAATGGGCACGTGGTAGGTCACGTGACCGGTTGACGGATCAAACCGCTCCAATCCCTCGGTTGTACCGACCCAGAAGCCGCCGCTGCGGTCGTGTCCAGTCCATGTGACAACTTGGGTTGGCAGCCCGGCGGAATCGTTCTGAGTGGCACCGAAGCGGGTGATCTTTCCCGTCGTGGGGTCAAGGCTGTACAGACCCTCCTCGGTCGCGAGCCATAAGGTACCGTTGCGATCCTGCGAAATATGCACGACCGCCCCGCCGAATCGGCCAATAGGCGTAAACGTCTCAGTGCGAGGATCGAACCGGTCGAGAAACTGGTTGCATCCTACCCATAGCGCACCGGAGCGGTCCTTAAAGAGGGCCGTGACAAAGACGCCGGATAGGCTATTCGCGTTCCGCGGATCGTGCACGAAGACCTTGAATTCGTAGCCGTCGAATCGGTTCAGGCCGTACTGGCTCCCAAACCAGATGAATCCGCGATCGTCCTGGACGATCTGATCGACACGCGTCTGAGATAAGCCATCCGCGGTTGAAAGGCGTCTGAATCTTAAGCCGCTGCCCTCGACCACCGGAACGTGGATGACTTCGGGTGCAACGTGCGGTTCCGGGATGACGCTAGCCGACACCTGGGCGGTGAGCACGGCCGCCGCCGCCGCGCCAACGACTGCCCAAACGACAAGGCGTAGCAGCGCTCGACTCTTTGGCGCATCGGTCACCACAAACAAAATTATAGTCCCGCGCGCCTCAAACCCCTTGAGGACGCGTCATACCCGAAAGTCGTAGCGCAGCGTAGCTGTTTCTGGGTACTGTTTGGCACGGCGACGATCGAACCGAGCTCACGGGATCCCGTTTTTGCCAGCTTGCCGCCGAGCCAGCTGTCACCTCCCTTACTGTGCGCTACGGGCTATCGCTGGGTCCACCTCCCGGGCCCGCTGCCAGCACTTGACTGATGACGGATGAGACCTTCGCGGCCAGCGCCGCATAACCCTCCGGCGCGAAATGCACGCCATCCCGCGTGTGATATTCGGGGTGATGCGCGGCAATCGGGAAGGGATCGTCTGCGGGAATGCCGTTCTTTGCGGCCCAGAGGGCGGCAAGCCGGTTGCGCTCAGTGATCCGCGGCAGCGTGGGATGATCGCCTTCGAACGAAGGCAGCATGTCAGTCGTGCTTGCTCAGATCAGACGCGTCCCAGGTGCATGGCGCCGGAACACTGCCATCACCGACGGCCAAGCTTGCGCGTACACCGCTTCGCTGTAACCGCTGCCGTGCAGTCCATTGTTGAAATGGATCACCTGGTACCGCTCCGCGCTCAGGATCAGCGCGATCTCTTTCAGCAGCGCGGCATCGCCGAGTGACTTGGAGGTGCTGAGGCGAGCGACATACGCCCGTCCGGCGAGCGCCTTCTGCACGTCCGGGTAGTAGCCGCGGGTGATCGAGTCGCCGATCAGGAGCACGCGTGGCAGC
>DATMMD010000100.1:0-2360 GCA_035569875.1 Bryobacteraceae bacterium
ACGTACGACCCTTTTCGGCCTTCGGCACCCCAGTCACCAGAAGCATCAAACACACTGGAATGAAATAGATGACTGGTGGGGCTGGGGAGATTCGAACTCCCGACCTATGGTTTAGGAAACCAGCGCTCTATCCATCTGAGCTACAGCCCCGCTTCTCGTCATTCTACAACGAAAAACAAGTGTCTGAATCCTCGTTCCAGATCATCCCTTTCCACCGGTTGGACCATCTCATTGAGACGCGCGAAGTCGCAGAATCATCGCGCCACATCAGTTACAATCACCTTTCGAAGGAGCTGCATGTCGCCGCGACGACGGTTCTGCTCGGATATATGGCTGCACGTTCGGAAGTCGTTGGTGCGCTGCCTGGTCGCGTGCGCCGCAATCGGGCTGCTGGCGATCGGAGCGCAGACGTTGCGGGGCCAAGCTGACGGACAGGCGGCACAGCTGGATCGCGACGCCATCCTGCATCACCTCAACGCCGTCATCACCTGGTATCGCGACGCTACTACGAAAATCAAATCAGTGGGGCTGCCCAGCGACGCCATCTATCAGGACAACGCCAGAGACCTGGCCGCCGAAGCCGTCCGGCTGGCATTCCAGTCGGCGAGAGCGGAAGCGAATATCATCGCGGCGAACAGCAAGACCGCCAGCGCCACTCCAGCTGCGCCGTCCGGCACGCCACCGACGCAGCAACAGAATCTCAGCCAAACGGCAGCCAAAATCGCCGCGCAAATTGATGATGCACAAACTAAATTGGACGCCGTTAACAAACAACTTGCCACGGCTCCAAGAAGCAAGCAGAAGGACTTGATCGCTGAGCGCGACCGCCTCCAGGGACTGCTCTCACTCGACAAAGCTCTCCAGGAAACCATTCAAAAGATGGCCTCGTTTGTCGGAGGCGCGCCCGAGGGCTCCGAAGGCCTGGAGGGCAGTATTAACGAGCTTGCCCACTCTGTCCCCGAAGTAGTCAGCGACGCCGCGTCCAAGAAAACGGCGCCTGCTCCGGTCAATTCCAAGCCCGCGACGACTTCTGCGCCTTCCGGGTTGATCGGCCAATCGTTGGCGTTGCTCGATCAGATGCAAACCATGAACGCCATTGATCAAATGGCTGACGAAACCGCGAAAATGCGCGCTACCGCCGAGGCCCTTCGCAAACCGCTTCGCGACACTCTGGTCGCAACCATTCAGCGCGGCCGCGATCTCGCTGGCCAGACACAAGCTCCCGCCGCCGGTTCTGCAGCGCAGACAACTACCCAGGAATTTCAAGCCATCACCGCGAAATTCAAAGAATTGGCCGGCGCGACCCTTCCGCTCAGCCAGGAACTTGTCGTCCTCGATCAGAGCCGCTCCAATTTCCTCGAATGGCGGAAATCGATCGTGTTCGAGTCACAATCTGAGCTTCGCGCAGTGTTAACACGCGTGCTCGGGATCGCCCTGGCGCTGGGCGCGGTTTTCATACTCTCTAATGTCTGGGGAAGGCTTACGTTTCGTTACGTCCAAGATCCAAGGCGCCGCCGGCAATTTCTGCTCATGCGGCGTTTCGTGATGGGATTTCTTGTCGGTGTAGTCCTGATCATGGGCTTCATCAGCGAGTTCAGCTCGCTCGCGACCTTCGCGGGATTCGTCACCGCGGGCATCGCGGTGGGCTTGCAAGCTATTTTGCTCTCCATCGCGGCGTATTTTTTCGTGATCGGGCGCTACGGCATTCGTGTCGGCGATCGTATCAGCGTCGCGGGCGTAACTGGCGATGTCATCGACATCGGCCTGGTGCGCCTGTATCTGATGGAACTCGCGGGCACCGGCATCGAGCTCTATCCCACCGGCCGCGTCGTCATGTTCTCAAACTCTGTGCTCTTCCAAGCCGCGACTCCGCTGTTCAAGCAGATTCCCGGCACGGAATATGCCTGGCACGAAGTCGCCATCTCGCTCGCCCCAGGCAGCAACTACAAGCTCGTCCAGGACCAGATCTCCGGAGTCGTCGGTTCGGTCTACGAAAAGTACCGCGAGGTTATCGAGAGCCAGCTCGGCGGCATCGAGCGCCGCCTGGAGGTCCAACTGAAGGCCCCGGTTCCAGAATCCAAACTGCAATTCACGGACGCGGCGCTGGAGTTTGTCGTGCGCTATCCCGTGGATATCCGCCGCGCATCCGAGATCGACGAAAACGTAACACGGGCCGTGCTGAATATCCTCGACGCGAACGAAGCCCTGAAAGCAGCCGTAGCGAGTCCGCCCAAGATTCGCGCTGCCATTAAAGGCTAGCCGCCTGCAATAATCGTTTGTAATCAGCCCGAGGCTCGTGTACAGTCCCGCCAATTGCAGGAGGTCGAGTATGGCAACGCGCCGTAACTTTCTTGAAAAAT
>DATMMD010000101.1:0-2095 GCA_035569875.1 Bryobacteraceae bacterium
CCGCAGCCGCCAGCGTCTGCTCATTGCGGGCGCACATCGCGACTTTACATCCCTCGGCGGCAAATGCCTCAGCCGTCGCCCGGCCAATCCCCTGGCTGGAAGCGGCAACAATTGCAACTCTACCCTTCAGACCCATATCCATAGGAATCGAATTATAGATGGATCGAATCGCACTCGCGGATAATCATACAAAAGCGGCAGGGCGCTTCTGCTTTGCGTCCTTTGCGGAATTTCTTTGCGATCTTTGCGATTAAAGATTTTGACGGCAAAGTGCGCGAAGACTTCCCCTTGCCGACTTCGCCTGTGAACGATACTCTTGACAGTCACTTACTTGAACCGCTTGTTTCATTTCAAACTGCGGCATCATCACTGAGGCAACATGGCAAACCAAGCAAAATATGTCTGGCTGGATCAAGGATTGAAGGATGCCGCGCAAAGCGGAGTTCCCATCGTCAACGCTGGCCTGCATTACGGCTTTAGCGTCTTCGAGGGCATCCGTTGCTACGCCACGAGTAGTGGTCCCGCAGTTTTTCGTCTGGAAGAACACGTTGACCGCCTGCTCGACTCAGCTCTCATCGTCGGCTTCCGTGATCTTCCCTGGACGCGCGACATGCTGATCGACGCGATTCACAAGACCATCTCCGCCAACAAGTTTTCCGCCTGCTACATCCGTCCGGTAATTTATCTCGACGGTGCCATGGACCTGGTAGTGGACAGCGGCAAACCGCGGCTGATCATCGCGGTGTGGGAGTGGACCGCTTTTCTCGGCGTCGAGGCCAAGGAACGAGGTATTCGCGCCAACATCGCATCGTTCACCCGCCTGCACCCGAACATCATGATGACCAAGGCCAAGGTCTCAGGAAATTATGTAAGTTCGATTCTGGCCAAAACCGAATCACAGCGCGCCGGCTTCGATGAAGCCATCATGCTCGATCCGCAAGGCTACGTGGCGGAGTGTACGGGCGAGAATATCTTTATCGTACGCAACAACGTGATTTACACCCCGGCTCGGGGAGCAATTCTTGAAGGGATCACGCGCGACAGCCTGATGACCGTGGCGCGCGATCTGGGCCACAACGTCGTCGAGGAGCCGATTTCGCGCGATCAACTCTACATTGCCGATGAAGTTTTCGTCTCCGGCACCGCCGCCGAGGTCGTTGGCCTGCGCGAGATTGATTTCCGCACCATTGGCAATGGAAAAACCGGGCCGATCACTCGCGCCCTGCAATCTGAGTTTGAGAATCTCACCGGCGGACGCCATCCCCGCTCTGCCGATTGGCTTTCTCCCGTGCCCGCGTTCGACGCGGCCTTGGCCGGAGTCTAAAGAGCAGTCAGGAGTTCCTATGAAAGAGCATAAGCATCATCCGGAAACCGAAGCGGTTCGCGGCGGCGCTAGCCTGCACAAGAAAAACGGGCCGCTGTCCACCCCGATCTACCAGACTGCCACCTTCGAAGTAACGGATAGCGATCAACAGGTGCGGGCCACGTCCACCGATATGTTCTACACCCGCTACGGCAACCCCACCCACACCGTAGCCGAAAAAGCCGTCGCCGAACTAGAAGGCGCGGATGCCGCGCTGCTCTTCGCTTCAGGCATGAACGCCATCACCACCTCGATGCTGGCGTTGCTGAAGAGTGGCGATCACGTGGTAGCCCAGCGCGATATTTATGGCGGCGCCACAAAGTTCTTCAGTCAATGGCTGCCCAAACTCGGCATCGAAACCACATTTGTCGATACCACCGAATATGATCAGCATGCACGCGCCATTCGCCCGAACACGCGCCTGCTCTATCTCGAATCGCCGACCAACCCCACGCTGCGCGTGGTCGACCTGAAAAAGGTCGTTGCGTTGGCGAAGCAGCATGATCTGATCACGTTTATCGACAGCACCTTTGCCACCCCCATCAACCAGCGTCCGGCGGATTTCGGAGTCAACCTGATCATGCATTCCGGAACGAAATATTTTGCCGGCCACGCCGACCTGATCTGCGGCATCGTTTCCGGACGCCACGATCTCATCGAAACCATCCACTCCACCCGCACGACTCTGGGCGGCAGTATGGACCCTCACGCCGCATGGCTGCTGCTTCGCGG
>DATMMD010000102.1:0-43945 GCA_035569875.1 Bryobacteraceae bacterium
TGCTCCCGTTGACCATTGAGGGCGATCAGAGGCTGCCGGCGCTTTCCCCCGATGGCAGCCGGGTCGTATTCCTGCGCTCGGCCCACCTACGAACTGAGTCAGGACTCTATGCGGCGGTGGTCGGCTCCCAGAGTTCGGTCAGACTAACGCAAAGTGAGGTGCCCGCGCTTCTCAAGGATGAGAAGACTCCAGCAGCAGGTGAGCCCTACTCTCCCGCATGGACTCCAGACGGCCGTGAGGTGGCTTTCCTTCGCGATCGAGGCGACAAATTTCTGATTGAGATGGTGCCCGCGCTCGGCGGCGCCGAGAAAACGATCTATGCTGGGCTGCGCTCGCCGTTCGACTTCGAGACCGGAAAAGGGGGACTGTCTTTGTCGGCCGACGGCAAACTCATCGCGTTTTCCGAATGGAACGCGGCGATACAGCGAAGTTCCATTAAGCTGCTCTCGCTGCAAGATTCCAGCACGCGAGTCCTCACGTCGCCTCCGCCTACCTCCCACGACCGGCGGCCGGCTTTCAGCACGGACGGCGACAAATTGGCTTTCATCAGGTCTTCCGGGCCGGCATCGGTCGAGGAACTTTTTGTAATTTCGGCAGCGGGCGGTGAACCAAAACAACTAACTTTCGATCACAAACAGATCTTCGGGCCGCCCGCTTGGACCCAAACTAACGAAATCGTTTTTTCTACCAGCCGCGGGGGATTGCCAGCGATTTGGCGCGTGCCGGCATCAGGCGGCATTCCCCAACGGGTTCCGGAAGCCGGCCCTGTCGCGTGGTACCCTTCGCTCTCCCAATCCGCAAACGAGCTTGCTTATGAGTATGTCGACCAAGAGCAGAACCTGTGGCGACTTGAGCTAAACGATCAGATTCACGCACGGACTTCGGCTTCGATCCTAATCCCCTCGACCAAGAGCCAGAACTTGCAGCCGCAGTTTTCGCCTGATGGCCGGAAGATCGCGTTCCAAAGCTCGCGGTCTGGCTACCCGGAGGTGTGGATCTGTAACCGCGACGGCTCCCATGCAGTGCAAGTCACAGATTTGCGCGGCTTTGCCGGAAGCCCGCGGTTTTCACCTGATGGCCGTTATCTCGCATTTGACTATCGTTCGCAGCGGCACGGTGACGTCTACGTGGTCGAAACGGACGACGGCCATCCACATCCCGTCGTTGCTTTTCCTGACGCGGACAGTTTTCTCCCGAGCTGGTCGCGAGACGGGCGCTCGATCTACTTCACCTCGAATCGCGGAGAAAAGGGTTATCAGATTTGGAAACAGTCTGTTAAAGACGGGGCTGCGGCCGGGCCGCCGCCGACTCAGGTGACGCGAGACGGAGGCTTCGGAGCAGGCGAGACGGTAGACGGAAAATTGCTACTTTATACCAAGCGATGGAGCCAAGGGATCTGGGCAATGCCGCCCGGCGGGGGCGCCGAAACCCAAATCTGGGGTGGGCCTGGGCCGGACAACTGGAGCAATTGGGCTGTGACGAAGAGCGGTATTTACTTCTTTGCCCCAGAGACTGGCAGGCCTCCGAAAATCGAATATCTCGACTTCGAGACCAGGCGGTCATCGCAAATAGGAAGGCTTGACAAGCCCTCTTTTTATGGCTTGGCCGTATCACCAGACGGGGGCACGCTTCTGTACTCGCAATGGGACCGCAACGAGCATCAAATTCTGGTGATGGAACATTTCCACTGATCGGCGCACCACAGGGGGGCGAGGTCTACCGGGCGCGGGACACCAAGCTGAAAAGGCTTCCGAGGATACTGCAACCTCACCTGATTTTGTCGGCTCATTGAAAGGGGACCACCCCCGCACTAAAGATATGAACGACGACGAGGCCATCCGGACACTGCAGGACACCGCCGTCGTGATGGCCGAGATCCAGCGACGTTAGTTAGGCTTCGTTGATTGCCTTCCAAAACGGCCGCCGCAATAACGCCTAACGTTGGTCCGCCTGGTATTCCTCTAACCAAGCCATTTGGATGGCTTCCAATTTCCCCTCGGTAGAGGTTTTCGGGTCGTCCTTGAAGTCCTCCAGCTCGGTGATCCATTGGTGCAGATCGGTGTAGCGGATGTGAGTGGGATCGACGTCCGGAAACTTCTCGTAAAGGGCAAGCGCGATATTATCGCTCTGGTCCCAGGTGAGTTTAGGCATCGATCTTGGTCCCCTTCAAAGCTCCCTGGACGGCGGAGTTCATCATATTCTCGGCCAGCTTCATGGTGGCCCGATCGAGCTGCGCGATCTTCGACGCAATCAAAAGATGATTGTCATGATGATACACCACCAGCAGCTCGTTGAACGCCCTGTCGATAGCGGCGCGCTCCTCAGCGGTAAGCTCGAAATAAGCATCGTGCTGCCGTGCTTTCTTGACCGCCGCCATTACGGCGTCGGCTTCCAGGCGCTGTTCCCGCACTTGGCGCTCATTGAAATCCTGTTCCGCCTTTTCGACCGACTCCAGAATCATCTTTTCCACCTGGTCGTCGGTCAACCCGTAGGAGGGCTTGACGTCGACGCTCTGTTCCTTGCCGGTACGCAGATCTTTCGCCGTAACGTTCAAAATGCCATTGGCGTCGATCAGGAAGCGAACTTCTACGCGGGCCATTCCCGCAGACATCGGGTCGATGTCCTTGAGATCGAAACGGGCCAAGCTACGGTTGTCTTTGACGAGCTCGCGCTCGCCCTGGACGACGTGGATCAGAACATTGGTCTGCCCATCGACGCCGGTCGTAAAGAGCTCGGTGGCGCTGGCTGGTATGGTGGAATTGCGGTGGATCAATTTAGAGACGATGCCGCCCATGGTCTCGATGCCGAGCGACAGTGGCGTGACGTCGAGCAGCAGTTTATCCTCGACTTCGCCCGACAGTATCCCAGCCTGGACAGCGGCGCCCAGCGCCACCACTTCATCCGGATTCAGCTCGGTGTGCGGCACGGACCGGAACAGATTCTCGACCGCCGACCGAACCAGCGGAATGCGCGTTGAGCCGCCCACCATCACCACTTCATCGATCTGATCGACGCTGACGCCGGCATCCTTAAGGCAATCGCGGCAGGGGCCAAGCGTGCGATCGACGATCGGCGTGATCAGCTTGTCGAACAATTCGCGCTGCAGCTCGCGCAGATACTTCTTGCCGCGATATTCGAGCTCTATGGTAGTGAAGGGAACAAACGACAGCCGTTCTTTGGCTTGGATAACGGCGCGGCGCAGGCGCTGTACGCCTTCGGAATCGCCCGCTAGGTCCTCGCCCCATTCGCTTTGAACGTCTTCGAGCGCGATGCGCAGCAGCAGATTGTCGATATCGTCGCCGCCCAGGTGTGTGTCGCCATTAGTGGCGAGCACTTCGAAGATGCCGTCGTGCAGTTTGAGGATGGAGATGTCGAAGGTCCCGCCGCCCAAATCGTAGACGGCAATGATGCCGTTCTCGCGCTTGTCGAGCCCGTAGGCGAGCGAGGCGGCCGTCGGCTCATTCACCAGGCGCAGCACTTCCAGACCGGCAATGCGACCGGCATCCTTGGTGGCTTGGCGCTGGGCGTCGTTGAAGTAGGCCGGCACAGTGACGACTGCCTTGTGGATCGGATAGCCGAAGAAAGTTTCGGCATTCTCCTTCAATTGACGCAGCACGAATGCCGAGATCTCAGGCGGCGTGTAGGTTCGTTCGCCCAACTGGAGCTGCAAAACCGTTTCGCTTCCGGAAGCAAGGTGGAACGGGAACAGCTTCAGCTCTTCGGTTACGTCCTCGAGGCCGCGGCCCATCAAACGCTTGACGGAATAAACCGAACGCTCCGGTTGCGTGATCAACAGCTCTCGGGCCGGATTGCCAACTATGATTTGGCCTGTGGGATTAATCGACACTACGCTGGGCACCAGCTTGTCGCCGTCGGCGCCAGGGATGATCTTAGGCCCAGTGAGGTCCATGAAGGCGACCAGGCTGTTGGTGGTTCCCAGGTCGATGCCTACGACGCGTTCGGTTGTGCCAAAATCGATGTCCATGTGTCAGGTTGTAGGTTGCGGGGCGTGGGTGGTAGGAGATAGAGTTTTGTGGACTTCGTCCACCAGGTTCAAAATATACTTGCGGCGGTTGAGAACACTCCGAATTTCCGCCAGCACGTCGCGACTCCGGGATTGATCGTATTTCTCGAACAGCGATTCGAGCTGCTGGTCGACACCGGCCAGCAAGTTCGTGAAATTCTTCTCGGCGGCTTCCAATTGCGGGCGAGCCGAGTCGTCACCCGACCGCGTCTCCTCGAGCGCCATGTTCAGATCAAAGACCTCCTCTAGCAATTCAGGAGGTACGTCCTTGGAGCGCTGTTCGCCGATCTCGAAGCCTTCCTGGCTCAGCAGGTATTGCGCGCGTTTCACTCGATCCTTCAGCGTCCGGTAAGCATCGTTCAGCGCGGACGACATGTCGAGCGCGCGCTGCTGCTCCGCCTCAGGCTTTTGCATGAAGCGGTCGGGATGAAGCTGCCGGCTCAATTCGTAATAGCGCTTCTGCAGGTCGTCCAAGGAAAGATTGAGGGTGCGCGGAATTCCAAGTAACTGGTAATAGTCGGTCACGCCGAAAACTCGGTCAAGCCGAAAACGAAGTTCCGCAGCCACAGCTTTTCTTGGCATGCGGGTTGTCGAATTCGAACCCGGAGTGGATCAGCGAGTCCTTCCAGTCGAGCGTCATGCCGTCCAGATAGACCATGCTCTTGGGATCCACAAAAACCTTCACGTCCTCGAACTCGAACACTTGGTCGGTGGCCCGTGGTTTCACATCGAACTTGAATAAATAACTCAGGCCCGAGCATCCGCCGCCGAGCACCCCGAGGCGCAATCCGCCCTGCACGCCATGCTTGGCGAACTGTTCGCGGATTTTGTCGACAGCTTTAGGAGTTACGGTAATCATACAGTTCAACACCGGCAAGAATGCCTGTGCCACCTATTTAGTAGATGCGACCGCCTCGGTCTTGGTGGCAACCTTGGTCTTATAGTCGGAAATGGCCGCCTTAATGGCATCCTCGGCCAGGACCGAGCAGTGGATCTTCACCGGCGGCAGACTCAACTCGTTGACGATGTCCGTGTTCTTAATCTGGAGCGCTTCGTCCACGGTCTTGCCGCGCAGCCATTCCGTTGCGAGCGACGAGCTGGCGATCGCGCTGCCGCATCCAAAGGTCTTGAACTTGGCATCCTCAATGACGCCAGTGTCCGGATTGACCTTGACCTGCAGCTTCATGACGTCGCCGCATTCCGGAGCCCCCACCATGCCGGTACCGACATTGGGATCGCTCTTGTCCATAGACCCGACGTTGCGGGGGTTGTTGTAATGGTCTAAAACCTTATTCGAATAAGCCATGTTTTTGTCCTCTTAGTGCGCGGCCCATTGGACCTTCGTTAAATCGACACCTTCCTTCGCCATCTCGTACAGCGGCGAAAGTTCTCGAAGTTTTTTCACTACGTCGATCACCTTGTCGGCGACATAGTCGACTTCCTCTTCTGTATTGAACCGGCCGAGGCCGAAGCGAATGGAGGAATGCGCCAGGTCATCGCCGGCGCCCAGGGCCTTTAATACGTAGCTGGGTTCGAGGGTTGCCGACGTGCACGCCGAGCCGCTCGAAACTGCGATATCGTTGATGCCCATCAGCAGCGATTCGCCTTCGACATAGGCGAAACTGATGTTCAAGTTGTTAGGCACACGATGTTCCATGGTGCCGTTTACGTAAACCTCGTCCAGTTGAGCTTCCAGCTTGCTACGCAGCCTGTCCCGCAGATATGCCATCCGCTTGGACTCTTCCGGCATTTCGGCCTGGCACAGAGCGCAGGCTTCGCCGAGTCCGACGATTCCAGGGACGTTCAGCGTTCCGGAACGCATGCCGCGCTCGTGGCCGCCGCCATCCATCTGCGCGGTGATCTGTACGCGCGGGCTCTTGCGCCTGACATACAGCGCTCCCACGCCCTTTGGCCCGTAGATCTTATGGCCGCTCATCGACATCAGGTCGATGTTGTCTTTGATCACGTTCACCGGCACTTTTCCGACTGCTTGTGTGGCGTCACTATGCACCAGCACGCCTTTCGATTTCGCCAGCTTTCCGATCTCGGCCATATTCTGCAGCACGCCGATTTCGTTGTTGGCGTACATGATGCTCACCAGGATGGTTTTGTCGGTGATGGCTTCCTTCAACATCTCGAGATCGATCAGGCCGTTGCTCTGGACCGGCAGGTAGGTCACGCGAATGCCGTGCTTCTCCAGACGCTTGCACGTGTCGAGCACAGCCTTGTGCTCAGTGGCCGCGGTGATAATGTGATTGCCCTTCTCGGCGTACATTTCCGCGACACCTTTGAGCGCCAGATTGTTCGATTCGGTGGCGCCGCTGGTGAAGACAATCTCCTTCGGTGTGGCGCCGATCAGATCGGCGATCTGTTTGCGCGACTTCTCCACGGCCTCTTCCGCCTGCCAGCCAAAGCTGTGATTGCGGCTGGCGGAGTTCCCGAAAGTCTCCATAAAGTACGGCTTCATGGCATCGAAAACGCGCGGGTCCATCGGCGTGGTGGCGTGATAGTCCATGTAAATCGGCAGTTTCATATTTGGTTCCTCATATCGCTGGCGTCGTCACTGGCAGGCCGTAAAGCCGCTCGGACGCTTTGGTCGGATTCCCGTCCGAGTGCGTGGTGTCGGCCGACATATCCGCAATTGTGATGCTTGCCAACAGCCGCAGGATTCCTTCGTGGACCTTTTGCAAGGGGTCACGTACGATGCACTTGTCGGTGTGAACGCAATATCCATGCTCAGTGAAACAGGCCGTCAAAAAGATGGGGCCGTCGATGGTACGGATCACGTCGAGCGCGGTAATCTCGCGAGCTTCACGCGCCAGTTTATAGCCCCCGTTTGTGCCTTGTTCCGAGCGCAAAAAGCCGTTTTTGACGAGCTTTTGCAGGATTTTTGAGAGCAGTGGGGAGGGAATCCCATAGGTCTCGGCTATTTCCTTGGCGCTCGAGCTGGCCGGACCGCGCATAGCGAGATGCTTCAGGGCGATCAACCCGTAATCGGCTTTCTTGGTCAATTTAAGCATCTATACGTAATTCCGACCGGAATGGTCCTACTTGATTATGGACCATTTTGGTCCGCTCGTCAACTGGCTAGCTTTCAATGACATAGACTGGTCCTAGTGGCTTTGGATCTCAACCCGGCGATTCCCCTGAGGACGGCGGATTTACGTGGCCGGTTTGCCGCCGGGGCGCCTTTCCGTCACGTGGTAATCGACGAGTTTCTGAACCCCGAATTCTGCCATCAACTGATGCAGGAATTTCCGGCCTTTGACTCGGCTCGGTCCCTAAATGAACGCGGCGAAAAGGGCCGCAAAGCGGTGATTTCTGAGACAGCGGGCATCGGTCCGGCTTATGCCCGGTTCGATCAGATGATTCGAGGGCGCGAGTTTTTGGACCTGATCGGCAGAATCACGGGTATTCCCCAGTTGCTGTACGATCCGGAATACGTGGGCGGTGGAACGCATGAGAACCTGGACGGGCAGGACCTGGATCCTCACGTTGACTTCAACTTCCATCCCAGCCGGCACTGGCACAGGCGCCTGAACCTGATCGTTTTCCTGAATCCGGAATGGGAGCCGGATTGGGGCGGCTGCCTCGAGTTCCTTTCCGATCCGTGGACCCCGGAAGGCGCTCGGCCCGTTGAAGCCGTAATTCCGTTGGCCAACCGAGCGGTGATCTTTGAAACGAACGAGCATTCCTGGCACGGCTTCCACCGCATCCGGCTGCCGGCCGAGAAGCAGCACATCTCACGCCGGTCGGTCGCGATCTATCTTTATACCGAGCAGCGGCCGGAGGCGGAGCAGGCCGTCTCGCACGGAACCGTCTATGTCCAACGGCAGCTCGCCGATCATGTTCAGCCGGGTTACACGCTGACGGAAGACGACGTGGAGGAGATTCGTGGCTTGCTCGCGCGGCGCGACACGCAGATCAAGTTTCTGTATGAGCGCGAGCTCGATTTCTCGGGCTTGATTACAGGAATGTTGCAGTCGCCGTCGTTTCGGATCGGACGAGCGATTACCTGGCCGGCGCGCATGCTTCGTCGTGTCGTGAGCCTTCGTCGTATATTAAGCCTTCGTCGTATATTAAGATAGTTACGAAAGCCCACTACGGCGGGGTTGGCCTAGCGGTCGGGCGTCAGCCTTCCAAGCTGATTTACACGGGTTCGATTCCCGTACCCCGCTCCATACATCGTGCCTGACCACGCCGGCTCTTCTCCAGTCACTCCCGAGGTTCCTGAACCAACGCTGGCCGAACGCGCCCGCAGGCTCGCTTCCATCGGCCTCATTGGCAGCCTATCGACCCATTCACAAAAATATCCCGGATTTCCTTTCGGCTCCGTGATGCCTTACGCTGCCGACCATCTCGGCCGCCCGATATTTTTCATCAGCAGCATGGCGATGCACACGCACAACCTGCGTCAGGATTCGCGCGCCAGCTTACTGATCACGCAGCCAGATGCCTCTGGAGATCCTTTGGGCGCGGCCCGTTTGACGCTGTTGGGCGAAGCCAAGGAAGTGCCCGCGGCGGAAGTGAAAGAACTCTATCTGTCACGGTATGAGAACGCAAAGTCCTGGCAGGACTACACCGATTTTGCGTACTACCGGCTGCAGGTCTCGGCCGTTTATTTC
This sequence comes from Bryobacteraceae bacterium, assembly GCA_035569875.1. Taxonomy (GTDB): domain Bacteria; phylum Acidobacteriota; class Terriglobia; order Bryobacterales; family Bryobacteraceae; genus Palsa-89. The sequence goes on from DATMMD010000102.1 coordinate 8,650, forward strand.
GTTGGCGGCTTCGGCGTCATGGGATGGATTTCCGCCGAAGACTATGCCAGTGCCCAGTCCGCGCGCTGAGTCATCACCGGGAATCATACACATGAATGAGATTCTACTCATATTTCTCGAATTCCAACTGGTCGCCCACCAGGGTGTTCATGGCTGCGGCCGTGCCGCTGGGAAGCTCCAGGACAGAGTGAGCACGCAGGCAAATCGCCATTCGCGAGCGCACCATGTCACTTCGTATTTTTAGAACCTTCCGCTTCTTATCCAGGAACAGAACATCGATGGGAAACTTCATTCCGAAGGTATGGACCGCCTCCGAAGGCGCGATCCAAAGTCCCTCGCCCTGCTCAAGGCGGCTGTGCTTCAAAAGTCCGGTCCGCCGGGTTGCGCTGTTGTCGGCAATGCCGACGCGGTCTCCGAGAACGGTATTCTTGGATTGGTTGCGGACGCGCAGCTTCGGCACTCTAGACTACTCTAATAGGAATGAACCGAACCGCGCTGATTCGTTGTCATTGGGCTGCCAACGAGCTTTCCATTGCTTATCACGACCGCGAATGGGGCGTTCCGCTACACGATGATAGAAAACTCTTCGAACTTCTGATTCTAGAGGGTGCGCAAGCCGGACTGAGTTGGAACACGATCCTGCAGAAGCGCGAAAACTACCGTCAGGCTTTTGACGGCTTCGACGCCGCGAAGATCGCGCGCTACACGCCGCGAAAGATCGTCCAGCTTCTCAAAGACCCCGGCCTGGTCCGCAACCGGCTGAAAATCGCGTCGACCGTCGGGAACGCAAAGGCATTTCTAAAGGTCAAGGAAGAATTCGGCGACTTCGATTCGTACATCTGGCGTTTTATCGGCGGAAAGCCGAGGCGGAATGACTGGGGCAAACGTGGACACGCGCCCGCGCGGACCGATGAATCGGACGCGATGAGCAAAGACCTGCTACTGCGCGGTTTCAAATTTGTTGGCTCCACCATCTGCTATGCCTACATGCAAGCGGTTGGAATGGTGAACGATCACGAGCGCGATTGTTTCCGGCGTGCTCAAATCGACTGAAGAGGATCCATTTGCCAAGCCGCCGGGAATTCCTGAAATCGGCGGGCGCCCTTGCTGCTGCGCGGATGGCCGGTTCGGCGGCGCCCGCCCGGAAGCCAAACATTGTTTTTGTCCTGGCCGGTGGATGGCGCGCGCCGTTGGTCGACGATTTGCGCGTACCCAACCTCGCAGCCTTAGGCAAGCAGGGCGTGACCTTCGAGCGGCTTTACACTTGCTATCCGGCCGCGGCTCCCTCGCGCGCCGCTTTGATTACTGGTCGTTTTCCACATTCCTGCGGGGTCCCGCGCGATGGTGTCCGGCTCCCCATCGATCAGCCGTCGATCGCGGAGCAGTTCAAACGCGCCGGATACCGAACCGGCTACATCGGCGAGTGGCGATTGGATGGCGCCGACGATCCAGGTTTTGTTCCTCCTGGTCCGCGGCGGCACGGATTCGACTACTGGGCCGCCTTCAATCGCGGCCATCGCTACTTCGATTCGGTCTATTTTCTCAACGCTGCAGAGCCAATTCATCGCGTGGGCTTTGAGCCGGACTATCAGACCGATCTGGCCATCGACTTAATCAAGCAAAGCGGCTCGAAACCGTTTTATCTGTTTCTCGCCTGGGGTCCACCGCATCCGCCGCTGGGGCCGTTGCCACCAAGAGTCGCGACGTTGTACGGTCCACAGAGCCTTCGGCTGCGCGCCAATGTGCCAACCGAACAGGAGGCCAGCACTCAAACGAGCTATGCCAGCTACTACGCTCTTTGCTCGGCGCTGGACGATAACCTTGGACGGCTGTTGGGGGCACTGGACGACCAGCATTTGGCTGACGACACGATCATAGTGTTCACCTCCGACTCGGGCAGCATGCTGGGATCGCAAGGACTGGAAGATGACAATCAGCCTTTCGAGGAAGCGGTGCGAGTGCCGCTGATTGTCCGTTATCCCGGCGCCCTCGCGAACCGCGGGAAGAACGACGCCTTGCTATCGAATGTCGACCTGATGCCGACGCTGCTCGGTCTGTGCAGCGTCGACATCCCAGACATTGCGCAAGGACAAGATCTCTCGCCTTGGCTTACGGGGAAAGAAGGCAGCCATGGGGAATCGGTTTATGCTTCAGGAAAGCTGGGCGAACCAGAAGAGTGGCGTATGGTGGTGCGGGGCCTGGACAAGCTGGTGGCTGATCGCGGCCTGAACGTCACGCATCTCTATAATCTCGGTCAGGACCCTTTCGAGATGGAGAATCTAGCCAGGGAGGTCTCCCAAGAATTGAAACGCGACGAGCTGAAAGCGTTGCTCAAAGACTGGATGCGGCGCTCGGGCGATGGCATGGATCCGTCGGGCTTGAAGAAGCGCAGGTGATCCGCGCGCGTTCAGACCCGCGGTGTCATCGATAGAGGAGGCGGCTGGTTGAATAGCTGCTCGGTCTCGGGCTTGAGGAGAACCCAAAAACCGTAGATCCCTAATGCAGTGCCAATGGGAATACTGAATAGCTCCAGCGCCGACAGAATGAGAGTCAGGATCCGAGCCCATGGTCTAAACTGCACCAAACCGATGCCGGCCACGATTCCTGGCAGCGAAATGGCCAGCAATATGACGAACACCAGGCCGCCAATACCGCCCAGGATTGGAATGGCGACCGCGCTGTCAGGGGAATGATCAGTAGCGCCGACAAGGCCGGCGATCCCGCCCAGAATCAAGAAAACGACCAACCCGACCATTACAAGTAACGAGCCGTAGATGATGTGCAGGACCCCGAGGACTTTTACGTGTTGCGCCATATCACCTTTCCCCTCCCGTCGATCCTTCCGACATTACTATACGAATGCGGCGTCCGCAAGTTCCGCGAAAACGCTAATTCTTGAAGGTGATCTTCGAGTCTACGCCAAATTTCTTGTAGTCACTGTAGCGAATCACCAGGCGCATGCGCTGCGGGCCGGTGCGGAAGTAGAGCGTATCGTCGCCATAAGTGGTGACCGGAAACCAAAAATCGCCCTCGACCTTCTGCCGCAGTGTCGTGAAGTGTGGGAACAGATTCTCGTTCTTCAATGTCCGGACCTGCGGCACGGCTTCGCCTTCGCTGCGGATGATAGAGTAATCCAGCTTCGCAACCCACAGCATGCCGTCAAAGAGCCGCTGGCCTTGGAGGATCTGACGAGGACGAATCTGGATCACATAACAATCGACTCCGTCCATCGCCTCTTCGCCGCGGAAATGTGTCTCGTAGAGGAAAACCTGATCGTTGGTTAGCAGGAACGGCTGCACTTCCCGGACGTCGCGGAAATCTTCGTCGGTCAGTTTAAGCCGGCTCAAAGTATCCGCGGGCTTCCCGATCATTTGTTCGGTCCGCTCCTGTCGCGGCGAGAAGATGATGTCGCGAATTTCGTGGTAGCCGCCGGACTTCGCGCCATGGCCGTCGAATTCGTCGATGGTCACGCTCTGGCGATAACTGTAGTTGCTCTGAGCTTGCGCCGTTTCGGTTTCGCGCATAGCTACACGGCGAATCAGATCAGCCGGCGGATCGGCGGCGCGCAAGACCGGCAAATAAACGACCGCTGTTAAAACGGCCGATGTTAAGATGAAGCAGATGCGCCAGTTCCTGACGACGCTGGTCGTAGTTTGGACGGCGGCCTGCATCGCGACTTACATTTACTCCCAACAACAGAATATACCTTCGTGGATAGCGCTGGCGGTGCTTCCAGCATTTCTGGTGGAGTTTGGGTTTTATCTCGCCCCCGGATTCCCACGTGTCCGGCGGGCTTTTGAGCAGCTCGGTTCCAAGCCCGTGCGCGCCACATTCCTTTCGGCCAGCGCCATCATCCCGTATCTCATCGAAAGCTTCGGAACCGGCACGTTTCACATCTCGTCGCTGCTGGCTCTGTTGGCTGTGGCGATGGTGGCGTCCTTCTGGTATGCCTGGATTCGTCCTAGCATTCCAGCCGACCTTTTGTTCCTGGCCTTCATGGCCGCGGTGTACTTGAGTAAGCTATTCGATCAGATATACCTGCATCCGGCACCGCACGTGGCGCTGGATATTCTGGGCCGGTTGATGTGGATCCGGGTCGGTCTCATGGCCGTGCTATCGCTTCGATCGCTCGAGGATACGCGCTTCGGTTTTGTTCCGACCTCGAGAGAGTGGGGTATCGGCGTTCGGCAGTACCTGTTTTTCCTTCCGGTGGGCGCGGTGATCGCCTATCTCCTGCACTTCGCGCGTTTCAGACCGCCTACGCTGGAATGGTGGAAATTCGCGCTGCTCGTGATCGGAACGTTCCTCGCCTTTTTGTGGGTCGTGGCGTTGGCTGAGGAGTTCTTTTTTCGGGCATTTCTGCAACAGCTGCTGGCGCGCGGCATGCGGAGCGACGCCATCGGCTTGATATTCGCATCCGTGCTTTTCGGACTCGCGCATCTGGCATTTCGACCCTTTCCCAACTGGCGATTCGCGATCATCGGCGGTATCGCGGGCGTTTTTTACGGACTCGCATTTCTCCAGGCGCGCAGCGTGCGCGCGAGCATGGTGACGCATGCGCTGGTGGTCACCACCTGGCGCGTCTTCTTCACCGGTTGAGAGTGGACCATGTTTGAGTCTCTGAGGGAGGCCGCAGCAATCCACAAGAGAAAGCTGGGCCAAAGGCTCCTCCACTCCCCGCTGCATCCTCTTTACCTGAAGCTGGCCGGATCGCCGCAGTTACGCGAGTATCGGCAGTTTATCGCCGCCCTGGCTCGAACCGCTCCAGCACCAGAGTGGTTTTCCGGCCAAATGGCCGCCTGGACGTATCGGCCGCGCATCAGCGTTCTGATGGCCGTCCGAAATCCGAGGCCCGAGTGGTTTCGGCAGGCGGTTGAATCGGTTTTGGCACAAATTTATCCGGACTGGCAGTTGTGCATAGTCGACGACGCCTCCGGCCAACCAGTGCAGGCGCCGGACGACCCGCGTATTTCGTTTGCAGCGCTCCAAGCGCGAGCAGGTATCTCGGGAGCGTTGAATAGCGCGCTCGAAATGGCGGCCGGAGAATACATCTGTGTACTGGATCACGACGATTTTCTTTCGGCCGACGCTCTGTATCGAGTGGTGGAGGCGCTGCAGCAGCAGCGATACGAGGTCTTGTACTCGGACGAAGACTACGTGGATGAAAATGGCCTGCCGGTGCGGCCGAACCTCAAGCCGGATTGGTCGCCCGAGCTGCTGTCCAATTGCATGTACGTGGGCCATCTGGTGATCGCTTCCCGCCTTCTCGTGGACAGAGTGGGCGGATTCCGCAGCGAGTTCGACGGCGCTCAGGATTACGATCTGGCGTTGCGCCTGACCGACCAGCCTGCTACCGGCGTGGCGCACATCCCGCACATCTTGTATCACTGGCGACAGCATCAGGAGTCGATCGCGCAACGTCCGGATGCAAAGCCTTGGGCCAATGATTCGGGCCGGCGAGCCGTCGAAGACATGCTTCGCCGCCGCGGATGGGATGCGAAAGTAATGGACGCGGAAATACCTACGCGCTATCACGTCGTCCGAAATCTTGCGCGCCGCGAACGGGCCAGCATCATTATGCGAAGCGGATCGGGGAAAGTTCTCGAACAGAACACCGGCTATGAGGATTTCGAGATCGTACGCGACGTAAGTAAAGCAACGGGTTCTTACTTGGTTTTTCTTCACGCGGACGTCCGGCCGCAAAAGCCTGACTGGCTGGCGAACCTGCTGGTGGCGGCACAACGGCCCGAAGTCGGCGTAGTGGGAGCGAAACTGGTTTATCCCAACGGCGCGATTCAACATTCGGGCATCGTAACCGGCATGCCAGGCGGCGCGGGCTATCCGGGCCGCGGGCTTTTTCAGAGCGACTATTGGCGCTGGCTGGATTACACGCGCAACGTTACCGCCGTGTCGAGCGCCTGCCTGGTGACCCGCAAACAGGTTTTTGAATCTGTCGGCGGATTCGACGATGCCTTCCGCTCGGACTTGGCGGACGTGGATTTCTGCCTGCGGGTGCGCCAGGCGGGCTTCGAGATCATCCTGGAGCAGCGCGCCGGCTTGATCCATGAAGAGCAAGAGCGGGCCCAACCTTCCAGCGAAGAACAGGAACTTTTCCGGAAGAGATGGCATGCGATCCTTGAGAAGCCCGATCCTTACTACAGCCGTTATCTCCGGCTGGATCGGGAGGATACTTCTTTGCGCATACCTACGGAAAGCGCTTCGGGCGGATCGCCACCCGTCGCATGACATCGGCCGAACCGGGACGCTCGAAGACCAGTTGATAGTCGCCTAGAAATCCGGGCCCGGCTTGCCAGTAGAAGACGCCGCCCTGGAGGCTCGATCCAACCGGCAATGGCCGCCGTTCGCCGTTCACGAGCAAGTAGCCCCGTGCGGCGCCGAGCTTCAACTCGATGGAGTCCAGTTCTTCGATCTCGACGTCGGAGACGTCGCCCGAGTCGCCCGAGAACGCCACCACTGGCTCTTCATTCGACACGGCGACAGCTCCATTGTTCTGCACGGAGAAAAAGCGGCTCCCGATGCCGTCGGTGCGGCCCTGGTTGTCGGAGACGACCCACGAAATGTTGTGCTCACCGTTGGCGAGCCGGGTGGTATCGATGTAGTAGTAGCCGATGGCCCCGTTACTGTTGGCCAAACCCGGAAACAAAGTTGCTATATCGGAGCGGTATTGGTTATAGGCTGGATGGCCCACTGGCTGGCTATCTATGTAGACGAAGATGGTGGAACCGTCTGTAGGAATCGCGTAGGGGTTTTGCGTCAGCGCCCAGCCGAAGTTGACGTAAGCGTTGCCGGAAATGGTGGCGCCCTGCGCGGGTGTATCAAGGGTGCCGAAGGGCTTCGAGGCGTGCGCGTTGTCGACGGTAATCGTACGCGTGCCCAGATCCAGCGAATTGCCGGCGGCGTTGTGAGCAATGGCATGCAGCTTGAAGGTCCCATTGCCTGCCGATGTGGATCCTGTTCCGCTGGGCAAGAAGTTGGTTAACATCAGGTAGCCCCAGCCGGCACGATATTGAAGGGGCAAAGTTGGAAAAAGGTTTTCGACATCGGTGCGCGCATCAGCCAAAAAGATCGCGTCGCCGATGTAAGCCAATCCGCCGGGCTGGCCGGCCGGCGGTTCACGCCAGATATCGAGTTTGACGACTTCGATGTTGTCCAGGGCCCAGCCAGTGACCGCGATTGCGCCGGCGATTCCGGTGGTCCCACTGATGGGGGTGTCGAAACTTCCTGAGGGAATTCCAGCCGTGACCGCGTTCACGTTGACCTGCACTTGCAACGGGGATTGCGCGGCTCCGGGCGCCGTTACCGTAACCGTGCCGCTGGCCCCCGCGCCCGCTGTGACAGAAAAGGTCCCAGCTCCAGTTCCACTGCCCGACACAGTAATATTCGGCTGGCTCGAGGATGCGTTCCAGGCGACCCCACTCCCGCCCGCAAAACCTACTGCTACCGTTTGCGCGCTCGTTATCAACGCGCCGGATGTCCCGTAGTTCAGCACGGTGCGGTTCAAAGTTAATGTTCCCGGAATAGCGCTGGCCGTCTGCGCAATCGCGACATTTTGCCCGGCCACAGTGAAGGCACCCGTGCGGTTTTGCGTGCCAGAGTTGGCGCTCACGGTCCAAGGAGCGGTGCTGCCCGCGATGGATATTGACGCCCAACTGACGTTCGACGCGGTCGACACCTGCGGACAATCCACCGGAAGGGGAGTGATCGTGATGCTTCCCGAAGCGCCAACCGAAACCGCGCTGATATTGTTGGTGCTCAATCCGTAGGAGCAACCGGCGCCCGACTGTGAAACGCCAACGGTTTTGCCTCCGATGGTGAGGCTTCCGGCGCGGCCAAGCGAGCTTGGATTAGCGTTCACGGACCAGGATGCATTGCTGCCGGAAATCGAGACCGAAGCCCAGCTCACGACGGAACTAGCCCCTGCCCCGGGACAGTCCTGCGGGCTCGGCGTCACGACAATATTTCCCGCTCCCCCAGCCGACCCCACCGGCAGGCTCGCCGGGTTGACGGCATAGGAACAGGGCAGTCCGGCCTGCGTAACCGTCACGGTCTGGCCGCCGATAGTCAGGATGCCACTCCGGCCCATCGAGCTCGTATTAGCCGCGATCGTCCAATTCACCGAGTTCCCCACTACCGAGACCAAGGCCCACGACACGTTGGAGCTTGCGGTAGGCGCGGCACAGCCAACCGAAGCCATGGTAGTGATGGTACCGGCGGCGCCGGCGCCAGCGGCATTCAGGGCATATGTATTTAAACTGTACGGGCAAATTCCAGTCTGGAGTTTGAAAATGAATCCGTCGTAGCTTCCGCCAAATAGCGGCTGAAGTACTCCGGCTGTCGAGGGAAAATTGGACGACTGGGTGATTCCTCCCACCATTTCCGAGCCTTTGTTATCGATGCCGATGGCTAGGGCGGAATCATCCAAGCCGCCGCCAACATAGCTGGAGTACAAGAGCTGATTCCCGCTCGCGTTCAGCGTGGCTACAAAAACATCTTTGCCTCCAGCAAGTAGCGTCTGAAGGGCGTTCACGCGAGGGAAGTTCGTCGACGAGGTCGAGCCGGCCAGCCAGACGTTGCCGGCCGAATCCACAGCTAGTGCATTGGCTTCATCGGAACCGGTGCCACCCAAGAAAGTGGAAAAGGCCAGAGACGTCCCGGCCGAAGTGAGTTTGGCAACAAAAGCATTATAAGGACCGCCGCCCATGGCGCTCTGGAAAGCGGTAGCGGAAGCTGGAAAGTCAAAAGAGGCTGTAGCTCCTGCGACATAAACATTCTGCGAAGCGTCAATGGCAATGCTGTTAGCGTAGTCGGCGAGCGATCCGCCCAGATACGTGGAGAAAACCAAAGCGGTCGCGCTCGGGTTCAGCTTGGCAGCGAAAGCATCCTGACCGCCCGCGTTGGCCGCCTGAAACGCGTTGGACACGGGCAGGTTCGCTGAATTGGTTTCGCCGCAGATATAAGCGTTCCCCGCCGCGTCGACAGCGATCGAGGTTGCAGTGTCGTCGGCTATGCCGCCAAAAAATGTAGAGTACACGAGACCGTTGCCGGACGAATTTAGTTTGGTTACGAAGACATCGTTAAAGCCACCGCCGTAGGAAACCTGAAAAACGCCGCCGGTGACCGGAAAGTTCGTGGAGGAAGTGTATCCGGTAACATAAGCGTTTCCGGAACCATCGACGGCGATGCCGGTGGCGAAGTCTCTTCCCGAGCCGCCCAGATAGGTGGAATAGACCAGGACCCCGGAGGAGTTGAGCTTCAGAACGAATCCGTCTTCGGGGCCGCGAGAAGTGGTTTGGTAAGCCCCTGTCGTGGTCGGGAAATCGGTGGAAAGAGTGAAGCCGGTCACGTAGACATTTCCGGAAGCATCCACCGCGATGCCCCGTGGAGTGTCGGTCTGCTGGCCGCCTAAGATAGTGAGATAAGTGAGGTGGGTGCCGGCCGGGTTCAGTTTCGCAACGAACACGTCCCGGTTTCCATCCAGGCCCCCGGTGCGGGTTGGGAAGTTCAGCGACGCAGTTTGGCCGGTTACGTAAATATCGCCGGCTGCGTCGACAGCGAGCGCATAGACCTGATCGAAATTGCTACCACCGAGAAACGTAGAGAGGGTAAGCGAAGAAGTGGACGCTGCGGGAGCAGCCGCGAGCCAACGCGCCGGATCATTTCCAAGGTAGAGTCTGTGCCGTTCTGTTGGCGCGTTCAGACCGCCGAGTTCCCTGGCCAGCGAGTGCGGCAGCTGATGGATGGTTGTCTCCTTCGCGGAATACGCGAAGCAGAGAACAGCTGCCGCCACGATTCCTGCACCGCTCGGCCAGGGATGACGAATAATGCTCAAGCATAGTCATAGTGCTGTTCAGTTTGAGAAACTCTTCAATTAATACCAGCACCAATTACCGAAGCGGTCGTAATACCCGTAGCGCCGGTCACCGAAGCCGTAGCGATCGCCATACCTGACTGGGGCGGGCGCGCGCCACTCGCTACGATCGTGATCGTCACGACGGTCATAGTTCCTGGCGTAACGATCACGATCCCGATTGTCCCGATGGTCATCGCGATCCCGCGCGGCCGCTGGCTGCGCGAATGCGATGGTGGAAGAAAGTAACAAAGCAGAAACTGCCAAAGTTTTCATCATCGAACTACCTCCCGGAGGCTCTTTCTGTCTCCTGGCTATAAGACGATGCGAACTTGTTCAACAACTGAAACAGATTGTAAAAGAAAGATTGAGAAACCTTAAAGAGGCAGCAATGTAAATTGCCGCGCGCCGCCCCATTAGCGCTTCTGGCCCATGTAGGGCCTATCACAGGGCCGGCGGAGGGTGACGCTGGTGACGCTGATTTCGGGTGTGCGGGTCGCGTGTCGTATAGTTATTCCGTTGTCAAAGAACCGAGCAGGCACAAGAACGCCTCGCAGCCTATTTCTAGCACGCGGGCTGAGGGTGACGGCGAGAAGAAGCGCGCATGTTGCTGAGGGCGAGGACAGAATAATTGTGAATGAATGGTCACCAGCTCGCACGGTGGCGCTGGCTACTTTGGCGATGTGTGAGTAGTCGCTAGCTGCGACAACCTGCAATCCGAACATCCATAGGTTGACCTATACTTGTTGGTGCCGCGTCCAGAGGAGACTCACCTTGAAATATTCAGTGTGTCTATTGCTCGCGGCGGCATCATCTGTTTTTGGCGACTTTGGCGATCCGATGCTGAGTTACGTTGATGTCTTGAGCGGTGGGCAAGGGAAGCGGATCGCACGAGACAGCAGCGGCAATATCTACATCGGCGGCATCGTCACATCTGGTACATTCCCCGCCACTCCTGGTGCGCTCCAAACCTCTTACCATGCCGGCACATGCGTGCGAGGTCTTTCGTTAGGAGGACCATGTTATGACGTATTCGTTGCCAAGTGGAATCCGTCGGGAACACGTCTCCTTTGGGCCACCTACCTGGGTGGTAGCGGGGACGACGATCTCGGAGACATGGCAGTCGATCAATCCGGCAACGTCTACCTTACGGGTTGGACCAGCTCAGCGGATTTCCCTGTCACCACCGGCGCTGTTCAAACGCAGTATCTGGGAGCGAAGTTCGTCGGTAATAGCTATGAATTCATTGGCGACGCATTTGCCGTCAAGCTTAATTCCTCTGGCACGGCACTCGTCTATTCGACTTATCTGGGCGGCACGGGGTCCGACTGGGCGAATGCCATCGCACTAGATAACGCCGGAAACGCTTATATCACGGGAGCAACGACGTCCAAAGATTTCCCGGTGTCGGCTGCCGCATTCCAGCAAACCAACCACACAGCCACCCTTACAGGAACCAACGCTTTCGTTACGAAGCTCAATGCGGCCGGGAGCGCGATAGTATACTCGACCTACCTGGGTGGAAGTGTAAGAGATAGCGGCGATGCGATCGCAACGGATTCAACCGGCGTCGCTTACTTGTCAGGCAACACCATTTCGCCGGATTTCCCGATCATACCAGGCGCATATCAAACATCATTACGAGACACGCTAGGCTCGTTTATAGGAGGCGGAGACACGTTCGTGACACGTCTCAACGTTTCCGGTTCAGCTCTCCTGTCATCGACGTACTACGGCGGCAGCGCAGGGGAACAAGTGAGCGGTATCGCCGTGGATTCGTCCGGGCGGGTCTACCTGGCCGGCAACACCGACTCCAGTGATTTGCCTGTAAGCCCCGACGCTCTCAAGTCAACGATAGGATCGGGGGTCTGCGCCGGAGATGGGCACGGCAATTCCATCCCGTGCAGCGATGTGTTTATCGCGCGCTTCGATGCCTCCGTCACGAAACTCGAATACGCGACCTATCTTGGCGGGGCCGCCGCAGATTATGCCGATGCGATTACTATCGATAAGGAAGACTACCTGTATGTCGCCGGTGGAACTAGCTCTGCCGATTTTCCGGCGACGGCCGATGCCTTTCAGCCGTGCTCCCGGTCTCCCGGCTTCGAGGGCAGCGCCTTCATTACAAAATTCAGGCCCGGAGGCCCACTGGCCTACTCTACCCTTCTCGGCGGATCGGGTGGCACGGCAGCAGCATCGATCGCGGTAGGCAGTTCTGGACACATCGATTTCATTGGCAGCACCTTTGCGGGATACTTCTCCCCTGTTGACTTCCCGCCAGCCCCCGTACCGCTGCTGCAACTGGGCAGCCTCGATCTGGGCGGCATACTTCTTGGGATGATCGATCCTTCGACGTTTGCTCCGCCCGCCAGAATCTCTTGCATCGTGAATGGCGCCAGCATGTTGGGCGGGAGCATATCGTCCGGCGAGGTCGTCGAGATTATAGGCAAGGGACTCGGCCCAGAACAAGCCGCCGGAGCACAGCTGACGTCGTTCGGAACGCTCAGCACATCTTTGTCAGGAGTGCAGGTTATATTCAATGGGATAGCAGCCCCGCTCATTTCGGTTCAATCTCAGCGCATTCTAGCGATTGTGCCGTATTATCTCTCCCAAGGCGCAGTACAATCGATCGTGCAGGTTGTGACCGGTAGCGCCACCACTCCTGTCTTCCCTATCAACGTTGTAGCCGCGTCGCCGGCGATCTTCTCACAAGATGGATCAGGGACCGGACCTGCGGCGGTCCTAAACGAAGACGGAACACTGAATTCGCCAGCCAATCCCGCTTCCAAGGGCTCAGTAATTTCGATCTTCTGTACAGGCCTCGGCACGGTGATGCAGGAGGTAGGAGACGGCACGATCAACAAAGATGTGACGCCTACGCCCGCCGGACATGTGGTCGCTTCGGTAGGTGGCTATTTAGCGGACATTCTGTTCGTAGGCGGTGCGCCGGGCCAGGTTTATGGCGTCTTTCAGGTGAATGCTCGCTTATCTATGGAAGCTTCTAGCGGCGCGGCCGTGCCGGTGTTTATTTCAGTAGATTCTACTAGTACGGTTTCGGGCAACGGTATAGCAACTGCCACCATATCGATCCGGTAACGATCTCAAAGTCGGGTGACCCGCGGCGGCCGATCAGTTCCATGTATTTATAGCCGCTACTGGATCAAGCGGATTTATACTCAAGCCTTGACCGAGCACGAAGCTAATCGGCGCCGGGCCCAAGATGCCGTCCCCGTTTTGAAAAGGGCTCTGGTCCTGACGCCCGATGATGCAGACCTGCACTGCAACTTGGGCGACGCATTACAGACACTGGAACAGCTTCCCGATGCCAGCGCCGCGTATCAGCGATCGCTGCAACTCAATCCGATGCTATCGCGCGCATGGTACTCGTCCGGCTGCCTGGAAAGCTCCCGGAAGGAATATGCCGCCGCCATTGCCTGCTTCCGAAGGGCTCTGCAAATTCATCCCGATTGGCGAGAGGCTCGACACAATCTCGGATTGGCGCTTTTCAAGCTGGGGCAGGTGGAAGAAGCGCTGGATCTCTTTCGCCAGGCTACGGCTGGAGGCGATCCGGCCTTGCCGGAAGCTGCAATCGCGGTGATCATCCCCGGAAATCCGGCCAGCGATAACCAAGCCATATTGAATGCCCGGCGCACCTGGGCCGAAAGGCAACTCCCCTCGCAGCGGATTACCAAACACTCTTCGCGCGACATCAATAGAGGCGACCGGCCGTTGCGTATCGGCTATGTCTCTTCGTTTTTTCAGGATCATAACTGGATGAAGCCGGTCTGGGGCTTGATCAATCATCACGATCGGCAACGCTTCGAGGTTCACCTTTTCTCGGATGCACCGGCGTCGCGGATCCAGCATGGCTATCGCGGTCATCAACAAGACCGGTTCTATGACACAACAGCTCTCCCTAACGCGGAGCTTTGCGAGCTAATCGAGCAGGCTGAGATCGACGTGCTCATCGACCTGAATGGCTACAGCGCCATGCGTCGGCTATCGGTATTTACATTGCGGCCGGCCCCGGTGGTCGCGGGGTGGTTCAATATGTACGCGACTACGGGCATTTCGACTTACGATTACCTGATCGGCGACGATTTAGTGATCCCGCCCGAAGAAGAGAAATTCTATTGTGAAAAGATTGTGCGCGTACCGGGGTCCTATCTGACTTTCGAAGTCACCTATCCGATGCCACCGGTGGCTGACCCGCCTTGCCTGACCACGGGAGCGATCACTTTCGGCAGCCTGGCGTCGCAATATAAGATCACCGGCGACGTGATTGAAGCGTGGAGCAGGATTCTCCAACAGGTTCCAAATAGTTCTCTGATCTTAAAGAATGGAGCGCTTGGATCGGCCGGGGCTCGAGAGTTCGTGCTGGGTCTATTCGAACGGCTGAATGTTCCTTTAAAGAGGATTCGCTTGGACGGCCCCTCGGATCATTATCTGTTCCTCGAGACATACAGCGAGATCGATATCGCACTGGACACCTTTCCATACAATGGCGGCACAACCACTACTGAGGCGATCTGGCAGGGCGTTCCAGTCATTGCTTTCGTTGGAGACCGGTGGGTAGCGCGAACCAGTGCCTCGATCCTGCGGGCCGGTGGGCTGGGCGAACTAGTGGGCCAAGGACTCGCAGACTACATATCGCTGGCGATCGGGCTGGCGAATTCTCCAGACCGTTTGTTGGATCTTCGGCGCAACATGCGGTCGCGGCTGGGCGCCTCTCGGGTATGCGATACCGAAGGCTTCGCCCGGAACATGGAGCGGCTGTACGAGCAAATGTTTTTCGGCTCCGATCGGCATCATTTTTCAGGTAATGTTATGAATAATGCCGACGGTGTGGCTGTTACGGTCAATCCGCATCGGTCTGGGACCAGGCCTCTTCGCGGTCGCTGTTGTGCTAGGGACCGCGGGATACGGATTGTTCGGCCAGTCCAACGCGCGTCCCGCATTTCAATCAGTGTCGATCAAACGAAATACTTCTAATTGGAGTGAACGCTTCCGACGCGGTATGGGGATGAACACTAATGCGTCCTTGCTGCTTCTCATTCAATTTGCGTACGCGAACCACGACAACCCTATGCTCGGCCACTCACTCCCGCTGCCAGCGTCTCAGGTGGCAGGAGGTCCGGCCTGGATCAACTCCGAGGGCTACGATATCGAGGTCAAAGCGGGGGCCAACGCCGATCCGAAGCAATGGTGGCTGATGTGGCAAACGCTCCTGGCCGACCGGTTCAAACTGAAGCTTCATCGGGAGACCAGAGAGCTCCCTGTTTATGTTTTGACTGCCGCGAAGAACGGCTTCAAATTGCCGGCGGCGAAGCCGGCGGACTGCATTTCGTTTCCGCCCGGCACGAAGCCGCATTACGTCCCGGGGAAGGTCGACTGTGGCAATGTCTTTGGGCCGGCATTTGGGCTCTCAGCGGGGAACAGTCGGGCGGACCCGGCGGGGCTAGGGCTGGGAATGGTAGGAAGGAAGGTTCGCATCGCGGACCTCTCAAGACACCTCGCATTAATATTAGACCGTCCGATATTGGACAAGACCGGATTCACTAGCGAATTCGATGTCTATTTGAATTTCACTCCGGACGGGGCCCTGATGGGAATGCCTCCGGGCTACGGAGGGCAGGCCAATCCCAACCTCCCGAACATCTTCGCCGCGCTAGAGGAGCAACTCGGGCTGAAGCTCGAACCGGCCAATGGCCCGGTCGAAGTTCTGGTCATCGACCATGCGGAGAGACCGACCCAGAATTAACGGGGTCTAGTGCACAGCATTCCGTATCGCTCCTGTTGTTCAATTGATAGAAGACCGAATGGCTGCCTCCGCCGACATCACGCTCGCGCTCGAAGTGCGCGACCTCGTCAAGCGCTATCAGAAATCGAAGACTAATGCCGTGGATGGCGTGTCGTTTCAAGTTCGGCGCGGCGAAATCTTCGGTCTGCTTGGTCCCAACGGCGCCGGCAAGACCACCACGATCGGCGTACTGATTACCAGCGTGGTCCCTACCAGCGGCTCGTGCTCGGTGATGGGCATCAACGTGGTGGGTGATCCTATTGGCGTCAAGCAGCGCATCGCCGTGGTCCCGCAGCAGAGCAATCTCGACCGCAGTATTCGGGTACGCGAGATTCTGACGTTCCATGCCGCGTACCACAGCGTCGGACGGAAGGAGCGCGAAGAGCGCGCGGACAAGCTGCTGACCGAGCTCGGGCTAACCGATCGCAAGAACGACAAAGTGAACCGGTTCTCCGGCGGCATGGCGCAGCGGCTAATGATCGCGCGGGCGCTCATGCATTCGCCCGACGTGCTTTTCCTGGACGAGCCGACCAACAATCTCGATCCTCAATCGCGGCTGTTCCTGTGGGACCGTATCCGCGAGCTGAATCAGCAAGGCCTGACCATTCTGCTGACGACTCATGATATGGATGAAGCCGATAAGCTGTGCGAGCGCATCGCGATCATGGACTACGGGAAGATCCTGGTGAATAACACATCGGCGGAATTGAAGAAGATGATCCCCGGCGGCAATGCGCTGGAGATCCGCGTTCGCGTTCCGAATTCGAAGGACGCGGCGCTGAGCGAGCGGTTGCAGCAATCGCTGGCGGCTTTGCCCGGTGTGGCGAAAGCAGAGGAAGTTGAGGGCAGGCCCGAGCCTTCACAGCCGCATGCCGTGACGTATCGGCTGTATGCGGAAGAGGCGCGGTCGCTGGTCGGGTCGGCGGCGCAGGCGGTGCTAGCGACAGGCGCTGAAGTACACGATCTGCATTTGAAAGAGGCCTCGCTCGAAGAAGTTTTCATCTATCTTACCGGGAGGCACCTGCGCTGATGCAATCCCGATCCCGCTTTTCGCTCGGCTTGACGGCGTTCCTGGCGATGTTCCAGCGCGACCTGGTTGTGACAGGCCGTGAATTCATTGCCTTTCTGTTGCAAGCCCTCATGCAGCCGCTATTCTTCCTGTTCATCTTCGGCAAGGTACTGCCCGGCATGGGCATGACGGCGCCAGGCTTTGCCGCTGTCATGCTGCCCGGCATCGTAGCGCTGACGACGTTGGTTGCCTCCATGCAGGGAGTCACGCTGCCGCTGGTGCTGGATCTGGGCTTTGCGCGCGAGATCGATGACCGGCTGCTGGCGCCGCTGCCTATCGGATTCGTGGCCATCGAGAAGGTGCTGTTCGCCGCGGTCCGGGGTGTGATCGCGGGAGCCGTGATCTTTCCGCTGGCGTGGTGGATCCTAGGCGATCGCTACGCGGTTCGTTCGGACCACATCGCTCTGCTCGCGGGCATGATCGTGCTAACAGCTTGCATGGGGGCGAGCTTTGGACTGGTGATGGGCACAGTCATCAAGCCGGAACAGATCAGCATGATGTTCACGCTCATCTTCACACCACTACTGTTTACCGGGTGCACTTATTATCCGTGGGGACAGCTCAACAACATCCGCTGGTTTCAGGTGTTCACGCTTTTCAACCCGCTGACCTATGCGTCGGAAGGTCTGCGGTATGCCATGGTGCCGCCGATCAATGGGCACAGCATAGCGACATTGCATATCGGCTGGGTGATGGTGGCACTGGTTGTGAGCGTGGTGGGTTCAGTGATCTTGGGGAGCCGGACGTTTCGTGGCCGAGTCGTGAGCTAGTGTCGCTTGCTAACGCGCGCGGCTCGGCGGCAGTTTTGGATTCCAGAACTCAGGATCGCCAGAGGCGAAGTCGTCGGAAACGTAGCTTAGCCCAGGTTCGATTCGGAGCAGCAGCCGCTCCTGACTGACCTCCGTCTCCACGGCAGCTTTCTTACTGGCGTCCCGAACGCCTTCCGCATAGGCCGGGGTCCTGGCGAGACCATCATCCAGGGTCTTGAGTGTGGGAAATGGCGCAACAAATACATATGTACCGGACATTGAACCCGCGACCACCTCGTAGGCGATCTCCGGCCGATCCAGATTGATGCTGTCGCTGCGAGCTCTGCGCAGCTTGACTATCTCTGAGAACGCGGCTTCATTGCCCGGCCGTATTCGGTAGATCGATATCAGCAGGTAATGTGCTTTGGGTAAGTTCTTCGCGGCTTCGTCAGGGCGGTAACTGAGACCGGGCCGATATAACGCAATTAACAATCGAGCAGGCGCAAGCAAGTCGTCGGACGCTAGATTGGCGCTTGCATTCGAGTTTCTCGCTGGACGAGTAGAGGCTAGAGCCTGGTCGACTTCTTCAATGCTCGCAAACGAATCGTGCAGCTCCATCAGCCAAGCTTCGTCCAGGCCGGAAACAGCCCGCATCCCGAGTACGTTGACTGCGGTTTTTGCATCTGCGTAGGGCCGACTGGGCTCCAGATCGCGAACGTTTCGAATGACTCGAAGCAACTCAGGCGGATCTGCCCAAAGCTGGGCGCTCGACCAACAAACAAGCATGAGCAAGATCAGCTTTGTGGTCATTTTTGACGGCCGTAACTACTTATAGACTACGACGGCGATGAAGGCGTGAACGTTCAGATCTTATTCACGGCTTTCACCGCGCTCTTGATCGATTGCCTGCTGGCGAAAAAATCTTTCCAAGGGTCCGGCGCGGCCAGCCGCTTCTCGTAGTTGCCGAGGTTGAAATTCGACGGAACCAGCGACGGCTTCACGTCTTTCCATGCTAGCGGAGTCGAAAACGGCGCTTTTTCACGGCGGCGGACGGAATAGGGCGCGACCACCGTGGCTCCGAACCCATTGCGAAAGGAATCCAGGTAAACGCGACCTTTGCGCGCTTCGATGCGCTGCTCGACTGTCAGGTCTTTGGGATGCGCGGCCGCCAGCCGGTCGCAAAGCTGCGCCGCGAAAGAACGCACTTCATCGAAATCCGGACCGGCGCGGAGAGGCACGAACACGTGGAGTCCACGGCTACCGGACGTCTTAGGGAACGAGACAAGATTGAGCGCGTCCAGCGCTTCTTTCACGACCAGGCCGGCTTTAGCTGCGTCCGAAAATTCACCGGAACCGGGATCGAGATCGAACACCATCCAGTCCGGCTTCTGCGGACTCTTTGCCCGGCTACCCCAAACGTGTACCGGAATGCAGCCCAGATTGACGAGCGCGATTTGAGTTTCAAGCGCGCCGCCCACCACGTAGCGGACGTTCCGATTCTGATGCTCGATCATCTGTGTGGGAGTGGAGGAAGGCAGACCTTTGGGCGCTTCCTTTTGATAGAAGCATCCGCCGCGCATTCCATCCGGACATCGTTCCATGGTCAATAGGCGGTCCGCAACGTAGGGCTTGAGTTTGGGGAAAACACTGGCGTAGAAACGCGCGAGGTCCAGTTTCGTATAGCCTTCTTCGGGCCAGAACACCTTCTCGGGATGGCTGATCAGCTTTTCGAGCTTCATTTGGCCTCCGGGAGCGTGACTTCCTCAGGCTTCTTGTCGTCGCGCAGGCCCAGGAAGACCGGCTGACGGAGTTTTTGATCGTTGGTCCACTCGCCGTACGAAATTTGAGCCACCAGGCGCGGCGCCAGATAGGTGACGTCTCTCTCGCGCGGCGGATTGACTACGGCGGGCTTGGCGCGAACGTGCGGCTGAAATTTCCGGAAGAGGCTGGCCAGCACGTCTTGAGAAAATCCGGTACCCACCTTCCCGACATACTGGAGCTTCGAGTCCGCGTACGCTCCTAGCAGTAGCGCACCAAAATGCTGGCGGGAACCGGCCGGCGCGGTGTAGCCAACGATGACGAATTCATCTTCTTGATGAACTTTGAATTTAAGCCATTTGCCCGAGCGTCCCTGGATGTATCGCGCGGATTCTTCTTTGGCCACCACACCCTCGAAGCCTTTGCGCTTGGCGGCGGCGTAAGCCTTCAGGCCGTTGTCCGCTAACCGGGATGAAAGGAAAATGGCGCCGTCTTTTCGAGCCGCCTTTCCGACGACGTTCTCAAGTTCGCCACGACGGACCGACAGCGGCTGGTTCCGCAAATCGCGGCCATCGTGATAAAGACAGTCGAAGACGCTGTATTTCGGGGGCGAACTTAGGTTCTGCAGCAGTTGAAAGCGCGAAACATTGCGGCGATCGAACATCACCACTTCGCCATCGAGCGCCAAGGTGCGCGCTTTGAGCGAAGCTACCGCTTCGGCCACAACCGAGAATGTCGCGGTCCGGTCCTTGGCGTTGCGAGACAGAAGCGTGACGCGGTCGCCCTCCTTGTAAGCAACGATGCGATACCCGTCGTACTTCTCCTCATAGACCCAACCAGGACGATGGAATGGTTCGCGGACCAGCGTGGCCAGCATGGGCTGAACTCGAAAGGGAACGCGATCGCTCAACTGGCCCGGCTCCCCGCAAGATCGGCTTTGGCCGCTTTCGCGATGTCGCCATGGTTATCGCGAGCGATGCCGGCCATCGGCCGATTGGAGATCACCGAGCGCGGCTTCGTTGCCAACACATCTTCGGCGGACGCGTATTGGTCGCGATGCTTGATCAAGAGCCACTGCGGCTTTCGCGATCCGCCGAAACCGCCCTTGGTTCGAACCAAGACCCAGGAGCCTTTCAGCTTCTTCCCGTTCAGCTTGAACTTGAGCTCGCCCTTGCGAAGAGCCGCGTCGACGTCAGGATCCTCGGGAGTCCAGGTTCCCTTATCCCACACCATTACCGTGCCGCCACCGTATTCGCCTTCCGGAATCACGCCTTCGAAGCTGCCGTATTCGAGCGGATGATCCTCCACTTGAGCCGCCAGACGTTTTACGGAAGGATCGAACGATGGCCCTTTGGGGATCGCCCAGGAGAGCAGCACACCGTTCCACTCGAGACGGAAATCGTAGTGGAGCTGCGAGGCTTGATGTTTCTGGATCACATACGCCAGCGCTTTTTTCGCGGAGGTACGTTTTCGCTCAGCGCCGCTTGGCTCCGTTGTAACGTCGAAGTTCCGCTTGTTTCGGTACTTCTTGAGACTGTCGCCCGCTTTGGCCATTTCCCTTCTCTCTATGGTTTCTTGCCGGCTTCTACATCATCCCCGTGCCGCTTCTGTTCCAAATCTTCCACGAATTCGAGGATGTCATAGTGTTGGATCGCGCGCTCGGGAAAGAAGCTGTTCAGAGCAGACACCTCGTCAGGATAAATTTCGAAGGCAGTATTGAGCTCGACTGCGTTAGATAATGCAGAGTGGGAGGGCGAGAGATTGAAAAGCGCCAAGCGTCCACCAGCTTCCTGAAATTTCGTCGCGCAGAAGATTATCGTGCCGAGAGCAGTGGAGTCGATATCCGACACATCCTTGAGATTCAGGGCAACATTCGTAGATCCAGCCTCGCGTAACGCCTGCAGCCGCTGTCGAAGCGCAACATCCTCCGGGCCCAAAATCAGTCGCCCTTTCAAGTCCAGGACGACAATCCCCTCGCTTTCCCGTTGGTTAACTTGAAGATGCACGCATGGCTCCGATCTACAGATTAGACGCGACATAGCACCCCATAGTCTTAGATGACTGTTCGGCGGGTTGGTTTCTGAAAGAAAGCTCAGCGAGCCAGCGAATTCTCGTCGAAGCACCAGCGTGCTAACGGCTCGGGCTGCTTTCCCTGGTTGGCGGCCAGTAAATCCTGCAGGCTAATTGATTGATAGGCGAACGAAATGGAGCCGTCGCGCATAGCAGTTCCCTGCAGGAAGCCATAAACGTTAGTCATTCCCTTCTGATCAGGCCCGGCTTCGGCGGGCAACTGGTAACGAACCGCTCCAGCGGTCCCGACAATCCAACCCGGCAGTTCCTTACCCTTCCAGTCTTGTGTGCGGAAGACGTTCTCCATGAAGAAGTGGGAATGGCTGGCGAGCACATAGACCTGTTTATTGGCTGCGCTGCGCGCGTGCCAGAGCGCTTCATAAACCTCGCGACCGGTCTTGATGCCTTGCGGCCAATCGTCCATGGTGTGGCTATGGCCAATGGCGCCGGGCAGCGCGATGTGCGATCCGACCACGATAGTGCGGATATCCGGCGATGCTTCGTCGCGATTGATGACTTTGTGGAACCAGGCGAGTTGAGCCAGATCGAACTGTTCCGAGGTGACATTATCGAGCGTGATGAAGTCGATGTTGCCCTGAATCCAGTGATAATAGGCGTGCAGCTTGCGATCCAGAGGATCGTCCTTCAATCGCTGCGCGCGAATGGCCGGATTCTCAAGCCAATCGGCGAACTGGATGAGCCAAGCTTCGCGCGTAGATGGCGCGATTGTTTCGTGATTTCCGATCGCGAGAAAGACCGTGAGATCCCCGAAGGGCGTCATTTGACGAGCGATGAAGTCGGGCCACGCCGACGAAAGGTAGGTGCTCACATTCAAGGGTACGCCGCGCGGAGGCAGCGCCAGCTTGGAGGGCGGCACCAGATCTTCATCGAAGGTATATATCGCTCGCATATCTCCCAGGTGCCAGTAGAAATCCGCTCCGTTTCGGCGGGCGCCGGCAGCGATAGCCGGCATCACCACGTCGCCGCAATTGCGGGAATCACCCGAAACGGCGAATTTGAAGGCCGGGGTCGACGAATTTTGTGCAATCGCGAAACCGGGGACAAGAACGAGCAGCCATGAATTTTTTTTCATTGAATTCCGAGAGTAGCGCGGCTTGGATGGCGGCGGCAAGGCGCTTTGAAACTAGTAATCTTGCTCAAGAAACGTTCCGCCCGAAGCAGAGTCTACTGAACGAAGACACGATGAGCTAATAGCTCGGAGAAGAGCGCCCGCTTTTGGTGGAGGAGCCAAAGGCGGGCGCTGTAGTTTTGGAGCCCTAGGGCCCGAGAGTCGCCGCTTTCGCCGATCCGAAATAGATCGAATTGAATAACAGTTTGTAAGTGCCGTGCGGCTGCCCGCGGAAAGCAGCTTCCGTGCCTAACAGGAACAATCTGCCTTCGCCCATAGGCGCTTCCGCAGCCGCTATCGTACCCTGGAGATATCCCTGGCCCCAGGCCCATCCGCTACGCAGCGGTGCTGCGTTCGGGAACCACAGAACCGGCTTAATGCCTTTCAACTCCGCCTCCGGGCTCAGGCGAAAAACTGGACTGTTCTCGAAGAAGACATCCACCACGGAGCCCATGCCATAAGCCACCGGATCGGTGTTGTCGACGCTGGCCTGAAGCACCGAGCCGGGGACGTAGAACTTCTCGCGCGGCAGCGGATGTTGCTTCCCGTCCTGGGTCCTCTCCGTTAAGCCGTCGTCCACCGGAAGTCCGAACAAACGGGCCAGTTCGGTGGAATCGCCGATGGTCACGATGGTACCGCCGGCGTCGACGAACTTGCGGAGCTGAGGCACGGTTTTCTCGGTGGTAACGTTGCCCAGCATCTTGCGATATTGCTCGGGAATTTCGTCGGGGCTAGGCTGGCGATTGAATCCACCGCGGCCGCGCGCCTCGCCCAGGCCCACCGAGCGCGGCATCGCGCCGCTCGGAAACACCAGCACGTCGAAACGAGTGGCCAGATCACCCTGGTCCAGCGCCCGCGGATAAACCACCTCGAACGGAAACTCGAACTGCTCGAAGATCCAGCGCAGCCAGCCCGATGTCATCGAACCGCCGTATTGATCCCACAATCCGATCCGCACCGGCTTGAGTTTGAAGGCCTCGCCTGATGGACGAGCGGTCACGCCTTCCACGGTTACGCCCAGGTCAGCCGCAGCTTTCTGAAGCACTGCGCGGGTTTGCGGCCGGGCAGGAACGAATATTGTTCCAGGGCCCGTGCTTCCTCCGGCGAGCGTGACCGGTTTCTTGAGCCAGTACACTTCGTCGCCGTTCTTCAACAGCCGGTTAACTACGATAAATGCGTCGTTCTGCTGGTGACTGATCAGGTAGCCGGTCGGCTGCGCGGGGCCGAGGATCCGCTCCGGTGGAGCATTTTGCAAACCGTTGACCTTCTCGAACGGGCCATCAAAGGCATCCAGGATGCGGTCGAACTTCACGCCCATTTGAAAGGCCAGAGTGTAGCCGGTGACGTCGTACGGCGGAATCGGCGGACCGCCCGGATAGCGGAAGTCGTTCGGATGATCCTGCGGCTCAAACATATCGAGGACGTGCGGACGGAATGACTGCGCACTCTTCACCACCCAAGATCCAGCCGGATAGTGTTTTCCGGCCGCCTGGAAATCGGCAGTGGCGCGCAGAATGGTGATGCCGTTCTTGAGAAGAGCATTGATGAATTTGGTGGCCGTGGGGAAGTCCGGCTGACCGGAGGGAATAATGTAGCCGCGCGGATCGCGCAGCGCCGGATCATGCAACACCGAAGCATACAAGTTGGCGGGCAGGCCCGTCCCGGTCGACGCGCCAGATCCTTTTGTCGCGGCCTGTTCCAGAGCCTCGATGCGCTTGGGGGTTATGGTCCACGAATCCCGGCTCCCGCGCTCGATCGAGTTGCGCCCCATCCGATAAAGGTTGTAGAGAAAATCCTCGCGATATTTCGACGCCAGGTCCAGCACCGCGCGATTCGCGGTCATGGAGTATTCAATCGATTGGCGAAAATGCCAGGTCTGAGGCGGAACCGGAAACGGCTCATCGCCATTGGGCAACTGCCGGTCGGCCAGCAGCGGCACCTCCATTGGCGTCGGATTGCCAATAGTCTCAGTGAGCAGTCCGATCATATTGTGGAAATACGTAACGGTGCGCAGGCCGCCGTTGTACCAGGTCGAATAGGTCGCGCCGCTGCGCTGCACCGTACCAGGCTTGCCCTCCGCTACCATTCGGCTGTGCATCGCGGCTCCCACCAATTCGATTTGCAGCGGGATCAAGGGATCGAAGTTGTAATTGAACGGATCGCGAAACGGAGGCGCGAACATCACCGCGCCCGCGGGACCGGTCTGATGATGGTTGTACATGATCTGCGGAAACCACTCAGTAAAAAGCTGGCGATTCATGTTAGTGGTTTCTTTCATGTTGGACATGTAGAAATCGCGATTGTCGTCGTGGCCGATATATTTCTGCCATAGGACCGGCACAAATTGCGTCGTGCGCTTCATCGGATCGGACTGACGCATGTACCAGTTGGAGACCAACTCCATGCCGTCCGGATTGCAATGCACGGCCAGGATGATGTCGTCGTTTAAAATGCGCAACGTCTCGGGATCGTTGCGGCTGAGCATCTCCCAAACAAACTCCATCAACTGATGCGCGCCCAGAACTTCAGTGGCGTGAATGCCGCCATCGATCCAAACGACCGCCTTGCCTTCGTGCGCCAGGGCGTGCGCCTCGTCGTCGGTGAGCCCTTCGGCATGCGCAAGTTTTTGCGAGATTTCTTTGTAATGCTCTAACTTCTTCTGATTGTCGGGTGAAGTAATGATGGCCATCCATTGCGGCCGGCCTTCTTCGGTCTTTCCCATTTCGACCAGCTTCATGCGATCCGACGCGGCGGCCAGTTTCTGCCACCATGCGGTGAGCTGCGTATAAGTGGCCAGTTGGTAATCGTCACCGACCTCGAATCCGAGAGCCTCCTTCGGGGTCGTCAACTGGCGTGTAGTTTGTGCTGGTGCGGCGACTGTGAACGTTACCGCGAGCGTGCAGGCCGCGAATCTTGACCATGCTGTTCCGTTACCGGCGAATTTCAATCCGTTTGCCCTCATCCTGGCCATGATACCGGTTTTGTTGGTTGATAATGGCTGGAGTTCGATTGATCATGTTCCGGCGACTGTATCATTGAAGCAAAGCTATGCCCGCTGTCGGCCGCGTTCTCGAGACTTCGCTCTACGTTGACGATCTTGCCCGCTCGATCGGATTCTACGAGCGGATCTTCGGCTTCGACGCGCTGATGGCCGACGACCGATTTTGTGCACTTAACGTTTCGAGCCAGCAGGTCCTTCTACTCTTCCGAAAGCATGCAACCACCGAGCCAGTCACGATTCCAGGCGGCATCATCCCGCCCCACGATGGGGATGGCCAGATGCATTTGGCCTTCACGATTTCAAAGGAAGACGAAGCCGCCTGGACCGATCATCTGAAAGCCGCCGGCATCGCCATCGAGAGCCGTGTCGCCTGGCCGCGCGGCGGATTCAGCCTGTACTTCCGGGATCCAGATGAGCACTTGCTCGAGCTGGTCAGCCCGGGATGCTGGGAGATTTACTAGACGCCATCGCCTCGGCCGCGATTTGCGCGATGTCCATCAGCTTGGGCGGGGTCTTTGAAACGCCGGCCAGCGCATCGCGAAACATGGTGTTGCAGAACGGGCAAGCGGCTCCGACCACGCTAGCCCCGGTCGCCACCAATTCTTCGGCGCGCTCGACGCTCACGCGTTTGCCCTTCTCTTCGCCCAGAAACGCCAGCCCCCCTCCGGCGCCGCAGCAGAATGACCGTTCGCGTGCTCGCGGCGGATCGATCACTTCGCCGAATCGCCCGATCACATCGCGCGGCGCGTCGTACACGTTGCGATAGCGTCCCAAGTAGCAGGGGTCGTGATACACGATCTTGCCGCCATTGGCCGCCTTGGACGGCAGTTGGTCGAGGTGCCGCGCCATGAACTCGCTGTGGTGCTCGATGGGCGGCGCTTGGCCGTATTCTTTCCAGTCGACGCTGATCGTCCGCACGCAATGTGGACAGATCGAAATAATCTTAGTCACTTTGCTTTGCTTGAGCGTTTCGAGATTCGACTCCGCCAATTGCCCGAATGCGAGATCATTGCCTAAGCGTCGCGCCGGATCACCCGTACACTTCTCCTTGCGAAGGACGCCGAAGCTGGCGTTCAGCCTGCGCATCACCGTTGCGAGCGAGGCGATGATCTCGCGGCCTTGGGGATCATACGCGCCCATGCATCCCAGCCACAGGCAATATTCCTGGGTGCCGTCGAAGATCGGCAGCTCCTGTTTTTGAATGAATTTGTCGCGCTCGCTGGACGCAAAGCCCAGCGAGTTTCCATTGCGCTCCAGATTCAGGAACAACTTCGTCCCGTAATCGTCTTCCCATTTGCCGGTGTTCACGGCGCCGCGCCGCAGCCCGATAATGATGGGCAGATGCTGCACGCCCACCGGACACTGGAACTCGCACGCGCCGCAGGTAGTGCATTGGAAGGCTGCTTCCTGCGAAAGATGCTTGCCCAGCAGAGGCTCTTCGCCCGCAGGACCGTATTCGTTCAAATATCCGCGCACGCCCAACGCGATTTCCTTCGGGTTGAGAACCTTGCCTGTATTCGCCGCCGGACAGTGCTCGGTGCAGCGCCCGCATTCCACGCAGCTATACGCCTGAAGCGAGACCAGCTGTGTAATATCCTTGCCAGTGTCGAGCCCGAAATCGTCGTCACCCACCAGCGGCGGAATCTTGCTGAACGTGTCGCGCTTCAAGAAGACGGTTACCGGACTGAGCACCAGGTGCAGATGCTTGGTATGCGGGATCAGAGGAAGGAAGATAAGGATCGCCAGCGTGTGCGACCACCACAGCGCACGGCTATCTTCTCCGCCGCGCAGGAACGTCGCGAGGTAGGTGATCATCAAGATCAAAATCAGCAGTGCGATTCCGCCGGACTCATACGACAACGGCCCCAGCCACTTCGGGCGGATCACGAAGCGGCGAAAGGCCAGACCGCTGATGCCGATCGCCACGCCTATGCCGAACAGAGCCGCCAAGCGAAAGTAGAACGATCCAAAGAAGCCGTCACGCGACAAAAGATGCAGTCCCACGCCTTCCGCGAAATGGTTAATGGTCACCAACGCGAACGCGCAGAATCCCCAGAACACCAAGGCGTGCGCCAAGCCGGGCAAAGGCCGTTGCTGGATTACTTTTCCTTGAAGCAGCACTTCCCAAACGAAGTCGCGGGTTCGGCGTGCAACGGGCTCAATGGTGAAGTCGGGATCTTTCTTCGAGGCCAGCACCGTCCGCCAGACTTTGCCGAATCGCAGCCAAAAACCGTAGAGCGAGGCGATCAGTAGAACGAGAAATAGCACCGCCTCGGGCCTCGAAAGTTGGACCATAAACAGCGAGTGTAGCGCAGACCATCGGCGTCCTACGGGAAAACTCGGCTACCATGTGCTATTGGGGTGAATGCTTGCGATTCATAATGTCCGGCGCCGCCGGGTTCATCGGGTCACACCTATGTGACACGCTGGTTGCCGAAGGCCATTACGTGCTCGGTTTCGATAATCTGT
Organism: Bryobacteraceae bacterium; assembly: GCA_035569875.1. Classification (GTDB taxonomy): domain Bacteria; phylum Acidobacteriota; class Terriglobia; order Bryobacterales; family Bryobacteraceae; genus Palsa-89. The sequence continues at coordinate 36,563 of DATMMD010000102.1, forward strand.
TGACGGGTGCAACGCGGAACATCGAGCACCTGACGGCTAGCCCACGATTCGAGTTTCGCGAGTGGGATGTATGCCGTCCTCTGGATGTGGACGGGCCGATTGACGGCGTTCTGCACCTGGCATCTTTGGCCAGCCCGGTGGATTACCTGGCGCATCCCATCGAAACGTTGGACGTGGGCTCGGCGGGAACGCGCAACCTGCTCGAGATCGCGCGACGGCATGAGGCGCGGTTCCTACTAACGTCCACCTCGGAGTGTTATGGCGATCCTCTGGTCCATCCGCAGGTCGAGACTTATTGGGGCAACGTGAATCCGGTCGGATTGAGATCCTGCTACGACGAAAGCAAACGGTACGCCGAAGCGCTGACCATGGCTTACCATCGCGTCCACAAGGTGCGGACCAACATTGCTCGCATCTTCAATACCTACGGCCCCCGCATGCAATTGGACGACGGCCGAGTGGTGCCGGCGTTCATCGACCAGGCGCTGCGCCGCAAGCCTATGACGGTGTTCGGGGACGGCTCGCAGACCCGCAGCTTCTGCTATGTCCGCGATCTGGTGGACGGCCTGTATCGCCTGGCATTTTCAGACGAGCGGTTTCCAGTTAACCTGGGAAATCCGCAAGAGATGACCATTCTGGAATTCGCCGAACGGATCAAGCGTCTCACCGGGACCAACGCGTCGCTCGATTTCAAGCCGCTTCCGCAAGACGATCCCAAGCGCCGCCAGCCAGACATTTCGAAAGCCAAGCGCGTGTTGGGCTGGGAGCCAAAGGTTGGCTTGGAAGATGGGCTGCGCGAAACGATCGAATATTTTCAGAAGTTGCCTGCGACGCTGAACGCCTGAAACTGCAGCGAGCGGCTAGGTTTTTGCCAGTTCCACCCAGACTTTAGCGGCCGCGCTTCGACCCAATTGCACGGCTTTACCATCTATTCTGAGCGTCAGGGTCTCGTCATAGTTCGAGGCCAACATCCGCACCACGGCGCCGGGATGGATGCCGATTCCGTTCAAGTATTCGAGCAGGCGGCGGTCGCGCTCGAACACACTGACCACGGTGGCCTCGGTTTGCGAAGGGGCCTCATCCAGCGGTTTCCAACCTCGATTACGGCGGTCCACGGGCGTGTCGCGCTCCACGCGGTTGCCATGCGGGCAAGCTTCGCCGGTCCCGAGCTTGTCCAACAAACGCCGCTCGAAATCGGCCGAAACGGCATGCTCCAGTTGCTCGGCTTCGTCGTGAACCTTGTACCATTCCATGCCGAAAATCTCGGTTAACATACGTTCGATAAGGTGATGCCGGTTGAGCACCCGGTTGGCGATGTCGCGGCCCGCCGCCGTGAGCGAGAGCTGCCCTTCCTTGCCGACCCGAATCAAGGCGTCGCGCTTGAGCCGCTTAATGGCCATCGTCACCGCGGGAGCGGAAACGTTCAGCCACCTCGCCAGAGTGGCCGCTATTACGGGCTCACCTTCGCTTTCGGCCTCGGCGATCGCCTTCAGATAGTTCTCCTTGGAGATGGTAATTTTCACGCTTAACCAAAATTGTACCGTGGAGTAACCTGCGAGTCGCCCCAACACGCCTTAATGTTTTTGGTGAAACTGTAACTATGTCTAGACACAAAACCATCCGCGTGCTGTTCTGCCTGGCAGCGATCAGCGTACCGCTATTCCTGATAGCCGAAGAGAAGGTCGACCTTTCGATCATCAGCCGCATCAAGTCCGAGGCCTTCGAGAACTCCAAGGTAATGGACCACATGTTCTACCTGACCGACGTTCATGGTCCCCGGCTCACTGGTTCGCCCAACTATAAAGCGGCGGCTGATTGGGTGGTCGAGCGGATGACCCAGTACGGATTGGTGGCGCGCGAGGAGAAGTGGGGACCGTTCGGCCGCGGCTGGGCGAACAAGCATTTTGAGGCGCACCTCATCGAGCCGCAATATCAACCCCTGATTGGAGTTCCGCTGGCCTGGACAGCCTCGACCGAGGGAACGATTACGGGCGAGCCGCTGATGGTCAGCATCCGAACCGATGCTGATTTTGATAAATACAAGGGCAAGCTGAGCGGCAAGATCATTATGTCGATGACGCCGAAGGAAATTGCCTTCGAGACCACCCCGTTGGGACATCGATACACGGACGAAGAATTGGCTGATGAAGCGCGAGCGCCGCAACCGGGAAGGTCGCCGTTCAGTCTCCGTGCTCCGGGCAACGCAGCCGGTGGGCCGCCGGCAACGCCGGAAGAGGCGCGCCAGCGCAGGGAGGAACGGCGCAAGTTCGGCGAGAAGGTCGCGCAATTCTACAAGGACGAAGGCGCGTTGCTGCTGCTTTCTTACGGCTACAACGGCGACGGTGGCACGATTTTCGCGTCCTCGGGCGGATCTTACGATGCCAAGAAGCCCCTCGCGCTCGCATCGGTGGCCCTCACGCCCGAGCATTACAATCGCATCGCGCGATTGATGGATCACAAGGTACCGGTAAAGCTACAGTTCAACATCCGGAACGAGGTTTACGAAAACAATTTGGATTCGGTGAATGTGGTCGCGGAAATTCCCGGCAGTCGTAAGAAAGATGAGATCGTGATGCTGGGCGCGCACCTGGATTCGTGGCACGGCGGCACGGGCGCCACCGATAACGCCGCGGGAAGCGCCGTGGTGATGGAAGCCGTCCGCATTTTGAAGTCGCTCAACGTGCCGATGGATCGCACGGTTCGTATGGCCCTCTGGGGCGGGGAAGAAGAAGGCCTGCTCGGATCGCGCGCCTATGTTAAAGAGCACTTCGCCGATCGCGAAACCATGAAGCTCTCGGCCGAGCACTCCAAGCTGGCCGGATATTTCAATTACGACAACGGCACCGGCAAGATCCGCGGAGTCTACCTGCAAGGGAACGATATGGCTCGGCCCATCTTCGAAGCTTGGCTGGCGCCGTTCAAGGATCTGGGCGCGACGACGGTCACCATTCGCAACACGGGCGGCACGGATCACCAGTCCTTCGACGCGGTCGGCCTGCCCGGCTTCCAGTTTATCCAGGATCCGATGGAATACAGCACTCGCACGCATCATTCGAACATGGACGTGTACGATCACATTCAGCCCGGCGATCTGATGCAAGCCTCGGCCATCATGGCTTCGTTTGTTTACAACGCCGCCATGCGCGATGAAATGCTGCCGCGCAAGCCTCTACCTAAACCGCAGCCAGCCCAGCGCCGTCCCGCCGCGACCGAGTAATTCAAGACGGTAGAGGTGTACTGTTCCTAATTTGCGAGACTTCGCAGGATGGCCTGGATATGGATCTTTGCGCAGTCGATATGCGCGAAGTCCGTATTGGTTTCGTCGAAAATCAGCGAGAGGTCCGTTCCGGCCAGCACGATCGCATCCACGGACAGTTCGTGTGCGACTCGCGAGAGAATAGCCCGGCCTTCTGATGAACCTTCGACGGTCTGCATGTACGCCTGGTGGATGGTCTCCACTTGATCCGGAACCACGACCTCAATTCCCTCGAGCATTCCAAACATGCGGGACTCGACGACGAACCGCGTGCCGAACAGAGCTATCCGCTTATAGCTGAGCGAACGAATCGAGGCGCTCACCTGCTCGATGATATTCACTATCGGCAGCGGTGAAATCCTCTGGAGTTCGCGGATGCAGATATGCGGCGTGACGGCCGAGATCGCAGCTACTTCCGCTCCGCCGCGGGCGAGCCGCTCGATCAACCGCGCGAAGTATTGAGCCAAACCGTTACGGTCGTCACGCTGCACGTCGCCCAAAACGCGGTCCATATCCGCTTGGATAACCAGCATCTCTCCGGATTGGGCTTTGGCCAGCTCGCGATAGTAGTGAACCGTTGCGCGGGGACCCAGGCCGCCGATCAATCCCAGATTTCGCATACTCCAATTCTCGCAGGCCGCGGAGATTGGGAGTTGCGGAACGTTCCTACGTCATCCAGACAAAGCGGGAGAGTTCCCGATCTTTGCGCGCGCGGTCGACGGGAAACGCCTGGTTGTGCATGACGATGTAGACGCCGGGCGGCAGTACGCGCACAGCGAATAGCGCTTCGGTCAAGTTTTGCAATCCGTCGCTCGATTCGAAGCCTAAAGGCGTCATGGCGCCGGTGAGGACGATGGGAACAGCCAAGTCGGGCAGGGATTCTTGAAGCAGCAGTCCGGTGTGGATCATGGTGTCAGTGCCGTGGGTGATGACAATCGGAGCCGGGTCCTTCAGCTTCTCGCGCACGGCTTCGAGCACTCGGGCGCGATCGTCGTCGGTCATCTCCAGGCTGTCCTTGTTCATCAGGTGCGTGACCTGGATCTCGGCATCGGGCAAGCGAAGCTGCCGGAAATACCGGTCGATCTTGGTGTCGAGGTTTTGGACGTTACCAGTCTGTTCGGAATAGACCTTTTCGATGGTTCCGCCCGTCGCGATGACGTAGATCTTCTGCATTACGACTGGAGTTTTCGGAGTACAGCTACGACAACGTTCCCTACGACTTCGAGGCTATGCGCGCTTACCTTGTCCATGGTGTCTTTTTCATCATGCCAGTAGGCATTGTTGGGGCCGTAATCGAAATCGATCAGATCGAGCGCATTGACGCCTTTGCGGACGAACGGCATGTGGTCGTCTTCCATGGGGGTCGCGGAGTCGAGGAAGTACTTGCCGTAGCCTAGATTGTTAGCGGTCTGCCACACCAGGCGCAGGAGTGAGCGGGAGGAATTGGTATCTTCCAGGATGCCCAGGTCTTTGTCGCCGATCATGTCAACATTGATGAGAGCCTTGATGCGGGTCAGCATTCCGTCGCTCGACCATTTCTCGGCTAGATGGCGGCTGCCATAGATGCCGTTGGTGTCGGACCATTCCCCGAAGGCTTCCTCGCCATCGAAGAAGACCAGGTCGATGTCGTCCACATGGGACATCGAGTTGACCACCCGGGCCAGCTCCAGCAGAAATCCGGTGGACGCGCCGCCATCGTTGGCGCCGACGAAGACGCGGCCAGGCATAGGCTTGGTATCGAAATGTCCGGTGATAACGATTGCTCGGCCGGACTGGCCGGGAAACTTGGCAATGATGCTGCGCATCGCGACTGCACCGGCGGGCGTCTGAGCAGTAAAAGCGTCAAAGGAAGTTTGACAGTGCAGCGGCTTCAATTGCGATTCGATGTAGGCTTGCAGCTTTTGATTGGCTGCGGAGCCGGGTGGGCGCGGCCCGAAAGCGACGGCCTTGCGCGTGAATTCGAGCGCGGAAGATCCGCTGAAGTCGGCGGCCCAGGCGGTGCAAGCGAACAGGATCAGGAGCGCTTTCGTGCAGTACATATATATCCCAGTGTAAAATTCCGTTCACGATCGAGCGAGTCGAACCAGGGCAGCACTAGGGCAGGAGGCGCCAGAAAGAGCGCGGCCACAAAGAAGAGCGGCCCGGGGAAAAACTGCAGGCCGCTCAGGAGCCGGCGGGAGATCAGGCGGAAATATCCACCCACTGGCTGGATGTCGAACTCTTGAAAACCGGCTTGGTTGAGCAAGTACGCCGCGCCATGCCGGGTGTATCGATAATAATCGTGCGGCGATTGATGCACCTCCCACTCATGCGGAATGATGACCAGCAGGCGTCCGCCGGGCTTCAGCGCGCGCTCGATCTCCCGCAGCGCGCAGCCAGGCTCGCGCACGTGCTCCAGCGTCACGATGTTGATACAGGCGTCGAACGACGCTTCGCGAAAGGGGAGAGCGGTCAGGTCGGCGATAGCATCCAGCTTTCCGTAATCCCAAGCCGCGTCGCCGACCGCGAGATCGATGGCTATATAATGCTGGCCTAAGAAATATTTCTGGTGAATACGCTCGCCCGCGCCGGCATCGAGTACGCGGGCCTCAAGAGGAAGCGACGCGGCGAAGCCTGAGAGCGAGTCATCGATCGCGGATTCGAAGTGCAGAATGTAACGCCGCAGGAAGCCGGGCAGGTGACGCTCGATGGCTTGATAATTCAAGCTTTCTTGCGCGCCTCCAGCATGATCGTGGAACCAGCGCCGCAGGCCGCTTCAAACAAGGTGAAGGGCAGGGATGCCAGCACAATGCCGAAATAGAGGAGATCCTTGGCAAGCTTCAGCATCGAAGACTCGCGGATCCTGCGAACCCGGCGAGCCATGGGATCGAGACCGGGCGCAATGCTGGAGGCCAGTCCGGCGGGATTATCGCGCAACGAGAAGTGCTTGCGGCGGACCACTTCGAGGCCGCAATATTCGAGGAGATTCTCGAGGTCGCGCTGGCGGTAGTTCACCAGATGGCGGGGAACGTCAACGCCGTTCCAATGCTCGCCGAAAATTAGGAACTGCCAGGACGACGCGTTGGGCACTTGCACGATCAGCCTTCCACCCGGCAGCAAGAGGTCGCGCGCGGATCGCAAATAGCCGACGGGATCGTGGAGGTGCTCGACCACATGGAACATCGTTACGATAGCGCAGCCGCCTCGCTCGATGGGCGACTTCGAAAGGTCGCCACAAACCACCGCGACGCGATTCTGATTCCAGGCCGCAGTGGCGGCGGGGTGCGAGCTTTCGAGCCCAAGCACCGGTAATCCGCGCTCGCGCAGCATTTTGAGGAAAAGGCCGCCTCCGCAGCCGACATCCACTACCAGACCACTTTGGCCGGAATCTTCGATGGCTCGCATCACAAAATTGACATGATCGCGCAGGACGAAACGGCGGTACGATTCTTCGATGCGCGATGCGGCGTTGGCATCCGGCTGAAACCAATATTCGCTTGGATAATAATCAGCCAGTTCCCGGGGCGACGGCCGCGGCTCGAGGCGAATGAGGCGGCAGGTCTTGCACTCCACGACCAGGAAACTTTTTTCGGTGGTGTGATAGAGGCGGTCGCCCGCGCTGAACAGTGTGCGCACACCGTTCTCCCCGCAGCCGGGGCACTCCATCCTCAGATGGCTTGTTCCGTCAGTTCCTTCAACGGAATCCGGTACCGCAGGATCAACGCTCTTACTTCGCGAGGTGAAAGCTTCCTTATACGGTTTACGCTGTGCCGTTTCGCGAGCATTTTTGGCAATAGAATCAGAGCCGCCAGGTCGCCCTTCAGGAGAGCCAGCGCGACTCGGATTTTTCCGGTCAGCCCCGGATAGCGGCCCACCTCCCCCTTGTGAGTCGCGGCCGCCCAAAGTCCCGCTGCCAATCGCGTCAGGTAATACGCGCCGTTCAGCCAAAGCAAACTCCAGGGAAAAAGTTTCGCTGCCAGCAGGACGCGGTTCCTCTCGATGAGCAACAGCCTGCGCTCGGATCGCACGCCAAATGTAGTGCCGCGATGATGCCGGACTCGGGCGCCAGGCATGTAGAGACATTTCCAACCGGCGATCCGGGCCCGCAATCCCAATTCTGCGTCATCGGCGTAAGCAAAGAAATCTTC